>NZ_OY762905.1:3307500-3907500 GCF_963666525.1 uncultured Cohaesibacter sp.
TCGATCATGGTGCCTTCATCAACATAGGCGCCGAGGTTGACAAAGGACGGCATCAGCACAACGCCCTTGCCGATGAAGGCAGAGCGGCGCACGATGCAGTTTGGTACGGCGCGGAAGCCGGCATTCTCGAAATCAATCCCGCCCCAGCCGTCAAATTTGGAGGGCACCTTGTCCCACCAAGTCGCGTCGCCCGGGCCACCCTTGATGACTTCCATGGCATTGAGACGGAAGGACAGCAACACAGCCTTTTTCAGCCACTGATTGACGACCCAGTTTCCGTCGGCTGCTTTTTCAGCGACGCGTACAATACCGTTATCAAGAAGAGTGAGAGCTTTCTCAACCGCATCCCTGATGTCGCCGGTTGTGTTGCTATTGATGGTTTCGCGAGCATCGAAGCCTTCTTCGATCGTGCTTTGAAGCGCGGTCAGATCAACTTGAGTCATGTCTCTTGCTTTCAGCTAGTCGTGTTGATGGTGATAACGGCCGGAAGATCGCCCCACCTGCCGGACAGTCGGCCCGGGATGGATGATCTGTCTTGGGCGCAAACCATAAGCAAAGCGCTTGCGAAGTCAATGCGGGAAACGCCAAAGAGCTTGATTTTGATCATGCGGAGCCAAAGGCCAACTGCCGGGGCACGGCATGGGGCAACAAAAAGGGCCGGCAGGAGGACCGCCGACCCGTTGGATGTCTTTGCTATGTGCAATCCCGCATCTTGTTAAAGGGAGAGCACAAACCGCCGGTAGGACGTGGATTTGTCCCTCAGCAGGGCGCTGAGGTGATCATTGCTGGCTTTCAGCCCTTCGTCCGCATCATCGAATTTGGCTTCGATGTCACACAAATCCTTGTAGAGCGGCTCGATGATCTCCCGGACCACGGTCCGGTTCGGCGTTCGCCGCGATGCTTCGTAGCCGACCACTTGCCCCTTGTCATCGCGGGCAGGGGAAATGCGGGCAAAGGTCCAGTAGTGATCACCGTTGGTGGTCAGATTCTGGACATAGGCGAAAACGTCTTCTTTTGCCTCGAGGCCATCCCACAGTCTCATGAAGATGGAGCGAGGCATGTCCGGATGGCGCATGCAATTGTGTGGTTGACCAACAAGGGCCTTGTTGCCGTAGCCTGTAATGTCCCGGAAAAGGCCATTGCAGTAGGTGATGTAACCATCCTTGTCTGTCCGGCTCACCAGAATTTCGGAATCACCAAATCGTCGTTCAATACCGGTGGGAGAAATTGTTGTTGTCATTTGAGTCTCCTCTCCTTCGGTTTGGGCAGTCTTCGGTGGGAGGAGGGAAGACTGTCCGGATTTGCGCCTGTCGCTACTCGTTCACCAGGACCCGTTTCGCAGGCGGCAGACGCATCGGGGGTCGTTCTTTAAAGTTTATCTAAAGAAGCTCTAAGAAATAGTGATAATTTCGCTAAAAGGAAACAGAAAAATATTGAACTGTGTATTGAAGTGATGTTTGATTAATATAGGTGCAATTAAAGGTGTTGTTGAAATGCCATTTAAGTGCTATTTTTGAAGGTAATTCTGAAATAAAAATATTGTTTTTGGCTATATGCCGAAATATTGGCAATTTTTACATGAGTTTTGTTTCGTCGGTTAAAGCTATGGTGTTCTGCTGTGCAGTGGTTCTATTTTTTAGGCATCGGCGGAAAAGATATACTGGCCTCGGTGAAAACTCTGGTTGTTTGCATCGTCATCGGGCCGGTGCGTATCTTTGCATATTAGGGCGATTTTAAGGCTCACGATGGCATAAGAGCGAATGTGGTGATAGAAAATCAGCATATATGCCGATTGCGGGTGCAACGACTCGCTTCGTTTAAGTGATTGTACTATCTTATGAGAGCGGACCAGGACGGGTCCGGTTGCTGTTCAACAAGAGCGCTGGATGGCTGCGACAGTTTTGGGGGACATGATGAAGAGTAAAGGGCAATTGTTTCTGACGGCAGGGTTTCTCCTTTCGAGCGTGAGCGCAGGCTTGGCGACGGAGACGTCACTTGAAGACGTGGCCGGAACCGGAACGGCTGCAGAAGCGGTTCAGGTCGCACTGGAAAACGCCGGGGATGAACCGATCCAGATCATCGTGTCCCGCAAGGATCAGCGCCTCAAGGTCTACCGCGGACAGGAGGTCATCGCCACCTCGCGTGTCTCGACAGGCAAGGCAGGGCACTCGACCCCGACCGGCATCTTCTCCATCCTCGAGAAAAAGCGTCAGCATTTCTCCAACATCTACGACAGTGCCCCGATGCCCTATATGCAACGCCTGACATGGTCCGGTGTTGCCCTGCATGAATCCAATTCCGTTCCCGGCTATCCGGCTTCTCACGGCTGCGTGCGGTTGCCGCGCGGGTTTGCCAGCGAACTGTTTTCCATGACCGAGCGCGGCGCCCATGTGATCATCGCCAACCGCGAGGCAGAACCGCAACTTATTGAAAGCGCAACGCTCTTCCAGCCCGAAAATATCGAGTTGGCCAGCAAACTTTCAGAGCTGAGCCTTGGTCCGGTCGAACCGGTCAAGGGGCATGGCAAGCTCGAGCTGCTCTCGGACAAGCCATCAGAAGATCCGCTTGCCGCCAAGTTGTCCATGCGCCTCAATCTTCTGGATCAGGTCAGGCAGAGCAAGGCACCGATCCGGGTGTTCATCACCCGCCAGCCACGCGGCAATCTCGTGCGCGAGGTTCAGGTCATGCTCAACAGCCTCGGATTTGATGCCGGTGAGCCGGATGGTCTGGCTGGCAAGGCGACCTACACGGCCGTCCGGGCTTTCATCGAGGCGCGCAAGGGCAGCATCGAGGCCAACGCCGAGCCACTCAAGGCGGTGATCGACAAGGATCTGTTGGCTGCGCTTTATCATGCTGCAGGCAAGGGTGACGTGCCCACCGGCCACATCTATGTGCGCTCCAATTTCAAACCGCTGTTCGATGCGCCGATCATGATCAAGAACCCGTCCCAACCGCTCGGTGTTCATCTGCTGACGGCCACCCATTCGTCCTCTGAGGCTGGCAAGCTGAACTGGCTGTCTGTCAATCTGACCGATCGTTATAACGAGACCATGCAGAGCAGTCTGGGGCTTGAACAGGATCAGGAGCTGGGTGGACTGGTTGCTTCCGCCGATGTGCTCGATCGTATTGAAATCCCCGAGGAAGTGCGTGCCCAGATCGACTTGCTGGTCAATAGCGGCTCGTCCATCACCATCTCCGATCGTGGCTTCAGTCATGAAACGACCCCGGTGGGAACCGATTTCATCGTGCTGACAAAGCCTGACCTGCCGTCTTCCCGGCCGGTGAAGCAGGCCAGCGCTGCCGAGAATCCGAAGGTGGTGAAGCCAAAAAAGTTGGCAAGAAACGACAAGCCAGCCGTCGTTGACGAAAAGCCTGCAAGAAAGGGTCTTTTCTCGCTGCTGATGAACCGGGGATCCAGCCTGACGGAAGTCAAGACCCGCTAACAGCAGCCACCACTCAATGCAGATACGATCAAAGCCCTGCTCCGGTCTGAAGCAGGGCTTTTTCGTTGAACGCCAACCAAACAGGGTGGCGGAATCGTCTGGTGTGAACCCCGGTGGACCTACTCGACGGAAAACTGGTCGTCGAAGCTGTAACCGGAGCCACGCACGGTGCGGATAGGGTCCTTGGCGCGGCCACGGTTGATCGTCTTGCGCAGGCGGCCGACATGGACATCGACAGTGCGTTCATCGACATAGACATCATGGCCCCAGACGCCATCAAGCAGTTGTTCGCGCGAATAGACACGGCCCGGGTTCTGCATCAGGAATTCCAGCAGCCGATATTCGGTCGGCCCCAGATTGACCTCGCGATTGGCGCGCTTGACCCGATGGGTTTCCCGGTTGAGTTCGAGATCTCCGGCCTTCAGGATCGTTGCCACCAGATCGGGGCTGGCCCGACGCAGGATGGCGCGAACGCGGGCCATCAGTTCGGGCACGGAGAATGGCTTGACGACATAGTCGTCGGCACCGGTCGATAGACCCCTGATCCGTTCGGACTCCTCGCCTCTGGCGGTCAGCATGATAACCGGCAGCTTGACCGTCTTCGGCTTGGCGCGCAACCGTCTGCACAGTTCAATACCGGACAGACCTGGCAGCATCCAGTCGAGCAGCAGCAGGTCTGGCAGTTCTTCCTGCAGACGGCTCTCGGCTTCGTCGCCGCGTGCGATCACTTCAACCTGATAGCCCTCGGCCTCCAGATTATAGCGAAGAAGCAGACTGAGGGCTTCTTCATCCTCAACGATCATGACTTTCGGGCTCATAACCAATTTTCCGCATTCTGGGATCCGGACGGCGGACATGAAACTGTCGCTCGGATCTGACCTTCGGTGAGGACAGACTCAAGGGCCTGTGCCCTGTCTGACCTGGCTTTCGCCGGGAGTTGGAGGAGGGGCTGGCCATTTGCCAGTCCCCCGCGGGTGTCACAGGGTGCGATCTTCCATCACCTTGCCGGTCTTCACATAGTAGACGCTTTCGGCAATGTTGGTGGCATGGTCGCCGACGCGTTCCAGATGCTTGGCGACAAACAGCAGGTTGGCGCAGTAGCTGATGTTGCGCGGATCTTCCATCATGTAGGTGAGGAATTCGCGGAACAGCGAGCGATAGAGCAGGTCCACCTCGTCGTCGCGCTTGACCACGGCAATGGCGGCGTTTGCGTCAGACGTGGTGTAGGCGTCAAGCACCGAGCGCAGCTGGTCGAGGGCGATTTCGGCCATGTGTTCGATGCCGTGCAGCAGCTGCTTGGGAGGCGACTTGCCTTCAAGAGCACTGGTGGCGCGGGCGATGTTCTTGCCCAGATCGGCCACACGTTCCAGATCGGTTGCGATGCGCAATGCACCGATGATCTGACGCAGGTCCTGTGCCATCGGTTGGCGCCGGGCGATGATCAGCACCGCCTTTTCCTCGATTTCCTGATCCAGCTTGTTGATGGCAGCGTCCTTGGCGGCCGTTGCCTGTGCCGCGGCCACGTCCTGACGCATCAAGGCCTTGATGGACTCCTCCACCATGCGTTCGGCCTGACCGCCCATTTCGGCGATGCGACCGGTCAAGCCACGCAGGTCGTCATCATAGGAGCTGACTGTATGCTCGCTCATCTCGAATCTCTCCTTGCATTCGCAGTCTGCCCGAAAGGATAGCTGTTTCCACGGGCTAGAGAAGGCGAATAAATAACTTAGCCGAAACGGCCGGTGATATAATCCTGGGTGCGCTGATCAACCGGGTTGGTGAAGATCTGGTCGGTCGGACCTTCCTCAACCAGATTGCCCATATGGAAGAAGGCCGTGCGTTGGGAAACGCGGGCAGCCTGCTGCATGGAATGGGTCACGATCACGATGGTGTAATTCTCCCGCAGCTCGTCGATCAGTTCCTCGACCTTGGCCGTGGCAATCGGGTCGAGCGCCGAGCAGGGCTCGTCCATCAGGATGACTTCGGGGCTGACGGCAATGGCTCGGGCGATGCAGAGGCGCTGCTGCTGACCACCGGAAAGACCGGTGCCCGGCTCATCGAGGCGATCCTTGATTTCCTCGAACAGGCCGGCCTTCTGCAAGGACGTGACGACAATCTCGTCCATTTCCGCCTTGGTGCGGCAAAGACCGTGGATGCGCGGGCCATAGGCGACGTTCTCGAAGATGCTTTTCGGGAACGGGTTGGCCTTCTGGAACACCATGCCGACGCGGGCGCGCAGCTCGACCACATCGACGTCCGGATTGTAGATGTCCGTGCTGTCAAGCTTGATGGTGCCGCCGACACGGCAGATGTCGATGGTATCGTTCATGCGGTTGAGGCAGCGCAGGAAGGTGGACTTGCCGCAGCCGGACGGGCCGATCAGCGACGTCACCTGATTTTCCTCGATCTTCAGATCGACATCGAACAGGGCCTGCTTTGCGCCGTAATGGACGGTCACTTTTTCACCCGACATCTTGATCGGGTTGGAGCGGACATCGCTATCCGCCTTGAAGGTCTGGTTGGTATCCTGCATGGTCAATGCTTTCTTTGTCCTGTGATCGCCAGGCGCCATCTCTTGCGGCTGCCCGGCAGTACAAACCTGGTTGCTATGCCGCCTTACCAGCGACGTTCGAAGCGGCGGCGCAGAAGCACCGCGGAAATGTTCATCAGCGCAAGGAACGCCAGAAGGATCAGGATCGCGGCTGACGTGCGCTCGGTGAAGGCGCGCTGGGCCTCGCCCGACCACATGTAGATCTGAACGGGCAGGGCCGTTGCCGGATCGAGCGGGGTCGCCGGGAAATCCTTCACGAAGGCCACCATGCCGATCATCAGCAGCGGTGCGGTTTCACCCAGAGCCTGCGCCAGACCAATGATGGTGCCGGTCAGAATGCCGGGCGTTGCCAGTGGCAAGACGTGATGGAAGATCGCCTGCGTCTTGGAAGCCCCAACCCCCAGAGCTGCTTCACGGATAGAGGGCGGAACCGCCTTCAGTGCCGAACGGGTGGCAATGATGATGGTTGGCAGGGTCATCAGGGTCAGAACCAGACCGCCAACAAGCGAGGCGGAACGCGGCAGACCGGCAAAGTTGATGAATACGGCAAGACCCAGCAGACCGAAGACGATGGATGGCACTGCGGCGAGGTTGTTGATGTTGACCTCGATGAGGTCGGTCCAGCGGTTCTTGGGCGCGAATTCCTCAAGATAGATCGAGGCGGCAACGCCGATCGGCAAGGCCAGCACCAGGACGATCAGCATCATGAACACCGAACCGATAACCGCAACGGCAATACCGGCGGATTCAGGGCGGGACGACGGGCCGTTGAAAAACAGGTTGCTGTTGAACTGCTTTGCCAGCACTCCCTTCTCGGACAGATCATCGATGATTGCAATCTGGGCATCGCTGATCTTGCGCTTGGATTCGGGAATGTCACGCGGGATCTGCCCCTTCAGGAAGCTGTCCACGTCACCGTCAGCCAGCGCCCAATAATCGATGCGGGTGCCAATGAGGTTCGGGTTCTCGACCACCAGATCGCGCAGGTCAACCGATGCGCCCTTGGACAGCAGACTCTTGGCATCGCGCATGGCGTTGCGTTTGGTCTTGTCCTTGGGGTCGATGCCGGCAGCCTTGTAGATGGCCGCTTCCAGAACCTTGTTGTAGCGGATCGGCATCTGGATGACGTTGATGTCGCGGTTGCCCGAAGGATCGATCAACTGCTCGCTGAGATAGATGTCCAGATGGATCTTGGTCTGCTGAAAGGCGGTATAGCCCTTGGTGACAATCGACCAGAACAGCAGAAACAGGAACAGTATGCCCATGGTAATGGCCGCGATGCCCATCGCCTGGAAGCGCCTCTCCCGACCGTAGCGCTTTCTGAGGCCCAGATCACGATGCTTGCTGGTGGCAAGGATCTCGGTTGATTGGTTGGCTGTATCAGTCATCAGTCATACTGCTCCCGATATTTCCGCACGATGTGCAGGGCAAAGATGTTGAGGCCAAGCGTGATAACGAACAGGGTGATACCCAGCGCGAAGGCCACAAGGGTCTGGGGCGAGTTGAACTCGAGGTCGCCCGTCAGCTGGCTGACGATCTTGACGGTCACTGTGGTCACGGCCTCAAACGGATTGAGTGTCAGGTTGGCGGCGATACCGGCTGCCATCACCACGATCATCGTTTCGCCGATAGCGCGCGATGCGGCCAGCAGGATGGAGCCGACGATACCTGGCAGAGCGGCCGGCAGGATGACCTTCTTGATGGTTTCGGATTTGGTAGCACCAAGACCGAGGGAGCCATCGCGCAGCGACTGCGGCACGGCCGTGATGATATCGTCCGACAGGGAGGAAATGAACGGGATCAGCATGATCCCCATCACGCAGCCTGCGGTCAGTACGGAGTTGGCCGAGATATCAAGGCCGATCGCTGCGCCCGTATCCCGAAGAAACGGGCCGACAGTGACCAGCGCGAAGAAGCCGTAGACGATGGTTGGGATACCGGCAAGGATTTCGAGCAGCGGCTTGGCAATGGCCCGAACCGTGTTGCTGGCGTATTCGGCCATATAGATGGCAGCAAACATGCCGATCGGCACGGCAACCAGCAGCGCCACCAGCGAAATATAGAGGGTACCCCAGATCAGCGGCAGCAGACCGAAGGATCCTTCCCCGCCACCGGCACGTCCGGCAGAGGTGAAGCGCGGATCCCACTGGGTTCCGAAGAAGAAGTTGGACAGCGATACCTTGTTGAAGAAGTGGATGGCCTCGAACAACATCGACATGACAATGCCGATTGTCGTCAGAATGGCGATCGAGGAGGCCAGCACCAGAGCAACCTTGATGTTGGTTTCCACCAGGTTTCTGGCGCGCAGTCGCGGCGATACGCGCAGGTAGGAGATGGCCAGACCAATGACCAGCAGCAACCCCACGCCGCCAAGTAGAATATAGCCGCCGGTCTTCTTGGCTTCGTTGAGCCGGTTGGCCGCGTCGACCACCGGAGTTGGCACATCCTCGGCCAGCGCCACGCCAACCTCTTTGAGGGTCGGGCGCACGGCGACAAGGCCGTTGTGCAACTTGTCGGCGGTTGCCTTGTCGAGCAGGCTGACCCCGACAGCAACGCTTTCAACCACGCTCTTCATCAGGGCGCGGCGGGTATCGAGGGTTTCATACTGTTCCTTGTCTGCGCAGATGGCCGGAACCTTGGCGTCCGCATCTCCTTCGATGCGAGCCATTTCCCGGTCACACGACTGGCTGTAGCCGGTGCGCAGTTCGGAATCGATAATCGAGCTGTTGAAAAAAGGCTGTGCAATGAGCACGGCGACCATGAAGAAAATAGCCGGAAGCGCGGTCCATATCATCACATAGGAGCCGTAATATCCGGGACGGGAATGAAGCTCAGCTATGTTTCCGTTGACGCAGGACAAGGCGCGATTGCGCCCCAGAGCTGCGCCGATCAGCGCGAAAACAGCAATAGCTGCCAAAAGCCATAACGGGCTCATAATGATCTGCCCCTTGTGCGATTTCGATTATCGCATATCAGTTTCGAACAGAGGTCTTCTGCCGGGTCTGTTACGCTGGCGCACCTTGTGAAGAAAGCCGCAGCGCCGGAGAAGATCCTTTTTACGTCTCCCCGTCGTCTGAGCCACCAGATGGCTGGCAGAAGATGGGGTCTTTTCATCAGTCGCGTGTCAGATCGGTCGGAAGGAACATGAACTGACGGAATTACAAAAAGGCCATGCGCAAGCTTTGCCCGCGCATGGCCCTCACAAGGCTAGGCCTTAAAGGGTTTTGCCTTCAGCAATCGCAGCCTTGATGGCTTCGCGTTCTGCTTCCGGAGCAGGAACCAAACCGTATTCAGAGGTCGGGGAGCCTTCGCCGGTCATGTCGTCAGACATGAAGAAGTCAACATATTCCTGCAGGCCGGGGATGACGCCCAGGTGAGACTTCTTGACGTAGAAGTACAGCGGACGGGAAACCGGGTAGGTGCCGTCTGCGATCACTGCAGCGTTCGGGGAAATGCCAGACATGGTAGCAACTTTGAGCTTGTCCATGTTGTTTTCGTAGAAGGCAAGACCGAAGACGCCGAAGCCGGTTTTGTTGCTGTCGATGCGAGCGAGGGTTTCGGTATAGTCGCCGTCGATGTCGATGGCTTTACCGTCCTTGCGAACCTTGAAGCATTCGCTTTCAGCGGCTTTCTTGTCGAGGCCGGAAGCGATGTAAAGGTCATAGGCGCCAGAGGCCTTGCAGCCGGCTTCCAGAACCTTGGTTTCGAATACTTCACGGGTGCCGTGCTTTTCGCCAGGGATGTAGGCAGCGATGTCCCAATCCGGGAAGGAAGCGTCGATGTCAGACCATTTGGTATTGGAGTTGTCGACCAGCTTGCCGTCCTTGACGATCTTCGGAGCCAGGGCGTTGAACCAGTTGACCGGTTCGAAAGCGAAGTCCGGGCCGTTGACGTCGGAAGCGAAGACAATGCCGTCGTAGCCGATCTTCACTTCCATGATTTCCTTGACGCCGTTTTCAGCGCAGGTCTTGATTTCAGCGTCTTTGATTTTGCGGGAAGCGTTGGCAACGTCGATGGTGTCTTCACCAGCGCCTGCGCAGAACTGCTTCAGACCAGCGGAAGAGCCGCCGGATTCAACAACCGGGGTTTTGAAATCTGGGTAGTTTTCGCCAAAAGCTTCAGCGACGATGGTTGCATAAGGAAGCACGGTGGAAGACCCGGCTACCTGAACCTGATCACGAGCCTGAGCTGCGGTACCTGCGATAACGGCGGTGGCAGCAATAGCAGCTGCGCTAGCAAAAGAAGCGAATTTCACTTGACCTCTCCATAAGTCAGTTTTTAGAGCGACGAGCCAGTCAATTGGCTTTTCATCTTGCGCTCACGATTATGCCGGCCTCCTGAAAAGGCTTGCTCCAATCTGGCAAGCTCGGTCATCGGTTGGCCGGGACAAGCGCGAACCTATCGCTCTCGTGTGATGGGTATATGACATCTATATTTCAGTTTTGTGACGCTTTAATATACTGAAATATATGGAGAATTTTTTGGACTATCATGTGGATGTCACAAATCCGCAGCTTTTATGGCAGGAAGGCGGACCTGAAAGGTCGCCCCCTCGCCGGGCGTACTCTCGACAAGAAGCTTGCCGCGGTGGCGTGTGAGAATGTGTTTCACGATGGCCAGCCCCAGCCCAGTGCCCTTCTGCTCCCGCGACGAGGCCACATCGACGCGGTAGAAGCGTTCGGTAAGGCGCGGCAGATGCTCCTGCGGGATGCCTGGGCCGAAGTCCCTGACATTGATGGCGAAATAGTCACGGCCGTCTGCCGCATCGACCATCTGGCTGCAGTTGACCTCCACCTTCTCTCCATCCCTGCCGTATTTGAGCGCATTCTCGACAAGATTCTCGAACACCTGAACCAGCTCGTCCCGGTCCCCGGCCACCCACAGCTCCTCGTCAAGCCCGTCGGTAGCGATTGCAACATTCAGATCCGAGGCCAGTGGCGAGAGGCTGTCGATCACGTGGCGCATGATCTTGCTGAGGTCGACCCTCGTGTCGGGCAGAACATGGGCGCGCATCTCGATTCGTGACAGGGACAGGAGATCGGAGACGAGGCGTGACATCCGCTCGGCCTGATCCAGCATGATGGCGAGAAAACGGTCCCGCGCCACACTGTCGTCCTTTGCCGGTCCCTGCAGGGTCTCGATGAAGCCGATCACCGAGGCGAGGGGGGTGCGCAACTCGTGGCTGGCGTTGGCGACGAAGTCTGCGCGCATGCGGGCCATGTTCTTCTGTTCAGTCTGGTCATGCAGCAGCAGCAGGATGAATTCTGGCCGGCCACCCTTTTCCGGCTCCGAGTTCAGGTGAATGGGCGTGACCCAGGCTTCATAGAAGCGTTCGCTGTGACTCTTGAGGGTATAGTCGACCTTTTCGATCGGGCCACCGTCGAGCACATTGTCGAGCGCTGCCAGCATGTCCGGCTGGCGGATCCGGAAGGACAGCGGGTCGCCTTCCTTGACATTGCCGAAGATGGTTGACCCGGCCTGATTGGCAAAGCGGACGATGCCGCGCCGGTCCAGAATGAAGCAGGGGTCGGGCAGGGCGGCGGCCAGATTGCGCATGTGCAGGTCCGGGATGATGGCCCTGCGCCGGGCCTCGACCTTTGCCTTGAGGCGCGTCACCTTGCGACGGCGCGGGAAAAACATCGTGGCAACGACCGCAGCCAGAAGCACCAGACCGGCGTGCCAGACCTCCCCGTCATTCTGAATGGCGATCCAGACAAGGCCAATGGTAACGACGATCAGTGTCCAGCGTGCACTATAGAGCCTGCTCAACGGACCGCTGCCAACGAGGCGGTCCAGATCAGCAGATGGTCCAAGGCCGGATTTGCGCGTGTCGAGTGCCATGTCTGAAATTCCAGTCCGAAAGTCATGCAATATGCAAAGAGTATAAAGAGAGCAGACGCTATTCGTCAGCACCTTGCCAAAAGAAAGCAACCATTTTGCAACAGCGGTCCCAGCGATTGCCGATGGCACGAATTCGAACAGAATCAGGCAGAACCCCATCCTGAAGCGATCCGCCAGACAAACCTGCGGATGCCGGAGCCCCTTCTGCTCGCAACAACACAAGGAAGTCCGGCAGTTTTGACAGGGGTGTCGGTCGTGTTTTGGGGGATGCCATCCGGACGGAACGCTGTTGCCGCCTGTATCAGTGGGCCGCAACAGCTTCGCAGCGGCACAGAAAGTTTGCTGTTGATATCTCTTGCGTCGGACCGCGTTTCAACCCGATTTGGGCCAAAGACGACGACCTCGGAATGACTTCGCCAGTCACCGGGATGGCGGAATCTGTCGCATGAGGGCCGCATGACCCTTGCTCAGTTGATGGTCTTTGTGTTGTCTGGAATGTCCAGGGAGAAGGTCGGAATGATGACTTCGAACGTCGAGCCGTCCTCGGTTTCCATCTCGTAGTGACCGGACATGAAGCCGCTGTCGCTGTCCAGCGGACAGCCGGAACTGTATTTGAAGCAATTGCCAGCCACAATGCGCGGGTGCTCGCCCACGACACCGCTGCCATGAACTTCCTGAATGCGCCCCTGTGCGTCGATGATGCGCCAGTATCGTGCCTGAAGCTTGATGTCTGCCTGCCCGTGATTGCAGATTTCAACATGATAGGCCCATACATGTTGTCCTCTGTCCGGGGTCGATTGCTCCGGCTGGTATTCTGGCACAACCATCACTTGAATTGATCCGGTCGTTGCTGTGTATTTCTGCACTTGGTCCTCATACTCCGGTGGAACGATGAATGATGCAAAGCCCGATAGTCGGAATAGTCCGAACAAAGAGAGTTTAGGGATCACCAAAACTCGCAATAAGTTCATGAGAATTGCATAGCAAAGCTCTGGCAGGAATAATATAGCCTATTGAAGCGTATTGGATAGAATATGTGTCAAAGATTGTATTGAATGTTGGGCAATCCACAGAGACAACCCATTTGCCAATACTGATTAGGCAGGTACAATAAGTCCGTGCTAGAAGTAAACAGCAGTTTGGGAAGAAGTCATGCTTGATGCTCAATTGAAAAGGCTTATTGATCCGCCTGTTACCCGTATTGGCAAAATGATTGCCGCGCATGGGGTCGCACCCAACCAGATCACCTGCCTCGGGCTGCTGATCGGGTGTGGCGCAGCAGGGGTGATCGCCTATGAGTTGTATTGGCTCGGGCTGGCTCTGATGGTTCTGAGCCGTCTGATGGACGGGCTCGATGGTGCCGTTGCCCGGGCTGGCCACAAGACGGATCTTGGCGGCTATCTCGATATTGTCTTCGACTTCATCTTCTACGGCCTCATTCCGCTGGCCTTTGCGATTGCCAGACCGGAAAACGCCCTGCCGGCTGCGGTTCTGCTGATGGTCTTCTATGCCAACGGTGCCAGCTTTCTGGCCTTTGCCATCATGGCCGAAAAGCGAAAGCTGTCCACTGGGAGCCACGGCTCCAAGTCGCTCTATTTCACCGGGGGGCTCGCTGAAGCCGGGGAGACCTACGCGGTGTTTGCGCTCTTTTGCCTGTTTCCGGATTGGTTCGGCTGGTTTGCCTATGCCTTCGCCGTCATCACTGCCATCACCACCGTCTCGCGGATCCTGCTGGCAAGAGAGCTGTTTGGCGACAAGCCATCTGTTGTCGATGAGGCGTCGCATGAGGGGTGAGGCGCGTTTGAGCGCCTGATGGGCGGCTGGCTATCAAGGCTGGCCTGCCGCCTTACGGCAGGATCAGGTGACCGTCTTCACCGATGGGGAAAGCACCCCATGCGATTTCCCACACATAGCCGTCCGGGTCGGAAAAATAGCCACTGTAGCCACCCCAGAAGGTGTCGCTGGCCGCTTTTCTCAGCTGGCCGCCAGCCGCAATGGCCTGTGCCATCACCGTATCGACATCCTGCCGCTCGCGACAATTGTGGGCCAGCGTGATGCCGCAGGTACCTGCCTGCGGGATGAAGCTGCCGTCAGGAATCTCCTTGGCCATTTCTTCGAGGGGATAGAGGGCAAACACCGAGCCCCATGTCTTGAAGAAGGCTACCCCCTGTCCTGGCTCATAGCTTGTCGGCCAGCCAAGACCGTCACGATAGAAGTGAACGGATCGCTCAAGGTTGCTGACACCGAGCGTGATCAGTGAGATCCGTGGTTCCATGAACTTCTCCAGTCTGTTGCGAGCCCGCCTGCGATGCGCCCGCCCGTGTTGGTGCAGCGGCATTGTCAGCCTCTGTGTTCCTCAAGAATATAAAGCCTCTGTCGAAAAATAATTTCCCCATCATCCGACGGATAGCCGAATGAAAGGCAAATGATTGCTGCTGTTGACTGTATGGAAAGAAGGAATTTCTACTTTTAAAATGAACTTTAAGATCCTCTTTCTTGCAAAATTCCGGCTGAAAAGCAGAATGGCGGGCAATGCTAACAGTCAAGGAGCCCGATCCCGGCAGGCCTCTGGCTGCTCACCTCTTGCCGGATCACTCAGACGACCGGAGACCCGTCGGCTGAGTTTGACAGAATGGCTCACACGGAGATACGCATAAAAAAATGATTTCACAGACCCTCGTGGCATTCGGGCTGCTGATCACCCCGACCTTTGCCGCCTCCTTTGGTCCGCTGGTTTCCCCCGAGCAGCTCAATGCCGCAGTGGGCGATGCTGCGCCCTTCATCATCGACATCCGCGCGACCGACAAGGAAGGAGCGAGCCTGTTTGAAAAAGGCCATATCGCCGGTTCGGTCAATGCGCCTTACGGGTTGTTTCGCGGTCCTAAGGAAAATCCGGGCCAGCTGGTAACCGAAGACCATCTGGAAAAGGTGCTCGGGGATATTGGCGCAGACAAGAACCGTGCCACGGTCGTCGCCTATCAGGGTGCAGATATTTCCGATTTTGGCGCTGCTGCCCGTGTCTACTGGACCCTGAAGACGGCAGGGTTTACCGACATCTCCATCCTCAATGGCGGTATCGACACCTGGACACAGCAGGGCCTGCCGCTTGAAACCGGTGTGGTTGTCCTCAAACCGACCTCTGTCGATATCAGCTTTTCCGATCGGTGGCTGGCCAACCGGGACGAAATTCTTAAGATCGTCGGTGGCGAAGAGAAGGCCCGCCTTGTCGATGCCCGTCCGGAAGAATTCTGGAAAGGCGAGAAAAAACACCCTGCCGCCGCCCGTCCCGGCACCCTGCCGCAGTCCGAATATTTCGTGCATTCCAGCTGGTTCGATAACAAGCCGGTGATCGCCGACGCTGCCAAGGCCAAGGAAATCGCCGCCAAGGCCGGATTCAAGAATGGCGAAGAGCTGGTCAGCTTCTGCAACACAGGGCACTGGGCCGCGACCAACTGGTTCGCCCTCTCTGAGCTGGCAGGTCTGGGCAATGTGAAGCTCTATC
Organism: uncultured Cohaesibacter sp.; assembly: GCF_963666525.1. Taxonomy (NCBI): domain Bacteria; kingdom Pseudomonadati; phylum Pseudomonadota; class Alphaproteobacteria; order Hyphomicrobiales; family Cohaesibacteraceae; genus Cohaesibacter; species uncultured Cohaesibacter sp. Next base: position 3,322,838 of record NZ_OY762905.1, read on the forward strand.
CTGAATCGATGGTTGGCTATTCAAACGCAGGCCATGAGCTGGCCAACACGCCAGGCCTCTTCAAGACCCTCATCAAACAGGTAACCGGTGGCTGATTCCGTGACTGACATCTCGACAACGCTGGAGGCCCCTGCAAAGGGGTCTCGTCTGTTTGCAAGGGCTGGCCTCATTGGTCTGACCCTTGTTGCCATTCTGGCCCTCATGGCAGCGGCGGGTGTGCGCTATGGCCTGCTACTGGCCATCGGCGTCGGTTTCGGTCTGACGTTGGAAGGCTTGCGCTTCGGCTTCGCCGGTCCGTGGCGGGCGATGATCCTGCGGCGCGAGCCTGCCGGGCTGATCGCTCAGCTTCTGGCCATCGGGCTCGTTGCCATCGTCGCCTTTCCGCTGTTGTCCGGCGACCATCCAGAACTGATTGGCGCCCATGCCGCCGTTGGCTGGTCCATGGTCGGTGGTGCATTCGTGTTCGGTGCTGCCATGCAGCTTTTGCTCGGCTGCGGTTCGGGCACGTTGGTCAATGCCGGATCTGGCAATCCGGTCAGCGTGTTAGCCTTGCCCTTCTTTGTCGTCGGAGCCTTTGCCGGGTCCTATCACCTTCTATGGTGGACGGATCTGGGGCATCTGCCGCTGGTGGTGCTGGAAGGGAGCCGTGGCCTGGTGATCACCCTGCTGGGGCTGCTGATCGTCGGACTTGGTGCGCTTTCTCTTGCACCACGACAGGCCCGTTTTGTGCCGCGCCGTCTGCTGGTTGCTGCCGTACTGCTGGCTGCGCTGGCGATAGCCAATTTCGCGGTTGCCGGTCAGCCTTGGGGCGTGGTCTATGGCCTTGGCCTGTGGGCTGCCAAAGGGGCGTCGGCATTGGGAGCGGATCTGACGGCATCGTCCTACTGGGCAAGCCCGGTGCATCAGGAACGACTGGCCGCCAGTCTGCTCACCGACTACACGTCTCTCACCAATCTCGGCATCATTCTCGGGGCCTTCATTGTTGCCGTCTGGCGGTCTGGCCTCAGTACAAGGCTGCCCTCGCTGCCCGCAAGGGCGTGGCTGGCCACTGTCATTGCCGGTTTCCTGCTTGGCTATTCCTCGCGTCTGGCGCTCGGCTGCAATGTCGGGGCCTTCTTTTCGGGGATTTCCACCGGCAGCCTGCATGGCTGGGTATGGTTTGTTGCGGCTTTTGCCGGGGCGTGGGTGGGCATACGCCTGCGCAAGCCACTGGGATTGGAGGGATAGGCGATGACCGGATTTTTCTTGAGCCGGGCCTTCCCCGCATCAGCAACCCTTTTGGCAGTGGTCGCGCTGCTGGTGTTCGATTTGCAAACCAGCAAGCCGCTCAATCCCTATACAGCACCGGCGGCCATCATGCTTGGCTCGGACGAGGCAGCCAGCGGAGCCTTCTGCGCGTTGGTGCCGCCCGGCAAATAGAAGGGCGTTCCGCACAGGATGTGAAATCAGGTGGAGGGTGGCCCGGGTGGATGGATTTCTTCTGCCCGGGCCAGACGGCCTGTGTCCTGCGCTTTGGGCCCCTGAGGATCAAGCCTTCTCAGGGGCAACCGAATAGCGGGCGATCTGTTCAGGGGAGAGGCGGATGGCCTTCTTGGTCTGCTGGCTGATCGGGTGCCACAGGGTCCTGACGGCGGCAAGCTCCTTGCCGTCCCGCGCGCGCAGAATGCTGGTGAAGCGCTCGCACTTGTGGTGCTCATACTGCCCCAGCCATGTCCGCACGATCAGTTCGTCGCCCTCGAAGGCACCTCGCTTGTAGTCGATCTCGTGGCGGGTGACGACCCAGAACATCAGCTCATGATCGTCTTCATGGGCGATCACATCCCAATGCTCGGTAGCCGCTTCCTGAATCCATCTGAGATAGATGGTGTTGTTGACATGGCCGATCATGTCGATGTCGGAGGGCTGCACGACAAGGGGCATGTCGTAGGGAAGAGTGGGGTCTTTTCGCGAGGGAAGTGCTTCAGCAGGGGTGAGATCTTGGGACATGCGGCTTTGCCTTTCGGACGTGACAGAGCCAGTCTAGACGATCATCAGGCTCCGCTTCAAGGCAGGTGCAAGGGGTCTTCCTCTGCAAAGTCCCCTTGCTGCCAGAGAGTGTGGATCCGGTTGGGATCAGAGCGTCGCCAGAGCCTGCTCGAAGTCGTCCCACAGGTCCTCGATATCCTCAAGACCAACAGACAGACGCAGCGTGCCCTGACCGATACCGGCGGCTGCCAGCTGGTCGTCGTTGAGCCGCTGATGGGTGGTCGTGGCCGGATGGGTGATCAGGCTCTTGGCGTCACCCAGATTGTTGGAGATCTTGATGACCTTGAGAGCATTTTCCAGCTCGAAGGCCTTCTGCTTGCCACCGGCCACATTGAGCGCCACCATGGTCGAGCCACCACGCATCTGCTTCTTGCAGACATCGGCCTGCGGGTGGTCATCACGACCAGGATAGAAGATCCTGTCGATGGCCTTGTGCTCGGCCAGACGGTCGGCGAGGATAGCGGCACTGCGGGTCTGTTCCTTGACGCGTAACGGGAAGGTCTCCAGTCCCTTGAGCATGATCCACGCATTGAACGGCGACAGCGATGGACCGGTGTGACGATGGATGTCCTTGAATTCCTCTTCGAGGAACTGCTCGGTCGACAACACGACCCCGCCCAGGCAGCGACCCTGACCATCGATATGCTTGGTGGCCGAATAGATCACCACGTCGGCTCCGAGGGCCAGCGGACTCTGCCACATGGCAGTCGCGAAGACGTTGTCGACGACCAGCTTGGCTCCCGCTTCATGGGCAATCTCGGCCACACCGGCAATGTCGATCACCGACAATACGGGGTTGGTCGGGCTTTCGAGGAAACAGGCACGGGTGTTCGGGCGCATCGCCGCCTTCCATTCCTCAAGATTGGTGCCATCCACCAGCGTGCATTCGACACCAAAGCGGGGCAGCAGCTCCGAGACGATATAGAGGCAGGAGCCGAACAGGGCGCTTGCGGCAACCACATGGTCGCCAGCCCGGACGCATGAAAGCATTGCAGAGGAAACGGCCGCCATGCCGGACGCCGTACCACGCGCGCCTTCAGCACCTTCCAGCAGCGCCATACGGCTTTCGAACATGGAAACAGTGGGGTTGGCATACCGCGAGTAGACATAGCCCGGCTCTTCGCCGTTGAAGCGGGCTTCCTGTGCCTCGGCGCTGTCATAGACATACCCCTGCGTCATGAACAGTGCTTCAGAGGTTTCCCCCCACTGTGAACGCATCACGCCGCCATGCACCATCTGGGTAGCGGGGCGGTAAACGGTTTCGGGTTTCTTGGTCTCAGACATGGCTCAATCCTGTTCTTGACAGGCTCCGTCGGCCTAGCGCGCCAGGGGCGCGAGAGGGCAGAGCGCTTTTTTCGTTTGGTCAACCGGATTTTGAGCAAAATAAAACCCGGCGACACCTTTCAGTATGGCCGGGACAGACAGTTTTTCATCCCCGACCTTTTAGCAACTTTCTTTTACGTGGCGGCAAGCCGGCCGGCTCAAATGACCACAAGTGCGACATTATGTACGCTCAAAGGACGGGTGTGTCAATCATCGAAGACGCGCATTCGGGATTGGAGATGCCCCCGCCTAGGAGGCGGAGTTGGCGCAATAGGAATGATATGTCTTGATCATTTGGCCCAGCTCGCGAGTGTCGCCGCTGAGGACAAAGGTGCCCAGCTTGCCCGGCAAGTGGCGCACTTTCTGGTTGGAGGAGCAGCTCTGCGTCATGTCGTAACTGCCCATCTTGTCAAAGCCGAACTGCTTGATGATGCGCTGTTCGGCGCTTGCTGCGAACTCGTTCCATGCCGCGCCACGCAGCCCGTGCTTTTCGCTCACATAGGTCCAGATGGCCTGTTTGGCACTCTTCACCTTCTGTTCCATATCCGGTTGGAAGTCGAATTTCAGAAGGCTGTTGCGTGAAGCCTTGCTGGCGTCGAGGCTGGAAAAGGAGACGCCGGACGTCTCGCGAATATCCAGCAGGGTTTCCTGAATGCGGATGTCATTGGCGGCGGTGCAGGTTTGCGGCTTTTCATACCGGCTGATGATCTTGCAGCCGGAGACGCTGATCTGACTGCCATAGACCTTGTGGTCGAGCGATCGCGACAGGGTCTTCTGGATCGTGCTTTCCATCTGCTGAACCTGCTCGGCCGAAAACAGTGGCTTGGTTCGGGCAAAGCTTTTGGTTTGCCAGAAGACCATCATGGTCAGCGCGGGAATGATCGCCAGAAATGCGGCGATTGTAACAATGACTTTGTTTTTCATCGGATCAAATATCAGTTTCAATTATGATGCGTTTGCTTTGGTGTTTTTATTTTAGTTACAACCGTTTTAAAAACGGATAGAGAATTCATTAAAATTGGACACATCAGCAAAAAACTTCGGAATTCAGAGCACAAATCTGAAAGCCGTGTAGCCGGGCGGCTTGTCTGAGGGGCCGCCGCAGATGGAGATCGCGCTTCATCGTTGCTCAGCCATCAATGCAGTTGGCATGATAGGACTTGAGGCTGTAGGCGGCGTTCCGGTCAACGGTGGAAAGGCTGATGGTGCCGAGAGTCTTGGGCAGGTGATATTGTTGCAGTCTGCTGGAGCAATTCTGTGTCTTGGCATAGCTCTGCATGTCGGTCAGACCCGCTTCTGACACGGCGTTCTGCTCGGCGGAATGGGTTTCCTGCGCCCACATCGAGCCGGTATAGCCGGTGTTGTACCGGTTGTAGCGATTGAACAGGGTCTTGGCGCGATCGAACCGCTTCTGCACGTTTTCCTTGAATTCGAACTGGATTGAGCCGGTTGCACCGGTCCCGTTGCGGGAATTCTCGAAAACCCGAACCTGCTGAACATCCTTGAGATCGATCTGGAACTCGCTGTAGCGTGCCGTTGGTGAGCTGGCGCAATCCCCCGCGCGGTTCAACTGATAGGTGATCTTGCAGCTGTTCACTTCCACCTTGTCGGTGAAGGGGTCGAAATAGGCCATGTTCGATTTGAGAAAAGAGGCAATTTTTGTCTCTGCCTGCCTGATTTCGCTGGAATTCAGGCGCGTACCATGAATCTGGTTGGAGTTCGCTGGCGTTTCATACGTCAGAATGATACCCGCAATGAAGCAAGCCGATATGATACAAACCGCTATAAGCTTTTTCATTTGCACACTGTTTTGGCGTGATCCCTGATGGACCCGGACAGCCCATAAAGAATCGGCGTCTGCATCATGCAGGCGCCTTTTTGTCTTGCCGTATTGTTAGTACGCTGCGTCTGTTCGGGCCGTTAAATTAAAAGGTAAAATTTGAACGAAACCACCTTTTACGCAACTTTGCGCATAAAATGATCTCAGGGTTGTGCGTGCGGGCGCCAGATGAGGCCCTTGAGTGGGGCGGCGAGGGGCTGTTGCCCGGTGGCCTCAAGCCTGCTACACATCGTCAAATCGCAATTGACAGGGCGCTTCATGACACATCTTTCCTTTTCCGGCACCGGCATTCTGAACGACGCGGACATCGCAAGGCTGATCGATAGCGAGGCCATTCGCTTTGACCGCCCGCAGGATGACGATCAGGTTCAGCCGGCCAGTCTCGATCTGCGCCTCGGAGCCAAGGCCTATCGGGTCCGTGCATCCTTTCTGCCGGGCAAGGGGCAGACGGTGAAGGACAAGCTGGACCAGCTGCAACTGCACCAGATCGACCTCACCGAGGGCGCGGTGCTGGAAACCGGCTGTGTCTATATCGTGCCCCTGATGGAGAGTCTCAACCTTACCGGCGACATCGAGGCGGCCGCCAATCCGAAAAGCTCGACGGGGCGGCTCGATATTTTCACCCGCGTGATTGCCGATGGCTCGCGCCAGTTCGATACCATCCCGGCGGGCTACAGGGGGCCGCTCTATCTGGAAGTCAGCCCGCGCACCTTTCCGATCTTCGTGCGGGCCGGAAGTCGCCTGTCACAGATCCGCTTCCGCAATGGGCGGGCGCGCCTGACCGATCCGGAACATCTCACCCTGCACCGGGAAGAAACGCTGGTGGCCTCAACGGATGAGCCGTTCATCGACAATGGCATTGCGGTTTCCATCGATCTGGCCGGAGACGGCATCATCGGCTATCGCGCCAAGCGCCACACGGCTGTGATCGATGTCGACGAGCGCGATGCCCTCGACATGCTCGACTTCTGGGAGCCGATAGCGGGGCGGGGCAAGAATGCGCTCATTCTCGACCCTGACATGTTCTACATTCTGGTCTCGCGGGAGGCGGTGCATGTGCCGCCGCTCTATGCTGCCGAGATGGTGCCGTTCGATCCCCTCGTGGGCGAGTTCCGCGTCCATTATGCCGGCTTCTTCGATCCCGGCTTCGGAGCGTCTGAAGCGGGGGGCAAGGGTAGCCGGGCGGTGCTGGAAGTACGCAGCCACGAGGTGCCTTTCATCGTTGAGCATGGCCAGTTGATCGGGCGGCTCGCCTATGAGCGCATGCGGGCGCGTCCCACCCATCTCTATGGCTCGGGCATCGGTTCCAACTATCAGGCGCAGGGGCTCAAGCTCTCAAAGCATTTCAGGATGGCATGATGCGATGCTGAAGACCGTCGAAGCCGAGTTCTATGCCGAGTTGGAGGAGAAAAGGTCCCGCTTTCTGGCCTTTCTCGTGCCGATTGAACAGTTTGACACCCGGCTCGAGCAACTGCGCACAGAGCACCGCAAGGCCAATCATCACGTTACCGCCTTTCGCCTCATCCATGACGACGACCATATCGAGGAAGGCGCAAAGGATGACGGCGAACCGGCAGGCACATCCGGCATGCCCATGCTGAAAGTGCTGATCGGCCGCGACATCATCAATTGCGGCGTCATCGTTGTGCGTTACTTCGGGGGGACCAAACTGGGAGCAGGCGGGTTGGCTCGGGCCTATTCCGGTGTCGCATCCATGGCGCTCGATGTAGCAACACTGGTGCCGTGGCAACGCATCATCCGCAAAACGGTTACCGGGCGGTTTGACCAGACCAGTGAAATCGAACGGCAGATTGCCTTCCTGAAGCTCAGCGTCATTGATCGCAGCTATCACGAGACCGGCGTCGACATCCTGCTTGAAGGTCCTCAGGCGACCATCGACGAGATGGATGCCTTCATGCATGAGCTGAATCTTTATTAACCAAGTTCATCGACAGACGGCATGCAGACGCCGGGTTGCTCAACTTCAGGGCGGTTTTTTGCCTGACATTCACGATTGCTTATCTTCTCTATGAAATGGTTACACAATAACATTTTTCATACTGATAGAGTTGCAGGCAGCAGACATGCTTGATTTGAGCGTTTGTAAACACTTTGATTTCAAGTCGGATGAATATCGGACTCTGTTCGATTTGGCGGATGTCACGGCCTTTCAGCACCCTGTTTGGCAGGAGGCTATGCAGCGGTATCTCAAGCATTTTCCGGAAGTCGAAGAACGCACCTTGCAAATGCGCTGCAAGACATCAGGCTGCCTGGTTGGTGTTGTTCCGCTGGTCGCGCGCAAGAAGCTGGGCGCAACCGTGCTCGAATATGCCAACATGAATCTGGTCGATTACGCGCTACCCACAATTCACCCGGACATCAAGAACTGGATTCCTGATCCGGATTTCCTCAGCAAACGGCTGCTCGAAACGCTTGGTGCCTATGACGTATTACGCGTCAAGCATATGCCGATCAACGAACCTGCCGTTCTGCGCCTGTTTCCGACGGGCTATTATCAGAAGGCTGATTTCTCGGCCTATTTGACCGAGCTCGGGCCTGACTATGAGGAATGGCGTGCAGCCAACATTTCCAAGAGCGAGCGCAAGCACCGCGACAAGAAACGGCGTGCCATGATGCGCGAGGGCGACTGGCAGATGCAAAGACTGTTTGACGCGGAAGAGATCCGGGTCGCGATGGAGCATCTGCGGCTGTTCCACAAGGACCGCTACAAGGATCGCCCCGGCGAAGATCTCATCCAGAAACAGGTCACCTATGACTTCTATCTCGATCTGGCTTGTCAGAATGCCGAAAACGGCTTTGCCCGTATCTACCAGTTCACCTATGACGGCGAGATCGTTGCGGTACAATACGGCATCGAGCACGGTGGTCGCCATCTGATGCTGATGATGGGGCTGAATTTCGAGCGTGTCGGTCGTTACTCGCCTGGCTTGCTGATGACCGAAGATCTGATTGCCGAATGCATAAGAGATGGTATCAAGATCTTTGATTTCACGGTCGGAGACGAATCCTACAAGCTCAAGTTCGGAACACGACAGATCCCGATCTATACGCTCTGGCACACCCATTCTGTGCTTGGCAATGTCGGATTGACCGTGGCAGGAGCCGTCAATCGCACCCCTATATCAGAACGTCTGCGGCGCTGGGTCAACTGACCACGCCGACTTCTTCTTCCACTTTCTGGGCGGGAAACAGGGTGACCGGGTCTCCCTCTTTCCAGACTGGCCATTTGCTGAAGATGCTCATGAAAAGCGATGAGCTCTCGTGCCCGACAAGCCACTTGCGCACTGCAACGGATGCCGTGGCATCGAACCAGTCGCGATCCGTATTGGCAAACTGTCGAACAAAAGGAAACAGGGCGATATCGGCCAGCGACGGGCGGCAGCCGAACAGGTGTGGGGACAATTCCAGCCGCGCCTGCAGAGACGCCAGTGCGATCAGCGCCATGGATCGATGGACCACTTCGTCAGCCCCCTCGAAACGCGTTGCATATTTATAGCGATCCAGATGATGTTTGAACGATCCGTCCATTTCGGCGATCAGGCCGAGCATCTCGTCCAGCGTGCCGCTTTCCGGTGTCAGCCATCCTTCGGGGTCATTCTGGCCAAGCGCCCAGAGCATGACCTCGAGACTCTCGTCGATCACCGTTCCGTCGGGCAGTTGCAGCACGGGCACGGTACCCTTGGGTGAAATCTCAAGCATATGGGCAGGTTTGTCCCGCAAGACAATTTCCCTCAGTTCTACCACGATTCCAGAAGCGAACAGCCCCATTCGGCCACGCATGGCATAGGGGCAACGTCGGAACGAGTAGAGGACAGGCAAATTATTGTTAGCTGACATTCCTGTTGGGACTCCCATCATGTTCATGTTGGGAAGACCTAACCGTGCAATCAAGGCAGCAAAATGGCTGGCCGCTTATCTGTGACTGCCTCGGATCAGGTCTCCTGCCCGCCATGGGAGGTGGCTCCCTGTGCCCTTATCAGGGCTTTCAGCTCGCCAATCTCATGTTTCAGCGCCTTGACTTCCGCCAGAACGCCTTCTGTCTCTGAGTGAAGTGCTGCCCGCTCGGCTTCTGCGGTTGCCTCATGTTCGGACTGCATTGCCGAGACGATGATACCGATGAAGAGGTTCAACACCGTAAAGGATGTCGCCAGAATGAAGGGCACGAAGAATAGCCAGGCCAGAGGATGGGCTTCCATGACGGGGCGAACGATGCCCATCGACCAACTCTCCAGCGTCATGATCTGGAAGAGCGTGTAGGAGGATTTGCCAAGGCTGCCGAACCAGTCGGGGAAAGCCGGACCATAGAGCTTGGTCGCCATGACGGCAAAGACGAAATAGAGCAGACCGAGCAGCAGGCTGATGGAGCCGAGCCCGGGCAGGGCTTCCAACAGGGCCCCCACCACACGTCGCAGGGAAGGCACAAAACTGATCAGCCGCAACACGCGCAGCACCCGGAGCGCGCGCAGCACCGACAAGGCTCCACTGGTCGGCATCAGTGCTATGGCCACCACCGTGAAGTCGAACAGCGACCATGGATCCTTGAAAAACTGCAATCGATGGATCAGAAGGCGCAATGTGATTTCGGCAACGAAGACAATCAGAATGGCGCGATCAACAAAATGAAACAGGCCGCCAAAGCGCGCCTGGGCCGCAGGCCAGGTTTCCAGCGCCAGCGTGATCGCGTTCAAGACGATGAGAGCCGTGATGGCAAGTTCGAATGGCCGGGAGCCGAGAGTTCCTTTGATACGGTCAATCATGCCCTGAGGGTCCTGTTGCGTCGATGGTTGAAAAGGCAATGTTCAAAGGCCACAGATTGGGTGATTGGCGGTCTTTTTCAAGATGAAAAGCTGAAGGGGTGCTCAGTATTTTCGATTATGCCCTATCCGGCCCACCCAATAGCGGGCAGCAAGAGGCCAAGCCGTTGATGAGAAATCTGTTCGCGCCGTCAAAAAAGTGACAAAAAACCCCATTCGCCATCTTGAGCAAATGGCTCAATGTGGTAGATACACTCTATCCTGACGCGTCCCCTTCAAAGGGGTGGTCTGACGCGGGTGTAGCTCAATGGTAGAGCAGAAGCTTCCCAAGCTTACGACGAGGGTTCGATTCCCTTCACCCGCTCCATCTATTCTTCAATGAGTTGGATGTGATGATTGCGTCTGGGAGCGTGGCAATTTCCGAATGGTTATCACAGACTTGTTCCATGGCTTTTCGAGCGCGAGTCGTAAGGCGACTCTGACGCGGGCAAAGTCATCTGCTGGCTTTTCCGATTTCTCGCCTCTAGCCGCTTTTATCCAAATTGAATCTGCCGATTGCGCGGAGAATCGTCGGCATGTTTGCACGCAGTATCATCAGGCCTTGCAATTGTCGGGATGAGGTTAATCTCGATGGAGGCAGCCAGAAGCGCCCGCTGCTCTTCTTGAAAATCTTCTCCTGAGATGTCGGCAGAACATGCCAATCGCACCACGTGTTTGCCTGAAAGCGCCAGTTTCCGGAGGAGCCAGGAAGCATTGGCACCGTTTTCCCCAAGGCTGCTTTCGGATTCATTCACCGACAACCTGCGGGCTTCACGGCGGGCCAGTTCGAGAATCTCGGTGCTCGTGCCTTCACCATAAACGATGATGTCTGCGGCATGCAGCGCACGAATGGCGCGCATGGGCAACAGATCACCTTGGCCGTGCCAAACATCGATGAAGGTCACTTTTCCTGTTTGCTTGTTGGCAGCCCCAGTTGGGGCACCGACAATGTCCTGAAGCGTCGTTGTTTTCTTGCAAGATGTCGCGGAAAAGGCCAGATCCACAAAGGCTTCCCAAAATCGTCTGCGCTCGGAGCCAGCCCTGAAGCAATTCATGACCTCAGGTCTCAAGGTTTGTGCAAGCTGGGCCCACTCCGCCATTCGGGGAGGGATCAGGCTCTCGATGCGACGCCGGATTGCCTGACCAAGTATCGGTGCAGCGCCGTCAGTCGAGATGCTGACGACGACGGGGGATCGGTTCACGATGGAACCGAATTGAAACTGGCAATATTCCGGGGTATCGATGATATTGACCACAGCACCTGCCGCATTGGCAGTCGCAACAAACCGATCAGCCTCGTCCGCTTCTGCAATGTCGCCGATTGCCAACTCTGCGTCTTTAAAACAATCTTCGGACCAGCGCTCCATGTGCCAGACCAACGCGCGGTCGGAAACAGACGCTCCCGTGATCAGCCGAAGCATTTCTTCGCCGGGTTCTGGACTGTAGACATGAACAACAGCGCCTGTAGCAGCCAGCAATTCGGCTTTCCAGGCAGCTCCATCACTGTCGCCGGCAACAACCACTTTCTTGCCTCGTAGATTGAAAAACACCGGCAGGGTCGCCAAATCGCCTATACGTTCTCTGCGTAGGGCCGGTTTCGGATTTCTGGCTTCACTCTGCCGCGACGTCATGAAGCATCTCCGCTATCTCGGGTTTGCAGGAACCACAATTGGTCCCCGCGCCAGTCGCCTTGCCAATGGCATCGACCGTGCAGCAACCTTTTGCCTTGGCAGTCATGATTTCATTCTGTCCCACATTCATGCAGGCACAAATGATCTTGCCCTTGTCGGGCATCGCCTTGCCTGGAACACCCGCAATAACCTGGGCTCGGTCGGCGAAGCTGGACCAGTTTCCTGTGAGCAGACCGGCGACAAAATCGCGGGACACCGGCACCGGTTCGGTTGCCAGAAAGGCCGCCCCGACGAGGAGTTCGCCGTCAAACCAGGCCATTCTGGAGCGATGACCCTTGTTATCGGTATAGGAGAGAGGCTCTGAGGGACACGTGATGCCAAGAGCAGACTGCAAGTCGTTGCTATTGATCGCCTCCGGAACATCGGCGAGAGCAAACTCTAGTCGCCATCCATCTTTTGTTCGCGCCAGAGCCCAATAGGGCAGCGAGAGATTTTCCGGCTTGTCCCGCAGCACGGCGTAGCCGTAACAGCCAATCGGAGCCGGGGCGATTTGAACGTGAGCCGATTTCGACGCAGGCTGTCCAGAGACAGGATCCTTGATGGCTGGCACCAATTGATCCACGCGAGCGTTGGCACTTTGCTGATCGGTCCAATGCATGGGGACAAAGAGGTGACCGGTTTGAATCCTGTCGGTGACGAGGGCACGAACGATCACATGGCCCAGATCATTCTCGATACGCACCAGAGACGCATCAACAATCCCCAGGGCCTTGGCGTCTGAGGCATTGATCTCGCAATATGGCTCGGCCAGATGCTGAGACAGACGAGGGCTGCGTGCGGTGCGGGTCATCGTGTGCCAATGGTCTCGCACGCGTCCTGTGTTGAGAATGAAGGGATGTGTTCGAGTAACGGCTTTTGCCTGTGAGGACGCTGCAAACGTCACCGCCACTGCGCGGGCCTTGCGATCTGGCGTGTAGAAGTCGCCTTCGGCAAAGAAACGACGGTTCGCGACGGGAGCTTGCTCTCCGGATGGAGCAGGCCACATGAATGGGGCCATCTGGTTGTAGGCCTCATCACTTTGCGCCTTCCACAGACCAATATCAAAATCGCGGGCGCCGCCATTCTGCTCCGCACTTAGGGCGGCATACTCTCTGAAGACATCAGCAGCACTTTGCCAGTCAAACTGGGACGGATAGCCCATGCGACGCCCGACTTCCGCCATCTGCCACCAGTCTGCGCGTGTTTCACCGGGCGCTGGCAGGAAAGAGCGTTGACGAGAAATGCACCGCTCGGAGTTGGTAACCGTTCCTTCCTTTTCCCCCCAGGCAATGGCTGGCAGTTTGATATGGGCAAGATCAAGCGTGTCCGTATGCGCCTGCACATCGGAGACAATGACGAGCGGACAGGCCTTGATGGCTGCGCGAACCGCATTGGCATCCGGCATGGAAACGACAGGATTGGTGGACATGATCCACAACGCCTTGATCTTGCCGCTCGCGACGGCGTCGAACAAGTCGATGGCCTTGAGCCCGGCCGAGGTTGGCAACTGGGTCATTCCCCAGAAGTCGCCAACAATCTGGCGATGGGATGGATTTTCAATATCCATGTGGCAGGCAAGCATGTTGGCCAATCCGCCAACCTCTCGCCCTCCCATTGCATTGGGTTGCCCAGTGACAGAAAACGGTCCCATCCCCGGTCGACCGATGCGTCCAGTTGCCAGATGGCAATTGATGATGGCATTGACCTTGTCCGTTCCAACGCGCGACTGGTTGACGCCCTGACTGTAGACAGTGACTGTCTTTTCCGTTGCAAGGAAAAGCTCATAGAACTGATGAAGATCCGTCCGCGATAATCCGGTCGCTTCGAGGATGGCATCGGTCGAAAGAGAGTTGGCTGCTTCAATAGCGTCGCTCATGCCATTGGTGTAGGCTGCCACATAGCCTTCATTGTAGCATTCAGAGCGGCTGATTTCGGACAACAGGCCCAGAAACAGCGCGATGTCGCCATCAGGACTGATCGGCAGATGAAGATCGGCTATGTCAGCCGTCATGGTGCGGCGTGGATCGATCAGGACGACCTTGAGCGCGGGGTTGCCTTTCTTGGCTTGAGCAATACGCTGATACAGCACCGGATGGCACCAGGCCAGATTGGTACCAGTGAGCACAATCAAATCGGCAAGTTCGAGATCTTCGTAGCAGCCGGGCACAGTATCGGCGCCGAAGGCCCGCTTATGACCTGCAACGGAAGAGGCCATGCAAAGGCGCGAATTGGTATCGATGTTGGCTGACCCGATTGCCCCTTTCATCAGCTTGTTGGCCGCATAATAGTCTTCTGTCAGGATTTGTCCCGACACATAAAAGGCAATCGCATCGGGGCCATCTTCCGCGATGATTTGATGGAAGCGGCTGGCGATGGTGTCGAGTGCATTGTCCCAGTCGGTGTGTTGACCATCGATTTGCGGATAGAGCAGACGCTCCTCCAGTCCGATGGTCTCCGCCAGAGCAGTCCCCTTGGAGCAGAGACGACCGAAATTGGCGGGATGATCCGGGTCCCCTTTCACCTTGACAGAGCCGTCGGCTTGCTTGCGGATCAGAACACCGCAGCCAACCCCGCAATAGGGGCAAGTGGTTCGGGTCACGTCTTCCATATCGGTCATTCTATCCACCTTTGCAAAGCACGAAACTCAACCCGCCGAGACGGCGGGGCGGGAAGCCCTGCCACTTTCGGGTGCGACCGTGATTTCGCCCAGAAACAGGCCGTTGCAGCCGCAGAGCTCTGCGCTATCGGGCAATGCTGCAACGGCCACCGTAGGGTCCAGGGGGGTGCTCCCCTGATAGGCCTGGCCGAAGATGAGGGTTTCTCGCATTTCGGAAATGTCGGTGCCCTTCTTGAGGAGATCAAAGAACCATGGGCCATCGCCGGTTTCGCCATAGAGCACAGCGCCAATGATCTTGCTGTCTTCCAGAACAAGGCGCCTGTAGACGCCGCATTGCCCGTCGCGCAGCACGATTTCCTCCCGGCCTTCGCCGTCGGAGAAATCGCCAGCGGAATAGAGATCGATCCCGGTTACCTTGAGCTTGGTCGCCGTTACCGAGCCTGTGTAACAAGCCTTCTCTCCGAGCAGTGTGTCTGCCAGCACGGCACCCATCTCATAGAGAGGAGCGACAAGGCCGTAGCATTGGCCGCGATGTTCCACGCATTCCCCAAGCGAGAAAATGTCCGGATCGGAGGTGCGCATGTCGTCGCCAACCAGAACACCGCGATTGGTCTCAAGTCCGGTTTGCTTGGCCAGATTGGCCGATGGTCGGATACCCACGGCCATCACCACGATACGGGCGTCGATTTCCGTGCCGCTTTCTAGTCGGATACCTGCGACCTTGCCGCCTTTGCCGATAATCTCATGAGTATTGGCCTTGGTCAGCACATCAATGCCCCGATCAGTGAAGGCTTTCTCCAGTAGATAGCCGGCAGTAGGGTCAAGCTGACGCTCCATCAGCGTCGGCATGAGATGAAGGACGGTAACCTCCATGCCCTGCTCTTTCAGCCCGGCAGCTGCCTCCAGACCGAGCAGGCCACCACCGATAACCACGGCACGGCCACCGCCCCTGGCGACCTCGAGCATGCGTTCCACATCGTCGAGATCGCGATAGGTCAGGACACCGTCCAGATCATGCCCGGGCACAGGAATGATGAAAGGGCTGGAGCCGGTGGCGATGACCAGATGATCATAGGTTTCAACGATGCCGTTTTCGGACGTGACGGTCTTTGCCTCTCGGTCGATATCCGTCACTCTGGCGTTCTTGTGTAGAGTGATGCCGCGAGCGGCATACCAGTCGTCGTCATGTGTGATGATATCCTGATAGGTCTTCTCGCCAGACAGGACAGGCGACAGCATCAGTCGATTGTAATTGACGCGTGGTTCGGCGTTGAAAATGGTGACATCATAGGCATCAGGATCCTTCTCGAACAAGTGTTCGAGCATTCGCCCCGGAGCCATGCCATTTCCAATAATGACGAGCTTTTTTTTCATTGCTTTACTCCGCAGCACATTTCTTCTGCGTGTTCCGTTGACGAGCCAGACGGGATGCCCGTTTTTCCTGAATGGACTTGAGCTGCGCTTCGCTCGGGTCGGCGCCGCCCTCATAGGCTTCGAGGAAGTCGAGCAGTTCCTCGCGATAGGCGTAATAGTCAGGATGAGCCAGCAGCTCCTTGCGTGACCGTGGACGCGGCAGATCGACCTCCATGATGTTGCCGATACGCGCTTCCGGGCCATTCGACATCATCACCACCCTGTCAGCCAGCAGAATGGCCTCGTCGACATCGTGGGTGACGCATATGGTTGTCACATTGGTCCGATCCCAGACCTCCATCAGAACATCCTGCAACTCCCAGCGTGTCAGGCTGTCAAGCATGCCGAACGGCTCGTCGAGCAGCAGCAGCTTGGGTGAAAGTGCAAAGGCCCGCGCAATGCCGACGCGCTGTTTCATCCCGTTCGAGAGGTCGGACGCCAGTCTGTCGAGACTGTCGCCAAGGCCAACCTTGGAGAGGTAATAGTCGACGATATCAGCTCGCTCGGCCTTGCCGGCTTTCGGATAGACCTCGTCAACACCAAGCATCACATTCTCGCGCGCCGTCATCCATGGCATAAGGGAAGGAGCCTGGAACACCACGGCCTTGTCGGGGCCTGCTGTCTGGATATGCTTGCCATCGAGAATGATGCCGCCGCCCGAAATCGGGTTGAGACCGGCGGCCATGGAGAGCACTGTCGACTTGCCGCAGCCGGAATGGCCAATGAGAGAAATGAATTCTCCCTTGTTTACCTTCAGATCGAAGCCGTCTACGACCGTCAGCGGCCCTTTGGGCGTTGGGTAGATTTTGGTCAACTGGCTGAAGTTGAGATAGCAACCGTCATTCTCGGACTGGGCAGCTTCGCTATAGGCAGCGGGCAGTGGCCTGATCTTGCCGGATCGTGCCTTTTCGATCGGTACAAGGTTCGGCAGAGGCATGTCATCGCCTTCCTGCTCAGCTGTCCTCTTGGCACTGATGGACATCAGATATTCGGTTACTGCGGATCGCAGGGCGATGAATTGGTCGTCATGGTTCAGGGCACCACGATCCCGTGGGCGTGGCATGTCGACCTTGAATTCCTTGCCCAGGGTCGCATTCGGTCCCGGCGTCAGCGGAATGATCCGGTCGGCCAGAAGGATGGCTTCATCGACGTCATTGGTGATGAGGATGATGGTCTTCTTCTCCTCCTGCGAGATGGCCGCGAATTCGTCCTGAAGCTTGGCTCGGGTCAGGGCATCAAGCGCGGAGAGCGGTTCGTCCATCAGCAGCAGTTCTGGCTGCATGGCCAGAGCGCGCGCCACTGCCACGCGCTGGCGCATGCCACCGGAAAGCTCCGCTGGCTTGCGATCCCGCGCGTGGCTGAGGCCCACCATGGCAATGTAGTGGCCAACGAGTGCAGCGCGTTCCGCTCTGGTCTTGCGGGTGTGGACGCTGTCGACGGCAAGGGCTATGTTGCCCTCAACTGACAGCCAGGGCATCAGGGAGTAGGACTGGAACACCAGCCCTCGCTCCGGGCTTGGCCCGTCAATTTCCTTGCCCTTGAAGATCACGCCGCCCCGGTCAGGCTCGATGAGACCGGCCAGCAGAGAAATGAGGGTGGTCTTGCCCGAGCCGGAAAATCCGACGATGGCAATGAACTCTCCTTCCTCGACCTTCAGGTTGACGTCTGTCAGAACGGCATTGCGCTGTTTTCCTTCACCGTAATGCTTTGACAGATTTGATATTTCCAAAATAGTCATCACACTGCCTAGCGGTTGGAGCTGAAGGTGAAGGCGCGCTGCAGGGCATACATCACACGATCAAGGATGAAGCCGACCAGACCGATCGTCAGCACTGCGACCATGATCTTTGCCAGCGATTGGGAGGAGCCATTCTGGAATTCGTCCCAGACGAATTTGCCAAGGCCGGGATTCTGGGCCAGCATTTCCGCTGCGATCAGCACCATCCAGCCCACACCGAGAGACAGGCGCAGACCGGTGAAGATCAGCGGCAGGGCGGAAGGCAGCACCAGTTTGGTGACGGTCTTGGTGGTGGAAAGCTGAAGGACACGCCCGACATTCATCAGGTCCTTGTCGACAGAAGCAACGCCAAGAGCGGTGTTGATGAGGGTCGGCCACAGGGAACACAGGGTCACGGTGATCGCTGAAATCAGCAGGGATTTGGGTAGCCAGTCGACCGTATCCACATAGAGGGCGGAAACGATCATCGTCACCAGCGGCAACCACGCAAGGGGTGAAACCGGCTTGAAGATCTGGATCAGCGGATTGATGGCACCATTGACAGTCTTGGAGAGCCCAGAGGCGATGCCCAGCGGCACGGCGATCAGGGTTCCGAACAGGAAGCCCACACCAACGGTGATCAGCGAGGTGATGATCTGGTCGATATAGGTCGGCTTGCCGGTGTAGCTGCGCCATTTGATCTTGTCGGTTTTGCCTGCGGCTTCCAGCTTGGCGTTGCGGTCATCCTGGCGCTCATAGAAGTCAGCCGCCTTTTGCCGCTCGCGCAGATGGTCAGCCCAGAGATTGCCAGCCTGTTCCCAGACCTGAACCGGGCCGGGAATGGCACCCAGCGACGTGTTCACCTTGGGGGCGAGACCTGCCCAGAGCAACAGAAAGATCATGATCCCGAGCAGGGGAACCAGAAGAACCCGCTTGAGTTCGGACATCTGTTCCCGGACATTGTCTCCGGCCGCCAGTTTGAGCAAGGGCGTCAGCCAGGACAGGCCCAGCGCATCCAGCCAGCTGCTCATCTTGTTGATAGCGGCAAGCACGCGTTGCTGGCGCAGGCTTGGGCCGCTTCGCGCTGCGGAGGTTTGCGAGTTTGGCGTGATATCGGTCATTGGTCTGGTCCCTTCAGAGAGTGTCCGAGTGGTGTCCTGAGAATGGGGAGCGGATATCCGGTCTTTGGGGGGAAAAACCGGATATCCGCCCATTCGGGGCCTATTGCTTGATGACTTCGCTGCCTTTGACGACATCACCGGATTTCAGTCCGATGCTGAGAGAGTCGATATAAGCATTAGGATGCTTGCCGTCATATGGCACACCGTCGATGATATCGGCGGCAGGCGTTGGCTCACGATAGCCATCACTATTCCATGGGAAGTCGGCCTCTTCGACATAGCCTTCATCAACCAGCATCTTCGCCGCTTTCATGTAGATGTCTGGTCGATAGACAGACTTGGCCACTTCATCATACCAGCTGTCAGGCTTGGCTTCCGGGATCTGGCCCCACCGACGCATCTGAGAGAGGTACCAGACTGCGTCGGAATAGTATGGGTAGGTCGCGAAATAACGATAGAACACGTTGAAGTCGGGCACTTCGCGCTTGTCGCCCTTTTCATATTCGAAGGTGCCGGTCATGGAGTTGGCGATCACCTCCTTGTCAGCGCCGACATATTCGGGCCGGGAGAGGATTTCCACCGCTTCCATGCGGTTGGCGTTGTCGTTTTCATCGAGCCACTTGGCGGCGCGGATGAGTGCCTTGGTAATGGCCAATGTGGTGTTCGGGTATTCTTCGGTGAATTCCTTGGTCAGACCGAAGACCTTTTCCGGGTTGTTCTTCCAGATCTCGTAATCGGTTACCACCGGAACGCCGATGCCCTTGAAGACGGCCTGCTGGTTCCACGGTTCACCGACACAGTAGCCATAGATGGTGCCTGCTTCCAGGGTTGCCGGCATCTGTGGTGGTGGCGTCACGGACAGGAGGGCATCCGCCTTGATCTGGCCGGAGACGTCGGTTGGCGAATAGAAGCCCGGATGAATGCCGCCAGAAGCGAGCCAGTAGCGCAGCTCGTAGTTGTGGGTGGAAACAGGGAAGACCATGCCCATGTTGAACGGCTTGCCTTCTGCCTTGAACTTCTCGATCACAGGCTTCAAGGCATCTGCCTTGATCGGATGCTCGGGCTTGCCGTCGGCTCCGACCGGAATGTTCGCCTTCATCATGTCCCAGATCTCGTTGGAAACGGTGATGCCATTGCCGTTGAGGTCCATCGAGAAGGGGGTGACGATATGGGCCTTGGTGCCAAAGCCGATGGTGGCTGCCAGTGGCTGTCCAGCCAGCATGTGGGCGCCATCGAGTTCGCCGGTGATGGTCCGGTCGAGCAGAACCTTCCAGTTGGCCTGCGCTTCCAGCGTGACAAACAGGCCTTCATCCTCGAAGTAGCCCTTCTCATAGGCAACCGCCAGCGGCGCCATGTCGGTGAGCTTGATGAAACCGAACTTGAGTTCATCCTTCTCCACATCCAGCATCTCAGCTGAGGCCACGCCTGCAAGAAGTTGGCTGGCGAGGGCGATTGTCAGCTTAAGCCCAAAAGTCTTTCTGGTTCTGATTGGCATGCTTGCCTCCTGGTCCGGTCAATTCCAAAAAAAAAGCCATATCGGACTGAATGCGTACAGATACGACATTCAACACGATATGGCTTCGTTGCCTTGTAAGACCCGTCATCGGGTCGCTGCTTCATTGCAGCACTCGGAATTTTTATTGCAAGCGGTGTGCCAACTCGCTGTTGAAGGTCATAAGAATTTGAATTGTAATAACAATTTTCAAAATCAAAGCTGCGCAGGCTTCGATTCAAGATACGTATATTTGCTCATTTTTTGAGCTTAACGCAAAATTAACTGCCTAAAACGGGCTCACTAGCCCCTGTCAAGATAGGCGCTGATCTGTTCTGGATCAAAGGTGCGACCATCGAAGAACTGGTCCGGACCAAGCAGGATCTGCCCCTTGTCCGCAGCAATCGGAGTGGGTTCGGCAAAGGCACCTTCGACCTTTTCACCCTCGATGGGCAAGGGCACATCAAACCCGGCCAGAGCCCTTCGCAGATAGTCCGGGCTGAAGGTCTTGCGCACACTCTCGATCAGATTTTCACTATAGGAGACATGTTCCCACCGGACCATCTGACTATAGAACCACAGGGCGTGGCTGTTCCACGGGAAAAGGGCCGCCCGCGAGACCGACAGATAGAAGTCGGGCACGTCTATGGTCGGGACATGGTCGAAACCGGTTCGGATCTTGCCACTGAAACCGGCCAGCAGGCATTCCTTTTCAAGGCCGAGATACTCGTCCCGAGACAAAATCTCGCACAAGCGGGAGAGATTGTCGGCATCCTCGATCCAGACTGCGGCGTTGTAGAGTGCCCGCAACAGGGCAAAATGCGCAGCTTCCTGATCGCGGGCAAAGCTGCGGCGCACGGCCAACACCTTCTCCGGGCTGGACTGCCAGATATGGGCCTTCGTTGTCAGCAGCACACCTTCGCCTTCAAGAATGGCCTGACTGTTCCATGGCTCCCCGACACAATATCCATCAATGAGCCCGGACTTGAGCGCCTCGGGCATGGTGGATGGAGGCAGGAACAGGATCTCGACATCCCGATCCGGGTCGATACCGCTGCCCGAGAGCCAATAGCGCAGTTCATAATTATGCGAAGAATAGGGATGCACGGCACCGAATTTCAATCGGCCAAGCCCGGCGTCCTGTCGTGCCCGGATCAGCCTTGCCAGATTGCGACCGGCGGAAGCCGCATCGAAATCGGTCGTATCGGTCGGCCCCAGATGCTGCTCCCAGACCGACCGCGACAGGGTGATCATGTTGCCTCCCAATCCGAGCGCCATGGGAACCACCACATCGAGCGGCAGGGGAAACAGATTGCAGCTGGCGGCAACGGGAATGGAGGCCAGAATATGGGCGACATCGAACAGACCGATCGCCAGCTTGTCGCGCAACGTGGCCCAGCTTGTTTCCTTCTTCAGCTGCAGGTCGATGCCTTCCTGTTCCGCAAAGCCACATTCTTTGGCGACGATCAGAATGGCAGCATCATTGAGGGGAATGTAACCGGCTTGTATGGAAAACAGGGAATGGGTCATGGCGTTCCGGCTCCTACAAGTCCATCGCTTCTGCAGCGAGTACAATGCTATGCGCAACGTCGGACATTTTCTTTTGCTTGTTCATTGCAGTGGTGCGTATCTGGCGATAGGCCTCGTCTTCTGTCAAGCCACGGTGATTGATCAAGATCTGCTTTGCCTTGCCAAGGATGTCCCTGTCCTTCAACTGGGACCGGACCTCCTTCAACTCATCCTCCATCTTGGAGTAGGCCCTGAAGCGCGCAATCGCCATTTCCATGATGGGGCGCACGCGATCCTTTTTGAGCCCGTCTACCACATAGGCCGACACGCCCGCATCAATGGCTTCCTGCATCGAGGCAAGATCGGACTGATCAACAAACATGGCGATCGGTCGCTTGATCGAGCGGGACAGGGCAAAGAAGGCTTCAAGCGTGTCGCGTTGCGGGTTCTCCAGATCCACCACAATGACATCTGGCTGCACCACTTCAACAAGACTGGCAAAGCCGTTGAAGCTGGTGATGATCTCGACATTCGAATAGCCGTTCTCGATCAGTCCAAGCTTGATGATGGACGCTCGGGACCGGTTTTCGTCTGCTACAAGAATTTTGAGATCCGACTGCTGCATGTCTTCAGGATGACATATTGAACAGGCCAGAAAAAGGCAAAACAGATCGGGAGCATGTTTCATTCCCGTTCAAATATAAGGCAGATCGGGAAGGAGAGCGGTCAGCGTCGTTCGTGTTCCAATGCGCGTCCGTCAGCCATGATTGGCCAGCATTCGCCACCAGGGCGGAGCAACTTCGGCTAAACGGCAGGTGCCTATCTTGAAAGAGTTAAAAAATAGGCAAAACCGCTGCAATGCTGCCTAATTGATCAAAGGTGCGGCTGCTTCTTTTCGCCTCCAGACGGGTCACTGTATTACGCATAAAGACGTAAGTGTTTGAAATTACAGATTTTCACTTTCAGATTTCGATTTTGGCACGGACCTTGCTTTGTATGAAGCAGATTGCAGCGAGGTCTGCAAACTGCGTCCAACGGCGGACGGTATATACGGCAATGAAGCTATCCAGGTGTTTCCTCCAAAGGCAGCGTATGTCTTGAGTGGTAGTTCGCGTATTCCGTCCGATTGTGCGCACCAGTAAGCCCCCAAGAGGCAACTCCCGGAAAATTTTATGCCAAACCCAGTCGCGCTATTTGCGCAAGACTTGCTTTTGACAGGAGTTTTCAATGGCTTACGTAAAACCATCAGAATTTGCCGCCCAGATGATCGAGGCTGGTGAAGCTAAAGTTTTCATGTCGACCAAGGATACCTTGATCCGCGCTTACATGGCCGGTGCCATTCTGGCGCTCGCGGCGGCCTTTGCCGTGACCATCGCAGTCAACACGGGCAACTTTTTGGTCGCCTCCCTGTTGTTCCCGGTCGGCTTCTGCATGCTCTATCTGCTCGGCTTCGACCTGCTGACCGGCGTGTTCACACTTGCCCCTCTGGCTCTTCTGGCCAAACGCCCCGGCGTGACCTGGGGCGGCGTATTGCGCAACTGGGGTCTGGTCTTTGTTGGCAATTTCGCCGGAGCCCTGACCACTGCCGTCTTCATGGCCATCATCTTTACCATGGGCTTCTCACAGGAGCCGAATGCCGTGGGTCAGAAGATCGGCAAGATCGGTGAGGCACGGACTCTGGGCTACGCCGCCGCCGGCGCTGCCGGAATGCTGACGGTGTTCATCCGCGCCGTGATGTGCAACTGGATGGTCTCCACCGGTGTTGTCGCCGCGATGATGTCCAGCACGGTCTCCGGCAAGATCATGGCCATGTGGATGCCCATTCTGGTCTTCTTCTATCTCGGTTTCGAGCATTCCATCGTCAACATGTTCCTGTTCCCGTCGGGCATCATGCTTGGTGGCCAGTTCACCTGGTTCGACTATCTCGCTTATAACGAGCTGCCGGTGATCCTTGGCAACGTCGTGGGCGGCCTGACTTTTGTTGGTGGCATGATCTACGCAACCCACTTCAAAACCTCTCCATCGCGTCGCCCGGTCGGCATTGTCGCCGAGCCAGCAGAATAAGCAAGCCCTCCCAAGGCAAAAGATCAGGATGCCACAGTGCATCCTGATCTTTGAAGGGATCGAAACAGAGAGTTTTTGATGATGCTGGCCACTGCACTAAGCGAAACGCGGAAGAAACCTGCCGAGCCCGTTGTTCTCGGTCAGGCGACGTCGCCTGGTCCCAAGGACCGGAACGACGACTTCCACGGAGCCGTTATTCCGGAAGGGCAGATGCTCGCCTCCAAAGGACGGATTTTCGCAGTGGCAGATGGCATTTCCACGTCCAGCTTCGGCGGCAGTGCGGCCCAAACCGCGATCCGCTCGCTCATGTCCGACTATTTCGCAACGCCGGAAGCATGGACGGCCAAGACGGCCATATCACGGGTAGTCAACGCCACCAACAGTTGGCTCAATGCCCAATCCAGTTTCAAAGGGATCTATGATCCTGATCGCGGCTATGTCTGCACCCTCGCCACACTGGTGCTGAAAGGGGCAACCGCGCATATCTTCAATATCGGTGACAGCCGCATTTGGCGCGTGACCGGCGACACCCTGGAGCCTTTGACGCGGGTGCATCGCGTCACCTTGAGCGATGGACAAACCGTGCTCTCCCGTGCGCTCGGCGTCGAGAGTGCAATCGAGATCGACTATCGCAAGGAAACCGTTGCCCGGGGGGATGTCTACATACTCTCGACCGATGGCCTGCATGAGGTCTGGAATGAGAAGCAGGTGGTTGCTGCGATCAAATCTGCCAGTAAGGAACAGGACCTTGATGCCGTCGCAGCTGCGATCATTGAGGATGCGCTTGACAATGGGGCCGGTGACAATCTGACCATTCAAATCATCAGGATCGATCAGCGCCTCGACCAGTCTCGGTACAGTTTCTCCACGGATGAGGATCTCCAGCCGCTGATCGTGCGCCTGACGCCTGGTTCCATGATCGATGGCATTACCATCCTGCGGGAAATCCATTCCAACCACCGGTCTGAAATCTTCATTGGCCGCCTCGAAGACGGGCGCAAGGTCTGTGTCAAGATTCCCGCGCAAACGGTGCTTCAGGATGAGGAGGCTTTGCGTCGCTTCATGATCGAGGAGTGGGTAGCCAGACGCATCAACAGCCCGCACACAGTATCGGTGCCAACTCACGACTCCAGCCGATCCGGTCTCTATCTGCTGACGGACCTTGTGGAGGGCCAGACCCTGCGCCAATGGATGCATGACAATCCGGAACGCAGCGTCGAGCAGGTCCGCACCATTCTCGAGCAGATCATCAAGGGCCTGCGCGCCATCCACCGCAAGGAAATGCTGCATCAGGATCTCCGCCCGGAAAATATCATCCTGAGCGAGGACCTGCACGTTACCATCATCGATTTCGGCTCTGCCTATGTCGCCGGTGTTCAGGAAGCAGGCCCCGCAGGGACAGACGCCGAAATAATGGGGACCGTGCAATATACCGCACCTGAGTATTACGCAGCGCAAGCGATCAACTGGCGCTCGGATCTCTTCTCCCTCGGCGTGATTGCCTATGAGCTGTTCACCGATGCACTTCCCTATGGCACACAGGTCTCCCACATGCGCAAAGCCTCGGATCTGCGCAAGCTGCGCTATCAAAAGGCCCAGAGCGCGCGACGTATCATTCCGGACTGGATTGATGACGCCCTGGCAAGAGCGGTTCACCCCATCCCGGAAAAGCGCTTTGACGCCCTGTCGGAATTCGCAGGCGCATTGCGCGCGCCCAGCATCCTTTACCGGGCAAAAGCCCAGAAGCCGCTGTTTGACAGGACGCCGCTGGAAGTCTGGCGTATCGCGGCAATCATCTTGGCGGGAATTTGCCTGGGGCAGGGCCTGCTTCTGGCGGAAAAGTTTCAATGAGCAAGTCCGAACCTGATCAAACCATTGGAGAAAACAGATGATGACCAAAGACGATGTGACCATTCTCATTCTGGAAGCAAAAAAGAAGGCAGGTCTTGGATGGGGCGAAATTGCCGACAGGATCGGGATGTCGCCGGTCTTCACCCACTCGGCATGTGTCGGCATGAATGCTTTTCCGCTTGAGAAAGCAAAGGCGCTTTCCGCTCTGCTCGGGTTGCCGGAAGAGGCCGCGGACATTCTGGCTGAAAGCCCGACCAAGACGTGGGAACAGACCGTCCCGACCGACCCTTGCATCTATCGGTTCTATGAAGTCGTTGGCGTCTATGGCCCAACTTTGAAAGCCCTCATCCACGAAGAATTCGGCGACGGCATCATGTCCGCCATTGACTTCGACATGAGCGTGACGCGCGTCCCCAACCCCAAGGGCGATCGCGTCAAAATCGAGATGAGTGGCAAGTACCTCCAGTATAACGCCTGGTAAAGCCGAACAAACACTTGAAATAATACAGGAGTGCCCAACCATGCATGCCCCAGTAGAAAAGAAAAAAGGCTTCAGCCCGGAGCAACTGTCCTATCTCGTCGATGCCATGGCACAGCTCAATCTTCATGAGGCCTTTTCCGGAGGTGTAGGCCAGGAGGCCAGGCCGGAAATGGTGTACGGCACGCCTGTTGACGATCTGTGTAAAGAGGAATTGGCCAAGTATCAGCTCCATCCGCTTGATCTGCGCATGAAGATGGAGGGCTGGACAAGCCGCAACGAACTGGCGACAGGGCTTGATCAGTTCCTGTTGCGTCACTGGGGCTTTTTCAATGTGGAACCGAGCAGTCCGGCCTACATGTTGCGGATGCGCCTGCCAGCCTGCAAGTTGCGGGGCGACCAGATGTTGATGTTGGCCGAGATTGCTGAACAGCATGCAGGCGGCTACGCCCATGTCACGACCCGCGGCAACATCCAGATGCGCGAGATCCAGCCAAAAGATGTGCTGACCATCATGGACAAGCTGCATTCGGTCGGTCTGTCCTGCCATGGCACGGGGGCGGATTCTGCCCGCAACATGACGGCCGCGCCAACGGCCGGTTTCGACCCCGTCGAGCTGATCGACATGGCACCTTATACGATCCGCCTCTCCAATCTGGTGCTCAACACCCGGGCGTTGCAGGGGCTGCCACGCAAATTCAACATCTCCTTTGATGGCGGCGGACAGATTTCCTGCGTCAGTGACAGCAACGACATCTCGTTTCAGGCGGTCAGGATCGGCGATAATGATCAGGGCGTGGAGCCGGGTATCTACTGCCGCATTCTGCTCGGCGGCATCTCTGGCCACAAGGATCTGGCCCGTGATACGGGGCTGCTGTGCACGCCGGAACAGACGGTCATGGCCGGAGCAGCCATGCTGCATGTATTCGTCGAGCATGCCGACCGCACCAACCGCAAGAAAGCGCGCCTCAAATATTTGCTGGATGCCAAAGGCATGGACTGGTTCATGGCAATGACCGAGGCCAAACTGGAGGAATTTGATGCCGGATTTTCGTTTCTCCGCCTTGCCGCAAATCATGATGCGCAACGGGCACAGATCAAGCGGCAGGGACACATCGGCGTGCATCCGCAAAAGGATACCGTCCGCAGCTACATCGGACTGGCTCTGGAGATGGGCAGGCTGTCGCCCGAGCAGATGCGCCTCATTGGCCTATTGGCAATGGAAAGGGGATTGAATGATCTGCGCCTGACCGTCTGGCAGAATTTGATCATTCCCCATATCCCGAATGACGAAATCGATGCCGTCGCAGCGCGCCTCAACGAGGCCGGTCTTCAGACCACGGCAACCGCCTTTGCGGCTGGCGCTGTCGCCTGCACGGGCAAGTGGGGCTGCAAGTTCGGCCTTGCATCCACCAAGCAGGACGGGACGCGCCTCGTGCGTCACCTCGAAAGCCGGTTCACGCTGGACCAACCGATCAATATTCATCTGACAGGGTGTCCGAACAGCTGTGCCCAGCACTATATCGGCGACGTCGGTCTTGTCGGTGCGACCTTGTCGGATGGCGGTGAGGGGTACTTTGTCGTGCTCGGAGGTGGCAGCGACAACGATCGTGGCATTGGCAGATCCCTCTGCGGTCCTGTCGCAGCAACAGAGATTGAAACCGTCATCGAAACGGTGATTGGCAACTATCTCTCCCGCAGGGATGCCGGGGAGAGCTTTCTGGCCTTTGTGAGAAAGCTCACGGACGACCAGTTGCCCGGCCTGCTTGAGGCCTCTCACTGATACCCAAACCGATTTTTGCGAGCTCCGGAACCATGACACATCAAGATACGCATTTGCTAGAAAAACTCGCCCTTGCCATCGGGGAGACTCAGACCAACGCCATCCAGTCCTTCATTCCTGAAGAAGCTCCGTTCGATGTTGAACAACGCCAATGGCTCAATGGTCTGTTCACCGGCCTTTACGCCTTTACCCGCGCGGCCAGCGACAAGGGCACCAAACCGGAAGTGGGGACGGCTCTGACAGTCCTGTTCGGCTCGCAGTCGGGTACAGCGGAATCCCTTTCCAAGGACCTGAAGAAGTTTGCCAAGACGCAGGGTTTTGACGCCACCGTGGCAGAGCTGGACAGTGTTGATCCTGCTGATCTTGCAAGCATCAATCATCTGCTGATCGTGGCGGCAACTTTCGGAGAAGGAGAGCCGACGGACAATGCGAAAAACTTCTATGCAAAACTGATGGCGGAAGATGCGGCGGCCCTTCCTGCCAGCCTCAATTTCAGTGTCTGCGGACTGGGAGACAGCAGCTATCCGAATTTCAACAATGTCGCTGTGGATCTGGATCGTCGTCTGGGCGAACTGGGCGCGACCCGAGCCAGCGATCTGGTCAAGTGCGACGTCGCCTATGACGACGATTACGCCAGCTGGAAAGCCGAAGTTTTCAAGGCACCATCTTTTGCATCGGCAGCGGGCAGCGCTCAGGCACCAGAGCCGGAAGAGGCCGGGCCGAAGTTCGATAAGAACCATCCGTTTCTGGCCACCTTGCTGGCGTCCGACTGTCTTAACGAAGAGGGCTCAGCGAAGGTCGTCAATCATGTCGAGATTTCCCTTGCGGGCGGCGGCGAAGATCTTGCTTACAGCGTGGGCGATTCCCTTGGAGTCTGGCCGGTCAATGATGCAGCGCTCGTCAGCGAGATCCTGAAGGTCGCCGGCTTTACCGGCAAGGAGACCGTGGAGCTCAAAGGCGGCTCCTGCAAATTGCGTAGCGCCTTGCTGACCAAACTCGATATCGTGACCGCCATTCCATCGACCCTGGAGACGTGGAAGGTCGAGCTTCCCTTTGCCGATGCTCATATCTTTGATCTCATCCAGCATGGCATTGCAGATTTCACGCCACAAAAGCTGGTTGACGGAATGCGTCCCTTGCAGCCGCGTCTCTATTCCATCGCTTCAAGTCCGAAGAAGCATCCGGGCGAGGTCCATTTGACCGTGGGAGAGGTGCATTATGAAATGGGCAACCGTGCGCGGCAAGGCGTGGCTTCCCTGTTCCTCGGAAAGCGACTGCCAGAGGGCGGTAGCCTGGGTGTTTATATTCAGAGATCCAGCCACTTCCATTTGCCGCAGGATGACACGACGCCCGTCATCATGATCGGGCCGGGGACAGGTATCGCGCCATTTCATGCTTTCCTGGAAGAGCGGGAAATGCGTAAGGCAACAGGCAAGAACTGGCTCTTCTTCGGCGATCAGCACGAAAAAACCGACTACCTCTACAGGGATGAACTGAACAACTGGAAAGAAACCGGTCTGCTGACAAACCTGAGCCTCGCCTGGTCCAGAGATGGGGCGGAGAAGGTGTACGTTCAGCACCTGATTGAAAGAGACGGGGCGCAGTTCTTTGAATGGCTGCAACAAGGGGCCGCAATCTACATCTGCGGCGATGCCAGCCGCATGGCTGCTGATGTTGACAAGGCAATCCGCAAAGTTGTCGCCGTTCATGGTGGGCTGGATGGCGCAGGCGTTGATGCCTATATGACATCGCTCGCTCATGACCACCGATACCAGCGCGACGTCTATTGAGGAGAGTGTCGTGTCAGCATCGCGCCATTCCGGCCTCGAATTTAGTAAAGGGGCGCGATTGAAGATCGCGAGACCGGGATGATCGCTGTCCATTTGAAGCTGCTCTTCGATACCTATCAATAAATTGAGGGGCGTAAGAGCAGACAAGTCCGAAAGACTGGTTCCGGATGAACAGTTTCGGTTCCCGCTGGAGGAAAATGAGAAAGAGAGCAATCGCCCGAGCGGCATAGGACGGAAACTGCGCACTGAAGATAGCATGGAATTGCGTAGTCGATGTTGGGTACTATGTAATCAGCATTTGCCAGCTGGGCGAGCTTTGCCCCTCGCAGACCATGGGTTAAGATATGGCAATGCTTCTGAGCATCCCAACGCCCTTTGGCCCGAACTTTGGAATACTGTCAGACCCGCAGGAATTGGTGGAGTCTGTGTTTCGTGACTGGGCAACCCGTTCAAATGCAGCAGGCAGATGAACAAGAAAACAGAAGCACCTGGCAGATAGACCCGCATACTGTGACTTCTCATGAGCTTAAGAAAGGAAAGCAGATGACAAAAGACAGACAACTGATTTCCAACGGAAACCCGATGGAAGCCATTGTGGGCTTCAGCCGCGCAGTGCGTGTTGGAAATTTCATCGCTGTCGGCGGCACCGCCCCCGTTGGAGCTGATGGCAAGACTGTGGGCATTGGAGATGTCTATGCCCAGACCTGCCAGTGTTTTGAAATCATCAAAGCCGCATTGGAACAGGCAGGAT
Source organism: uncultured Cohaesibacter sp. (assembly GCF_963666525.1). NCBI lineage: Bacteria > Pseudomonadati > Pseudomonadota > Alphaproteobacteria > Hyphomicrobiales > Cohaesibacteraceae > Cohaesibacter > uncultured Cohaesibacter sp. The sequence continues at coordinate 3,353,096 of NZ_OY762905.1, forward strand.
CCGGTCTTGAGGATATCGTCAGAACGAGGGTAATCCTGACCGATATCGACAATTGGAAACCGGCCATCGAGGCAAGAAAGCGATATTGCCTCGAGGCGCGACCGGTTGACACGATCATGGCCATCAATCGTTTCGTCAATCCGGAATGGCTCGTGGAAATCGAAGTCGATGCGGTCATTGCCAAGTAAACGGCAACCGAGAACCTTGATGGCGCGGGAACAACCTCCGGTTTCTGCCTGTTTATAGCGCGAGCTTTTGCTCGATCATTGGAATAGGGTCCGCCCTAAACATAGGCCAAGACGCTTTCTTCAGGGCCTTATGGATCGTATTGACCTGCGCGAAGCCTTAGTGCCGCTTGTCAAGCGCGTCATTACAGCCATCTCATTCTGGCCAATCGATCGAATGCCCGCTTTGGCTGGCAACCTCTGAGATCTCTCATCTGCGGAAAATATCAGCGGCTCCCTTCGTGGTTCCTAGTGATCCTCTGTGCGGCACTTAGCACTTGATGGGTGGTCAGGGTGCCTTTTGATCGGGGCTCCGGTTCTTTCTGTTCAAAGGGCAGAACGCTGAGGCGGGGCAGGACCTTGACAAGCCAGTACAACCAAAAGCAGAAAAAACTCTCTCCGAATATATCAGAGAGATTATGTGTGGCGGTACCTTTTGCACTTCATGGTCTTTGTATTATGCAAGTATATTGGATTGAATTTCTTCGGATACACTTTGGATAAAGCCTGAAATTGGATGCTTAACGGTTTGGAAACCACAATTTATAACGTGAATTTCAGGTTTTTGACGCATTGTTTCATCAACTGGTGAAACACAAGGCAGGTACATGAGTTTCAAAACGGGCAGTATAAAAGTCAACTATGGCGTCGTGATCGTCCTTGCGTGCCTTGGTGTCTTCATGGCCCTTGCCTTCTCCAACTACTATCTTCTCAAGCGTTCTGGCGAAATCGCTGACGAAGTCCGCCACAAGCAAGAGCGCCAGCTGGTCGAGCATGAGCTTAACAATGAGCTTCTTATGTTTGCACATGCCCAATCCCAGATTTCCGATTGGGATGATGCCTATGAAGCGTTGTCTGGCCCGCTTGATGAAACGTTCATTTTGGAGAACATCACCGACTGGCTATGGTATGATTTCGGGCTGCTGATGACCTTTGTTGTCGCGCCGGACAATACGACCACTGTGGCCGTTTTGAAGGACACGCGCCTCAAGGCGGGGCAGGGCGAAGGCATCATCGCCGACAATGCCGATCTGGTTGAAGAGGCACGCAAGAAATTCAGCGACGAATTCACGACCCGGAAGCCAAGGGCGGCAGCCTTGCTGAGAACAGACAAGCTGATGGGCATTGAAGAGGGGCGCTTTGCCTGGTCAATCCGCGAAATCAACGGGCATCTGGCCTTCACCTACGCACAGGCGATTGCGCCGGAAGTGGCGGTTGAGAGGGAAGACCTGCACCCGAACATCCTCTTCACGATCAGGGCGATCGACAAGGACTATCTTGAACACGCCAGTGAAAAGCTCAATCTCAAGGACTTCCACTTTGCCTTTCTGAAAGAACCGGTCAGTACGCGCGGCTCACTGCCGATCGTGACCTTGCCGGATGGACGGATTGTCCATGCGCGCTGGACGCCGGAAAACCCTTCCCAGACAATCTGGGACCAGACCATGCCGGTATTGGCAGCCCCCTTCATCGTTGCCGCCATCATCCTTTTGCTGATTGCCCTGCGCTTCAGCCATGTCTTGCATGCGCTGCAGAAAAGCGAGGAGCAGAACCGCTTTCTCGCCCTGCATGATGCGCTCACCGGACTGCCGAACCGGCTGTTTTTCGACAAGGAACTGGAATCCGCCATCGTGCACAAGAAGCACGCACACTGCGCCATCCTCTGTCTCGATTTGGATCGGTTCAAGGCGGTCAATGACAACTTTGGCCATGAAGCCGGCGATGAAGTGCTGGCCGTTGTATCCTCGCGTATCGCCGAGCGGTTGGGCAAATCCGGTATCGTCTCGCGCGTCGGGGGGGATGAATTCAACATCCTGATCTACGGACGCAAGGAAAAGGATGAACTGCGCAGCCTGTGTGAAGAGCTGATTGCCGATGTCTGCTCTCCTATCCTGGTGACCGGAGGTGTGGCCGAGGTTGGAGCTTCGATCGGGGTTTCCCTGTGGCCGGAAGACGCCAGAACTGTCAAATCCGCGTTGCGCGGGGCCGACGAGGCGCTCTATCTGTCCAAGGAAAAGGGCCGTGGATGCGTGTCCTTCGCCGGGCAGCTTCGCAGCAAGGGGGCCGAAGGCCGCATTGCGAGCACAGAAGAAGGGCTTGAGCAGTTGAAGTCAATTCTGGCAAAAGCCGGTTAACGGCGTCAGCCCAGAAGAGTTGCTTGCTGGGCACTGCCAAATCCCACGACAATATCATCGCCCGCCTCGGTGACGGGGCGCTTGATGAGGGTCGGATTGGCAAGCATCAGGGCACGGGCCTTGTCCCCTTCGATGTCCAGCTTGTCGCTATCGGCAAGGGCTCGCCAGGTTGTCGATTTTCGATTGAGCAGCAACTCCCAGTCGACCTTGTCGAGCCAGCGATCCAGAACTTCAGCTCCGAAGGCATCGCCGCGCAAATCCACAAAGGTCACAGGCCTGTCTGCCTGCTCCAGTGTCTTGAGAGCCTTGCGGCAGGTATCGCAGCTTTTGATGCCGAAGAGTTTCATGCCCACTATCCTTGCTGACATATGGTAGCTGAAGGAGATCTGATCGGGGAATCGATCACCCTGTCGCGCTGAGCCTAGAGCAAACGGCCGGATGAGGAAATGTCTTTTCACCAAGACCCCGTAAGAGGGCATGAAGTACAGCCGGAAGGGGAGGAAAGGGCGGAAGGACGGCCCCGAAGGGCGCGTCCCGGCTCCACTCTTGCGGGACTATTTCTCAATGCCCATATGGGCTTCCTTGCCCCATACCTGTTCGATGCGGGCATCCCGCCCGCAGGCAAAGCGATAATAGGTATAGCGCACGGGATTCTTGGCGTAGTAGTTCTGATGATAATCCTCAGCCGCAAAGAATGGTCCGGCGGGCGCAATTTCCGTTGCAATCGGGGCAGAGAGCTTGCCGCTGGCTTCCAGAGCCGCCTTCGAGGCCTTGGCGATCTGCTCCTGTTCTTCATTCAACGTGTAGATTGCCGTTGTGTAGCTGTGTCCCCGGTCGCAGAACTGGCCGTCCTTGTCTGTCGGGTCAATCGACCGCCAGAAAATGTCGAGCAGCGAATTGTAGCTGATCTTGCTGCTGTCATAGGAAATCTTGACCACTTCCCGGTGTCCGGCGGCCGAGTGGTTCTTGTAGGTGACATTCTCCGTGCTGCTACCGCCTGAATAGCCGGATATTGTTTCCACGACGCCCGGAACATGGTCGAAATCGCTTTCCACACACCAGAAGCAGCCACCGGCAAAGATCGCAGTCTTCAGCGTCTGTTGCGCGTTGGCCGGGGGCGTCGTCATGGCGAGGGAAATGGGTGCCAGGCAAAGGGCCCAAAAGGCGAGGGCCAGAAGCGGCGTTGCAAGAAACTGCGTGACAAGGGGCAAACGTCTGGAGCGAGCGATGGGCATGATATCCTCCCGATCATGGAACCTGTGGCCCGCATGCAGGCGCTGTCTTGAAGACCTCCATCGGGCAGAAGGTCACTGTGGCGGCACATTGTGGCGTAGTTTCGTCAGGAAACGTGAGATCACGCCGGTTTGAGAAGACGTGATGGACGCCGGAGCATTCTTCTCCGGGCAGGCTGCCAGCGAGTGAGGCAGAGAGGGGTCAGGCTGCCCTGTCGGTGCACACCAGTTCCACCCGGTTGCGCCCTTTTTCCTTGGCCTGATAGAGCTTCTGATCCGCAGCATTGATCAGCTGTTGCAGTGTGCCATCGGCATCACTGGCAACGGCAGCCCCGATGCTGGCACTGACATGGATCTTCTGGTCCCTGACGATAATGGGTTCATGGCAAATCGCATGGCGGATGCGTTCACACATGATGTTGGCTTCCTGCAGGCCGGCCCTTGGCAAAAGAGCGATGAACTCTTCGCCACCATAACGGGCCAGAACGTCATCCGGACGCAGGCAATTCTTGATCCGCAGGGCGATGACCTGCAATACCACATCCCCGGCAACATGGCCGAAGCTGTCGTTGACTTGCTTGAAATGGTCGAGATCAAGAAGCAGCAGGGCGTCTTCCGTAGCTGGGGCCTCGACAAATTGCATGAAGAAGGATCGCCGGTTGGAAACGCCGGTCAGGTGGTCTGTATGGGCCTGGTGCTGCAGCCTGGTGTGTGCCCGGTCGGATAGCAAGACCACGGTAAACACCACAAGAATGAAATTCAGCACGATGACGTAATAAAAAACCGTCAGGGGATCAAGGATGAACAGTGGTGGATTGAGAAAGCCGGCCGCCGCATTGAGACAGAGCAGTCCGGCAATGCCGCTCACTGCTGCAATCATGTAGCGGGAGCGCAAGGGTTCGCCCTTGTAATCGGCCACAAACTGGATGGCACTTGCCAGAAAGGCACTTGCTGCAACCAGATTGAATGTGGCTGCACGATAGGCGTTGACCTGTTCGAAATGGGTCATCATCGCGATGACGATGAGCAGGGTGGTTGGCGCAAAGGCCAACAGGTCGCGTGCATTGACTTCGCGTTTGCTGAGGGTTCTGAAGCCGAGCCAGATGAAGCTGTAGCCCCACAGGCCACAGACAAGGCTACCCATCTGCCAGATACTCTGCGGGATGCTGGCCCATTCGCCCATGCCGGCCAGCGTCGAGCCAAAGGCCATCAGCAGAAAGCCGAGGGTCAGGAAGATCAGGGCTGGCAGGTGAGAGGACGTGAACCACAAATAGACAAATGTCGCCGCGCCCACGATATAGGCGGTTTTCTGAAGCAGGAGGACCGTTGCAAGATCGAGTTCGTTGGGCATTTATTCTCTTGTTTTGATGGCCACGAGACGACGAGGGTGCTGCAGATCAGCTCCAGAATAGTAACATTGCAACTATTAACAATCTTTATAGCTGTATAAAATATGAGAAAAACTAGATATTTAGCCAGTTTTCGATGACGTCGATGAACGCATCGGCGAATTTGCGCTGTTTGGAGCTGCCAACACCGTGGATTAGCAGGAAATCTGGGCGTGTCGTCGGCTTTTGAATGGCCATGTCGGCCAGTGTCTTGTCCGTGAAGATCACATAGGCGGGCACCTTGTGCTCTCGTGCAAGGTCTGACCGGGCTGCCCGCAGCGCCTCGTAGAGGTCCTTGTCGGCATTGTCCAGTTCCGGCAGGCTGCTCTTGGCCCGCTTGGGGCGGCTGAGCTCGCTTGGCGCCATCACGTCGGTCCGGTAGGAAAAGCGGATCTCGCTCTTCTTGAGCTGGTCCGACTTGTCTGTGAGCTTGAGGGCTCCGTGGTTCTGGATGTCGAGGCGCAGAAAATTGGCCGCCACCATCTGGCGCAGGATGGCGCGCCAGTCCTCCTTGGAGGTCGTCTTGCCAGTGCCATGACAGGCGAGCTTGTGGTGGCCGTATTTCTTGATTTTCTCGTGGGTGAGGCCGCGCAGGATGTCGATCAGATGCACCGCACCGAAAATCTCGCCCGTCTGCTCGGCTACCTCGATGAGGCTCAGTGCCTCGCTTGTGCCTTCCTTAAGTTCTGGCGGATCCAGACAGACATCGCAGTTGTTGCAGGGCTCGATCGTCTCGCCGAAATAGACCAGCAATGACTGGCGACGACAGGACGGCGCTTCGCAATAGGCGATCAGCGCATCAAGTCGTTTGTGCTCGCGGGCCAGATGATCCTCGTCCCCGCCTTCATTGTCGATGAAGCTGCGCCGCATCCGGATATCGTCAAGGCCATAGAGCATCATCGCCTCGGACGGCTCGCCGTCGCGCCCGGCGCGGCCGATCTCCTGCGCATAGGCTTCCATGTTGGACGGCAGATTGGTATGGAACACATAGCGCACATCCGGCTTGTCGATGCCCATGCCGAAGGCGATGGTCGCCACCATCACCGTGCCGCTTTCCCGCATGAACAGGGCCTGATGGGCGGCCCGGATATTGCTGTCCATACCTGCATGGTAGGCAAAGGCCTTGATGCCATGCTCCTTGAGAAACTCCGCGGTTTCCTCGGTCTTGCGGCGGGAAAGGCAATAGACGATGCCTGACTGGTCTCGCCTTGCTTCGACAAAGTCGAGCAACTGCTTCTTCCAGTCGTTGCGCAGCTGGACGGACAGGCGGATGTTGGGCCGGTCGAATCCCGAGACGATGACATTGCCATCGCGCTCACCGGCGAGTGTGCGCGGAAAAAGCTTTTCGGCAATATCCTCCCGGGTGGCTTCGTCAGCTGTCGCGGTAAGGGCCGCAATCGGGGTCTTGGGGAAGAAATCCGTCAGCCGGGTCAGCCCTTCATAGTCGGGCCGGAAGCTCGGGCCCCAGCGGGAGATGCAATGGGCCTCGTCAATGGCGATCAGACGGACCGGCAGGCGGGCAAGAGCCGCCAGCATCCGTTCGGTCATCAACCGTTCCGGGGCGATATAGAGCAGGCGGATTTCGCCAGCAGCAACCTTGCGCCAGACCGATACATTGTCCTCGCGCGAGCGGGAACTGTTGATGCTGTCCGCCGCGATGCCGAGCAGTTTGAGCGCCATCACCTGATCTTCCATCAGCGCCACCAGGGGCGAGACGACCAGGGTCAGGCCGCCGAACAGCAGCGCCGGGATCTGGAAGCAGACGCTCTTGCCCATGCCCGTCGGCATCACCGCAAGGGTGCTTTTGCCAGCCAGCAGGCTGTCGATGACCTCGGCCTGCCGCCCGCGAAACTGGTCATAGCCATAGACCGTCTTGAGCATCTGGCGTGCCCGTTCCTGCGGATCTGCCGAGGCGTCAAGCAACGGGCCATCCGACGGCTCGAACAGCTCAGCTGCAAAGGCGACGTCATCACTGGCAGGAAGAGGCTGTGCGTGAGGGGGCATGAAGGCGCTTGGGTGTCTGGTGAAGGAAGATGGTTAACAAACCGTGTGGAGCGACCCTATCTGATTTGCCGCGCCGAGGTAAACCGATATTCGCACCCGTTTTCGCCGATTGTGCAGAGCTTCGGAAAGGGTGGCGAAGGGTGGCGGAGATGGTGATGAGGGGACAATGCCCCTCCTGCCCGTTCAGTCTTCCAGTGCCCGGACGAGGAACGGCAGACACCGGTCCATGCGATAGTCGATCGAGGAGTGATTGTCCGGGAATTCTTCGTAGATGTGGTCCACTCCGGCCTTTTCCAGCTTGGCGTGCAGGCGACGCGCGCCATAGACCAGATTATACTGGTCCACATAGCCGCATTCGATCCACAACCCCTTGAGGGATTTCAGATTGTCGATCACCTCGGCCCTGTCGGCCAGAACCACCGGGTCCCACTGCAACCAGTTCTCCCAGCGCGTTTCGATCAGTGAGCAGTCATGCATGGAGACCGGCAGGCGGATGCCGCAGAAGGCGGACGGGTCCGGGTCATAGCTTGCCGCCATGGCCAGCGTCATCAGGGCATGAATGTCCTTGCCGTCATATTTCGGCCCATCCTCGAAATCGGTAAGAAAGTCCTCGACGGAATTATTCTTGCGGGCCAGGGCGCGCAGCAGGTTCGGCATGTCCGGCAAATAGCACAGCTCGAACGCCATATCGCCAGAAAGGCAGGCTGCGGCCGACCAGAAATCTGCGTGCTTCATCGCATGCAGGATCGAGCCATAGCCGCCTGACGATTTGCCAAACAGACCGCGTTTGCCCGCTCCGCCACAGCCGAACTGTGCCTCGATGGCCGGGGTCATGTCGGCAATGAGGAAGTCTTCCCAGTTGCCCATGGCCGCCGAATTGACATACTGGTTGCCGCCAAGACGGGTGAAGCAATCGGGAAAGGCCACCACGGCTGGCGGCATTTCGCCCGAGGCGATCAGCCGGTCCAGGCGTTCAGGCACATTCTCTCCGAAGTTCTTCCAGTTGACATGTGCAGGCCCTCCTGCGGTAAAGCCGACCAGATCGACCAGCAGCGGCAACCCGGCTCCGTCGTGCCCGTGGGGAACATAGACGATGACCTCCCGGTCGCCCACGTCACCAAGCAGATTGGCCTCAAGAGCCTTTGAGGAAATGGTGAGTGTGTGCAAGGTCCCCTTGGGGGTTGATGGGTCGCGGCGCATGAGAAAAGGCCTCCGTCTGAAATGGCTTTTGAATCTGCCCGAAAGTGGCACATTGCGCCCGCCGATACCAGACCTAACCTTGACCTGCGGCGCCCGGGAGCGGTTGCCCGACAGGCCGTGGGCGGTTTTCTCCCAATGGTGCGGGTCTCGCATCAGTTGATAGAGAGCGCGCCACGCTGCCGGTGTCATCAGCAACCAGTAAAGGGGCATTTCAAGAACCGAGAGAAGGCCGAAGCCATAGCGCCGCCACCCCCAGATGGCACCGAGCAGCATCACCGCACCATAGCCCAGAGTGAGATTGATCAGGTTGAAGGCCAAGAGAATGAAGAACAGCTCGCCATTGGCGCTGCCGTAGGTAATCAGATCCCAGAGGGTGATGCCGAAGGTGAGGAAATAGAGCGGATGGATGAGGGTGGACAGCAGCATGCTGCCGATCATGATGTGGAACGAGAGAAAGCGTGACCTGCCAAGTTTGCGATAGAGCTGGCCGGGACGACGCATATGCACGACCCATGTCTGCATCCAGCCCTTGAACCAGCGGGTCCGCTGTTTGAGCCAGACCGAATAGGTCTCCGGTGCTTCCTCCCAGGTGTCGCTCGCGATGGTTTCGATGTGGTAGCCGAAGCGCGACAGGCGCAGGCCCAGATCGGCGTCCTCGGTCACATTGTAGGGATCCCAACCGCCGATCTGCTTGAGCACATGGGTGCGGAAATGATTGGACGTGCCTCCGAGCGGCACGACCAGACGGTCAAAGGCAAGAAACGGCAGCAGGCCATCAAACAGGGCGGCATATTCGATGGCGAACTGGCGCGTGAGAAAGTTGCTGCGGGCATTGTCGATGGCCAGCCTCGCCTGAAGGCAGGCCAGCGACGGGTCGCCCTGCATCATGGTGAGGGCAGCAATCTTGAGCTGCTGCGGATCCGGTCTGTCTTCCGCATCATAGATGACGGTGAGGTCCGATTGCACAAAGGACAGGGCATAGTTGAGCGCCTTGGGCTTTGTCTGCGGCCCTCCTCTTGGCACGATGACCAGTTCGATGAAGACAGGCAGGTGGATCTGGTCCAGTGCGCTACGGGTTTCACTGTCCTCTTCTTCCAGCAGCAGGTAGCAGGTCAGTCGGTCGCGCGGATAGTCGAGCTTGCACAACGCTTCGACCAGATCCGGCACCACGCGCCCCTCATGAAACAGCGGCACCATAACGGCATAACTGGGCCAGTCGGTGGGTGCGCTGATGCCCTTTGCCGGTGTCAGCAAGGTCTGGAGACGCGTTGCCTGCATGGTCCTGGTATGAGGCAATCGCTTCACGGATATGAAACGCAGTGCGCTCATCGTCAGAAACACTGCAATGGTCAATAGATTGAGCGCAATGCCGAAGGGAGATAGCAGCAGGGCGCAGCCGATGATCAGCATGAGAACGATGATGAGAAAGACGGAATGGCGACCAGCAAATTTCTGGTGGGCCGACAGGTGAGGGTATTTCTGCTGCAACCGGAACACATGCCGTTTCATCACCGTGTCGGTGGCGGACGCACGCTGCATGGCCCTGAGTTGGGTTGGCGTGGTCAGCCGCACCCGCCGTCGAAGGGCTTCATCCTCGCCGAGCCGCTGGGCCAGTCTGTCCAGCTCCTCGCCCTGCGGAGCGCAGAGATAGAGCGTATCCGACACAGGAGGCGTGTCATCCAGTCGGGCAAAGGGTTTGACGAGAATCCATGTGAAGGCATCAAGTTTTTCAATGGGCCAGTTGTCCGGCACAGGGTAGGCTGAAGTCATCGAAGGTCTGGCAACGAAAGGCACTCCCAGAAACCGCGCCGCCATGGCAAAATAGAGAGCCTCATCCAGCTTGCCTTCCCGCATCCAGCGTTTGGCCGGATCGTCCCCCTGTCTGGTCGCCTCCAGCAGAAAGGCAGCAAGCGAGGCATCGTCGATGCCCTTGCTCGCGGCGAGAATGGCGAGGTGAAGGGGCAGGGCTCCAAGGCCATCAGCCGATGATTGCCCCGGTTCGGAGGGAGGGTCCTGTCTGGCCAGCCATACGGATGTGAACGCCCCATCCTGCTGGGTCGCGGCCGAAGCTTCTGTGGTGGCTTTGTTCAGAAAGTTCATGACAAAGGCAGATCAATAATTTTATATCAAATAAACATCAGCAAATATTCTGATTAAGGTAGATCAGAAAGAGTATTTTATGGATTGCGCAATCAACATTAATCCACTTTTAATTGATGTAATTTCTCGTTGTGCGGGATTTTGTCGCAGCTTTTCCGTGCTTTTTTGCTGCCGCTTCCGATCTGTCCGACCGCTTGGCCTTGGCGGTGGATGGTTTGCTGCACTGCTCCTTGCCCTTCTGCTGGCGCAGATCTTTCTGGTGGCAGCGCCCGTTTCAGCCCAGACGACAGTGCTTTCACCGGCTCGTTCAGCCCCGCTTGAGGTTGCGCAGGCAAACAGCGACCAGCCGCCGGAGTTCCAGATCATTCAGCCCGGAGACATGCCGCAACAGGGCGGTGGTGCAGATGCTGGCGTCGACGCCGAGGCGAATGTCAACAACGCGCTTACCCCGCGGTCCACGCTCACCGAAGAGCCCATCGACAGCGAAGGCTGGGCCAGATCCGGCTTCACCGGTTTCATCGACATCCACCGGCGGCTGCGCCAGCCCGATGAAGCCCTGCTGGAGGATGGCCTGCGTCTGGTGACGGCTGACGGGTTCGCCCCGTTCAACTTCCGCGACAGGGCGGGGGCGCCAATCGGCTATCATGTCGAGCTGGCCCGCTCCTTTTGCGAACAGCTCAACATCGCCTGCACGATCAAGGTCGTTCCCTTCGAGACAATTCCCGATCTGCTGGTCGGCGGCGAGGCGGATGCCGCGCTCGCCGGTCTGGTGCGCCATCCGGATCTTCAGGACAAGGTTGCCTTCTCCAACGTGTTCCTTAAACGGCCCGGTCGGTTTCTGACCCTTGCCGACAGAGCCGTGAAAACGGATGTGGCGTCGATGGAAGGCCAGCCGGTCGCCTTTATCGGCGGTTCGGCGCATGAGGCATTTCTGAGGGCCTATTTCGAGCGGATCAACCGCGTGCCGGTCAATGACCTGCATGCTGCCCGGGCGTTGCTGGCCGAGGGCAAGGTCGCTGCGATCTTTGGCGACGCCTTCCAGCTGCTGCCTTTGGCAACCGAGCGCAGCGGTCTATTCCGGTTTGCCGGAGCGCCCTATTTCGACGATTATTTCTTCGGCGATGGCATGTCCTTTGCCTATAAGGCAGGGCGTGGCGATATCGGCAATCTGCTTGACTATGGCCTTCAGAAGCTGGCCAAGAGCGGTCGGCTGGCCGAGCTCTATGCCCGCCATTTCGCCCTTGATGTCTACGCCGCCTATTGAGCGGGGAGCAGAACGGACTCGCCTATCGCTTGAGAAACGGCAACAGCAACGACCAGACAAACTGGCTCGGCTTTTCGTCCTGATAGGGATCGAGCCCGATCGTCATTCCCTCATGACCATCGGCCGGCTGGGCCACATAGGTGCGGAACATCCTGTCCCAGATGGAAAGGTTGAAGCCGAAGTTGGAGTGGGTTTCCCGTGGCCGGTTGGAATGGTGCACCCGATGCATGTCAGGGGTCACCACCGCCAGTCTCAATACGCGGTCGAGTTTTTCCGGCAGGCGCACATTGGCATGATTGAACAGCGCAGCGGCATTGAGCACCACCTCGAACAGGAACACAGCAATCGCTGGCGTGCCGAACACCAGGACCCAGGCGATCTTGTAGACCAGTGAAAGCAGGATTTCCAGGGGATGGAAGCGCAGCGCCGTTGAGACGTCGATGTCGCGGTCCACATGATGCACCTTGTGCAGCTTCCAGAATATCGGGATCCGGTGCGAGAGAAGGTGCTGCAGCCAGATGGCAAAATCCAGAACGAGGAAGGAAACCAGAACGGACAGCCATGTGGGGACCGATAGCATGTTGAACAGCCCCCAGCCCTGCGCTGCGGCATAGAGGGCCATGCCGATCGGCAGGATGGGCATCACCAGTCGGGTCACCATGCTGTCCAGCACCACGATGCCCCAGTTGGTCAGCCAGCGCCGCCCCTGCGGCATGGAGCGCTGCCGTTTCGGCAGAGCCCATTCGGCCAGCGCCATGATGACGAAAACGGAAAGAAACACACCAAGCCGGAGGCTGGCTTCGCCGAGCCCGAAAAGGGAGAAGAGATCGCTTTCCTGCATGGGGCCATCCATTGTCTGCCGAAGCTGATAATTTCGCTTTTTTGCATCTATAGCCAGAACGCTCGTTTGGTGCAAATTGCAACTTGGTCTGACGGCTCACTTTGTCGTGACGGTGAGATGAGTGCTGGCTGGCAGGTTTGCCCGCCTCTCCGGATTTGCGGGCGTTTCAGATTTCCGTTGCCTTTTGGGGCGAAGCTGATAGAAAGCCCGGACCTCCAGTTCAACCTGAAAAAGACCGTACCATGTCCAATCCTGCCCCGATCACTGCCGACAGCCCTTTTGATTTCCTCATCAACCAACCGGAAGGAAGCCCGCGCGCTGTCCTGATGCTGGCCCATGGTGCCGGGGCGCCGATGGATTCCTCCTTCATGGAGCGGATGGCATCGATGCTGACCGACAATGGCGTTGTCGTCGTTAGGTTCGAGTTTTCCTACATGGCCCGCCGCCGCGTCGATGGCAAACGCCGCCCCGCCGGTCGCGCCGAGCGCTGGACGCACCATTATTTCCGTGCCGTCGAGGAACTGCTGCAGGGGGAAGACTGGAACCATGCCTGGGATGATCTGCCGCTGCTGATCGGAGGCAAGAGCATGGGTGGACGCGTCGCGGCGATGCTGGCTTGCGACGAGGATCTGGATCTGGCGGTCAAGGGTGTCGTGGTCTTTGGCTATCCCTTCCATCCGATCGGCAAGTCCGAGCCGGCCGACTGGCGCCTTGAGCCGCTCGAGGCAAGCTTGCTGCCGGTTCTCATCTGTCAGGGTGAGCGGGATGATTTCGGCTGGTGGGACGAGGTGAATGCGCTGGAGCTGCCGCCACAGGTCACCCTTGAATGGATCACCGATGGCAGTCACGATCTGGGGCCGACTGGCAAATCCGAAGCGACCATGAAGAGCAACCTGTTGCATGCCGCCAAGCTTGCTGCCGACTTTGCCGCCAATCCGCCGGTGCTGGAAATGGATTTCGGATCCGATGCGCAGATTGACGGACTGGATGAAGACGACGAATAGGCGTCGTCTTTCCATTCTCACTATTCGTACTTGTTGAGGTAGTGCTCTTCCCAATCGCTTTTGGGCACGATGGTGCCAACGGCGAAGGCGAGGCTTTCCACCTTGCTCTGATCCGTCGACAGCACGCAGTCGAACTTGACCCGGAGCCAGTTGTCATGGCTCCAGAAGACGGCACCGTTGGCAATCATGTGGTTGCCCTTGTATTGCACCTCGCCAAAGCTGTAGGTGACCATGCGTTCGGGTTTGTAGGCATCGCTCCAGGCAGCGATCTGCTCAAGCGCCTCGAGCGAGCATAGCTGCTCGCGCTGTTCGTCCGGGGCGAGATTGCGATAATCCCTGAGACCCTCCTCATTCTCCGGTCGTTGTAACACCTCTCCCGAATAGATCTGGTTTGAATGGATCATGCCATCAGACTGCTTTATGGCCTTTGGCGGCTCTGGTGGGGGAGCTGGCTCGACGGGAGGCGGCACGGCCTCTGGTTCGGCAAGTTGCGGGGCCTCCAGAGGCGGAGGAGGTGGCACAAAGGGGATGATCTCCACCGTGATGGGTGGCTCCTCCTGCGGTGTCTCCAGAATGCGCGGAGCAATGGAGACGAGCGCGAGTATGAAAAGGCCATGCAGGATGAGTGAGACGGAGACGCCGCCAATGTGCATGCTTTCCGAAACTGTTGGCTCACATGGTCGCATGATCCGCACGCCGGGCCGGCCGCTCCTGAGGAAATCGATGGATATGGTGTGCCGGTTCATCGCCCGAGAGCAAGACCTGCTGTCATCCTAGTGCGTCAAAGCTGTGGCAAGAGCGTGGCATCACACATCAAAAGGCAGATCGCCTTGCGGATCGGACCGGTCTGCGTCTCCAAGATCCTTGCTGGCCCAGTGCTTGCGACAGAGTGAAACATAGCTTTCCTCGCCGCCGATGACCACCTGATCGCCTTCATCAATGATCTTGCCATCATGGTCGATCCGCACCACCATCGAGGCCTTGCGGCCACACCAGCAGATGGTCCGCGCCTCGCGCAATTCGTCCGCCCAGGCCAGAAGCAGCCGGGAGCCGGGAAACAGGCGCCCCTGAAAATCGGTCCTCAACCCGTAGCACATCACCGGAATGCCAAGCTCGTCAGCCACCCGGCACAACTGCCACACCTGATCTTCGGACAGAAACTGGGCTTCATCAAAAAAAATGCAGTTCGGCTTCTTTGCTCCGGTTTCTCGATCATATTGCTTGGCGACATGCTCGAACAGGTCCGTGTCTGCCGCAAAGACGAAGGCTTCAGCCTTGAGCCCGATGCGGGAGGAAATCTCGCCCACCTTGGTGCGGTTGTCGAGTGCTGCAGTGTAGAGCAGCGTCCGCATGCCTCGTTCGACATAGTTGTAGGACGCCTGCAACAGCAGCGTCGACTTGCCTGCATTCATGGCAGAATAGGTGAAATAGAGCTTGGACATGCGGGAATCGTCTCGAGCAAACGGAAAACGGGTCCCTAGTTGCTAAATCCGCCCGCCCGAATATGCAAGAGCGAGGCTTCAGTGCCTGCCACGCATGTGGACGATCATAAGGCAGCCATGTTGCTTCAGGGCTCGACAGATGCTGCTCAGGCCTTCGGGTTGAAGCGCTTGTCCGGATGTAGTGGCAGGTCCCGCTCCACATAGAGCTGCATCCGGGCAGCGATCTCGTCCATGTCCCCCAGCAGGCTGTCCGGATCAATCGGCTCGCCGAAGGTGATGTGGAACTTGGCGCCATGCTTGTTCTGCAATTCGCGAATGGACTGGATGTCGCGCAACTCGGTTGAAATCTGGCTGAGCGCATAGAAGGCCAGCGAATTGCGCGCCCGGATATGACCCGGAATGATCGGGATCTTGTGCTTTTTCGCCATGCGCAGGAAGCTGGAGTTCCAGGGCCGCTCCTTGAGCCGCAGGCCGTTCCAGTAGGACAGGCGGCCGGATGGGAAGATGCCCACCAGCCGCTCGTTGCGGAAGGCTTCGGCGGCGATCGACATGGTGCGGCGCATCGCCGAGCGATCGCGAAGGTTCGGGCGCCATTCCACCGGGATCATCAGGTCGGCTGCATTGGGGTTGATCGACAGCAGGTCGGCAAACACGAACAGCGCCAGATCCTGCCGTACCTTGCGCACCTGATCGAACAGCGCCAGCCCGTCGGGCAGGCCCGTGGGATGGTTGGTGGCAACAAGACAGCCTCCGTGTTGCGGCAGCTTATCAAGGCCCGTCGTGGTCACCCGTGGCTCCATCAGCGCCAGCATCGCCTCTGCCATCTGATAGCCGGATTCGTTGTAGCGCCACCCGGCAATGAGGCGGCAGAGATTGTCGTAACGCACGGCCTTGCGGATAAGAGGGGCGTAGGCCGGTCCGAACCGCCCGGTGACCAGATGCCGTGCCCGCACTTCGATATACCAGTCCACCAGTTCGCGCACATCATCCGAGATATGGGCTGTCCGTTCACGATGGCGGCGGGATTGGCGGGCGATCAGACTGGACTGGGCCTTGTTGACCCCGTCATTGATGACGCGCATGGATTTCTGTGCCAGAGTTTCACCCATAGCCTTCTCTCCCCTTGGAACCCGTGTCTCGAGTGCATTTGCAAGAGCCGGACTGATCCATGCACGATGATGCAGGCTCTGGTCGGCAATCTCTTCCAGTTGGCGGGACTCTCTGTTGCAAGCTTGTAAAGACTGGCAAATCGGCCCATCAAGGCTGACTGAATTTATCAATCCTGCAACAAATTGATGACATGCCGGGCAAAATGGTGCCAGTCCAACAAAAGTAGGGACGAAAAGAGGCGGTTATCAAAAAGAAACCCGGTGGAGAGCGTCCTGTTCAGCCCTGTCCTGCAACAGCCAGCACTGTTTTGTCCGGTCGTTCGTGAGCCGGACCAATGGAAGCTCTGTCCCAAATCACGCAGTTCGTGCAGCGCACTGAAATCTATCTGAAATCTATCTCAAATCTGTCCGAAGGCCGCCCAAAGCACACCGCAAGGACAGGCTCCGGATGCCCCGAATACTATCCGGGGGAGCGCAAATGCGCGAGGTTGATCCGTTGTGCCGTCTTGCAGCAGGCAGGTCGGATTGGCCCCGCGCTCGTCTGCTAGATGCGGCGATAGCGCACGCGGGCGCTGTGCTCGATGGCGCCGACATGTAGGCGGTCCAGTTCGAGCTCATCACGCAGCAGCAGCAGGAACTGCAATTCATCCTGCTCCACCTGCAAGTCGGCAGCAGCCACTTCAACAGCCAGTGCATAGGCTGTTTCGCGAAGCTTTTCCGGCAGGCTGGCACGGACGACCTGAAGGATGAGATCGACGCCGCCTTCTGCGAGCAGGTCTGAGCAGTCACGGGAAACCGTAACGAGGCGTTCCTTGTCGAAATCTGCGAAGACTGGCAGGGTCTGCACCTCTTCTCCGATTTTCAAGAGTTCGGAATCGGTCATGGTCCGGTCAGCAGCGGATGTTGAAACCATCACATAGATAAGCGCTTCTTCCGGTGAGACGATCTTGGTCATTCTTCAGTTCCTGTTTTGGCGCACCAATGCGCGAAAGGGCACAGTTGCCTGACTTTCATCAAGTCTACTGAACTTAGGCATCAACAGCGCCCGGATCAAGCAGGGCTTTCGGCCTTTCCTGTGGGAAGCCGCGTCCCTGAAAGCTTTCTGCGAGCTTTCCGTCCACATATTGCTGAACACTATGGCTCTCTCATGACCACTCTCTGCGTCACTCTGATGGGCAATGCCATCACCAAAGGCCAAAAAGTCCCTTTTCTTGAGCTTCCTGATCAGCTAGAACAGCGTCGACGGCTTGCCTTGAGGGCAGGCCGTCACCTGTTTTTTGTCACAACGGACCCGGCAGCAAGATTCCATAGGCTGCCAATCTGGGCATGGCCGATGAACCGCCTGACCCCGATTATCAAGGACACTCAAGGAAACTGATCATGACTTCGCAAACCGCCCTTCCGCTCGCGCTCTCCGATGAACTCGTCGAAGCAGCCGCAACGTCCAAGGCCTGGCCGTTTGAAGAGGCGCGAAAACTGGTCAAACGCTATGAGAAGTCCGGCATGCCGGACGAGGTCCTGTTCGAGACCGGCTATGGACCGTCCGGTCTGCCGCACATCGGCACCTTCGGTGAAGTGGCCCGCACCTCAATGGTTCGTACCGCTTTCCGCGCCATCACGAATGACGCGGTCAAGACGCGCATGCTGTGCTTCTCGGACGACATGGACGGCTTCCGCAAGGTTCCGACCAATCTGCCCAATCAGGAAATGCTGGCTGAACATCTGGGTCTGCCGCTGACCAAGGTGCCCGATCCGTTCGGTACCCATGAAGGCTTTGCACAGCACAACAATGCTCGGCTCTGCGCCTTCCTCGACCAGTTCGGCTTCGATTATGAATTCGCTTCCTCGACCGACTATTACACGTCCGGCCGCTTCGACGAGACCCTGCTGCGCATGCTGGAAGTCTATGACAAGGTCATGGACATCATCCTGCCGACGCTGGGCAAGGAACGTCAGGCGACCTACTCGCCCTTCCTGCCCGTCTGCCCGCGCACCGGCAAGGTGCTGCAGGTGCCGATGATCGAGCGCAACGTGTCAGAAGGCACGGTGGTCTACGTGGACCCGGAAACCGGCGAAAAGGTCAAGGTGCCGGTTACCGGTGGCGCCGTCAAATGCCAGTGGAAAGCCGACTGGGCCATGCGCTGGGCTGCGCTCGACGTGGCATACGAGATGAGCGGCAAGGACCTTATCGACAGTGTCACGCTGTCGACCAAGATCTGCCGTGCACTTGGCAAGCCGCAGCCGGAGAGCCTGTCCTACGAGCTGTTCCTTGATGAAAACGGCGCCAAGATCTCCAAATCCAAGGGCAATGGCCTGACGATCGAGGAATGGCTGACCTACGCCTCGCCGGAGAGCCTGTCGCTCTACATGTTCCAGAAGCCGAAGACTGCCAAGAAGCTCTATTTTGACGTCATCCCTAAGGCTGTGGACGAGTATTTCACCTTCCTTGGCAACCTCGAGAAGGAAGATCTCACAAAGCAGCTGAACAACCCGACCTGGCACATCCATTCGGGCAACCCGCCCAAGGTGGACATGCCGATCACCTTCGCGCTGCTGCTCAATCTGGTGAGTGCTGCCAACGCTCATGACAAGGAAGTCCTCTGGGGCTTCATTTCCCGTTACGTGCCAGGTGCCAGTGCCGAGAACCATCCAAAGCTTGACGAGCTGGTCGGTTACGCCATTCGCTACTTCGCGGACTTCGTCAAACCCAAGAAGGTCTTCCGTGCGGCGACCGAAATGGAAGCAACCGCCATGCAGGATCTGGCAACCCGCCTGGCTGGCATGAAGGACAGCTCCGATGCGGAAGCTCTGCAGACCGAAGTCTTCGCGGTTGGCAACTCCTATGAGTTCGACAACCTGCGCGACTGGTTCAAGGCGCTCTACCAGGTGCTGCTGGGGCAGGATCAGGGGCCGCGCTTTGGCTCCTTCATCGCCCTTTACGGGGTTGAGAACACCATCGGACTGATCGACAGGGGCCTGAAGGGTGAGCTGCTGAACAGCTGATCATCCATCGCCATATCGTCCCTATCAAACCTCCACCGGAGAGGGAACCGAACAATGAAGGCTGGCAGGAAGAGACAGAAACGCTTTTTTCTGCCAGCCCTTCTTTTGGCTTTTGTGCTTGCTGGCCTGCTGTCGCTCTCGGCGCCCCTCAGGGCAGAGGACAGTCATGTGCCGCTGGAGCCGGTTGATTGTCCTGCTTCCGCCACGGAAGGGCAGGATGTCGTCTGCTTCATCTTCCATGTCCCCTCGGACTGGAACGACATCGCCAACCGCCCCATGCAATTGCCCGTCATGCGCTTTGCTCCGCTGGGCGAAGCGGCAAGCCTGCCACCCCTGCTCATTCTGGCGGGTGGTCCGGGGCAATCGACGATCCTGCTGCAAAAGAGCATCGTCAACAATCTCAAGTTCCTGCGCCAGAAGCGCGAGATCATTCTCATGGACCAGCGCGGCACAGGCCCTCTGGCCGAGGCTCTGCAGTGTCCGGACGCTCTGGGCAAGGGCGAGATCATCGATAGCGACAAGCTGATCGACTGCCTCAATAAGGCTGAAGACGAAGGCTATCGCCTCTCTGACTATCGGACGGATTTTGCAGTCGAGGACTATCGCGCCCTGCGCTATGCGCTGAAGATCGACAATTGGACCATCATCGCCAGCTCTTATGGCGCAAGGGTGGCACAGGGGCTGGTCAGGCGCGACGACAAGGGGATCGACCGCATCCTGTTCAACGGCCCGTTGTTTCTGGCGACCCGGTTGTTCGACTGGAAACCGGAGGAGAAGGTCGACGACCTCATTGAAGTCTGCAATGACGATGATGCCTGCCGTGGCGCTTTCCCCGATCTCTACTGGGACTTCCAGCGTCTGCCCTTTGCCATGCGCAATGTGAAGCTGGCCGAAGGCGAAGCCTTTCCCGCTTCGGCCCAGCCCTTCTTCTACCAGAACCGCCTTGACGCACTGCTGTCGCTGAACAAGGCGGCTTCCGTGCCGGCAGACATAACCGCTACGGCGCACAGCGTCGATGAGGCCCTCAAGCAGGATGGCATCTGGTCACCGCCCGATCCGCTGCCCCAGTCGATGAAGCGGATCAGCCTTCTGATGCACTTTGCCATTTCCTGCGCAGAAGAGGTGGAGCGGCTGGCCGATCAATCCGAACTGGACCTGCTTCAGCCTCTGACGGTGAGTTTCTACCGGCAGGCCTGTGAGCGCATCAAACGAGCCACCACGCACACGGTCCAACTCAAGAAGGGATGGGATCAGGGCGCGAAATCTGCCCGCCCGACACTCATTCTCAACGGCGAGCTGGATACGATCGTTCGGCCTGATGCTGTTGCCGAAACGCTGCCGCTCTTCTCCGATGCGGCATGGGTGACCATTCCATTCGGCGGTCATGATGTGCTCAGCATCAATCCCTGTGCCCGTGAGCTGGCCGACCGCTTTCTTGCGGGGGCCGAACCTGAGGCGATGGACACGGCCTGCGCCAATAACCGCACGCTCGCCTTCACGCTCACTGCGCAAATGGCCAAATAGCAAAGCCATACCGCGGTTTATCCCTCACTGGAGCATCTCGAAGCCGGGGGGGAGTGGCAATTCCTTCTTCTCTTCCATCTTGTCTGAGGGAGGCGTCATGATGGACAGGGCACCCGCATTGGCATCTTCCAGCAACTCTGGCGAGGAAATAGGAGCAAGCGCATCGCTCTGGCTACGCAGCATGCTCGACACCTCATCGGTTTCCTGCTGCCGTACCATGATGTCATCCCCGGACTCCGTGGCTTCAGTGGCGAACCGGCCGCGTTTGGCTTCCCTTGCCTCGAACATCTCGTCCTGATAGAACCCCTCTTCCGGTTCTGCCCAGCCAAAGCGCACCACCCAGCTTGCCAGATCCGTCACATTGACCGGCTCCTCGCCGGGTTTGAACTGGTTGATGCCGGGGCCGAGATAGCAGGTGGCTGCGTCCGAGCCATTCCTGGCCTTTTCATCGTTGCTGGAGCCATCCTCTCCAACCCAGTCGCATCGGACGGAGCGGAACCGGATGAAACGGCTGAGGGCGGAGGCTCCAAGTGTTGTGCATTTGGCGGTCCGCCCGGACATCCAGCAGTCCTCATCGGCGTTCACCGGTTTGAGATGGGCCAGATTGACATCCACGTCCCGGAATTTGCTGACCACGAGGGACAGGCGCGAGGGAGACTGAACCGAAACACGGCGAAAGATTTCCGGCAGGGGATCCGGTTCTGGTGCGGGAGGCAGGGGGCTGCCACTTTCCCGTATCAGTGGCGCAGCCTGATAATAGGGAGAAAGCGCATAGCCGGGGGTGACATTGCGGCCGGGAGGCGCAACCAGCTTGCCTGCCTCGGGGCCTTGCAAGAGCAGTTCCATGGTTTGGGAGGCTGCGCTGTCTTGTTCCGCTGGTTGCTCAGAGGTGCCCGCCGTAGTGGTCTCGGCAGAGGCATGGGAAGTGTCGACATCCGGGGCAGGGCGAGGATCGGTCTTCTTGCGCTCGGAGGAGGATTGGTAGGCATCCTGCGGTGCCGTCGTATCGCCCTGCCAGTACCAGAACAGATAGAACACCAGCCCCGTGAGGGCAAAGGCTGCCCCCAGCAGCATGATGTTGCCCACAAGCCTGTCGAGCCATGACCGTTCGGCGGCTGGTTGCTGGCTGGCATGGGGAGCTGCCATCGGCTTTCCTATTGTCCGCCTTCTTCTGCTCATGGCCTCTATCGCGCTTCACTGTGTTCGTCACTTTCGTCCATGATTTGCCCCATGAACGACCAATAGGGTGACTATACCCACAAAAGCGGAGATTTAAAGTCTCTCGTCTGACAAGCGGCACAAATGGTCCTGGGGCAGGACGGTTGAGGCCCCGTGTTTACTGGCTTGCCCAGAGGATCTTGGCAATCCTGTCCCTATGGCTCGCCTCGATCCGCACGGTTGGGCCTCCCGCGATCAGCGGCAGAACCTTGAAGCTGCCATCAGTATCGTCAGCCAGATCGCCAAGGGCAATTTCGGCGCGGCCGTGGCGGTGGTTGAAGAACAGCACCCGATCGCCGGGCTTGATCGGACAGACAATGCCAAGCAGCAGAATGGCTCCCTGTTTGTAAAAGGGGGCGAACCGATCGTGATCAAGCTTCAGTACAAAGACCTGATCTGCCGGCGCCACGCCCGAAGCCGCCCCGGGCTGCTCATCGGGCGTGAACTGAAGGGCTGACTGGGGTGGGCTTTCGTCCTGCGTTGGCGGGAGGAGGGTAATGTCGGAAGCCGGGCGCTGCGCGAGCAGATCCTGATAAGGCCAGACCAGACAGCGCCTCTCGCCCAGAAGCTCGACGAAGAATGTCTCGACGGACATGTTGGTGGCATCGAGAATCCTCGCAATGGACTCGGTGGAAGGCCATCGTGGACGCCCATCGCGCTGGAAGCGCTTGGAGCGGTTGAATATGCTCGAATCCAGACCGGCCCTACGAGCCAGGGTGGAGGGCGAAATATCTTCGCGCAGCGCAAGAGCGTCAATTGCTCGCCATATGCGTTCGTGGGATAGCATCAGTGATTCTCAATCAATCAATAAAACGTGCCTAAACCATAGGGTGAGAAATAAATATTGCAATCAAAGGTTGTTTTTTTCACAAGCTTCTCGGACCTATTGTTGACAACAAGCCTTGTCAGGCCATCCCGAAGACGCCTTTTGCACTTCGCGGCGAGTGCCGGAACTTTGACACTTTCCCGCTTGCTAAGGGGCTGCTATTAGAATTTCAAAAGATCCGGACAGGTTTCATGCCGCGCTTCCTTTCCGCAAGGAGCCCTCCGGAGCGATCGGTCTTTTCTGGAGCGTGATGTCCGATGGTAAAACGCATCTACAAGCTGGCAACAAGGCAACAGTGGGCTGAGGCGAGGGACATGGGGCAGTTTCTCGGCGCGCCGGTGGATCTTGCCGACGGGTTCATTCATTTTTCCACGGCCGCTCAGGTCGAGGAAACCGCCCGCAAGCATTTCCAGGGTGTTGATGACCTGCTTCTTCTTGCCGTATCGGTTGAACAATTGAGCGCGCTTGAAGGCCCCTTGAAATGGGAGCCTTCCCGTGGCGGCGCCCTGTTCCCCCATCTATATGCCAGCATGCCGGTGTCAGCCGTCATGGAAGAGTTTGCCTTGCCCATGGATGGGGAAGGCTTCCATGTATTCCCGCAGTTGCAACAAGAAGAATAGAACAAGAGCTAACGACCATGTCCAACCCGCTTATTGACTCGATGGCGCGCAAGGCCCTCTTCACGTTGAACCCGGAGCTGGCTCACAAGCTGGCCATCGTCGCACTCAGGACAGGGTTGGTGCGTGGCCCCAGTCTGCCCGATGATCCGGCATTGAAGGTCCGGCTCTGGGATCTTGAGTTTCCCAATCCGTTGGGCATGGCGGCCGGATTTGACAAGAATGCCGAGGTGCCGGATGCGACCCTTGCCCTCGGGTTTGGCGCGACCGAGATTGGCACCATCACGCCGCTGCCCCAGCCGGGTAACCCCAAGCCGCGCCTGTTCCGCCTCATTGATGATGATGCCGTCATCAACCGCATGGGCTTCAACAACGAAGGCCATGCCGCCGCTCATGCCCGCCTTGCCGCACGCAAATCGCGACCGGGTATCGTCGGGGTCAATGTCGGCGCCAACAAGGACAGTGCCGATCGGGTTCAGGACTACGTGAAGGGCATTGCTGCCTTTGCGGATCTGGCGTCCTTCTTCACGGTCAACATTTCCTCACCCAATACGCCGGGCCTGCGCGACCTGCAGGCGCGAGACGCGCTGGACAATCTGCTCGCCCGGGTATTGGAAGAGCGCGACACCCAGACCAAATGGGTCGGCCGCAAGGTGCCGGTGCTGCTCAAGATCGCGCCGGATGTGGATGAATTCGGGCTGGATGATATCTGTGCCGTCGCCGTCGCACGGGGCATCGACGGCATGGTGGTCTCCAACACTACGCTTGACCGGCCCACGCATCTCAAATGCCAGAAGCAGCTCGCCGAAGCAGGGGGCTTGTCTGGCAAGCCGTTGTTCGACAAGTCGACCATTGCCCTCGCCAAGACCCGCAAGCGGGTTGGCTCCAAGATGCCGCTGGTGGGTGTTGGTGGCGTGACCGATGCGCTCTCGGCCATCGAGAAGGTTCGGGCCGGCGCCAATCTGGTACAATTCTACTCGTCCATGGTCTACGGCGGCGTGTCCATGGTGGGGCGCATGGTGACCGGGATGTCCGGCATTCTGGCCGACAGGGGTGTTGCCCATATCGACGAGATCCGTGGCGAGAGCTGTGACGACTGGGCCAAGCATCCGCTGGCTTGACGGCGAGCGATTTGATAAATGGCCTCAAGGCGGGGCCGATGAAGAAGGTAGAGAGCATGAGCACGACCATCTGGCACAATCCGCGTTGCTCCAAATCGCGGCAAACCCTTGAACTGATCGAAAGCAAGGGCGAAACGCCCGACATTCGCAAATATCTCGAGGATGCGCCGAGCGTTGCGGAAATCCGCGATGTCCTCGGGCTGCTTGGCATTGAGCCACGCGCCCTGATGCGCACCGGGGAATCCCTTTACAAGGAGTTGGGGCTGGCAGATGTGTCCGATGATGATGCCCTGATCAAGGCCATGGCTGACAATCCCAAGCTGATCGAGCGCCCGGTGGTGATCAAGAATGGCAAGGCCCGTCTTGGCCGCCCGCCGGAATCGGTGTTGGAAATCCTCTAGGCAACCGCCACCGAAGACCATGAGAGATCAACAAAAACGGGACCACAGATGGTCCCGTTTTTGTTGATGGGCTTGGCTGTCAGGCGAAGGCCCTGGCCATGCGTTTGGGCAGCATCAGGCCAAGGCTGATGCCGCGTGCGGCAAGGAAACAGAGCAGTCCCAGCCACAGACCGTGGTTTCCCAGAGAGGGCATCGCCAGATACTGCACGATGAAAAACACGCTGGTCGCAAGAATGGAGACATTGCGCATGGTCGAAGACCATGTCGCGCCAACATAGATGCCATCGAGCTGGAAGGCGATGGTGGCAATCAGCGGTGTCATGGCAACCCAGAAAAGATAGACCCTTGACAACGCCCGCACTTCGGGAGCCGTGGTCAGGGCATCGATGATCGCGGGGCCAAGCAGCAGCATGATCAGACTGAGGCCCAGCCCGAGCCCGAGTCCCCAGCGCAGGGTCAGCCGCACGGTCTGCTCGAAGGCCGGACGATAGCGTGCGCCGATGGCCCGTCCGCCGAGCTGTTCGGCTGCCGTGGCGATCCCGTCAAGGAAGAAGCCGCCGAACATGAAGAATTTCATCAGCAGTTCATTGGCTGCCAGAATATCGTCTGTCTGCCGGGCGCTCAGTGCAGTGAACAGGGTGAAGGTGAACAGCATCACCATGGAGCGAATGAAGATATCGCTGTTGACCGCCAGAAAGCGCGCAAAGGCCTCGCGATGAAACAGCCGTGGTAGCGGCACGCGCCAGTCCCGCCGCAGATGATGGGCCATCATGCCAAGGCCAACGAGGGTGGCAACCACTTCGGCGGCGATCGAGCCGAATGCAGCACCCGCAACCCCGAGGCCCAGCCCCAGCACAAACCACATGCTGAGCACCACGTTGATGCTGTTCTGAAGGATTAGCAGAACCATGCCCTGCCGCGACTTGCCGAGCCCGAACAGCCAGCCGAAAATGGCGTAGTTGGCGAGACTGAAGGGCATCGCATAAAGCCGGATGAGAAGATAGGTCCGGGCAGCCTCATTGACGGCGGATGACCCGCCCATCGCAGTCAGCGCCCATGGCACGATGAACGGGCCGATCAGCACGGTGATGAGCCCGAGAACGAGCGCGATCATCAAGGCCCGATAGGCCACCGCCCGTTCCGATACATGATCTCCGGCTCCAAGCGCCTGTGCCGTCAGCCCGGTTGTTCCCATGCGCAGGAAATTGAACGAGGACGCGACGATGTCGAACAGGGAAGACCCGACCGCAATTCCGCCCATCAGGGCTGCGCTGCCCAACTGGCCGATGACGGCCATGTCGACAATGCCGACCAGCGGCACAGTGATCAGGCCCAGCGTCATGGGAATGGCAATGCCAAGAACCATCCGGTTCGATACGCCAAAGGCACGTGGGTTGTGTTCGGGAGCGAGATCCATGGGGCAAAGTCACCAGGGTAGAGGCATGGGGGGAATGGCAGGAAGCCTGCCAGGCAGGCCTGCCAAATGGTCAGCCAGGAGGGCTGACAACAGGGTTGGCAGAAGGTCTTCAAGTGGGCCGGGTTTCAAAGCTCTATCATCAGATCCCGGCAAGAGAAAGCATTAAGATCACACCATGATGTCATGGCGGATGCAAAAGCCGTTTTCAATGCGCAAAAAAGCTGCTTGCAATTCTCGGTGATGGCGCATTGGCAGAGGGAGGTGCCTAGCGATCCATCCGCGATGGCAAGGCCAGAAAGCAATCAACCGCCGCACGGGGACCATTCGTGCGACGGTTGATTTGCAGTGTCAAATCCAAAGCCCTACCAAGGAGGTACTGGGGATGGGCGCGGAACGGCACTCTGGTTTGAGAAGCTGTCAGACCGGAGAGACACCTTCCCAAGTGACCCTGAAACGCCAAGGGGCTGGCCTTTGGCTTCCTGTGTTCCAGGATCGTTGCTGTTAAAGAAACTATCGCGCTTTCGCAGTCCGATGTCATCTTAAACATCAGTAATGTCTTGGAAAGGTTCGCCCCCCGAAGGGTCAGGGCTCCTTGCGGCCGATCTTCAAGAGGCGCAGGATCAGCCAGATCGGGAAGACGATGAGCGCGCCGAGCAGAAAATATTCGACCGCCCAGTGAATGGCATCGAAGCCCATGTAATAGATGTGCTGCACCAGGCTTGTCAGGTAGGAAAGCAACTGGCGCGGGTGCAGATTGAGCGCGCTGAGGACAACGCCGACCACAACCGAAAGACCGATCAGCCGCAGAATGACCGGACCGGGCGAGCCGCCGAAAAAGCGCGAGAGTTTCGAATCGGTCACGGTGTCATCTCCTTGTGCCATGCAAACCTCCATGGGCCATCTGTGCGGACAGCTGTCTCCGGTTTGAACCATCTTAAACGAGCATGTAGTTAACTTGAAGGATGGCTTCAACCATTGATTAATCATACGGGGGGAAATTCGGCGATAATTGCCAGTAGTAATACTTGTATTGCCCGTCCTACGGATGGATTTTATCCAATATGCATGCATAACCCTATCATGAGATTCAGCGATGGAAGCATCCTGTGTGGGCGGGATGTGCTGATGACGGGGGCATGGTTGCTGTTATGACAGACGAATTTCTTGATGGCTTCTGCAGCTATCTGGGCAAGATAAAGACAACGGGACACATGCTCGTTGCGGCGGCTCTTTTCGCCGCGGTTTGCAGCCTGCTTTCTCTCGCCAGCACCCATATCGCCTTTTTCAACGTCAGTTCGCCGATCCTGCCCTTCGTCAAGATCCTGACCTACATCATGCCTTTCCTGCTTGTCTTCATGACCAGCTTCCTGCTCATCCGCGGGTTTGCACGGCTTCATAGCAAGAATGAATATCTGTTCGAGGTTGCCGAACGGGATGACCTGACACGCCTTGTCAATCGTGCCGGCTTTCTGCGTCGGGGCAAGAAGCTTGTCCTGCAGGCCGAACGGGACATGTCCTCCCTGTCAGTGATCATGATGGATGTTGACCACTTCAAGTCGATCAACGACACAAGTGGCCATACCGCAGGTGATATGGCGCTCAAGCATCTGGCGGATATCCTGCGCCGGACCTGCCGCGTCGGAGATGTCATCGCCCGGTGGGGTGGCGAGGAATTTGCCATCCTCATGCCGCTTGCCGACGCGCAAGGGGCGGCCATCCTGGCCGAGCGCCTGCGCGAAGAAGTGGCCAGGTCTCCGCTCCACTGGAACCACAAGACGGTTCAACTGACCATCAGCGCCGGGGTGACAGAATGGCGACATCAGGAAGACAGCTTCGAGGATCTGATCGAACGCGCCGATCAGGGCCTCTATCTGGCCAAGAACGAAGGCCGCAATCACGTCCACCTGCTTCTCTCCCATCTTGAAACCGTTGCGGGCTATGAGCAGGATGTCTGCTTTGCCGAGAAGCCAGACAGCGCGCCGATGAAAAGCGAAGCCGCGGCCTGAACCAGAGGTCCGCCGCACCGGGCAAAAAGTCCTGCGCAATGTCAACCGCCTGATGACATTGCCGAAGAGCTGACCCATAGTCTCTTCATGACCGAGCCAACCGAAACAGAACCCGACGACAGCAAGGTGCCATCCCTGGGGCAGCTGGAAACCCGCTTTGCGTTGCCATCTGCGGGCGATGGAACGCCGCCGCTCCCGGTGGTGGTCGAGCGCTGGTTGAAGGGGCGAGGTTGGTCGCTGCGTCCGCACCAGAGGGCGATGCTCTCCGCGCAAGATGCCGGACAACCGACCCTGCTCATTGCTCCGACGGGGGCAGGCAAGACCCTCTCGGGCTTTCTGCCCTCGCTGATCGAGCTTGAGGAAGAAAGGCGCAAGGGCGGGTCGGAGGTCTGGCAGGACAGGCTGCACACCCTCTACATATCCCCGCTCAAGGCGCTGGCCGTCGATGTGGCGCGCAACCTTGAAACCCCGATTGCGGAAATGGGGCTTGATATCACAGTCGAGACCCGGACCGGCGACACCCCGGCTCACAAGCGTCAGCGGCAAAAGCAGCGCCCCCCCAATTTTCTGCTGACGACCCCCGAACAGCTGGCCCTGCTGCTGGCCTCGCGTGAGGCCGAAACGCTGTTTGCGTCACTGAGGACAATCATTCTGGACGAGCTGCATGCACTGGTCACTTCCAAGCGTGGTGAACTGCTGAGCCTTGGCCTGTCGCGCCTCAGGGCACTGGTGCCCGATGTCCGTCCGGTGGGGCTTTCGGCGACGGTCGCCGATCCGCTGGAGCTGGCCCACTGGCTGGTGCCCCATGCCGAAGGGGCGCCCCTGCGCGAGCCTCAGATCATTCAGCTGAAGGGCGGCACGAGCCCGGACATCGAGGTGCTGGAATCGGAGGAAACCATCCCCTGGGCTGGTCACAGCGCCCGCTATGCCTTGCCCGACCTCTATGGTCTCATCAAGGCGCACAAGACAACGCTGCTGTTCGTCAACACCCGCTCGCAGGCCGAATTCCTGTTCCAGTCGCTCTGGACGATCAACGAGGATACCCTGCCGATTGCCCTCCACCACGGTTCACTCGATGTGGGCCAGCGGCGCAAGGTCGAGGCGGCGATGGCTGCGGGCAGCCTCAGGGCGGTGGTCTGTACCTCGACCCTCGATCTGGGCATCGACTGGGGCGATGTGGATCTGGTGATCAACGTCGGGGCGCCCAAGGGTGCAAGCCGCCTTGCCCAGAGGATCGGTCGGGCCAACCATCGCCTTGATGAACCCTCCAAGGCCATTCTGGTGCCGTCCAACTGCTTCGAGCTGCTGGAATGCCGGGCCGCGCTCGACGCCAATTATATTGGCGATCAGGACACCCCGCCGGTGCGGAAAGGGGGGCTGGATGTGCTGGCTCAGCATATTCTCGGGCGGGCCTGCGCCGGACCCTTCGACCCTCTCGATCTCTATCACGAGGTCACCGCGGCCTATCCCTATCGTCAATTGCCGTGGGAGCTGTTCGAGCAGGCCATCGATTTTGTTGCCACGGGTGGGTACGCCATGCGGGTCTATGAGCAGTTTGCCAAGCTCAAGCCCATGAAGGACAAGGAGACAGGCCGTATCCTCTGGCGCCTGTCTCACCCGAAGCGCGCCCAGCAATATCGCCTCAATATCGGCACCATCGTCGAGGACGCAATGATCAAGGTGCGCCTGACTTCATGGAAGGGCGGCAGCGGTGAGCCAAAGCGGCT
Source organism: uncultured Cohaesibacter sp. (assembly GCF_963666525.1). NCBI lineage: Bacteria > Pseudomonadati > Pseudomonadota > Alphaproteobacteria > Hyphomicrobiales > Cohaesibacteraceae > Cohaesibacter > uncultured Cohaesibacter sp. Next base: position 3,382,899 of record NZ_OY762905.1, read on the forward strand.
CGGACGATCGGGCCGGGTGCTGGGCGAGGTGGAGGAGGGATTCATCGAAGGTCTGTCGCCGGGCGACAGCTTTTTGTTTGCCGGGCAGGTGCTGCGTTTCGAGCGGCTTGAGGAGAATTCGGCGCTGGTGACGCGGACCCAGCATCGCGAACCCAAGGTGCCCGCCTATAATGGCGGCAAGTTCCCGCTGTCCACCTATCTGGCGTCCCGTGTGCGGGCCATGCTTGCCGATCCGGAAAGCTGGCCAAGGCTGCCCGGGCAGGTCCAGCATTGGTTGCAGCTGCAAAAGGAGCGCTCGATCATTCCCGCCGCCGACGAGATGCTGATCGAGACCTTCCCGCGGGCTGGCAAATATTATCTCACGCTCTATGCCTTCGAAGGACGGCTGGCGCTGCAAACTCTCGGCATGCTGCTCACCCGCCGCCTGGAACGGGCCGGGGCACGGCCGTTGGGCTTCGTCGCCTCGGACTATGCCCTGATGGTCTGGGGCCTCAGGGATCTCTCCAAGCTGGAAGCGGATCTGGGCTGGAGCCTCGACCAACTGTTCGATGAGGACATGCTCGGGGATGATCTGGAAAGCTGGCTGGCCGAGTCCGCCATGCTCAAGCGCACCTTCCGCAATTGCGCCGTCATCTCCGGCATGATCGAGCGCCGCCATCCGGGGCTGGAAAAGTCGGGGCGGCAGATCACCATGTCCTCGGATCTCATCTACAATGTGCTGAAGGATCACGAGCCGGACCACCTGTTGCTGAAGGCAACGTGGGACGATGCCGCAAGCGGTCTGTTGGATATTGCCCGCCTTGGCGCTATGCTCCGGCGGATCAAGGGGCGAATCGTCCACGCGGCCCTTGCCGAACCGTCGCCACTGGCCATTCCGGTGTTGTTGGAAATCGGCCGCGAGCCGATCTATGGCGAGGCGGAAGACGAGCTGCTGCTGGAAGCGGCCGAGCAGATGGGGCTGTGACGCCCGCAATTGATTGAGACACGCGGCATCAGGAGGCCCGGACCATGGGGTGGCAAAAACGCCTGCAGCAATGCTCCCTTTCAACAAGGTTGCCGGAGGGCTTTGAAGAGCGGAAGCCGGATGGTACCCCCCTGGTGCCTGCCGAGCATGTCGATTTTGCCTTTTCCCATGCCGGAGAGGCCTTCGTTGCCAGCCTGTCTGGTGCGCTCTACTGGCCTGAGCAAAAGACGCTGCTGGTTGCCGATCTGCATCTGGAGAAAGGATCGGCCTTTGCTCGTCTCGGTCAATTTCTGCCCCCCTACGACAGCCTGCGCACACTTGATCAACTGGCACTCGATATCAGGCATTTCAAGCCGCAGAAAGTCATCTGCCTTGGCGACTCGTTCCATGATGTCGATGGTCCAAAGCGCATGGCGGCCAATGTCACCGCGCGTCTGCACAGCCTGACCGCAGCGCAGGAATGGATCTGGCTGACCGGCAATCATGATCCGGTGCTCTCCGATCCGCTGGGTGGTGTCGCCATCGACGCCATGACCCTTGCCAGCAGTGCCACCCGACTGGCGCTCTGTCACGAACCGGGCGGTTCTCAGACACCCGACAGTCCTTCGGAAAGGCAGCTTGAGATTTGTGGTCATCTCCATCCGGCCGCACGGATTCCGGCGCGGGGCCGCACCTTGCGCTGCAAGTGTTTTGTGCTGACAGACGAGCGCATCATCATGCCGGCCTATGGCAGCTACACGGGCGGGCTCGAGCTGGACGACGAGGCCTTTCAGCCCTTCCTCTCAAGGCAAACAAAGCTTCTGGTCATTGGACGCAAGACCCTGGCCATGCATGATGCATTGATCTCTGTGCCAAGACGCAGACGATAGCAAAGCTGCCGCCAATCGGGGAGAGGGGGGCCGGGAAGGACGGCTCAGTTCTTGCGGAAGACGACGCCGGTCATCCAGCCGGTGAAAAGCGCGATCAGCACACAGGCCAGCCCATATAAGAAGGCATGATCCCGCGCCAGCGTGAAGGCATGCTGTTCGAAGCCGGTCTTGGCGACGTGCAGCGTCTGGGTTTCCGTGTGCAGAAGAGCGCCGCCACGGAACAGATGCACCGTTACCTCATAGCCGCCAACCTCCACATCCGCCGGGATGGGAATGGTGCTGCGGAACAGGGTCTTGCTGAGGAAGGTGATGGAGGACTGGTCGTCGGTATAAAGGCCCTTCTCACGCATCTTTCTGAGCGCAGCCACCCGGAAGGGGTCATAGGTGGCGAACCGGTCCTGCGGATTGAAATTCGGCGGCAGCAGCAGATATTGCGTGCCGATCTGCAATTTGGTCAGCAGAATGGGATGGGCGATATCGCTCAGTTTGCGGGTACTCGACAGGGCATAGAAATTGGGCGCATTCTTGTAGAGCTTGCGATCGTTGTTGATCCAGATGCCGAAGGTGCGGTCCTTGCGGCGGGACACCAGTGTCTGGTCCCAGCCCCGGACAATGACGACCAGATCATAGGGATCACCGCGGGAAACGGTGGACTGGTCCCGCTCGATCGTGCCAAACACGACGATCTCGGAGCCGGTGAAATTGGACGAGATCTTGATCACCCGGTCAGACAGGTCGGCCACGATCCGCTCGCTGTGGGCTGTCGTAATGAACAGGCCAAGCGACACAAGCAGACCGGACAGCAGGCTGACGAGGCGCGCGAGGATCATTTGTAGACCTCCATCACCTCGGTGCTGTAATGGTCGGCCGGTTCGAGGATGAGGTCGACGGCAAAGCGCAGCCCGACCATCAGAACGAGAATGCCCAGCAGGGCACGCAGCTGTTCACCCTTCATCTTCTGCCCGATCTGTGCCCCGAACTGTGCCCCGATCGTGCCGCCGATCATCAGGATCAGCGCCAGCACGATATCAACCGAATGGTTGGTGGTCGCATGCAGGATGGTGGCAACCGCCATGGTGACAAGGATCTGGTAGAGCGAGGTGCCGATGACGACGGCGGTGGGAACGCGCAGCAGATAGATGAGGGCGGGCACCAGCATGAAGCCGCCGCCGATGCCCAGCACTGTTCCCAGAAAGCCGATACTGGCACCGATCACGATCACCGGCAGGACGCTGACATAGATCTTCGATTTCTTGAAACGCATCTTGAACGGCAGGCCGTGGATCCAGTTGTGCTGGCCCGGCTTGCGCATGGTGACGATGCCCTTGCGCGCCTTGACGATGGCGCGCACGCTCTCCATGACCATCAGCGTGCCGACTGCCCCGAGGAAGGTCACATAGGAGATGGAAATGATCAGGTCCAGCTGGCCGAGCGCGCGCAGCTGCTTGAACACAAAGACCCCGAGGGTCGAGCCTGTTATGCCTGCGCTGAACAGCACGGTCCCCAGTTTGAGATCAAGATTGCCTGTCCTGAGATAGGCCAGTGCGCCCGTGGTGGAAGAGGCCGTGATCTGTGCAGTAACGGAGGCAACAGCTACCGCAGGGGAAATGCCGTAGAAAATGAGCAGAGGGGTCAGAAGAAAGCCGCCGCCAACCCCGAAAATGCCCGAGAGAAACCCGACAGTGCCTCCCATGCCCAGGATGACAAAGATATTGACAGGCATTTCAGCGATGGGCAGGTAGAGCTCCACGTGCCACTCCTGTTTTTCCAGCCGCCAGGTTAACCGCTTGTCTCGCCCTCTGGAGCCTGAAACGCGCAGTATCTTGGTCGAGAACAAAAAGCCGGAAGCCTTTGCCGCTGAAGCGGGGATCTTCGGGCCATTTTTCCTTTTCAGTCACGCTCTGATGACAGGGATCGTCGCTCGAACACATGAAAGATGTGTCTGCATCCTTCCCATATCGTGCGCACCAGTGTCAACGAAACATCTTGAAAATCACTTTAAATTGCACCGTCTTGCCAGAAAATTCGGCATCTGTGCAAAGCCCGCTCGGCTTTTCCCTGTTCCACCGGCCGTCATGTTGGCCAGAGCGGAAAAAGTCAGACATGGACGAGGCGGGAAAAGATCACCGGGCTGCCGCAAGGACGGGCAGCCCGAAAGGCCGTCAGATCGTGCGTTTCGCCAGGGCGTCAAGCAGGGCAGCATCGATCTGGCCAGTCACCTTCAGACCGGCGATTTCCTGAAAATTGCGGATCGCCATCCGGGTGCGTGGTCCCATCTGGCCGTCTGCCGGGCCGGCGTTGTAACCCAGAGCGCCAAGCATCGCCTGCGTCTTGGCGACAACCCCTTGCGTCACGGCAAAGCCGCCGCTGGCTGAGCTCATCTGTTCGGGTGTCGTCGCTGCCCATTCGGCAGGCAGGGTGGAAAGTTCGTTGACCGATGGCTTGACAAGCTTGGGCGACCAGGCCGCAACGAGCGCTTTGGCGGCCTTTTGCTGCGGCCCCTTCAGAACGTTCAGAATCTCGTCCCGCTTGGCTTCTGCTCCCTTGTCCCCCTGCTGGGCGGCAATGGCGAACCACTTGTAGCTCTGCAACAGGTCCTGCTTGACCCCCATGCCCCGTGCAAACAGGATGGCGAGGTTATACTGGCTGTCTTTGAGGCCATGATCGGCGGCCTTGAGGAACCACTGGGCTGCCTGGGTAAAGTCGGGCTGGCCAAGGCCTCCCTCGGCATAGAGCACGGCAAGATTGTGCATCGACTTCACGTTGCCCTGATCAGCGGCGCGCTGATACCAGAGCCGGGCCACCTGCAGATCCTTCTTGACGCCCTGTCCCTTCTCGTAAAGGTTGGCCAGACTGTACTGGGCCTGCGCCATGTTGAGGTTGGCGGCCTTTTCGAACCAGTTGGCGGCTTCGGAAAGATTGACCTCGACCCCGTCGCCAACGGTATAGCGGCGGCCAAGTTCAAACAGTGCAAGTGTATTGCCACTGCCTGCTGCCTGCATGATCGGCGTCTGGACGGCACCCGCTACGCTTGTCGGCATACTGGCTTGCTGCTGATCGGCCTTGTCGTCAGACCGGACCGGAGGCATGGGCTGGCTGGCTTCCGAAGCCTGCAGATCGCCGGATGCGTCGCTATCAAGCGCGACATCCTTGGGGATGGAGCTGGTTGGCGTCAGGTCGATGCCATGATCGCCGGAGTGGTTGAACGCGGCCTTGGCGCGAGCCATGGCGTCTTGCTGGGAAATCTGTGGCCGAGGGGCGCTGGTGACACGTGGCGCATCAAGGCTGCCCTGTGCCAGCGTTGGCTGGGCAAAGGCAATCGCTCTCGTGGCTTCTTCACCATCCATGTCTGGTGCCAGATTGCCGGACGATGGCGTGATGCTCGACTGCGGCCCCGGTGCGTTCGGCTGACCGGCTTCCGGAGCCGGGTCGGCAGTCGGCACATCCGAAGTGCTCGGGGCAACTGGGCTGCCGTCACTCTGGCTGGATGCGGAATTGAACAGGCCGTAGAGGCTCGAATCGGGATTCTTGACCAGTTGAATGGTGGTGATCGCCAGCAGGATTGCGGCAGCGGCCATCAACAGCGGGCGGCTGTGACGCGAGAAGGTGTGGCCCAGCTTCGCAAACAGGCTGTTGCTGACCTCTTCGTCTTCCAGCAACTGCACGGCACCATCCTCGATTGCAGTCTGGTCTGCCCGGGCGAGCTCCTGCTCCTTCTTCATCTGTTTGGCCATGCGGGCCGCTTCGGAAATGGCGGCGCGACGCTCCTTGCGGCTCATGCCGACGGTGGCATCCTTGCTGTCAGCCTTCTGAGGCGCGTTGGTTGCGGCTTCCGTCTTGGCTTTCTTGCTTCCCTTGAAACGGGACAGGAAGGAGCTGGCTTCGCTCTGTTCCTTCTCGACCTTTTCGCTTTCCTGTGCGGCGGCCTGAGCGGCGCGGCGGGCGGCTGCGATGAAATCGGCCTTGGACTGGCTCGGATCCCGGGTTTGCGTCTGCTGGGGTTGAGCCTGAGCGGCTCCCGGTCGGCCCGGAACGATGCGGGCTGTCCGAGGCTTGGCAGCCGGAGCGGCTTCGGTCTCGTGTTTCAGGGCGGCGTTGCCTGCGAACTGCTGCGGAGCTGCCGGATTGTTGCCCGGAGCTTTTGCTGTCGGGGCCTGTGCTGCCTGCGCTGTCTGTGCTCCGGCCCCACTGACGGCCTTGCCCGACAGATAGATGCCCGGCTGTCTGACCTCACCCTGTGCAGATACACGGGGGGCGGAGGCGGTGAGCACAGGGCGACCGGCTTGTGGTGCCTGTGGGGTCTGCTGTGCTGCGAGGGTTTCGCTGTCTGGCCCGCCGCGTGGTGCCATCTTGCCGCGCGATTGCAGCAGTTCATTGGCGGTGAGCGGACGACCCTCGGAAGCGGTATCCTGCGCGACATTCTGTGCAGCAGGGGCTTCCTTGGCCTTGCGACGGCGCAGGAGCTTGCCAAAGCCACGGCTCTGCGGTTCACTCTCATCGTCGGCGACAGGAGCGCCGACCGTTGGGGCTGGGGCACTTGCTGCCACGGACGCGCTTTCGCTGGCCCTTACCTGCTCTTCCAGCTGGCCAAGGCGGTCGACGATGACATTGAGCATCGAGCTGACGCTATTCAGGCTCTGCTGCGTGCTGGTTTCGCTGGTTTCCGCAAATCGGCGCAGACCATGCAGATCGTCCTTCAGGCCATCGATGATGACCTGCAGTTCGGCATCGTGAGGGCCACTGCCCAGAGGGCCAACCTGCTGCAGGGCCTTTATGGCTGCCTGCTCGGCAAGCTTGCTGCTGTTGACGCCAGCGGGCGACCCCTTGGCGGCGAGCTGACGGATGTCCTCGCCCATGCGGTCCACGACCTCAAAGCGGCTTTGCGCCCGGGCAAATTCTTCGGCCAGCGTGTCAAGCCGCTCCGTCAGCATTTCAAAGAACTGACGGTCATCGGACATGTTGCTGGCGCTGTCGAGGCGCTGGGCCAGATCGACGATCTGGCTTTCCAGCTGCGACAGGGTATGCGGAGAGAGCCCGCTGCCATCGCCGCCAACCGGTGCTGCGCGCAAAAGGTCTTCCTGCGCTTCCATCCGGTCGGCCAGTCTGGAAAGGCTGCGTTCCAGCGAGGTCAGATCGGCACTTTCCATCTTACTGGCAAGCATGTCGTCAATGCGGGCAAGGGTCTGTTCGACCTGATCGAAACGTCTTTCGGACGTGTTGGGAGCCTGCTCATGACGAATGAACTGGTCGAGATTGGCGACACGTTCGGCCAGATTTTCCAGGACATCGAGGCGGTCGGCCTGATTGCGCTGGTCGGTCAGCTTCACAAGGCTTTCCACCTGACGGGCAAGAACTTCGAGCGGCTTGTGAATGCCGGAGGCGTCGTGATCATCCTCCAGCCGGTCGGCAAGGCTTGCCAGTTGGGTCTCAAGGCTCATCAGCCGATCGGTTGGATCGAGCCGTTCGATCATCGTCTGCATCTGTGCCAGACGGTCTTCAACGCCGGTCTGAGAAGCGGCCGAGCCGGAGTTTCCGCCGCGCCGCACGTCATCTTCCAGAATGGCCAGACGGTTGATCAACTCGTTGATCTGTCCAGAGATGTTGCTCAGATGCTGGACGTCCGGCTGCGTCGACAGGATGTCCCGCAGATGATCCATCTGTTCGGAGAGCCGGGCAAAATCCTCGTCATGCCCGCTCGCATGCATGTCATCGAGCTTGCGCAGAATGCGGTCGAAATGGCTGTCGATCGAAGGGTCGAGCGTCGGGCGGTCCAGCAGTGCACGGATTTCATGCATGGTGTCCAGCAGCGCCGGATCTTCCCGCGTTTCCGCAATCGCGCTCGAGAGCTGCTCGATGCGGCCGGACAGGTTGGCGATTTCGCGCAATACCGCTTCCGAGGCACCGCTGAGGTTGGCTTCCTCGATCAGCGTGCGCAGGGAAGACACATCGTCGCGCAGGATATCGAGGCTGTCGTCCTGGCTCTGCAGCTTGGCGAGCTTTGCCAGCGCATCTCGATAGGTGTCTTGTGACTTGTTGGCTGCTGACATCGCATCCTGTGCCGTGCGCGCCACTTCCGATACGGAGGCCTTGGCGGTTCTGCCGATTTCCTCGTTGAGCGACTGGGTTCTGTCGAGCATTTGCCGCACAGTGGAATCAAGGCTGTAATCGCGCGATGCGCCGGTGGTTCCGGTGGCGACGGCCGCGCTTCGTACATAGCCGCGTTCGGCAGGGGCTGCTGCTGCTGCATAGGGCTCCCGTGCGGCGCGTGGCTGTTGGCGTTCAAGCGCATGGTCGACGCGCTGCAACTGGGCTTCGATGCGCTCGAGGGCGCTGCCATAACCGGACCGTTCCATGGGTGCCCGTTTGCGAGCCGGACGCTCATTACGGGCATTGCTGCGCGTGTCATCGGTAACCAGACCCGATTGACCCGCAAGGGAATGAAGCTGGGCTTCAATGTCTTCTATGGCGCTGAGCAAAGCCGCGTTCTGCCGGGATTGGTTCTGAGACAAGGCCCCGCGAGCCCGACCACGTGGTTTTCTTACAGGATCAGATCCCCGAAAACCCTCGATAAATTCGCCTACGTCGCGATCGGTGTGGTATGTTTCATCAATCATGGTACTGGCTCAACTCTGTGCGGTTCTGGTCATCCGCTGCGCAAAATGCGGGCGCCCGAACCCCCGCGAAAACGGTCTTTTCCGAGAGTACTTTGCAAAGTTAGGGTAAATAACGGGTTAATCCTGATGCGTATTGCGAAAAATACTGAACCCTTTAATGATTTGCTCACCATAATTCTCGCGTTATGGTTGGGGCGTCGTTCTGTTGTCGACGCCCTTCCTGGAGAGCAATTCACACCCGACATTGACAGACGGGGTGGGGAGTGGTTTACCGACAGGTGGGCTCACAGCGACAGACAATGAGGGAAACCGCCTGCAACAAAGGCGGTTCGGGGGGAAATTGTTGTGAAAGACGAGAAGACGCCGCTGCCTTCTGCAGATGAAGGCAAGGATGTGCTGAGCGCAGCAACCAGCCAGTCAGGTCCGCTCTTCTATTCCATTGGTGATCTCGCCAAGGAGTTTGGCATTACGCTGCGCACCTTGCGCTTTTATGAAGACAAGAATCTGATCAGCCCGCGCCGCGACGGCACGAATCGCATCTATAGCCGACGAGACCGCGCCCGCCTGAAGCTGGTGCTGATGGGCAAGAAGGTCGGCTTTTCCCTTTCCGAAATCAAGGAAATGCTGGATCTTTACGACCTGAGGGACGGGCAGGTACCACAGTTGAAAGCCGCGCTGGACCGCTTCAGCCTGCATATTACAATCCTGCGGCAACAGCGCGCCGACGTGGAACAGGCCATTGCCGATCTGGAGAGGACCGTCGAGGTCGTCTCCGGCATGTTGCGCGAGAAGGTCAGGAAAGAGGGCTAGGGCGGAGTTCTGCCTGACTGCCTGCCTGTCTGTCTTTCAGTCAGCCAGTCAGTCTGTCCAGGTGCTTGATCTGTTCCAGCATGGCGTTGCTCAGATACGACCTTTCATCTGCCAGTAGCCGATTGCGGCCATGGAGTTGGCGTCGGGCATGGTGCCGCGGGCAAACATGTCCATGATCTCGGCAAGGCTGAAGGCGGCCGTTTCCATGTCGGATTCCGTGGCTTCCCGTCTGGCTTCCCCCGGTGTCAGGTCGGTTGCCACAAAGATCTCGCAGCGCTGGCTGACCAGTCCGCCTGCGGGGAACATCTCGCCGATCTTTTCCATCTTTCCTGCGCAAAAACCCGTTTCCTCGGCCAGCTCGCCGCGCGCCAGTTCTTCGCGGTCGCTGTCCGGAGCGCTCTCCCATGTGCCTTGCGGCAGCTCCCAGTAGCGACAACTCACGGGATAGCGATATTGCTGGACCAACTGGATGCGGCCATCGGCATGAACCGGAATGACAATGACGAAGTCGGGCTTTTCGACCACACCATAGATGCCTTCGAAACCGGCCGGGAACCTGACCTTGTCTTCATTCACCCGCATCCACCGGTTTTCATAAACGGTGCGACGCGAAAGCTGGATGATGGTCTTGCTATTCTGCTCTTCCATGCTCAGAAACTCGCTTCAATAATCGATAAAACAAAAATGGCAGCGCCTGATTGATAGAGGCCTCTGCGTATCATAATCGTCTTTCTATGGCAGAAGGATGGACGCAGCCAGAAAAATGTCGATATGGGCTTTCGATCCGGCGTGCCCTTGGGACGCTAACCCGAAATTAACGCTCTATGGAGATCTCCTTAATAAATTAGCGCTAATGTCGATTGGAGGCGCATTGGGGTGCGTCGGGTGAAGTGTGACTAATCCGGCCTTTGGCCGACGTCTTGGGGGCAAGGGGACCGCATGTCACTCTGCGCCTGAGGAGAAAGAATGCCTGAAGATATCGTCCAACAGTTCCAGCATCTGGCGAAGGAGAAGGATCCTGCCGCACGGTCCCTGCTGATCCGCAAGGTGACCGCAGAATATGTGCGCCGAACGGGACTGGCTCCGACGGAGACCGAGCGGGAGTTGTTCTCTGCGCTCGTGCTGGATCTTTATGAGCAGATAGACCTTTCTGTTCGCCGCGATATCATCACTCTGCTTGCTCGCACCCAGCATATTTCCACGCCATTGGCGGAACGCCTTGCTGGAGAACATGACGAGCTGGTGACGACTCTTTATGAGTATTCTCCGATGCTCAGTCAGGAAACCCTGCTGCAGGCCGCCCGGATGCGCAGTGAAACCGTCCTGCGTGCAATAGCCCGGCGCCAGCGGGTGCCGGAGCCGGTGGTGGATGCCCTGATGTCGCGGGCCAAGAACAGCGTCGTCAGCGACCTGTTGCGCAATCTCGGCAGTGACTTTTCCAGCAACGCGCTGTTGTTGTGCGCAATCATCTGCCAGACGTCGCTGGAAATCCAGTCGCTCATGGCTGCCCGCTGTCTAGCCGACCATCTGTTCCATTCACGCATGCGCCTGCAGGCCGAGCAGGGGTGCCCGTTCCTGCCTGGAGTGCTGTCCAAGGCGACCCTTGAGGGAACGCTGGATCAACTGGTGCATGACATGGAAGCCCGGCTGTTCAGGGCCGATGGTCTCAACGATGATCCGACACGGGATGAATTGCTGGTCAGGATCAATCTGGGCGAGCTGACCTTTGACAATCTGCTAGAAACCCTGATCGCCAAGGATTGCAAGGAAGACGTGATCTGGCTGCTCAAGGATGCACCGGGGCTTTCTGCCAATGCAATGGAGCATCTGCTGGCCAGTGAGACCAACCGGATCCTGACGCGCTTGCTGCTCGAACAGAATGTCTCGGTCAAGACCTTTGCGGCCCTGACGCAATGGCGCGTTGACCACCTGGGCTTCCCGAATCGCCACATCCACCGTGAAGTCGAGAACTACCGCCAGTCGGTGTCGCAGAAGCGCAAGAGCGATGACCAGATTGCCAGCGCGGTCTGATTTCCCCTGCAAATCCTTTTCCTGATCTGATAAAATGGCCGTCAACCGAAGGGTTCCTGCCAGATTCGCTCCGGCCACTTGGCATGCTTGCGCGGGGAACCCTGATCCAAAGGCCACAGGTCTCATGGCAAGAGCACATGAAGGCCGTTCGGATACGGGAAAATTGTATGATGACTGTCTTCACTACTCCGCCTTTCTTTAAAGACCCGGCGTTCAACGCCCCAGCCTTCAACGCCCCAGCCTTGAACGCCTCTGCACGTATTGTCGCAGCGCTGCTGCTGTTCGCAGGCGCAGGGTTCTCAGTGGGGGCTGCACGAGCGGAGGGCGCTGCGGGCGCGAGCCTTGCGACGGAAAGGTCGACCTCCACCGTTGCCCAGGCCTCTCCTGCCATTTCTCCGATCCAATCGGCTGAGAGCGAATGGCGTGCGCCGCTTCTGGCCGAGATGGAGCGGATGGCAACTGACCTCGATCTGCAGCGCCGCCTCAACATCCTGCTCGAAGACAAGGTTGACTATCTGACCGCCCGGATTGACCGGCTGGAACAGCGCACGATCGCGCAGGCCAAGCGGATAGAGGCTCTGCAATCCCAGGCAAGCAAGGCGGACCAGCAAGCCGCCACGCCAAATTCTGAGGAGCAGTCCGTCGCCAGCAGCAAGGCCCCGGAAGCATCTGAACCCGAGGCATCTCCGCCCGAAACTCCATCGGCTGAGGCCAGGAAGAGCCCTGAAGCCGGACTGGGCACTACCCCTCCCAAAGCAGAAGGCCCTGACAAGCAGGCCGGAGCCGAGAGGGATGGCAAGGCGATGGATGAGTTCGAGCGCTTTCTGGATCTGGGCGAAGCCATGATGCGTCGCTTCTTTGGTGTGGTCAGGGAATTCCGCAAGGATTTTGACGACAGCCGCGCCTGACGGCATCAATCGTCCTGCTCTTCGCCCCGCCGGGGTTTGGGAAGGGCGTAGCAGCCCAGAATGATCTCATGATCCGACAGCGCCTTGCCGCTTGCCTCGATGGCCGGAAGGATGGACGCCTCAATGGGCACAAGGCCGCGCGCGCACAGCCAATCTAGCTTCTTGGGTGGGCGTGGCTTGTAGGTGAGCAGACTGCGCCGGGTCGTCGTGCCCTTTGCATTGTTCGCCCAGCTGAAGCCATGGCGTTCCGCCGCCCGGAACAAGGGCTCCTCCCTTGTCCCGCCGTCTTCCCGAGTGAATGCGGTGTTGAGATCCCCTCCGATGATGGTCGGCAGGCCAGGCGCGAAGGCATCAAGCGCTGCGATCAGACGTTCCAGCTGCGACAAGCGGATGGAGGGATCGTCAAGGCTTTCCAGATGGACAGAGGCCACGCAGATTCCGCCCGCCTCGCTCGGCAGGATCGCGGCAATGGCGCACCGCCCGCCGACCCGCGGTTGCTTGAAGACACTGTCACTGACAAGGCCATCCTCCGGGCAGAACCACAGGCCGGACTCATCAAGACGAATGAGTGCCAACGCGTCCGGCTCCTGTCGGCACAAGAGGGCGTTGCCATGCCAGCCGCAGTCATTGTGGTCATCGGCTGCCAGCCGCCGTTCAAGATCATTGCCCAGACCCAGCTCGAAGAACTCCACTCCGAAGGCATAGCGCATGCCCAGACTGTCGGCCAGCGCGCGCACGGTGTGGCGCTGGTGGGTGCGTGCCATGCCGATATCCATCTCGGACAACAGGATGACATCCGGAGCATGGGGGCGTAGCAGATCGGCACTCTGTTCCGGGTAAAGACAGCGTTGCAGATTCCAGGCCATGACGGTGATCCGATCAGCCAACGGGTGGGCCATCGGCATTTCCCCTCCGGTTTCCAGAAGGTGCAGGGCGTCAAGGCGCGCGAACAGGGCCCGGTGCGCTTGCGGGGTCTTCTCGGAACACCGGATATCCCGCGACAGATCCGGGCTCACCTGTGGCAGGCTGGAACATGTTGCCGTTTCAAAGAGTTTCATGACCACTCCCCGCTGTCCACATACTCTGTCCTGATCCTGCCTCCGGCATGATGCCTTCTTGGTCCGGACCCGCAGGGCGCCCACAAATGCAGGCCGGACAATGGCCGATATGTGACGGCAAGCGGATTTCAGACCGATTCATGCGGCAATCTAGGCACGGAATGTAACGAACAGATGTCTTTGCCGTCCCGGCCGGCGTCGGGAAGCGGGGGCCAATACAGCCATGAATTGCTTGACCATGACGTAAAGGCGAGGGGAATGGGACGAAAGACCGATTCCCTTTAGGTAAACCACCCAACCCGACATGCAATACGAGGACTTCCAAGGTGGTGAATTTTTTTCCTCCAGACACCACACAACGGTTCTGTCAGTGCAGAAATGTCTGATTAAATAGATGAAATTGCCAATATATCCAAGCAATGACTTGCCAACAGCCAAGCAACCGCTCATAGTTTGACTAAAGTTACCAAGCGATCTGGCGGCAACCTATTCGGGTATAGGGTTTTGCTACAAGTCGTCAGAATTTGATTTGGGGGCACCAGGCAGAATCCTGACGACATCGTCAACAGGAAAACAGGGTTCCAAACCTTGACTTGCAAAGCCGTCTGTCCTCAAAACGCTGAAGGGACTGCTCCGTCTCCTGTGAGAAGGGGCCTTGTGTTATTTGGTTGCGCGTATTCGCCGGGATGAGGGGCGGTTGGCTCCGACACCGAAGGATACGCAAGTTGGAATGATAGCCATTCACCTCAAGCAAGGTGCAATCATTCCGTTCAGTCGCTGGGGAGGACCGAAAGTGCAACAGGCGTCGCTTAATATCATTATCGCGGACGATCACCCATTGTTCCGTGGAGCGCTACGGCAGACACTGGAGACGATCTTCGATCAGATAGCTATCCATGAAGCCGGAACCCTCGAAGAAGTTGGCGGAAAACTGGAACAGTTTGAAGACATGGACCTTGTCCTGCTTGATCTTTCCATGCCGGGTGTCCGGGGTTTCTCCGGGCTTTTGTATCTGCGGGCGCAGTATCCATCCATTCCTGTGGTGATTGTTTCGGCCAGTGAGGATGTGCCGACCATTCGCCGCTGCATGGAGTTCGGCGCGTCCGGCTTCATTCCGAAGTCCCTGCCGATCGATGACATCGCTCAAGGTATCCGCGCCGTGTTGAACGGTGAGACATGGGTGCCGGAAAGCATCGATCTCAGTGCACCTTACAGTGATGAAATCACCGATCTGGTCGAGCGTCTCAATACGCTGACCCCGCAACAGGTTCGCGTCCTGATGATGCTGTCCGAAGGCCTGCTCAACAAGCAGATCGCCTATGAGCTCAGCGTTTCCGAAGCCACGGTCAAGGCCCACGTCTCTGCCATCCTGCAGAAGCTCAACGTGGACAGCCGTACCCAGGCCGTGATCGCAGCCGCCAAGATCGAAGCCGGTCAGTGGCAGGCCATCGGTGCCAAGGGCTGAGTGAATCCGGACGCGGGGCTTTGAGAGGAAGCCCAGCCTGTTTCGGCAAGGCCCGTTTGGCGAGATGACGTTTGAAATGTCTAGAGGCCCGCGTTCCGGCGAACGTGGGCTTTTTGCTGTTTGGCAAAGGCTGAAGATGAGCGCCTTGGTTAGGCCTGCCGGGCCGAGGCCGCTGAGCTCCGTGCTCGTGCCTCGCACGCGGTGTGGTAGGTGTGCATCTCGCAAGATGGCCTTGCAGCGTCGGACGCTGAACCCCTATTTCGCCCGTCGGCGGATGGCGGTCATGTTCCAGGTGTTGAGCAGGGCGCGCAACTGGGCCGGTTTGACCGGCTTGTTGAGAATGGCCATGTCCTTGGATTTGGCCTCGTCGCGCACTTCCGTGGTGCGGTCAGCGGTGATCAGACTGGCGGCGATCTCCTGCCCGAAGCGCATGCGCAGCTTCTCGCAGGCCTCGGTGCCGAGCATGTTGTCCAGATGATAGTCGATGAGAATGCCGTCAGGCACCTTGCCGCATTCCTCAAGCACCTTTTCGGCTTCTTCCAGCGACGAGGCGGTCTTGACGTTGCAGCCCCAGCCTTCCAGCATCACTTTCATTCCGTCCTGAATGACCGGCTCGTTGTCCACGCACAGAACGCAAAGGTCGCTGAGTGGCTGATTGGCCATGGAGCGGGGAGCCTCAGCGCGGCTGGCGCTGTGCAGCAGGCGGAAGGCGGGCAGCTTGATGGCAAAGGCCGAGCCCTTGCCCGGTGTGGACACCAGCCGGATCGGATGGTCTAGCACCTTGGAGATGCGATCAACGATGGAAAGCCCCAGTCCGAGCCCGCTGGCGATGCGTGCCCCTTCGTCAAGCCGCTGGAACTCGAGGAAGATCTCTTCCTGCCGCTCCAGCGGGATACCGACGCCAGTGTCGTGCACCTGCACCTCGATGGCACCCTCGAACCGGCGGCAGCCGACAAGGACTTCCCCTTCTGGAGTGTATTTGATGGCGTTGGAAATGAGATTCTGCAACAGGCGCCGGAGCAGATGCTTGTCCGAGCGCACATGCAGACCGCATGAGACGATCTTCAGTGTCAGGCCCTTTTCCTTGGCCTGAGGCTCGAAGTCGATCCGCATCCGATCGAGCATTTCGTCGATCGGAAAGGCCGAGAGCTGTGGCTTCATGGCACCGGAATCAAGACGGGCGATATCCAGCAGCGCTGCCAGAATGTCTTCCACTGCTTCCAGCGAGCTGTCGATGTTGGTCGCCATGACGGCGCTTTCGGCCAGCCCGGAGTTGGCCTCATCTGCCTTGGTCAGCGCTTCGAGGCGGTTGACCAGAGCCGTCGTATAGAGCCGCGCCGCGTTCATCGGCTGCATGATGTCGTGCCCGGCTGCGGCAAGAAAGCGGGTCTTGGACACGCTGGCCTCTTCGGCAGCCTGCTTGGCGCCGCGCAGGGCGTCGTTCAGATGCATCAGCTCGCGGGTGCGATCCTTGACCCGCCGCTCCAGCGACTCGTTGGCTGCTTCCAGCGCCCGTTCGGCCCGCACCCGCTCGGAGACGTCAGTGAAGGTGATCACGATGCCGCCATCGGGCATGGAGTTGGCGCGAATATCCAGGGTCAGACCGGACCCGGCCATGCTCTCCTGATAGGGAGCCTGCTGGACAACAATGAGGTCGAGACGATGGCTGACCAGTTCCTCGACAGAGCCTTCACCGAGATCACCACGGGCGGCGATGTGGCGCAGCACCGAGGAAAGCGGTGTCCCCACCTGACCGAAATCGGCAGGAATATGCAACAGATCGCGGAAAGGCCGGTTCCAAAGTGTCAGGCGCAGGTCGGCGTCGAACACGGCTATGCCCTGCCGCACATGATTGAGCGCCGTCTGCAACAGGTCGCGGTTATAATGCAAGGCTTCCGAAGCATCGTCGAGCAGCTTCATGGTGCCTTTGGGTGAGCTTTCCCGGCGCTTCAGCAACAGGCTCATCAGCAGCCGCGACGAGGCGGCACCAATGGCGCTGGCGAGCAATTGCTCGGCAAAGCGCATGAACTGCGGGTCGACCTCCATGTTGCGGTCATAGACGATATCCCGCTGCAGCGCGTGGGAGCGGAAGCTGCGCTGTGTGCGTTCGGCCCCCAGATAGCGGGCCACCATGTCTTCCAGATCGCCAACCGACAGCATCGAGCGCCACAGGCGCAGAGTCGGGGAGGGGCGTAGTTCATCGGGCACGAACAGATTGGCCTGCAGCCGTTCGATCAGCTCGGGCCGCCGTGAAACGGACCCTGCCGTATAGGCGATGAAGTTGAACAGGATACTCCAGAACACCCCATGCAAAAGCGGAGGCAGATCCGTTCCGAACAGCGCCTGCGGTTCAAGGAAGGAAATGCCGAACGGACCCTGGGTCAGGAAGCCTGAGGGGAACAGCCCGGATTGGGCGAACATCGGCAACAGCAGAGTATAGGCCCAGACAATGAAGCCGGCGATGAGGCCGGCAATGGCACCGCGGGCGTTGGCCCGTTTCCAGATCAGACCACCGATCAGCGCCGGCAGGAACTGTGCCATGGCAGCAAAGGCGATCAGTCCGATCTGGGCCAGCGAGCTGTTGTTCACCGCCAGCCGATAGAAGGCATAGGCGAGGGTGAACAGCGCCAGAATCGCCACCCGCCGCACATTGAGCAGAAGCCGCCCCATATCCGGTGCATCGATGGCATCGTCGGCATGGCGGCGCAGAATGAGCGGGATTACCAGATCATTGGAGATCATGATCGCCAGCGCGACTGATGAGACAATGACCATGGCCGTTGCAGCAGAAAGCCCGCCAAGAAAGGCGATCAGTGTGATGGCATCCGCATTGACCGCCATTGGCAGGCTCAACACATAGCTGTCCGCATCAACGCCGGGGCCAAGAACCAGTTGTCCGGCCAGCGTGATCGGAATGACGAACAGGTTGATGCCGATGAGATAGAGCGGAAACAGCCATGTCGCGCGGATGAGAGACTTCTTGGAGGTGTTTTCCACCACGGCCACATGAAACTGGCGCGGCAGCAGCAGCGCTGCACTGGCTGACAGGATCGACAGGACGATCCAGTGGATGGCGTCGGGGCCCTGTTCCACCCCGTGGATGGAGATGCCAGCCTCGGCTGCCTTGGAGAACAGATCGTAAGGGCCATCGAAGATGGAATAGGTCACGAACAGCCCGACGGTCAGAAAGGCCACGAGCTTGACGACACTCTCGGCTGCAACCGCCAGAATGAGGCCGCCCTGATGTTCGGTGGCGTCAGCATGGCGCGTACCAAACAGGATGGCAAAAACCGCCATGGCCAGCGCCACGAAGAAGGCGATATCGGCCAGTACCGGCACCGATCCGTTCGGAAAGGCGATGTTCATGTGCTGGATCAGCGTGGCAACAGAGGTTGCAACCGCCTTCAGCTGAAGGGCGATATAGGGCATCGTGCCGACCACGGCAATGATGGTGGCTACAGCCGCCACCTGCTGGTTCTTGCCGTAGCGCGCGCCCAGAAAGTCGGCAATCGAGGTGATCCGCTCCGTCTTGGACAGGCGGATGATCCGCCAGACAAGCGGGTATCCGAGCGTGAAGACAACGACAGGGCCGATATAGATGGTCAGGAAATCAAGCCCGCTTGCCTTGGCCATACCCACGGACCCGAAGAAAGTCCAACTGGTGCAATAGACCGCAAGCGACAGCGCATACAGGCTTGGGTGGCGTTGGTCTGCAGACTTGTTCCGTGCCCGATGGTCTCCATAAGACGCGATGGCAAACAGAAGCCCGATATAAAGAAGGGTTGTAAGAACAACCATCCAGCCCTGAAGCATGAAGCCTGATCCTTGTTCGAGTTATCAAAGATATAGCACAAGAAAAAACGCCTCGGCTAGAAAGAGCTTTGTTCGCGCAGAAATTTAGACCAGTTTTTGAGCACAAGTGCAAACAGGTGGGAAAAGGCTGGCCAGTTTCATACAAAAGCCATCGGACTGTCGCTGCACATTGTCTTGATCCGGTCCATCGTTCGGCAAGGTCCTGTCAGCGGTAGCCGGAATGGTGCGCCCTCTTCGAGGGGGCATCAGTGCGCCGCCGTCATTTTGGTGGAAAACCGGTCAAACGATCGGTCCGGTGAACCACAAATTTCAGGCTCCATTGTTGCGCTCTCTGCGCAAAGATCGCAAAGATAGGCATCCTGCCGGCCAATCCGGAAGCGGTCGACGCTTTGTCCCTTGGCTGAAAAACTCGAATAATTCTAATAATATCCCGTACATTCCAGAGCCAGTCATGAATCATGAAAATCAAGTTGCGGCTTCCGCTACCCCAATGAATGATCTGTTGAGCCACCTGAGCCCGGAAGCGCAAAATGCGCCCGCCAGTGGTATCATCGGCATCAAGACCTATGCCCAGGGCAAGGGCGACGTCATTCCCCTGTGGATCGGTGAGGGGGCCATTCCCACGCCGGATTTCATCTGCAAGGCGGCAGAAGATGCGCTGGAAGCGGGCGAGACCTTCTATACCTATCAGAATGGCATTCCAGAGTTGCGCTCTGCCATCGCAGCCTATCATGAGCGCCTTTATGGCCGCCCGTTCGACCCCTATCGCTTCTCGATCACCGGGTCTGGCATGCAGGCCATCCAGATGGCCGTCCGCATGGTGATCAGCTCGGGTGAGGAGGTCATCGTGCCATCCCCAGCCTGGACGAACATCCGCTCTGCAGTGGTTGTGGCTGGCGGCAAGCCCGTTGATCTGGCCCTGCATTTCCATCCGGAGGGCTGGAAGCTCGATATTGACGAACTGTTCGACGCCTGCACGGAAAAGACCCGTGCCCTGTTCATCAACACGCCGAACAACCCCACCGGCTGGGTTGCGACCCTTGATGAGCTGAAAGCCATTCTCGATTTTGCCCGCAAGCGCAATATCTGGATCATCGCCGATGAGATCTACACGCGCTTCTATTATGGCAAGGATCGGGAAAACGCACCGTCCTTCTATGAAATCGCCGATGACGACGACAAGATTCTGTTTGTCAACAGCATGTCGAAGAACTGGGCGATGACCGGTTGGCGCGTTGGCTGGATTGGCGCACCGATCGCACTTGAACCGGTGATCGGCAACCTGATCCAGTGTTCCACTTCCGGTGTCGCGCCCTTCATGCAGCGAGCCGCAACGGTCGCTCTCAACGAAGGTGAATTGTTTATTGCTGAGCAAATAGGGAGAGCCCGTGTTGGTCGCGAAAAGCTTTTGAAGGCCTTTGAAGGCCAGAACGCCATTCGCCACGCCCCTCCCATGGGGAGTTTCTACTACTTTTTCGGTCTGGAGGGCGAGCCTGATGCGTTACAGCTCGCGCGCAGGCTGGTTGATGAAGCAAATGTTGGTTTGGCACCAGGGTTTGCGTTTGGTCAAAGCGGGTCCGCATTTATGCGACTATGTTTTGCGACAAATCCGGACAGGTTGGATCAGGCGATTTCTCGTTTGACCCAATGGATGGCCCGGTAATCTGTGCTAGACTAGTAATTCCACCTAGAATCAACGGTGACGCGCCGCCAGCACCGGCACGTGTCCGCAGAAGCAGAAAGAATGAACGAATCTGTGACCATAAATGGCCCCAAGAGGATGCACACCCAAGCCTATGATCGGCAGGAGCGTCCATTTCGACCAATTGGTGAACTTGATTCGCGTCTCACGTCCCTTCTGGATGTGGCCGCTGATTCTGTCTGTCTGATTGATGACCAGTCCCGCATTCTGCTGTTCAACAAGGCTTCTGAAGCCATGTTTGGATATAGCGCAGAAGAAGTGATCGGCAAATCCGTTGATATCCTGATGCCTCCTCAATATGCCACCCATCACGCCGGATGGGTGGACCGCTATCTGCGCACCGGGGAGCATTCCATCATCGGCATCGGGCGCGAGGTTGTCGGCCGCCACAAGGACGGGTCGACATTCCCTTTTGACCTTTCGGTCGGCGTCGCGCAGACGGAAGATGGGAAACAGTTCATCGGCGTGATGCGCGACCTGCGCGGCCGCAAGCAGACCGAGGAACGCCTGCGCAACCTGCAGACCGAACTCAACCAGATGACCCGAATCAATGCGATGGACGAGATGGGGGCCACGGTTGCCCACGAGCTCAACCAGCCTCTGACGGCGATCATCCTCTATCTGCAGGCCATCGAACGCAAGCTGCAGACCTATGACGAGATGAAACCCTGCAGCAAGCAGGAAATCGATAAACTGACGGATCTGTGCGGCCGTGCCGTGCGAGAGGCGCAGCGCTCGTCCAAACTGCTTCAGCGCATCCGTTCGATCATCGAGAAAAAGGAACCCGACCGCAGCCTCGTCGATATCGTGGAGATCATCCGCAAATCGCACGAACTGGCGCTCGTCGGCTTTTCGGCGACGGATGTGCAGGTCGACCTCATTGCTCCGGATCATGTTCCCATGGCCTGGGTCGATCCGGTCCAGATCGAGCAGATTTTCCTCAACCTGCTGCGCAATGCCTTTCAGGCCATGCAGAAGGTCGAGACAAAGGCCATCACCATAACCCTTGATGTGGCACCCTCTGCGGAGAGAGATGGCCGCGACCGGCTGGTCGTCCGCTTCAAGGACAGCGGTCCGGGCGTGCCCGAGAGCCATCGGGACAATCTGTTCAAGGCCTTCAATTCGGAACGGCGCAACGGCATGGGGCTCGGCCTCGCCATCGCCCGCTCCATCGCCCAGAGCCATGGCGGCAGCCTGGAGCTGGCACCCTTTGATGACAAGCAGCCGGGAGCCTGCTTTGTCCTGACACTACCCATAGCCTCCCAGCCTTCTGTCAGGTCTTCTCCTGCAGAAAGTGCAGAAACAGAATAACAACCGGGCAGCCCCCAACAGAGTTCACTGGCCCCTTAAGAGCCTGATTAAAGCCAAGAGGCGAAGACAACATGACCACTGACCTACATCCTTCTATCCATATCGTTGATGATGATCCCGCCGTGAGGGACGCTTTGTCGGTTCTGTTCGAGCTGGAAGGATATCACGTTGAGACTTTCTCCAACGGCGAGGATTTTCTGGCCAACCTGAAAGAATCGGTCCCTTCCATCATCCTGCTCGACGTGCATATGCCCGGGCGGTCCGGTATGGAAGTACTGGAAGAACTGGCTGCGCGTCACATCTCGGCCCCCGTCATGATCATCTCCGGTCAGGGCGATATCCAGATGGCCGTGGCTGCGATCAAGCAGGGCGCCCATGACTTCATCGAGAAGCCGTTTGATGGCACTCAGGTGGTCGACCGCATCGAGAAGATTCTGGCAACTGCCAACAAGGCTCCGGATCCGGGTCAGTCCGCGCTAACCAACTGGAGCTTCCCGCGTGCAGAAACCTTGACCCCGCGCGAACGTGATGTATTGTTGCAGATAACGCAAGGGGCTTCCAACAAGGAAGCAGGCCAGCATCTCGCTATTTCTCCGCGCACGATCGAGGTCCATCGGGCGCGCATCATGGAAAAACTGAAAGCACGCAATACGGCCGACCTGGTCCGTATTGTACTGACCGGCCATTGATCGGCCAACCTGCCACCATCGAGCATCTGTTGAGAGAGCCGGAGTGTGGACAGGGGCCAACAAGGAGGACACTCTCGCCTGACGGCACACAGGATGTGCAGTCGGTTGAGGGGCAATGGCCAATGGGACCGGGAGCAATCCCGGTCCTTTTATTTTGCCGCCCTTTTGACGGCGTGGACTTTCTTCCCATCTCTAGACTTTCCAGATCTTTCTCGGAGTGCCTGCCTGGCTCGTCTTGAGGCGCGCTTCTGGCGAATTCATGCCCGGAACGCGATGACTCGCGGGCGCTGTCACCATGTTTTGATTGCAAAATTTGTTGGTGTAGGTGAAAATACGTGTAATAAGTATTTTCAGTTGGACAGATTGCTACGAAGGTCAAGTTGTCGTATAGCTGCTGACAGTCTTCTGAAAATAATTATATTGGTTCTGAGGCCGCTGCGGCCTGAATCGGGAGAAAACGAGTGATGCCGGAAGAACGTGTAGTCAAAATGCCCAAGGCCGATTTCAAGAGCGGCGGGGCCAATTGTCGATCTTCCTTCCCCATCGAATCCGAATTTAAAGGCATCATGTCAAGCGAACAGAGCAGACACAAAACCTTTCCGGCCCATGGCGTAGTCTTTTTTGAGGGCGATCCGGCCAATAATATCTATGAAGTCGCAGACGGTTCCGTGATGCTCTACAAACTGCTGCCGGACGGCCGCAGACAAGTTGTCGAGATCCTTGGTCCGGGTGACCTATTCGGCGTCCCTGCAGGGGAAGTTTATGATACTTCAGCAGAAACCCTGACAGAGACGCTCGTCCACATGATCTCCCGCAAGGACGCGGACAGCTCGGACGAAATCCAGCAGCACATGAAGAAATGCCTGATTTCCCAGGTCCAGAATCTGCATGATCATGCCGTGCTTCTCGGGCGCAAATCTGCTCACGAGCGTGTCGCATCCTTCCTGATGCGCTTCGTTCCAAACCGTGGCGGCTTCGCCTGCACGGGCCCTCAGTCCGATAAAGAGGACGAATCTGTCGTCACGCTCTACATGACCCGTCAGGAAATTGCCGACTATCTCGGCCTGACCATCGAAACGGTGAGCCGCGTTCTGTCTGACATGAAGCGCCGCAAGGTCATCACGATGGAAAAACAGGACCGCATCCGCGTGATGAATGTCTGCGGTCTGTGCCATCTGACTGGAAAATTCTAGTTAGGTGAAACTAACTACATTGCGAGAGATATCCACACAATGAAAGCGTGTAAATGCGTGTTTGCACCTAATCAAAAGGTTAGGTTCCGGCTTAATTTTGCCTGTTAAACGCATTTGGTAGGACAATTGTCGTAGGTGCTTTTCTCAATCATCGGAAAATCGCACACTAGTCGTTTTGCAGATGAAAAGGGCCCCGCCAGGTAGTCCGGCGAGGCCCTTTCGTTTGATCGGTGACAATCAGACGGCGACAGAGTGGCGGGCCTTGCCTGTCTGCAGATAGGCGTCGAACACGGCTGCAACCAAACGCACCAGTGGCCGCCCGGCAAGGGTGACCCGGACAACATCGCCCGAACGTTCAGCTATTCCATCTGCCTGCAGCTCTTCCAGCTGGTGATAACAGGCGCGCAACGGCTCCAGGGGAACACCATAGGCCGCGGTAATCCCGGCGACGTCCGCTTCATAGGCGGTCATCAGTGACATGATGATGGTGGCCCGTGCCCGGTCATCCTGATCAAGCGCGATGCCGCGGGCAATAGGCAGCTGACCAGCTTCGACCGCCCGTTCCCAACCGCCAAAATCCGGGCTGTTCTGGATGTAACCCTGCGGCAGCTTGCCAATTGAGGAAGCACCGATTCCGATCAGCACATCCGCCTCGTCTGTCGTGTAGCCCTGAAAGTTGCGGCGCATGGAGCCTTCCCGCGCAGCAATGGCCAGCGGGTCATCAGCCTTGGCAAAGTGATCAAGACCGATTTGTTCGTAGCCATGCTCCATCAGAGCCTTTGAGGCTTCGTCGAACAGAACAATCCGTTCTTCCGCATTCGGCAGCTTGTCTTCCGGAATAAGCCGTTGATGTTTCTTCATCCATGGCACATGGGCATAGCCGAACAGGGCCAGCCGCGACGGATCAAGACTGACGGTCAGGTCAACCGCCTTGCGTATGGTATCGAGAGACTGGAAGGGCAACCCATACATCAGATCGAGGTTGATCTTTTCGATGCCGACGGCGCGCAAGGCATCCACCGATGCCTTGACCTGATCATAGGGCTGTACGCGCCCCACGGTTTCCTGCACCTTGAGATCGAAATCCTGCACTCCGAGGCTGGCGCGGGTGATGCCTGCCTGCCGCAGCGTTTCGGCCAGCTCAGCAGTGACAGTGCGCGGATCCAGCTCGATGGCATGTTCCATATCGTCAAGGAAGCGGAAATGCCGCCTGAGGGCATCGACCACCTTGAGGAAACAGTCATGAGGCAGGATGGATGGCGTGCCTCCGCCCCAGTGGATGTGGCTGACCGGCGGATTGCCGGGCAGTTTGCTCGCCACCAGTTCCAGCTCCCGCACCAGATGCTCGGTATAGTCCCGCAGCGGCTTTTCCTGCTTGGTCACCTTGGTGTAGCAGCCGCAATAATGGCACATGGAATCGCAGAAGGGCACATGCAGATAAAGCGAGATCGGCTTTTGCGGATCAATCTCTGCCAGCCAGTACTCATAGGTCTCCGCACCCACTTCATTGGAGAAATGGGGGGCGGTGGGATAGGAGGTATAACGCGGTACAGAGCGCGTTGCATATTTCAAGGGTACGTTGGTCATTGCGGCATTTAGATCCCGGATTGGCTGGGCGACTTTGAGCCTTGTCAATTCTTACCAAATTGTCATCACAGGCTTTCGTCTAGGATCGCCGGTGGTGGCGGGAGTTGGCCCTCCTGCGCGTCATCGTGCAGGAGGAATGGAGCGGGCGTTACTGTTGCAGAATGGCACTGGTCGTCTTGACCACCAGCGTCAGGGGCAGGGTTGCCGTGTCGACGACGACATCGGAGAAGGTTGTCTTTTCACCCGGAGCCTGCAGGAAGACCCGCTGGTTGGTCGTCGTCATGCCTTTCAACAGGGCAACGAGGCTGGGCGAGGTCACCGCGGTCATGTGGTTCATGCCATCGCCGCCGGTAAAGTCCGACACATCGAACACGGTGATGCCAGCTCTCAAAATCTTTGTTTCATCGATATTGTTGCCGACGCGGTTCCTGTCACCGGCCAGGAAGCTGGAAAGCTGCAGAGCCTTGTCCTTCTGCGAAGCAAAGATTGCGAATTCGGGCGGTAGCGTCTTGATGACATTGAGCTGGGCGTTGAACACATCGATGTCGAGGTCGGGCGAAATGAGAATGACGGACCTGATTTTCGAGGGCAGGCTGCCGCGATTCTCAAGAGCAAGCTGCCTGAGGGTCTCCATCAACAGCTCGGAGCCGAGGGAGTGGGCGATGAGCGTCACGTCGTCAACAGGAGCCTTGACCATCAGCCGGATAAGAGAGGCAAGCTGGTCCCGCGAGGTCTTCACGCTGTCGCGGTCATAGATATAGAGGCCAGGTTCTCCGGCGGAAGGCCAACTGAAAAGCGTCAGTGGCATCTTCAGACCGAAGTCATGGCGTAGCTGTGCCGCCCGATAGAGACTTTCGGAAAAGTCCGTGTTGTAGCCATGCACGAACAGGGCGGCGGAGCGACGTGCTCCTTTTCCCGTTCCCTTGGCGGCATCGGCCATCTGGCCGAGGCTTG
Source organism: uncultured Cohaesibacter sp. (assembly GCF_963666525.1). Taxonomy (NCBI): domain Bacteria; kingdom Pseudomonadati; phylum Pseudomonadota; class Alphaproteobacteria; order Hyphomicrobiales; family Cohaesibacteraceae; genus Cohaesibacter; species uncultured Cohaesibacter sp. The sequence continues at coordinate 3,408,867 of NZ_OY762905.1, forward strand.
CCTGAAAGGCGGCCGGGGTGGCAAACGGGTCCGCCGATGCGACAGCAAAATGGCGCTTGGGATCCGGGGCACCCTTTGGCCATTCGATCTGTCCGATCTTGTGGATCGGCGGTATCGAGATGCCATAGGACATGAGGTGCAATGTACCGTCCCGGTCGCCGCTGTAATCGGCTCGCCCGTTCGGGGCGCGGGTCGTGGCCACAAGCACGGTCTCGATATCCTGACCGATGAGAGGCCCCGAGGTGAACTTGATGCCGGTCGGGGTCGAGCAGGCCGTCAACAGGGCGCATACCAGCAGCACATAGGGTGCTGGCTTCACGCAGCGGGGAAGCAGCAGGCTGAGAATGCGTCTAGTCCAGATGATCGGCATGTATGGCTCGTGAACGGGTGTCGCAGATGTGCCCCGCCTCCAATGGCTCCAACGCCACCTGTGGCAAAACGGGCGCAAATCTGCTTTTAGCAGTTTTGGCGCGAACAGAAAACAGGGGATCTTTCCCACCCCGTATTCGGGGCCTGTTAAGGCCTGTTCAAGGCCCGACCATGTAGCGAGGACGAGGGCAGAAATATGGCATGCGATGAGGCATTATGCCGTTACCCCTTCAGTATTTGCCAACTTGCCAACATGTCGCATGAGTGATAACTGGTTAGCGCCTTTCAGTTTTGGAGAGGATTGCCCTCTTTTTGCAAGCTGATCGTCACTATCTCTTGCCTCCGCAATCCCCGGGGAGTGATCGTTCCCGTCGAGCCTTTCCCAGCCCGTCCAGTTTATCCCTTCCGTGCTGCCTGAAGTGTGACCGTTCCATGCCTCCTGAAAAAGACCAGAAACCGGCTCGCGGGCTGATCCGAACCGTCAAAGACATGAAGCTCATTGAGCGCGCGTATCAGGTGGTCGCCCTCTATGCTATTGCCTTTGCGGGGGGGGCGATTGCGCACTGGATCGACTTTCCTGCGGCCTGGCTGACTGGATCTCTGCTGGCGGTCGCCATCACGTCGCTTGCGGGGCTGCGCTACAAATTTCCAATTCTTCTGCGCGATCTGGGGTTCGCACAGGTGGGGCTGATCCTTGGCTCGGGCTTCTCACCCGATATGCTTCAGGCGATCGCCGCCTGGCCGCTCAGTATCGCCATGCTGGCCGTCACCGTGGTCGCCATTGCCGCATCCGCCTACTGGGTTTTGCGCAAGGTCGGGCGCTGGGACCATGAGACGGCGCTGTTCTCCTCTTTGCCCGGAGCGCTGAGCTATATCATTGTCATCGCGGAGGATTCCCGGGCGGACATGACCCGGGTGGCGATCGCACAAAGCTTGCGGGTGTTCGTTCTGGTCTCGGTGTTGCCGATCATACTGGCCCCCTACACGGATGGTACGACCAGCCGCATAGGGCCGGGAACCGTAACGCTGGATCTGATGCATCTGGGACTGATGATCCTTGGTGTTGCCCTGCTGGTGCCCATCGCCCTGCGTCTCAAGATACCATCCGGATTGATGCTGTCGGGCGTTGCCGTTTCCGGCACGCTGTATCTGACCGGGGTCTATCATGAACCATTCCCCAACTGGTTCACCATTCCTGGCTATCTGACGGTCGGCATCAATATCGGCGGCCGCTTCGCCTCCATCTCCGTCAGGGACCTGGTGCGCCTGTCGGGCATCTCGATGCTGTCCCTGATGACATCTGCCGGCGTCTCTGCCGTGGCGGCCATCCTGTGCGCTGAGCTGCTGGACTTCCCGATCGGTCAGGTTGTGCTGGCTTTCGCACCGGGAGGCTTTGACACGATGGTGCTGCTCTCCTTCCTCATCAATCTCAACCCGGCCTATGTCACCGGCCACCATCTGGTGCGCTATCTGGGCCTCGTCATTTTCGCGCCAATCGTCGTCTCGAAGCTTACGAAAATGCGAACCAATGAGGTTGATGATGAAAATGGAGGCTCCGGGACTTCGGATCCGTCATGACCCTTTGTCATGACAAGATGACTCCCGGCCGGCGGCAAAAGAAGTATTTTGGTTGCAGTTTATCCCGTTGAGACTAAAGGAAAATCGTGATTCTACATAAGCCTTTTGGTGAGCTGAAATGGCATTTTGGATCCTGATTTTTTCATTTGCCTCAGAAGGCTTTGTGATAACCGTGTATAAAGTGCATAGCTAATGAATATTTTTCTGCCACTTAAGCAGCATGCGACCAAATGGACACGCTCCGCAGTCCAACATTAAGCAATTGTAATGATTGATATAAATTACAAGCACAGGCGCCAGTGCGTGCTTTAACTGTGACAACTGGTCGCACATTGGCGCGAGTGCCCCCCCTTTCCGTTGATATGAGTCAAAGCGTAAAAATAGGGCGATCCCTAGGGTTTTTTAACCCGCTTGGGGGAAGTGTGCTCAAAGATCAACCTGAAATTGCCGGCATCCGGGTGTCGTCAGGTGACTTTACAATGGTGCTGTTGCCCGACTTCATGGGGAGGTTTGGGCCACAGATGGGACTGAAAGATGGCTCACACAGCGAAACGACTTTCTTTAGAAGAAGGCCTGTTTGCAGGATTCCTGACTGCATTGGCCTTCGCGTGCCTTGTCATTGCCGGTAAAGCGGTAGATGGCGTCATGGCATTTCACGCAGGCATCGGATTGCTTTTTTCGGCAATCGGGGTGTTCCTGATTTTCAACTCGTATTTCAAGCGTCCAGCCGATGCTGTGGAAAGCGGATACAATCTCGGGCCGATCAAATTCGGCGCAATTGCAGCTGTTTTCTGGGGCATTGCCGGGTTTCTTGTCGGCGACATCATCGCCTGGCAGCTGACCTTCCCGGTTCTGAACTTCGACCTGGAATGGACCAGCTTCGGCCGTTTGCGTCCACTGCACACCTCTGCAGTGATTTTCGCTTTCGGCGGCAACGTTCTGCTTGCGACATCCTTCTATGTCGTCCAGCGCACAAGCCACGCTCGCCTTGCGGGCCGGATTGCGCCCTGGTTCGTCATTCTGGGATATAACGCCTTCATCGTGATCGCCGGTACCGGCTATCTGTTGGGCGCTACCCAGTCCAAGGAATATGCCGAGCCGGAATGGTATGCCGACCTGTGGCTGACGATTGTCTGGGTGGCCTATCTGCTGGTCTTCCTGGCAACGCTCTGGCGCCGCAAGGAGCCGCATATCTATGTGGCCAACTGGTTCTACCTTGCCTTCATCGTCACCATTGCCATGCTGCACATCGGCAACAACCTGTCCATTCCCGTTTCGATCTTCGGCATCAAGTCCTATCAGGTCTTTTCGGGTGTACAGGATGCGATGGTTCAGTGGTGGTACGGCCATAACGCGGTGGGCTTCTTCCTGACCGCCGGCTTCCTGGCCATCATGTATTACTTCATCCCGAAGCGCGCCGAACGGCCGGTCTATTCCTACCGTCTGTCGATTGTGCATTTCTGGGCCCTGATCTTCATCTACATCTGGGCCGGACCGCACCATCTGCACTATACGGCTCTGCCGGACTGGGCGCAGACCCTTGGCATGACCTTCTCGGTCATCCTCTGGATGCCGTCCTGGGGTGGCATGATCAACGGTCTGATGACGCTGTCCGGTGCCTGGGACAAGCTGCGTACCGACCCTGTTCTGCGCATGATGGTTGTTTCCGTGGCCTTCTACGGCATGTCGACCTTTGAAGGGCCGCTGATGTCCGTGAAAGCCGTGAACTCCCTTTCGCACTACACCGACTGGACTATCGGTCATGTGCATTCGGGCGCTCTTGGCTGGGTTGGCTACATCTCCTTCGGCGCGATCTACTGCCTCATTCCGTGGCTGTGGAACCGCAAGAGCCTTTATTCCACGAAGCTTGTCGAATGGCACTTCTGGATTTCGACCCTTGGTATCGTGCTCTACATCACCTCGATGTGGGTCTCCGGTATCATGCAGGGTCTGATGTGGCGCGCCTATGACAAGCTCGGCTTCCTTGAATATTCCTTCATCGAAACCGTGGAAGCCATGCATCCATTCTACATGATCCGTGCCATTGGCGGTCTGATGTTCGTCACCGGTGCCGTGATCATGGCCTATAACATCTGGATGACCATTCGCGTTGGCGAGAAAGCGGAACAAGATGCCGCCGATCCCGCGCTGGTGCCTGCAGAATAAGGAGTGGTTGGCATGTCTTTGATGAATAAACACGGCATTCTCGAACGCCACTCCATGCTGCTGCTCGTTGGCATCCTGATTGTGGTTGCCATCGGTGGTCTGGTCGAGATTGTTCCGCTTTTCTATCTGAAAAGCACCATCGAGAAGGTTGAGGGCATGCGCCCTTATACCCCTCTCGAACTCGCTGGTCGCAACATCTATATCCGCGAAGGCTGCTATCTGTGCCATTCACAGATGATCCGCCCGATGCGTGACGAAATCGAACGTTACGGCCATTATTCTCTCGCAGCCGAGTCCATGTACGACCACCCCTTCCAGTGGGGTTCCAAGCGTACAGGTCCTGATCTGGCTCGCGTGGGCAACAAATACTCCGATCTCTGGCACGTCAGTCACCTGACGGACCCGCGTTCGGTCGTTCCGGAATCCGTCATGCCAGGCTATCCATTCCTGACCAAGAGGGAGCTCAAGGTGCCAGACATCTCCGCTGACCTCAAGGTCAACCGGATGGTGGGCGTGCCTTACACCGATGAACAGATCGCCAATGCCAAGGCCGACATGATGGCCCAGGCAAATCCCGATGACGACAATGTGGACGCATTCCTGGAACGCTATGGCCAGACCATTGGCGACCAGACCCGCGAACCCACTGTTCGGGATTTTGACGGCAATCCGGCAAAGGTGACCGAAATGGACGCACTTGTTGCCTACCTGCAGATGCTTGGCACCTTGGTCGATTTCTCGATCTATGATGACAAGGCGGACCTTCGCTAGGGAGCAGCTTCATGTCGACCTATGAAACTTTGGCTAACTTCGCGCAGACCTGGGGCTTGCTCTATTTCGTGCTGATCTTTGCCGGTGTGCTGGCTTATACCTTCTGGCCCACCAACAAGAAGCGGTTCGATGATGCAGCCCAGATGCCACTGCGGGAGGACTGAGAATGAGTGAACACAAAAAAGATATAGACCACCTGTCCGGGGTAGAAACAACCGGTCACGAATGGGATGGCCTTAAGGAGCTCAACAACCCGCTACCGCGCTGGTGGCTGTGGACCTGGTATGCCTGTATCGTCTGGGCGATCGGCTATTGGGTGTTGTTCCCGGCCTGGCCGATGGTGTCGAGCTACACCAAGGGCTATCTGGGCCATACCAACCGCGAAGACGGCATCAAGGCCTATGACAGCCTGATTGCCAAACGCATGGAGCAGGGCGCTGGCCTGCAGGACGCCACGGTCGAGGAAATCCTCGCCAATGACGATCTGCGTCAGTTTGCAGTTGCGCAGGGGGCTGCTGCCTTCGGTGACAACTGTGCGGCCTGCCACGGATCCGGCGCTGCCGGCGGCAAGGGCTATCCGAACCTGCTCGACGACGACTGGCTCTGGGGTGGCACCATCGAGGATATCTATACCACCATCCGGTTTGGTATCCGTTCGACCCATGAAGACACCCGCTTGAACGACATGACCGCTTTCGGTCGTGACGAGATCCTCGAGCCGGAGCAGATCCAGACGCTCGCCGATTATGTCCTGTCCATTTCCGGTCAGGAGCCTTCGGCTGGTGCCAATCTTGAAGAAGGGGCAACCCTGTTCCAGGAAAACTGCACCTCCTGTCATGGTGAGGACGCCAAGGGTCTGAAGGAAATGGGCGCGCCCAACCTGACTGATGCCATCTGGCTCTATGGTGGCGATCGCGCAACGATCGTGCAGACCATTACCAATGGCCGCAAGGGCGTGATGCCGACGTGGGAAGCCCGTCTTGATCCGGTTACGATCAAGTCTCTCGCTGTCTATGTCCACACTCGTGGTGGCGGCCAGTAGGAAGACACTTTGATCGGGGGAGGCATGCCTCCCCCGGTTTCATGGGACGAGGACGGCCGATGTCGTACGGTCCCTTTTCCTGCCCGGTCGCGGACGTTAATTGTGCGACAATTTGTCTCGGTATTTTTCCTAAAATTTGCAGCCGCTCTTCTGTAAAACAAGAATGACTGGCTATTTTTTTGGCCAAATACTGGTAAATCACATGCGAATTACTTTGGGTGCACAGTCTTGATGACAAAACCCTGAGGAGTTTCATGAAGGACCGGGTTGAGGTAGAGACTTGGAGACCATGTCCCGCAAGGTCCGATGACGGCCAACCCGGGACCCGGCCGCAGGCTGACGTAAGGGTCGGAATGCGGTGGGAATGATCTGAGAGGAAACCGGCAGCGAGAGGCCGGTTTGGGAAGATCATTCCGGAGACCATTTCGAGGAGACAGAAGATGACGGTTGATGCCCCAGAGACCAGCTCGGACAACAGCCCTGGTGACATGCAGCTCTATGCCACGGCAAAGAAGGTGTATCCGCAGAGCGTCAAGGGCCGGTTCCGGAATTTCAAATGGGCCTTTATGATCTTTGCCCTCGGCATTTACTATTTCCTGCCCTTCGTGCGCTGGGATCGCGGACCGAATGCCCCTGACCAGGCTGTCCTGATCGACTTCCCGGCTCGCCGCTTCTATTTCTTCTTCATCGAGATCTGGCCGCAGGAAGTCTATTATCTTACCGGTCTGTTGATCCTTGCCGCGCTCAGCCTGTTTCTGATGAACGCACTGGCCGGGCGCGTCTGGTGCGGTTACATGTGCTTCCAGACCGTCTGGACGGATCTGTTCATGCTGGTGGAGCGCTGGATCGAGGGCGACCGTCGTGAACGCATGAAGGCAGACCGTCAGCCGATGACCGGCAAGCGCGTTGGCAAGCTACTTTCCAAACATGTCATCTGGCTGATGATCGCCTGGTGGACCGGTGGTGCGTGGGTACTCTATTTCGCCGATGCGCCGACGCTGGTCAAGGAGCTCGCTTTCGGACAGGCCCCGATGGTGGCCTATGTCTGGATCGGTATCCTGACCGCGACAACCTACATCATGGCCGGACACATGCGTGAGCAGGTCTGCGTCTACATGTGCCCGTGGCCGCGCATTCAGGCCGCACTTACCGACGAATGGGCGCTCAATGTCACCTATCGCCGGGACCGTGGTGAACCACGCGGCTCACTGAAGAAAATGAAGGCCCGTGCCTCGGAAGGGCTGCCCGCTGGCGATTGCGTCGACTGCGGCCAGTGCGTCGCGGTCTGCCCGACCGGCATCGACATCCGCGACGGTGCCCAGCTCGCCTGTATCCAGTGTGGCCTCTGCATCGATGCCTGTGACAGCGTTATGGCCAAGATCGGCAAGCCGCGCGGTCTGGTCGACTATGACACCGACATCAACATCCAGCGCCATCTGGAGGGCAAGGACAGCGTCTACCGCTTCATCCGGCCGCGCACGATCATCTATATCGCCATGATCTCTCTGGTCAGCGGTCTGATGCTCTACACGCTGCTCAATCGCCAACTGGTCGATCTCAATGTCCTGCATGACCGCAATCCGCTGTTCGTGACCCTCTCTGACGGAGCGATCCGCAATGGCTATACCATTCGCCTGATCAACAAGGCTTCCACCCACAGGGAGTTTGAAATGTCTCTGGTCGGCGTGCCCGAAGGTTTTACCATGAAGGCGGTGGGTATCGAGAGCTCTGATCCGGATTCGATGATCATTCCGATCGATCAGGACATCACCAAGGAACTGCGTGTTCAGGTCTTTGCGCCACCCAAGGCCAAACTGGACAAATCCCAGCAGATCGGCTTCAACGTCAAGGATACCGTCACCGGAGAATCCCAGACCGTGACCGACTATTTCAAGGCGCCATAAGGTGCCTTGAAGGCAAGATGAAGGGGCTTTGGCTTGAAGTCCCGTGTGTCAGTCGATGCCGGTATCTGGTGTCTAAAATGGAACACGCGGGACGATCTTGCTCCAAAGCCTCTCTTTATTTCTGGCAACCAACGCGCATAATGGCTAAGGATAAATCCGAATGAGCATCGATCAAGAGGCAGGATCAATGGCAGTATCATCTGGCAAACGCGAAAAGAAACTGACGGGCTGGCATGTGTTGCTCTGGCTGTTCGGCTTTTTCGGGGTAATGTTTGTTGTCAATGGCTTCTTTGTTTATTATGCCCGTTCCACATGGCCAGGTGTTGTCGAGGACAGCCCCTACCAGGCCAGCCAGAATTACAACAGGACGCTGGCCGAGGCCGAAGCGCAGAAAGACCGCAACTGGCACATGGAAATGGCACTCAAGCGCAGCCAGCAGAGCGTCTTTCTTGTTCTTGAGGCAAAGGACAAGGACGGTAAGCCGTTGACGGATCTGACCGTCGAGGCCAATGTCGGCCGGGTTGTGACCGAGGATTTCGACCATAAGCTGACCCTCGTTGCTTCTGGCGATGGCGTCTATCAGGGCGAAATCGGTACGCTTGAGCCGGGACGTTGGCGCATCAAGCTCGAAGCCATGCAGGACGGGCAGCCACGCTTCCAGACGAATGAAACCATCGCGCTCCAATAGTCGCGCAAGGGTTTTGCAATGACCGTACATCAAACCATCGAACGCGACTGGTCGGCTTTTTCAGAAAGTCTGCCTGACGGTAGCGAAAAGCTCGCTCTGGCCGTAGAGGGGATCTATTGCCCTGCCTGCATGACGCGCATCGAAAAGGGTTTGATGGATCTGGAGGGGGTCTGCAACGCCCGTGTCAATCTGTCCTCCCACCGACTTGCGGTTACATGGAACCCGGCGGAGACCGATCCGGAGAAACTGCTGAGACGGCTGGCCGATCTTGGCTATGGTGCCCATCCGTTCGATCCCGGCCGCGTCAAGACCGAGGAGAAGCGCGAGAGCCAACGTCTCTTGCGGGCGCTTGCCGTGGCAGGCTTTGCCGCGATGAATGTGATGCTGCTGTCAATCTCGGTCTGGTCGGGGAACGTGTCCGATATCACGCCCGAGACGCGCGATTTCTTCCATTGGCTGTCGGCAGTGATTACCTTACCTGCCGCCGCCTATGCCGGCCAGCCCTTCTTCAGCTCCGCCTGGCGGGTGCTGCGCAAGGGGCATCTCAACATGGATGTGCCGATTTCCATCGGGGTCATTCTGGCGCTGTTCCTCTCGGTGCTGCAAACGGTGCAGCATCAGGCGGAAGCCTATTTCGAGAGTGCCCTTATGCTGCTGTTCTTCCTCTTGGTTGGACGCTGGCTTGATCAGATGATGCGGCTGAAAACCCGCGCCTTTGCCGAAAATCTCACCGCGCTCAAGGCAGAAACGGCAATGAAGCTGTTCGCTGATGGTGCCTTGCGCGAAGTGCCGCTCTCCAAGGTGGAGCCCGGCGACCGTGTGCTGGTCCGGCCCGGAGAGCGTGTCTCTGTTGACGGAACCGTTCTTTCGGGTGCTTCCGAAATCGACCAGAGCCTTGTTACCGGCGAAACCCTGCTGGTCAAGGTGGCCGAAGGTGATGCCGTCTACGCCGGCACGCTCAATGGCGAGAATGCCTTGACCATTTCGGTCACCGCCGCAGCCAAGGGAACCTTGCTTGATGAGGTCAACCGGCTCATTGATGATGCCATGGAGGCCAAGTCACGCTATCGCCAGCTGGCCGACAGGGCTGCCGAATGGTACGCCCCGATCGTGCATACGGCCTCGGCCCTCACCTTCGCGGGCTGGTGGATCTATGGCATAGGCTGGCAGCCCTCGTTGGTCATCGCCATCTCGGTGCTGATCATCACCTGCCCTTGTGCGCTCGGGCTGGCGATCCCGGCGGTGCAGGTCGTCGCATCGGGCTCGCTCTTCCGCAATCAGGTCCTGCTCAATCGGTCCGATGCCCTTGAACGCTTCGCAAAGGTCGATATGGTGGTGTTCGACAAGACCGGCACCCTGACCCGCCCGACCTCCGGTCTGGTCAATCCGGACGCCTGTGATACTGAGGCCCTGCAGCTGGCCATCGCGCTTGCCAAGGCTTCGAGCCATCCGCTATCCGTAGCCCTTGCCGCCATGGATCGCTCCGTGCGCCCGCTCGAAGAGGCTGCCGAGCAGAAGGGCAGGGGGCTTGAAGTCAACCACGAAGGCGAACTGCTGCGGCTCGGTTCCATCGATTTCTGCTCAGCTCATGCAGAAGCCGCCAAGGTGCGTAATGCCCACCCGCAAGCATCGCTGATCGCCTTCCGTCGCGGTGAGCGCAAGCCGGTGGTCTTTGCTCTTGAACAGCAATTGCGATCCGATGCAAAGGCCGTGGTCGACAGCCTCAAGGAGCGTGGTTTCGAGCTGATGATCCTGTCCGGCGATCAGCGCCGCGCCGTGAGCGATATCGCCGACGCATTGGGCATCGAGTGTTATCACGCGGGTATCTCTCCCACCGAGAAGATTGCGCTCATCGAAGCTGAAAAAGCCAAGGGCAAGCGGGTGATGATGGTCGGCGATGGGCTCAATGATGCCCCGGCGCTTGCCAGTGCCGATGTGTCCCTGTCACCGGTCACCGCTGCCCATGTCAGTCAGGCCGCCGCCGATGCGCTGTTTCTGGGCGAAAGGCTGGCACCTGTGTTGCAGGTTCTTGATATCAGCAAACGCGCCCGCCGCATCATGGAACAGAATCTCTTTCTGGCGACCCTCTACAATATCGTGGCGGTGCCTTTTGCCATCGCCGGCTTTGTCACGCCGCTAATTGCAGCGCTCGCCATGTCCGGTTCCTCGCTGGTGGTTACCATCAATGCCCTGCGCGCCCGCGCCAGAAGCGACCCGTGGTTCACCGATAATGGTGGCTTCGACGAAGCCCTTGCCGATCGGTCTACTGGCGACACAGATAGATAACATTGGTTACAAATTTCCCGTTTCATTGACCCTGTCTGCTTGCTACCAATAGAGCATCGCATGGTATTGCCCCGGGTAACGCACCACAGGAGCCGCAGCAACATGAACGTTCTGTTCTTTCTCATTCCCATTGCCCTGGGGCTTGGTGCACTTGGTCTCATTGCCTTTCTATGGTCCTTGAAGTCCAATCAATATGAAGACCTGCAGGGCGCGGCCTATCGCATTCTGGATGATTCCGATCTCGAACCGGAAGAACAAGCCAGGATCCTGTCCGCCAAAGGCACCCGCAAAGGTCGGGATGGACTGAAGGAGGGGTGATCTCCTTCGGCTAGGGAAAAGGAACGCTAAATGCTCAAGGCTTTGCGATATTTCTGGAAAGAACAGCCGATTGCTCTTTCGGTTTTTGTTCTGGCGCTGGTGCTGCTGGTGTTTTTTGGCGTCCGTTTTGTCGATCGTTTCCTGTATTTTCACGATCCCGCCCATCACAATCAGGCCCTCGAGCCTTGGATGACGCCGCGCTATGTCGGCATGAGCTACGAGCTGCCGCGCGAGGTAATCTTTGATGTCATGGGGATTGGCGACACCGAAGGCCGTCGGGTGCATGTCGGCGAAATCGCTGCCCGCATGGGTATCTCGCTCAACGAGCTGGAGGCCCGGGTGCGCAAGGCCAAGGTCGAGTTCATCGAGCAGCAGAAACAGCAACAGCCACCCAAGCCGCCAAAGCCTCCAAAACCACCAAAGCCCGCAGCGGAGCGGAAAGGGCCATGATTGACACCATTCTTGCTCTTATTCCGACCTACGGTCTGTGGGTCATCTTCGTGACATTGGCGCTTGGTGCCATGGCCGTGCCTCTGCCCAGCTCCATGCTGATGATCGCTGCCGGGTCTTTTGCCTCGTCCGGTGACATCGACCTCTACACGGCGATGGCGGCAGCCTATGTCGGCTTCCTGCTCGGAGATCAACTGGCATTCAATATCGCTCATCTGGCTGGCCCAAGTCTCATGGTGCGGTTTCGCAAATCCGCCCGCGTTGCTCCGATGGTCAATCGCGCCGAACGCCTTCTGAACAAGCGCGGGGTATTGGCGGTGCTGATCGCCCATACGGTGGCCAGCCCGGTCGGGCCATGGATGAACTATCTGTGCGGTGCAGCCCGGATGAAATGGTTGCATTTCTCGCTGGCATCCCTGTTTGGAGCGGCCTGCTGGGTTGCGGCCTATGGGCTGGTTGGCTATTACTTTGCAGACCGTCTGGCTGATCTGGCCCAGCTTGCCAACGATGGCATGGGCTTTGTGGCGGCATTTGCCTTTGCCGCCGCCGCTGCCTGGTGGCTGCGGATCAGCTGGAAGAAATACCGCGAGAAGATGCAATCGGAAGACCCTCTCGGGCAAGACAGTGTCTCCTCTGCGGATGAGCAAGGGCTGAATGCCTGAGGAACCGCCATGCTTTTCTCGTTTGAGACCCTCGGTCTGTTTATTGTGACCTCGGCCGTGCTCGGCCTTGCGCCCGGGCCGGACAATATCTTCATTCTCACCCAGTCGGCGCTGTCCGGCCGCAAGGTCGGTCTGGTCGTAACCCTTGGCCTTTGTACGGGCATTCTGGTCCACACGATGCTGGTGGCGGTCGGTGTGTCGGTCATCTTCCGCACTTCGGAAATCGCCTTCACCATCCTGAAGCTGGCAGGCGCGTCCTATCTGGCCTATCTGGCGTTTCAGGCCTTCAGGGCGGGTGCCAGTGAGCTTGGCAGCGAAAAGGGCAAGCCGACGACCCTCAACATGCGCAGGCTTTACATGCGTGGCATCCTGATGAATGTCACCAATCCCAAGGTTGCCGTGTTCTTCCTCGCCTTCCTGCCCCAGTTTGCCGATCCTTCGCGAGGAGCCGTGTCGCTGCAGCTGTTCATGCTCGGTATCATCTTCGACATTGTCACGCTCATGGTGTTTACCGTCATCTCGCTCGGTGCGGGATATCTGGGCGACTGGCTCAGAAAGACGCGGGGTGCCCAGATCGCGCTCAACTATATCGCAGGCACAATCTTCCTTGCGCTGGCCTTCCGCCTTGTTACAACGCGCTTCTCTAGCAGTTGATGGTTGGCTGGGATTGATTTTGGATACTGATTATGATTATTTGTGTGTAATATATTTGCCACTTTTGATGGGTGTTGAGTACTATAAAGTATAGAAAGAAAAGGATGGAATAATATAAGAAATATTAAATTAATAAATTGAAGGGAATATGCTGACCTGAGAATTGAATTACTTGCATTCGAAAGGTACCCCACCGATGCAACTTGGAATGAACAGCCTTTCCATCAGGATCCGTCTTTTCCTCACCTTTGTCGTCATATTGGCATTTTCCGTTGTACTCGGCCTGTTTGCGCTCAACCGCATCAACAACATGAGCACAATGACCCAGCGGTTGGCCCAGGACCTGACCGGGGTCGAGACGCTGGGTGAAATGGCAACTCTGAGTCAGCAGTTGCGCGCTCACGATCTGTTGCGTCAGTTCACCAGGGACGAAGCCGAACGCGCCACACTCACCAAGGAGATCCGAGACGCGCAGGTGGCCTTCTCGCGCGCCTGGAGCGGCTTTGCCCCGACCATCCAGCCCGGTGAGGACGAAAGCAGGGCCAACGATCTGTTCAGCGCCTGGCAGCATTTTCTTGCCGTGGAAGAGGAAGTGTCCGGCTTGCAGGCCGCTGGCATGGGCGATCTGGCTGAATCGGTTCTGCTCAACGATCTCAAGAAAGATGCCGATCTCTTCAACCGCGCCGTGAACCGGATGCTTGAATTCCGCAATCAGCAGACAGACCAGACCTCTCGCATGGCGCAGGACATGAGCGACAGTTCCAGTTTCAGCGTGATGATGGCACTGGCGATTGTCGTTGTTGTCGGCATGATGGTCGTCTGGCTGATCGTGCGCAATGTTTCCGGGCCGATTGTCACGCTGGCAAAGGTTATGCGGCTGCTTGCAGACAACCAGATGGATACCGATGTGCCCGGCGTCGAGCGCAGGGACGAAATCGGCAAGATGGCGTCGGCTGTGCTGGTGTTCAAGGAAAACATGATTGCGGCGGGCAACCTGCGCCTCGAAAAGGAAGTGCAGGACAAGCAGGCAGCTGAACGACGCCATCAGGAAATGATGGAACTGGCGGATCGCTTTGAAGCCGCAGTGGGGCAAGTTGTCGAACGAGTCGCTTCCGAGGCTCAGGAACTGCAGGTGAACGTCGGCACGCTGACCGCTGCGTCCGAGGAAACCAACGCCCAGTGTGCCGCCGTGGCAGCCGCCGCCGAGCAGGCTTCCACGAACGTGGAAACCGTTGCCGCGGCGATTGAAGAACTGTCGGCCTCGTCTCAGGAAATCGGTCAGCAGGTCTCCCATTCCACCAGAGTGGCCCATCGGGCGGTGTCCGAAGCGCAGCAGACCAACTCCCGCATGTCCGGCCTGCAATCGGATGCAGAGCGGATCGGCACGATCATCGGCCTCATTGACGAGATCGCATCGCAGACCAACCTGTTGGCTCTCAACGCCACGATCGAGGCGGCGCGGGCCGGAGAGGCCGGCAAGGGCTTTGCCGTGGTCGCCTCCGAGGTTAAGGGACTTGCCGAGCAAACCGCCAAGGCGACGGCGGAGATTGCCGCCCAGATCAAGAGCATGCAGTCTTCCAGCTCCGACGCAAGCAACGCCATCAATGCCATCGGCGAGACGATTGGCGAGATGAGCGACATTTCCGGCTCGATCGTCGATGCCGTGCAGGAGCAGGGCAGGACCACATCGGAAGTGGCCATCAACGTCCAGCAGGCGTCCGTTGGCACCAGAGAGGTCACGTCGAATATCGAGGGCGTCTCCCATGCGGCTCAGGAATCCGCCAGCGCCTCGGCGCAGGTGCTGGCCTCTGCCCAGCAGCTGGCCAGTCAGGCAGACACCCTTCGCTCTGAAATGAGCAATTTCCTCCAAACCGTCCGCGCGGCATCTTGATAGCCAGTCGGCCCCTCGCCAAACAGGATTGAAGAAAGGTCCAGAGATGAAACGCCTATCGGTCTTCTTGCTTTCAACCGCCTTGATGGTCCATGCCGCCGCTGCGGTGACCATCGGCACGACCATGTCAAACTCCAAAGACCCATTCTTGCAGATTGTCACCAACTCCATCAAAACCGCTGCAAGCAACGCTTCAGGCGTTCAGTTGGAAATGGTGAGCGCGGAATCGGACGGAGCAACCCAGATTCAGCAAGTGAAATCATTTATCGAACGTGGCGTTGATGCCATCATCATCAATCTGGTCGCCGATGATGGGTCGGAAGAATTGCAGCTGTTGGCGGCGCAAGCCAAGATCCCCCTGGTCTATGTAAACAGGCAACCGAAACAGAGCCGTTTTCCTGGGCCGGTCTCAGTCGTCTCTTGCAATGAGATCGTGGCTGGGCGTTTGCAGATGCGCTACTTGTCTGACAAGGCCGGAGGCAAGGGCAATGTTGTCATTCTCAACGGTGAGCTTTCTCATCCGGCAGCCAAGGCGCGCACTGCTGGCGTCAAGGAAGTCATGAGCCAGTATCCGGGCCTCAAGCTTGTTCATGAAGAAACCGCCAATTGGAGCCGTGATGATGCCGAGAGGCTTGTTACCGGCCTCCTCGAAAAAGGCATGAAGATCGATATCATCGCGGCCAACAATGATGAAATGGCAATCGGCGCTATCCGAGCCTACCAGAAATTGGGCAAGGATCTGGGTAACGTTCTCATTGGCGGCGTGGACGCGACACCAGATGCCCGTGTTGAGGTGGGGGCTGGGAACTTGGAGGTTTCCATCCTCCAGAATGCTGCCGCACAAGGGCAGCAGTCGATCCGAAACGCCGTTGCGATGGCTGGCGGCGGCTATGCCCAGGAGTTCGATTGGGTACCTTGGGAGATGGTCATTCCTTCCAATCTCGCAAACTACAAATAGGGTTCTCCTGTTTCTCTCAGCAGCCAATCCTCTCCGGTTGCAAAGCCGTCTTCGCCTCCTGACGGCCAAGACACAGCCTCGCCCCTCCCGGCGGGGCTTTTGTTTGTGGGCAGGGCCGCGGGACAACAAAAAAGGCACCAGATGCCCGAAGGCAAATGGTGCTTGCTGTCAGTTTTAGCTGGAAAAAAGCTAAAATGAAACTTATCCGCCTACGGCCTGAAAGACCTGCTGTTCAGGCTGCTTGGTCAGGTCGTGAAAGGTGCCCGGCTCGATCAGAGGCAGGTTGAGCTGCTGCCAGACATCCTTCAGCGCTTCGCACAGCCCGTCTACCAGCTTGTCGTCATGGAACGGGGTAGGGGTGATGCGCAGACGTTCCGTGCCACGGGGCACGGTGGGATAGTTGATCGGCTGGATATAGATGCCGTGCGTATCGAGCAGGATGTCCGACGCCTTCTTGCAAAGGTCCGGGTCGCCGACAAACAGCGGCACGATGTGGGTTTCCGAAGGCATGACCGGCAAACCGGCTTCGGAGAGAACCTTCTTGGTACGCTCGGCCTGACGCTGCTGACCGTCGCGTTCGCTCTGGCTCTGCTTGAGGTGGCGTACCGAACAGCAGGCCGCGGCGGCAATGGCCGGTGGCATGGCTGTGGTGAAGATGAAGCCCGGCGCGTAGGAGCGCACGGCGTCGACGATCGGAGCCCGCGCAGTGATATAGCCGCCCAGCGTACCGAAGGCCTTGGCCAGCGTTCCCTCGATGACGTCGATGCGGTCCATCAGACCTTCGCGCTCGGCAATCCCGGCGCCGTGAGGGCCATACATGCCGACAGCATGCACTTCGTCAATGTAGGTCATGGCGTTGTACTTGTCCGCCAGATCGCAGATTTCCTTGATCGGGGAAACGTCACCATCCATCGAATAGACCGATTCGAAGACGATCAGCTTGGCGCGCTCCTTGCCGGCAGCGGCCAGCAATTCTTCCAGATGCGCCATGTCGTTGTGGCGGAAGACCTGTTTCTGTACGCCGGAATTCTTGACACCGGCAATCATGGAGGCGTGATTGAGCTCGTCGGACAGGATAAGGCAGTTCGGTAGCAGTTTGGCGATGGTCGAAATGGCAGCTTCGTTGGACACAAACCCGGAGGTAAAGACCAGAGCGGCCTCCTTGTTGTGCAGATCGGCCAGTTCGGCCTCAAGCTGGACCAGCGGATGGTTGGTGCCGGAAATATTGCGTGTGCCACCCGCGCCTGTCCCCATCTTGTGGGCGGTTTCGCTCATGGCTTCAATCACATCGGGATGCTGTCCCATGCCCAGATAGTCGTTGGAGCACCAGACGAGGATTTCGCGTTCCAATCCATTGTCGGCGCGCCAGATTGCGTGCGGAAATCTCCCTGCCTGCCGTTCAAGGTCGGCAAAGATACGGTAGCGTTTCTCTTCCTTGAGGGAAGATACGGCGCTTTCGAAAAAATCAAGATACTGCATTATCACTGATATCCGCTTGTTTCTGGTCCAAGGTAAGCGAACCGGTCGGTCTTGGTATGTGGCCTGAAATCTGGCCGGTCTGGGCCATTTCTTCGTCGTTCGGTGTCAGGCCCGGGTCCTCTTTTAATGGGTCTAACTTTACCCGACACTTTGCGCTGACATCTTGAGATTTGTCAATTGTCCCAAGGCTTACAAATTGTTAAGGCGCCCGTAAGCATCCGGTCATCTTGTCCTTCCCGAACGCTGTAGCCATCAAATGGCCTGCCGTCAAGGGTGACGCTCGCCTATCTCAATCCAATGCCTAATTACAGGTTGTGCCGATAGAGTTTGACATTTGCCAGAATACATGAAGAATTGACGTAGGTAATAATGTGTAAGGATTAAATACAAGAAATATAAATACTTATTTATTCATGCTGGGGAGCTGAACAATGTCACTGCATATCGCACTTATAACGCCGTCTCGCTATGATAGTGATGGTTATGTTCAGCAATGGAAGCGCCCTGTCATGGCGACACAGGCGCAGGCCGCAGTCAAGGCGCTCCTGCTCGATTGCAACGCTCGTGGCGTGCTTGACGATGGCGAAAAGATTACCTGCGAAGACTATTATGAAATTTTTGGCCCGGTGCCGGTCGAGGGTATCGTTGAGCGTATCAAGCAGGCAGGCAAGGGGGCGGTCTTCCTGACCGGCGTGCTGAGTGCCTTCTATCCCCGAGCCCTTGATCTGGCCCGCATGTTCCGTGCCCATGATATTCCGGTCGTCATCGGCGGCGTCCATGTCAACGGCATCAAGGCCCTGTTCAAGAACAATGAATACGGTCTGAAGGACGCTCTGGATATGGGAGTGTCGCTGTTCATCGGTCAGGCCGAGGGCCATATCGACGGGCTCATCAGGGATCTGGCAGCCGACACACTACAGCCGGAATATGACTATCTGCGCGCCCTGCCGGATCTGCGCAATGTGCCGATGCCTGCCTATGATATCGAGACGATCAAGCGCAGCTTCACCGGTGTCGTGCCCATCGAAACCAGTCGCGGTTGTCCCTTCCGATGCACCTTCTGCTGCATTCCCAACACGCAAGGGGTCGAAATGCAGATGCGCGATCCGCAGGCCATCGCCGACTATGTGCGCGACTATGCCAGCCAGGGCGTCAAGACTTTCTTCCTGTCCGACGACAACATCGCCCGCAACAAGCGCTGGGAAGAGGTCTTCGACAAGCTTATCGAGATGCGCCAGAAGACAAAGCTGCGCTACGAGCTGATCATCGAGGCCGATACTGTTGCCTACAAGATTCCCCGTTTCATCGAAAAGGCCACCGCAGCCGGTGTGACCGACGTCTTCCTCGGACTGGAATCCATCGATCCCGAGACCATCAAGGCCGCCGGCAAGAAGCACAACCGCGCGGCCAACGTACGGGACATGTTTGCCGCATGGTACGAGCGTGGAGCAGTCACCATATCCGGCTTTATCATCGGCTTTCCCGGAGAGACCGAAAAGAAGATCTACGGCAACGTTGAAACGCTGGTCAGCGAGTATCCCGGCGAGATCTTCACGCTGTCGGTTCTGACGCCGCTGCCCGGTTCGGTGGATCACAAACGCCTTGACGAACAGGGAACCTACATGGATCCCGATCTCAATAATTACGATCTGGGCCATTTCGTCTTTGATCACGATACCCTCGACCAGAGCGCCGTCAAGCGCTTGCGGCCGAGTATCGTCTCCCGGGTCTATTCTCTGCGTCGGGTCTGGAGCATCATGCTGCAGGGCCTGCGCAATCCGGTCAAACCCGTCACCAACTTCTCCTGGACCGTCGGGCTCACCCTTGGCTATCGGGTGGGAGGAACCGGGGTTTATGAAATCGGCTCCGGGCGCTACCGCAATCGCCATCTGCGCCGCCCCGGTCTGCCAAAGGAACCGGCTCTGGTCTTCTATCCCAAATACTTCATCAAGGAGAGCTGGCAGGCGATCCATGCCGGTCTCTATCTGGCTACCCTGCGCAGCATGCTTTTCCTTGCGCGGCGAAAGGTGGCAAAGGAACGTGCCGCAACCGCTCTCGAGCGCAGCACGGCGGGCGTTCCGGCCCGCAAGCCTGCGCATAAAGCCGGATGAGACAATTCGCGCAGTAAAGATTCTTAAACGCTTTGCCCTTACACTTTCCGCACTGTCGGTCTGTCTGCAGACCACCGCAAATGACTTGCGGGTGCGGAGTGTGTAATGTCGGTAACTGTTCTTTCAGCGTTGAGAGTACTGGTCATAGAAGATAGTGCGTATATGCGCACGATCATCCGTACCATTTTGCAGGGGCTGGGCGTTCGCGAGATCTTCGAGGCAGAAGACGGCGGCGTCGGGCTTGAGAAGCTTGAGCAGCTTTCCCCGGACATCCTGATCATCGACTGGGTTCTGCCCATTCTGGATGGCCCGGAACTGGTGCGTCTGGTGCGCAACCCGAACCACCCGATGGGTACCGTGCCGATCATCATGATATCGTCCTATGCCGAAAAGCACCGCATCATGGAAGCCAAGCAATTGGGGGTCCATGAATTCCTGCGCAAGCCATTTTCTGCCAAGGACATGTATCTCAGGATCGTGGCCGCCACCTCGATGGATCGCCCGTTTGTCCGCACCGACAATTATTATGGTCCGGCCCCGCGCGAGTCTGTCACCCGACGCACCGGAGACGGCACGGCAGATCTGGTTCAGACCGGAGTTTCCGTTCCAACCGCCTTCGCCTAGCGTACGATCGTCAGGCTTTCAGCTGCGCGCGTTACGCCGGTATAGAGCCAGCGCGTCCTGTGATCGCGGAATGCCCAGCTTTCATCAAACAGCATGACATTGTTCCACTGGGAGCCCTGTGCCTTGTGCACGGTCAGCGCATAGCCATAGTCGAAAGCGTCTCCCTGTTTGCGCACGGTCCAGGGAATTTCCCCTTCATGTTCCTCGAACAGGGCCTTGGGAACCTTCAGCGCCACCCGCCCCGACAATTCGTGGGCCAGCTCGGGCGAGACACGCATCTTGATGTCCTTGCCGGTGCGGCTGGTGACCTTGTCGACCATCCAGATGCCGCCGTTGAGCAACCCCTTCTGATGGTTGTTGCGCAGGCATACCAGCTTGTCACCCACCTGCGGGTAGGGGCCGTCGAAATCCTTCAGCTCCCTGAGGCGATTGTTGTATTTCTGCCGGGTCACATTGCGCCCGACGAGCACCTGATCGGCAGCCAGCACCTGATCGGTCTCCAGCGACCGGCGCCCTATCACCTGAACTGCGCCATAGTCGCCATAGTCCGGGGTGCGGCCTTCGCGGACGTCCTGAGCCAGACGGATGATCGGATTGTCCTGTGCCTGACGGTGGATCTCGGTGAGCATGATGTCCGGCTCTGCATCCGTGAAATAGCCGCCGCCGGAAACCGGCGGCAACTGGGCCGGATCGCCCAGAACAAGCACCGGCTTGCCGAAGGAGAGCAGGTCCGAGCCAAGCATCTCGTCAACCATCGAGCATTCGTCGATGACGATCAGATCGGCATCATGGGCCGGGCTGTCTCGGTTGATGACAAAGGCGGGAACGTCTTCCTCGCGCTCGTCATCGTCACTGGTGTCCGGTCGGTAGATCATGGCATGGATCGTGCTGGCTCCGGGGCATCCCTTCTGGCGCAGCACCTGTGCCGCCTTGCCCGTGAAGGCTCCGAACAGCACACTGCCATTGATCCCTTCAGCCAGATGCCGGGCAAGGGTCGTCTTACCCGTTCCGGCATAGCCAAACAGGCGAAAGATCGGCTCGTTTCCGTTCTTGATCCAGTCGTCGACTGCTTTTAGCGCCGCATCCTGCTGTGGAGACCACTCCATATATGCCTCATTGCAAACAAGACCTGCGCCAGCTGCGCGAATAGTCTTGGCCGGTGCGCTTGTCCTTTGAAAGCACACGAGCCGAAGCGCGCATGGCTGCGATGGTCAGGTTCGTTCCGTTTGGGAATCACTTTGGGGATTCATTGCCAGATTGCGCCAAGACTGTCCAAGCGCAGGCAAAATATCAAGTCGCTTGCGCCGCGTTGTGGACCTGTTGGAAAAGTCTCATGCGCAGGACAGTCGCTTCCGAGGCCAGCGGCAGCATGAAAAAGCCCCCGGATGCGTTACTTCGCATCCGGGGGCCTGTATCTTGCCCACCACAGTTCCCAAACCGGTCAGGCCTGCATGAGAAGGCCTTCCGAGCTGCTTCTCGACCGGACTTCCCGATCAATCAGCTTGGCGAAATGCGGAGACAGACCCGAAAGCTGATCAAGACCGATGGTCGCCAGCCGGTTCTCGGTCGGGTCCAGCTTGGAATAATGTGCCAGGCCAATGAGAATGGCCAGCACATGGTGCAGGCTGAGCGTGCCCATGTCCGATGAACCGGAGCCCTCTTTCTTGATGCGCTCGATCAGTCTGGACAGGCCGGCGGTCAGGTTCGCATACTGGTCCTGAAACAGTTCGTAGGATTGCAGGTCTTCGGTATTCAACTCGCTGAGGCCGTTGAAGATCAGGCAGCCGCGGCCGCGTCCCTTGTCTGCAAGGAAATGGCTGAAGTCCATGATCAGATCGACCAGTACAAGGTCTGGTTGCTGATCTTCTCCAATCGGTCCACCCTTCATAAGGTCGCGAAGTGGTGAACTTTCCAGGTAGCGATCAAGAACAGTTGCAAGAATACCTTCTCGGGATCCGAAGCTGTTATAGAAACTTGATCGTTGAATCTTCATGGCATCAACAAGAGAACTGATAGAAGTTCGAACGATACCATCAGACCAGAAGCAATTTGTGGCAGCTTCAAGTACTGTCTCGGAATCGAATTCTTTAGGTCGGCCCATCATATCCCCCCGGTCAAGCGTTTATGCAGATTGGAAATATTACTTACATAAAATTTACATCGCTTAACCAGTTGCTGCAACGGATTTGAGGAAACAAGCGGAAATTTAGTCGTACTAATACAATAGTCGGTGCGGAGAAATTGATCGTTTTGACAAGTTTAGAACTGTAATAATCCTATACATATTAATCATAAATCTATTCATTTGCGCGATTGTGGCCAAAACACCCCTTGCGCCGATTATATGCCAGATAATTGAAGTTATTGATACATTACTCAGATCGCGTTTTTGTGTAAGTAGATTACCTAAGGCATTTAGGCGCGGTGCTGCCGCAACGTCAAGAAATTTTTAACCGTTGCGCAGAGTTGTATTTGCTCCTTGTAACACAACCTGGTGCCTGTGGGTAAACTGATTGCACCGGCACTCCAGCTCGCTGCATTCGGGAAAATGTCGCCTGATTCTGAGCGCTGAAAGAACTTCAACTGGTCCAGATTGCGGTAGGTTACGTGGACTTTGAAGCCTTCATGACAGAGCAATTCGAATAGCTCGTTTCTCAGAGCAGGGTCTACTGCGATGGGGTAACTTTGTGGAATTCTGACGCCAATCTCACCCAGAGGTAGTGTTTTCAAGCCTAGTCCGGCAAAGCTTTCATCGTAGATTGCTGTCTGTTTGCCAATCAGCTCCCGAGTATTAAGGCTATAACTAATACAAGTCTGGAAATGGGTATCCTGCGTCTCGTCGAGGCTGCTGACCAGGTCGACATAGGGTGCCTCTTCCATGGCCGGAGCATCAAACTGGAACAGGCGCTCGGCGACATCGTGCTGGGCTGTCCAGTAGGACATTCGTGCATGATGCGACGCGTTGCGTGTAACGATGAAGGCCGGCAACTCTCCCTCTACTTCGCGCATGCCGGGAAGACAGCCCACGAGCAGGTCGCTATGGGCGGCCGGTTGGTCGTACACGCCAAAGGCCAGAAAGGCATCGGATCCATCTTCTACAAGCGCAATGGAGCGACGGGTCAGGTCTTCATGCAGGGCGGCTTGAGGGACGACCTGACCGTAGAGGTTGCAGAGCACCACGCAGCGGGTGCGCTCGGTGATTGCTGCCAGCACGGCTTCCGGTGCCAGAAGCTGTGTGTCGGGCGCCACATCGACCAGCACCGGTTTGGCCTTGGCAAGCAGCACTGCATGGGCAACACCCGCCGGGGCCAGGGCAGGAATGATCACTTCATCGCCAGGTTCCACATTCGAGGCCAGAAGCGCCGTATAAAGGGCGCTGGACCAGCCCGCGCAAAAATGGACATGGGCATTCTTGAAATGGTTTTTGAGCAGGGATCGTGCGCCATCTGGGGCTCCATGGGCGCCGGGCTGGCTCTCCCGGGCAACTGGTGCCTGTGCCGGGCCTGTACCCTGCGCGACATCGACCAGAGCCGATGCGGATGAAGGCTGGTTGCTTGCGGAAGTTGGATGAAAATCAATCATGGTGACAGCGCCTGAACTTTGCCCGTGACGTGGAGCTTTGACTTGCGGGATAGGGTGTTGTCAGGCTAACGCCAGAGACGGCAAGAAGCGGTTAATCGCTGGGGTCCGGCGGGCATCATTTCCCCCGCGCGGAGGCCTTTTTGCCTCTATGGTGAACAAAATCTTGCCTCTGTCTTGAGGGCAGCCGACAGAATTGGCCCAAACAGCTTCACGGTCGTGCAGACAGGGGGCAGGGCAGGATGCAAGGACGCATTATGCGCTTGCGTCTGGCGCGCAGGGGTAGGCCATCTCCGACATGTCTATTCTCTGTGGCCCTGAGGTGGTCCCGGAAGTGAGCCTGAAATTTGTTCAGTAATTGAATAGCTCGTCTTCATCGAGATCGTCAGCGGGCTCGACCGGGCTGAGATAGCCCTCAACCGCATGAACCTGATCGCGGAAACGACGCAGGTTTTCGACCACTGCGGAGCCGCCAAGGCGCGTGCATTCCGCCAGAATCAGCTCGCAGGCCGATGCGGCAGGCACCAGCGAGGGCAGCAACTGCGGACCGGTCATCGGCACGAACAGGCCCATGTTGGCATAGGGTACGGCGGGCGAGGACATGGTGTCGGTGATCGCCACGATCTTGCAGCCGCGCTTCTTGGCAACAGTCAAAAGGCGGCCACCCTCAGAGGCATAGGGGGCGAAGGTGAAGAGGATGATCAGATCATGCTCGTCCGCTTGCCCCAACACGTCGAAATGGGAGCCGTCCGGGCTTTCCAGCAGCTGGATCTTGGGCATGGCGATCTGGCCAGCGTAAGCCAGATAGTGAGCAAAGGCGAATGACGAGCGATAGCCCGAAACATAGACCCGCTTGGCCTCCAGAATGGCCCGTGCGATGCGTTGCACCGCCTTTTGTGTATCCGGCTGGAACAGGCTGGTCAGGTTGCCAAGTGTCGCCTTGCCGATCTCGAAGAAGATGTCGGACTCGGTGTCCCAGCGGCTGTCCTTCTGCAGGGCCGCAGCCCGGTCCTCAAAGCGCACATCTCGTGCCTGCACGCCCTGCTGGAACACGGCCCGGAATGGCTCGAACGTGGAGAAGCCGACGACCTGCGCAAGCCGGACCACGGTGGAGGGATGCACATCGGCAGCCTTGGCCAGCTGGCGAACCGACTTGAAGGCGACGTCGGCCGGGTTTTCCAGAATATAGGAGGCTGCCACCTTCATCTGGGGTGACAGGTCGGCATAGGAGTCCCAAAGTTCTTGGCGTAGGTCATCCAGCGTCATGACGGCTCATTTCATTCAATGTCAAAGGCAGAAGTGTCTCAGCTTGCGGGCTGCGCGGATGGAGCGCAGCACATACAGTCATCTTAATACATAAGTTGGGGCGGTTTGGCAAAAGCCTCTTGCTTTTCTGTTGTCAGGCGTAAAGCCGGAGGCTGCAATCATGACTTGTTGATAGATGAAAATGGCGCTTCATATGCCGATTTGTCATGTTAAGGTATTGAAATATAATAATGCAATGAAGTGCTTGCCACTTCGAATACTGTTGGGGCAGCAAGTCATGCTCGGAATACCAAAACCCTTGATTGTCTCCTTTTCGGTCAATGGACCGAAAAGGTCTAAACGTGACCATGTTTTCATACCGATAAAAGTGGCGGAATTGCAGGCTCAGGCGCAGCAGGCCAAGGCGGCCGGGGCTTCCCTTTTTTCCTTCTCCGTTCGTAATGGGCACGGTGCGGCCACGCTCGATCCCAGCCTTTCAACTGAAGCCGTTGCGGCCGTGCGCGAAACGCTTGGCGAGAGCTGCCTCATCCAGTTGGAACTTGATCTGGACCAGCCGAATGCGGTGGAGGCGGCGTTGCCGCTGCTTGAGGCTGCGCAACCGGATGCCTGTCTGCTGCCGTTCGCCCAACTGTTCCCGCGCGATGGCGACGAAGCCGATGAGGACAAGGCTCGTGATCTGCTGGACGGGTGCGAGGACCTCAAGATCGGCGTGCAGTTCGCCATGTCCGACCACACTGACATCGACTGGTTCTATGCCTTCCGCCAGTATGGGGTCATTCCGGAGGAGCAGCACGCCCTTCTGTTCATTCTGGGCGAGGACGGAGAAGAACCTAAGAGCGATCCTCATGCCCTGCGCAAATATCTTGCGTCTCTCGACAAACAGCATCTTCTGGATGTTGTGCGCTGGTCGGTGGCTGCCTATGGGCTTCAAGAGAAGGCTGCTCTCAGCGCAGCGATAGCTCTGGGTGGACAGATCGCTTCCGGTTGGGCATATAATATCCACTCGGTGGAGGGTGAAGTCTTCCCAAGCCAGCAAACGCAGCTCGAAGCACTCGGACAGATTGGACGGGCTCTCGGACGCCCGTTGGCCAGCGCTTTTGAAGCTCGCACCCTGCTGTTCGGACCACGCTAGGTGGCCCGCATCCTTTAAGATCAATCAGCCCGGTCTGGTCAGCGAGGGAAGTGTTCTGCGCCTTTCGATCGCATCGGTCCAGTTGTGCTGTCTGGTCTTCATCCGTTACGAAGGGACTGAATATGTCGGATCGCTTTCTTCCCCGGCGCGACAAGGTGGACGCTGTGCTCGGCAAATGCGAGCTCAGATATGATGGCTTCATCAAGCTGTCCACCTGCGAGCTTTCTTTTACACGCAGCGACGGCGAGCGGGTCACCCTGAGCCGGGAAATCCACGACCACGGCGAAGCGATCTGTGTGCTGCCGGTCGATCGCGAGCGGCGGGTGGCCATGCTGGTGCGTCAGCTCCGGGCCGGTGCCGTCTACAATGGCGAGACGGACCCGATGATCCTTGAAGTGGCTGCCGGTCTCATTGATCCGGGGGAAGAGCCGGAAACGGCCGTCATGCGGGAAGCGGCAGAGGAATTGGGATTTCGCCTGTCGGATCTTCAGCAGGTGGCCGCCTATTATGTCTCTCCAGGCACCCTGACCGAGCGGATCCATGCCTACCTTGCGTCCTACAACCTCAATGACCGCATCGGTGAAGGCGGCGGTCTGGAAGACGAGGGGGAGGACATCATTGTCGAGGAAATCGCCCTGGATGAGCTTGGCGAGGCGGTGCTGCAAGGCTCTTTGCGAGATGCCAAGACCATCATGCTGATCCAGCATCTGATGCTTAGCGAGCCGGAACTGTTTTTCTGACCGCTTATCGTCACACCCGCGCATCGGCCCTGCGGACCATGCGAGCCAGAGGAAAGCAATAAAAAGCCGGAGACGCGGGTCTCCGGCGAGTTGAGTGCCCTTTTCTTGGTTTCCCACACGCGGTGTGCGGCCAGGCAAGAGGCCGCGCTTGTTTCTTCAGACGGTCGGGGTCTGGCCACTGAGGACCTGAGCCATCCAATCCGTATCGATATTCTGGCCACTGAGAACCACGCCGACCTTTTTGCCAGCCATCTTGTCCTTTTCGGTCATCAGACCGGCAAGGGCGGCAGCCCCAGCGCCTTCGGCGACATTGTGGGTCGCCCGGTAGATCAGACGGATGGCTTCGGCAACCGTGTCCTCTTCCACCCGGACAATGCGTTCGGCATTTTCCATGATGATTTCCAGCGAAGCCGGATCGGGAACGCGCACGGCAAGGCCATCGGCGAAGGTGTCGCTGCGGTCTGCGGCGGTCAGCTTGCCGCATTCAAAGGAATTGGCATAGCCGTCGACGCGGGCGGTCACGACGCCAACGATCTTGGTCTTGAGATTGAGGGCATTGCGTGCTTCGATCATGCCACAGATGCCAGACCCCTTGCCAATTGGCACATAGACGGTATCCAGATCTGGGTTCTGCTTCAGCATTTCATAGGAATAGGTGCCAACGCCAGCTACCAGATCCTCATGATAGGACGGCACCATGTGCAGGCCTTCATCGGCGGCCATAGCCTTGGCCTTGTTGACTGCCTCGTCGAAGTCGTCGCCCGCTTCGATCACGGTCGCGCCAAAGGCGCGCATGGCGGCGTTCTTTTCGGGGGAATTGCCCTTCGGTACAACGATCGTGGCGCTCAGTCCTTCAATGCCGGCGGCAAAGGCGAGGCTCTGGCCGTGGTTGCCGCGGGTGGCGGAAATGAGGCCCGCTCCCTTCGGGAAACGTTTCTTGTAGCGGTTGGCATAGACCAGCCCGCCACGCACCTTGAAGGCTCCGGTCGGGGTGTGATTCTCATGCTTCATCCAGACATCGGCCCCGAGCGCATCGGCCAGAATCGGCCAGTTATAGCAGGCAGTGGGGGCAAGAACCCGATAGATCAGTTCTTCGGCCTTTTCAAAATCGACACATGTAAGCATGGGAATATCCTTTTCGTGATTTTTGCGACCTGTCGCCTGCCTGCCCGAAACGGGATCTCTGGTTTGGTTGGTCCGGTGGAGACTGTGTGAACACGGTCGGTCTCGTTGGGAGCCGGTCTTGGCAGGGGGCTGTCGCCTTGAGCAATCAAATTCTTGTTGTTAAAAATCATGGCAAAGGATATTGTATGGTTCAAACCTTATATTGTATGGGGTGCAAGAATATTGCCATCCATACAATTTGGCCGTCTGGCCTCTTGTCAGGCCGGAAAGACGGGTCAAGGTTAAGTGATTTGCTGGTGTGTGCGTCATGTGGGGCCGACAGGGGAGGTGTCGGACACGGACGGGCACACGGGCAGCCGGATGAGCGCAGGTCGACAAAGGCAAGACGATGCAAGAGAGCTGGTCATGAAGGAAACAAAAGTAAGTTGGTGCCCTGATCTGACGGGCCATGACGGGCCGATCTATCGTGCGATTGTTGAAGCCATGCAACGGGATATCCGCACCGGCACCCTGCCGGAGGGCTCTCGCCTGCCAACCCAGCGCGATCTGGCCTGGGCCCTCAATGTCAACCTGTCGACGGTGACGGAAGCCTTTCGCGAGGCCACCCGGTTGCGCCTGATCGCCGGAGAGGTCGGGCGTGGAACCTATGTCCTGCCGGTCAATACCGCCACCAGCCTCTATGCCATCGATCGCCCCCACGCCGAGAATGCCATCGACCTGTCCACCATCAAGCCGGTGCAGGGCTTCTCCCGAGAGGATGTCCAGAGCCGCTTCGCCGCCCTGTTGCAGAGGCAGAATCTCGTTGACGTGATGGACTATCACGCCCCTAGCCTCATCGGGCGCTGCCGTGCCGCCGTCGTGAAATTGTGCCAGAGCCGCGGCTTCCATCCGCCGGCTGACCGCATCTTTCCCTGCGCCGGTGCGCAGGCCGCCCTGTTCGCAGCCTTGCAGATGATTGCCAAGCCAGACTTGCCGGTCTTGGTGGAGGAACTGACCTTTCCCGGCATGAAGGTGGCCGCCAAGCAAATGGGGCTGCGGTTGGTGCCTGTTGGGATGGACAAGAAAGGCATCCTGCCCGAAGACCTCGACCGCGCCTCAAGAGCCAGTGGTGCCCGCACGCTGGTACTCAGTCCGATTCTGCAAAATCCCACCGGGACGACCATGGACCGCCAGCGTCGCGCCGACATCGTCGAGATGGCTGAAAAGCTAGACCTGCTGGTGATCGAGGAAGATGTCTATGGCGGGTTCTCCGGACAACCGCCGCTCAGCCTGCAATTGGCTGGCCGCTCCATTCTGGTGGGGGGACTTTCCAAGCTGGTGGCTCCGGGGCTGCGCTTTGGCTATATCATCGTCACCTTCGATGCTGACAGTCCGCGTTCCCGGCTGATGAATTTTGCTACCGACGAGCTGGTGCATGTGACGAGCTGGATGACGGCACCCATCATGCTGGAGCTGGTTTGCGACTGGATTGAAAGCGGTGCTGTGGACGAGCAGATGGAATGGCAGCGGCAGGAAGCGCGTGCCCGGCAGTCCCTCGTCCGGCGTCGCCTTGGCTTGCCGGCCCTTGGCCGCAATCCCGCTGCGCCGCATCTCTGGGTCTCGACCGATGAAGGCAGCCCCTATGAAGGGCGCACAGGCGAACAGCTTGCGTCGCTGGCCCGGGCAGCCGGGGTCGATCTGGTGTCTGCCTCGACCTTCTGTGCCGGGCGCATGTTGTCCGATGGGGTTCGAATCTGCGTGACGGCCCCCAGAGACAGGGCTGACCTCGTCGAAGCCTGCAAACGCCTCGTCCAGGCCTGGAACTAGACCCGTAAATCAGGACCAGCCGGCCGGAAGCTGGCCTCTGGACCGGACCCCGGACCAGAGGCCTGTCCTCAGCAGTGCCCCGATCTTCATCAGCGTATGGTCGTGATCAGTTGACGGGTTCGGCCGTCCGCGGCAGATCTTCCTCTGGGCTTTCGACCACCCGTTCTGGCGGGAATATGACCTCAACCAGCGTCCCGTGTCCGCGCTCGCTGGAAAGGTTGAACCGCGCCTTGTTGGCTTCAATCAGGGCCTTGGTCAGCGGCAGGCCGAGGCCTGTGCCTTCCGCAGCGCTGCGGGTGGTCGGTGATACCTGCCGGAAAGGCTCAAGCGCCCGCTTCATGTCATCCTTGCTCATGCCGATGCCGGTGTCGCGAATGCGCAGGATCACCTCGCCACTATCCTGTTGGGTCGTTGAAACGATCACCTGTCCACCCGGATGGTTGAACTTGACCGCATTGGACAGGATATTGAGGATGATCTGACGCAGAGACCGGCTGTCTGCAACCACATCGGGAAGCCGCGAAGAGGCAGATGTCCGGATGATGATCTGGCTGCGGTTGGCCTGCGGCTGCATGATGCCGACGCATTCTGCTACCATGCCATTGAGCGGAACGGCCTCGAACTGCAGTTCCATCTTGCCCGCCTCGACCTTGGAAATATCGAGCAGATCGTTGAGCAGGCTGATGATATGCGTGCCGGATATCTTGATATCCTTGAGATAGTCCTTGTAGCGTTCCTGTCCAATGGCCCCGAAACGCTCTTCCATCATCACTTCGGAAAAGCCGATGATGGCGTTGAGCGGCGTCCGGATCTCATGGCTGACCTTGGCCAGAAATTCCGATTTCTTCTTGCTGGCCCGCTCGGCGCGCAGCTTCTGGGCCATCAGCTCTTCCTGCGTCCGTTTCCATTCGGTCACGTCCCGCAGCACCGCGCAGAAGCGGTTGGTGCCCGGTATCGATACCCGCCCCATGGTCATGACCAGCGGAATGAGGCCACCCGAACGCAGCTGGCCGATGACTTCCTGTCCGCCGTTGATGAGGCTGGCAAGTCCGCTGTTCCTGAGCCGCTCGAGATAAGCGAGGGCATCCTTGTGACTCTCTTGAGCAAGCAGCGAAATGAACGGCCCTCCGGCCACCTTGTGACGGTCCACCTCGAACAGCGCCTCGGCCGAATGGTTCATCCTGAGGATGTTGCCATCCCTGTCCAGCACCAGAACGCCGTCGGTGGCGGTATCCAGAATGGCTTCCAGTTCGGCGATCTTCTCGTCCTCTTCGGAGACGCCAATCGACGGCGGCGTGACCGGGGTCTCTTCAAAGCACAGCATGGCCGCAGGCTGATCGCCCCAGCCAATAGAGGAAATGTTGGCCTGAACCGAAATGGGGCTGCCGTCCTCTGTGCGTAGAGTGGTGCGGCCATTGGTTTTGGTCAGCCAGTCGCCGGGACGTCCGGAAAACAGCCCCTCCATGCCGCCTGCTTCATCAAGGGCATCCTCGGAGGCAAATTTCAGCAGGCGCAAGGCGGTCTTGGAGGCGAACAGAACCTGGCTCTTGGCCGACACGATGATTGCCGTCTGCAGCTTGTTGAGCATGTCGATCAACGGTGAGGTCTTGTCCTGACGGTCCCACAGCGACTCCGACCCGAGCGCAGCAACGCCCGCAACCGCCGCTGCCGTGAGAGCTGCCGTCCCCTCGATGGTGCCCGCCACCGGGGAGGCTTGTTGCAGATCGACTTGCGCATTGTCTGCGTCGTCATCCATCGCCGAAATGACGAAGTGGTTCTCGGAAACAACCGGCTCGTCAAACAGCTCATCGCCCAGCGCTTCACCCGGTGTCGGGATCTGCGGTTCCTGAAACTCGGGTGCGTCGTTGCCACCAGC
The DNA here is from genome assembly GCF_963666525.1 of uncultured Cohaesibacter sp. Taxonomy (NCBI): domain Bacteria; kingdom Pseudomonadati; phylum Pseudomonadota; class Alphaproteobacteria; order Hyphomicrobiales; family Cohaesibacteraceae; genus Cohaesibacter; species uncultured Cohaesibacter sp. The sequence continues at coordinate 3,440,342 of NZ_OY762905.1, forward strand.
TTCAAGGGGCACGACTTCATCAAGAGGAGAGGTGTCTTCAAGGCTTTCGCCTTCACTGGGCTCCTCCAGAGGCGCCGCTTCGGTCTCGTCCGGTGCAGGCATTTCCTGCGGTGTGAAATCTGCCAAAGGCTCAGCCAGAGAGCCCGCAAAAGGACCGGTCAAGGCTGCGGCAGGGCCTGTGTCTGTGGTCGAGTCGTCCGGCACCACGGGAGCTGCCTGATGTTCGTCCGTCTGCGGGAGAGGCGCTGCCGTTTCAAAAGACGGTGCATCGCCTTCAGTGGCATCCGGGGTTTGCTGCGGATTCTCCTCGACAGGCTGTGATGGCTCAACCGGCGCAGTCGCCTGCTCTCTGGCCTGTGCGGCCTGATCATGCAGCTGTTTCAGCCGTGGGTCGATGGACAGGATGTCCAGAAGGGCCTTGCTGGTGGCTGCCGACTTGTGCGCATCCTCCTTGCGCTCGCGAGCTGCGAGCAGGGCGCTGAGGGGCTTGTTCGCGGATTGCCATGGTAGGACCAGATGATCCTCCTTGCGCCGCGGCGGAATGAAGGAACAGAGCGGGCGGCGCACAAAGGACGGCTCGGGCTCGGTCTGCTTTTCGCCATCGTGGGAGGGACTCGCTTCTGGCTTGTCGACCTTTTCCACTTCGCTTGCGACCTGCTGCAGGATCTCATGGGTCGGGAAGGTCGGGGCAGGATCGGCCGAAACCTCTTCCTGCTCTTCCTCATCCTCGGTTTCCTCGTCGGAAAGCGCGGCAGGATCCTCATAGTCGTCATCGAGATCTTCGGCGGGCAACCGGCTTTCGAATGTCTCGTCGGACAGCACGTCGGCGATTTCCTGGAAGGCATGCTCTTCACCGGCGCTGAGCTTGTTGCCGCTCACTGAGGGCGAGTCTGCATCCCCGGCATCAGCCAAGGAAGGCGCGGCCACTTCACGCACGCCGGTGGCGCTGCCGCTGAGCAAAGTGTCCACGAGATCGTGGCGATTGCCAGCAGTCTGATCTGGTTGGGTCAGATCCGTGCCATCGGTCGCGGCTTTGGCAGCTTCTTCATCGTGCGATGGCTGGTTGGTCGTCTGGTCTTCTAATCCCTTCTCATTGTCTTCACACACGGCGATCACCCCGGTTGTTTCGACAGCGGCTTCTTGCGGCGTCCCCCGGCCGCATTGATCATCTGGCGAAATCAGTTCAGTCGTGGTTGCTACGGCATTCCAGGCAGCCTGGAGCAGGTCTGCGGATATTAAGTCATCAATTTGTGCAAGATGAGGCAGGACCGTGGTTTGTCCACTCTCTTGTTGCATGGCTTCTGTGGTCAGTTCGGCCTCTGTGTCTGCTTCAGGCTCATGGCCTGTTGAGGCCATCACGTCGGCTGGTCTGCAAAGGCCAAAGCCGCGATAACCCTGAAATCCATGAAGCCGGCCATAGATCGGCAGACCCGTCAGCTCTACTGCGATGCGGCAGTCCTCTCCTTCAACCGGCCACCAGACATCGAGGCTGGCCCAGGTATCACAGCTGGCAAAGCCCCTGGCGATGGTGCCGTCCCCGTCCATGTCAAAGCGTTTGGCGATCTCGGACCAGCGCATGCCGACAATGTCTGCGTTGCCGCGGCCCACGGCCATCGCCAGTTCATCGGAGACAAACTTGAAACGCCCGACCTCGTCGCTTTCCCAGACAAAGTGGAACGGTCCAACCGCGCCACTGGTGGGCTGGCCATGGTCACTGGCAGGCAGAATGGTCAAAGAGGCACCCTTGCCCTTGTGCGGCAGACGCAGCGGATAGACATTGTCGCCGGAGCGGCCCGTGGCAGCCTGCTTCTGCCGGAAGTCGGCAAGGTTGGTAACCGACCGGTCGCTTGGCTTTCCGACGTTCTGCCCGGTCACCGGATCGGTAAGGGGAAGCGCAGATGGCTTGCCATCATCGCGATGGAACGGTGCCTGTTCAGCCCTTTGCAACAATTCAAGGCCGGTCGTCAGCCTGTCCCGGATTTCAGACAGCTCATCAAGGCCGAAGTGGTCATCGAAGACATCCGCGTCTGCCGCAGAAAACCCGGCTTCATCAGCCGGCTGATCAGGCGATTCCAAATCGGCAAAGGGGTTTTCAATCCACGGATCATGGGTCGGAACGGGACTGGCCGGATTGTGCACCAGAAGCAGATACCGGGCACGCAGATCGTCTGAAACACGGGCAACAACAGCTCCTGTCTGGCTGTCGCAGAAGGGGAGAGAGCCTTCGCTAATCCGCTCATCACCATCCACTCTGGCTAGCAGTTTACCAAGGGCGACAGCGTTTCCGCCAAACGGCAGAAAGCCCTCGGACGACGCCAGCAACTGGCCATCCTTGTCGATTACTGCGGCGAACAGATCCTGATCTGCAGCAAGCGCCTTGAGTAGATCCGCTGTCGGCTCGACCGGCGCAAAGGCTATCTCGCGGGAGCTTTCGATAGCTTCCAGCGGCACCGAAGACAGAACCAGCAGTACGGTCTCTCCCTCTACCGTCAGCTTTTTGCAAAGACAGGACAATGTGACGAAGGACAAGCCGAGAAAGAAACGCAACTGGTCTAGGGTCGGCGTGTCAGGCCGTGCGTTGCGCGCCAGCCGCGCCAAATGGCGCCGGGCAGGGTGCACATCGCCAAAGCTGCGCGCCAACAGTGATTCCATGCTTGTTTCGGAGAAAAACGCCAGCCCGGCGGCATTTGCCCACAAGATGCGGTTGCCATCGGCGTTCCAGACCCACGCCGGGCGCGAGTCGAGCAGAACCGCTCCGATCGTCGGATGCGCGGACAGAGTCAGGAAGGGTCTGGCCAGAGATGCTGCGGGAAACGTTGGCATGGTTCTGTAATCTTGTTCATTGAAGGAAACCCTTAACAAAAGGTTTCCGGATAAATGATTGCGTTAATAAACTGTTATGACATTTTCGTCTGGCGAGGTCCAATATTTCGAGTGGAATAACCTCGCTTATGAGCGAGCATGGTTAATCTGCCCAGGCTCATTATGGTAACCAATTATAAAGCACTTGAACGGGTTGTGCATAGTCATTTTTACAAGGTTGGATGCCAAAACCGGATTGGCAACAAGCGGTTCCGCCTTGGTGCTGGGGCCGTCGGAGGCGGTTTTTACTGCCGGGGTCGTGCGTTGCTGCAATGATGTTGCGATGCAAAATAATTGCTGCTATGCTGCGATGCACAATGCTAGCCGATACCAACCCCGAAACGCCGGAGACAACTGCATGGCCATGTCCGAAAGACTGTTCGATGTTCCTTCCGAATTCCGCGAAATGGCGGAAAAGGGCATCAAGCAGACCCTCAAATCCTATGAAACGCTGCATGGTTTTGCCGAACAGACCGCCGATCGTTTCGCTGGCCCAGCAGAAGGCTTGCGTGGTGAGTTGATCGGCTTCAACAAGACGGCGATATCTGCGGCGGACGAGGGTGTCCGAGCTTCCTTCGCGCTGGCTGCCGACCTGACCAGGGCCGAGAGCCTGCAGGATGTCATCGCGCTCCAGACCCGATATGTCCAGTCGCAGATGCAACGCTTCAGCGCTGTTGCCGGTGAACTGGGTGCCATGGCAGGCCGTATGACCGAAGGACCTGCCAAAGCATCAGAGGAAGAATAACTCCTTCTGTTCATCTGCGCGAAGGGAACAGTCGTTTGCCTTGTGCGCTGCAAAGGCAGCGCAAGGACACATGCCGCGGAAAGCACCTGCATTCTTGCGGGAATGGAATGGGTCGGCGTGCTTTACGACCTTGCCAGACCTACGGCAGCACTGGTGCAATCGTCTGAGACGAAAAGTGAGTTCTTAATCACAACAGGTTAACACTGGTCCATGGCGGCAGAGAGTTATCAGGCGGGGGCGGGCGGATTTTGCTGGCGCAGGAGCTCAATCGGAGAGCCGCTGCCGCGCAAGGCATAAACGCAGCTCCTGTCCCGCATCGGGACTGGCGACCTGCGCGACCATCCTGATCAGCTCGTCATTGGACGAAATACCTCACCCTCCTCAAGGCAGCCGTTGTCCAGAATCAGCCATCCCCGCATAGGTTGTTCACAAACCTTCTGATCTGGCATGGAGAATCGGGCTCTGGTGACGTTTTTTTGACAAGCTGTGGGAAGTCCCGATTTCTGCTCTTGCATTTTCCGCCAAGCTTCCCTAAAAAACGCGCACTACAGGGTGCTATGCAGTCGTAGCTCAGTTGGTTAGAGCGTCGGATTGTGGCTCCGAAGGTCGGTGGTTCGAATCCACCCGACTGTACCATTTCTACCCTGTGTTTTTCCTCGCAAAATTTATGAGAAAAACGCTCCGAGACGCGAGCGCGTTTTGTTGGTGTCAGCGCTTTGAGGCGGCACTGCAAATTGTCCTGCGTCTTGCACGATATGCGGAGCGTGATGGAGCAATTTGTCCGGATGCTGCGTGGGATTTGAATATCCGCTTTGCGTGCAGGGCTGTTGGATGCACTTTTCTCCGGTCTCGCACGGTTGTTTCCTGTCAGTACAATCCTGCAAACCATGAAGACGAGTGATGATTGTTAAATTGGCGCCCGAAAGGCATGTTGCTGGTCGATGTCCTTGGTGATGGCGGCCTCTCCACTACCCGGCCACCTTGTTCTGGGGACTCTGCAAATGGCTGAAGCGCGTCGGGCTTTTTGCCGTTGGACGGGTGGTTGGCAGTGCGTTGGCATTTGCTCTTTCGCAAACAAAAAAACGTTTAAAACCAGCAATCAGTTTGCGTAATTTACCAAAAATTTACCACTGCCGTCAAATGTGGCACCGTCATTTTTACCGATAAAACCAGTAGCCGAAAACAACAACCTGAAACAGATATTCAGATGCTCTACTGATCTTTGAGGTTCATTTTTAGCACTAATCAAACCAGCTTCAGGTGCCAAATTGAACGACTTGATTCTTCTTGATGAAAGCAAATGTACCGGGTGTAACAAGTGTATTGCTGTGTGTCCTGTCGATGGCGCGAATGCCGCCTACATCGCAAATGGCAATAACAAGGTCCGCATCAACGCGGAAGCCTGTATCCAATGCGGCAAGTGCATTGACGTTTGCGATCACAATGCCCGCTATTACGCCGATGATACGGATGCCTTTTTCGATGCCCTCGACAGAGGGGAGAAAATTTCCGTGGTTGTTGCCCCCGCAATCCGCTTCAATTTCCCGAATTACAAAAAGCTGTTCGGGTATCTGAAGAGTATCGGTGTTCATCTAATTTATGACGTGTCATTCGGAGCCGACATCACGACCTGGGCCTATCTCAAGGCAATTGATGAACAGAAGCTGGAAAGCATCGTTGCCCAGCCCTGTCCGGCTGTTGTGAACTTCATCGAAAAGCATCAGCCCCATTTGATAAAGCAGCTCTCACCAATTCAGAGCCCGGTTCTTTGCACGGCTATTTATCTCAAAGACTACAAGCATGTTCATGACAGGCTGGCGTTCCTGTCGCCCTGTATCAGCAAGAAGCAGGAGTTCGTCGACACGAACGAACGCATTTCCTTCAATGTGACCTACAAAAAGCTGAAGGCCTATTTGAAAGAAAAGAATGTCTCGATCGAGCGCTTTCAGGAAATCGACTTTGACGATATCGGGTGCGGCCTGGGGCTGACGTTCAGCCGTCCTGGAGGTTTGCGGGAAAACGTCGAGTATCACACAAACGGACGGGCATGGATTCGCCAGATCGAAGGTGTTGAGCATGCGTTCGAATATCTCAAGGACTATTCTCAGAGAATTGCGCAGCACAAGCCTGTGCCACTGCTCGTCGATGTCCTGAACTGTGCTCAGGGGTGCAATCTCGGGACGGGCACCGACAAGGACATCAGCATCGATGATGTTGACGCGAAAATGAATGCTTTGAAAGCGGCAAAGCTCAAGGAAAAGGAGCAGGAAACCGATGGCAAGGTTGTCTACTCGCTGTTTGAGCAGTTCGACAAGGAGTTGAGGCTCGCGGATTTCATCCGACGATATAAAGACCGGTCCGATGAGTTCAGAAAGCAGAATTTCTCGGATGCGGAATTGGATCGTGTGTTCAATTCGATAAAAAAGCCTGATGAAGATAGCCGCGACATCAACTGCTTTGCCTGCGGTTATGGCAAGTGCAAGGATTTTGCGGTGGCCATTCTCGGAGGCGACAATCATCCGGGCAATTGCATCGACTATAACCGCAAAAAGGCGGAGGACGAGCGGCAGCTCATCGAGACCAAGGAAAAAGACCTGAGGCTTCATGTTGCGGATATCACGGAAGCGCTCGATGAAGTTGCGGTTGGGGTGCGGGATGGGGCCGAGGCTCTTGCGGAAGTCAACATGCAGATCCAGTCGGTTTTCCGAATGGCGACGAGCATACGGCAAAACAGCCTGTCGGCAGAGGAGAACATCAATCTGTTCGGCAAGGCCCTTGGTCAAGTTGTTGCCATCGCCGGGCAGACCAACCTGCTTGCGCTCAACGCCACGATCGAGGCGCAAAGGGCTGGCGAATTTGGTCGAGGATTTGCTGTTGTCGCAAATGAGGTCAAGAAACTTGCAGGACAGACGCGCAACGTCGTCGACTCGACCAAGGCAAGCGAAAAGAGCATTCGCGGCAATAATGGCGAGCTTGCCGTGTTGGCGGGGGAGCTGGAAAGCCAGATGGAGAAGATTGACAGCCAGATCACGACAGTGTCTGCCATGATTGAAGAAACGACGGTGAAGAGCCACGAAATTGCCAATACCGCCAAGAAGATTGTCTAGTCAGCCGGTGACCATGATCCGATCGGCGGTGCTCCAACGGCTATGACATGGGAGGGATAACAAAGAGGTCTTTGATCCCTTCACGTGTCCATTTGAAAAGGCGGCAATCAGGTTAATCCGGGCTGGTTGCCAATTGCTTCACTGCACCAATTCTGCAAAGCCATCCCCTTGAAATCATGAGTGGAACAGGGGCTCTCTCCCAGAGAAAGTGCATCACGCGTGATGCCGCATCGCCTGATCGAATGTGGCCTGCAGGGAACCCTCATGCAGCATGAAAAGCATGCTTTCGTGCGTATGGCAGGACAACACCTCCATAGATACGCAGTCCAACCCCTCCAGGTAGCGCGCGTGGCTGCTGTCCCGGTGATTGTGCTCGCCGTAAAAGAGCTTCACGACAGGAGGGTTTTGCGCGCGTGACAGGGTTGCCCGGGCATCCAGAAGCGACGGATCAACGGTCTTTTGCAATTTGCGGGCAAGAATGTTTGCTCTCTTGTCCTGATAGAGTTTGGCAACGAACGGCACCTGGAAATTGGTGACCGCGCTGAACGCAAGGACGAGTTCTGCCCCGAGGGCAAGGCCATAGTTGATGGCGGTCAGTCCAAAGCCGGAATATCCCGCCACGATAATGCGTTTGGCTCCGATCTGATCGATGATATCCCGCACGGAAACGATGGTTGCTTCCAGTGAAGCGGAAAAGCCTTCAACGCCGGTGAGCCCCCAGTTCAGCCCCTTTTCAGCGTCGAAATGAATGTGAGAGCAATGATACCGGGCCAGAAATGCGTCCAGAATCGGAGCGGGAATTCCCGTTCGAAAGGTGATGATGACATCATCGGCACCCGGTGCTTCGGCGACGAATAGTTTGGCATCCTCAGTCCAGACAATGCGATTTCGGCGCTGGCTACTGCCATTCAGTGATTTTAGGAATGACAGCACAGCCCCAATGTCGGCTCCTCCGATGTTGGGGTTGGCGGCATGGGCATAGGCAGAGCAGATCGCATCGATTTGCCTTTCGCAATCCTTATCGCCGCTTTGAAAGACTGCAGCGGCCTTTTGGAGGATCTCCTGCGTGAGCCCCATCTTGCTTTCATCAAAATGGGTAATCTGCCTTGCGAAGGCATCGGGCAGTGCCTGCCTGAGCACATCAAAGCGCTCCAGAGACAGTTCATGGTTGCCCAGCTTGCTCGGGATCTGTGCAAAGGTGACGAGGGCTCGCCGATTGCGAGCGTCCTTGCTGAGGATCGTTTTGCATATGGCTTCCGCTTCCGCGTAACGCCCCAGATCTTTAAGTGTAACGGCCGTTTCTGCCCGGGCCTCAAGGAAGTCAGGATGTGCCTTCGTTGCGGCACGCAGCCATTCGAGCGCCTGCTTATGATTGCCCTTCTTGCGTTCCAACGTGCCAAGCGTCATCAGGGCCTGACGATGATCCGCCTCCTTGCCGATGATTTCCCTACACAGGCTTTCAGATCTTGCCAGCTCTCCCATGGCAAAGAGTTCGGATGCCAGCGCCATGCGGGCCTGGGAGAAACCCGGGTGAGCGTCGACTACCTTCTGGAACCAGGAAGCTGCCTGTTCGTGCTGGCCCAGGCGACGAGCGCCAAGACCAAGCGTCATCAAGGCCAGTTGATCATCAGGATGAGCGGACAGAACGGCGTGCGACAGGGTTTCAGCCTCTTGCGTGGCTCCTTCCGCATTCAAGGATTGCAGCAGGCCTCTTTGGGCTGGACGAAAGTCGGGCCAGCTTGCCAAAACGGCGCGAAATGACTGGATGGCCAGCGTATGGTTGCCTGTCCGACTGGCTTTGAAACCCCGACGATAGAAGGCGAGGGGGACGCTCTTTCGCCCAGTGGCCATCCTTGCCAGGGAACGGATATGGCGAATGATCCAGTTCATGACTGTACTCCGTCACGATACTGTCGAGACCGAGGATGAACGGCTTCACGTCCTTGGACGGTGGATGTTTCAGGCAAAGGGTTCAGGGTCATTTCAGTAGACAAAAATGCGTGAGAGAACGGTCACCATTTCCATCCAGTCGCAAAAACTGCTTCTGGAGCAAAGGTCTTTCAGCGTGAGGTTGAGCTTGCTTGACCAGCCGCCTGAGTGCATGCGGCAGTGTCGGCAGTCGACTTCCTCTGAACAGCATTTGGCATCTACCGAGGCCAGAGAGGTCGTGTAATAGCGCATTGGTTCAACGATGCGGGAATGGCAGTTGAGGGCAATACCGCTTTGCTCATCTATGTTGTGCAGGGGGCCCGGCGAAGTCGACCATCGATTGTAGTTGTGTGAATAAACCACAGTTTCGGGATAGGCATCAAGCAGGCCGGACAAGGTGTCCCGGATGCGAATGAGGTCTTCATCGCCGATACAAGGGTTGGCATTTGGGCGGCTTACCCTGAAAAACTGGTTATCGTTGGGGGCGGCATCGGTCAGTTTGTGCAGAAGCGATTTTGTTGGCGAAAACAGGTTGAATGTAATGGGTATGCCCGCATCTCGGCACAATAGGACTGCGGCTTCACATTGCTCGAAATTCCATGCGTTCACGGTATACAAAACAATGGCACGCGGATCTTCGGCATAATTCTCCAAGGCCTTGTGAAAGACGCTGGCACCCCGCATGCGTCGATCCATGGCGTCGTCGCTTCCCCACATGGAGATGCTGATCTTGAAGGGAATTTCGCGCGGAATGAACACACTGCCGTTGGTGCCAATGTTGCCGTGGGGGATATGGCGCGCAGCCACTTTAAGGCGCTCTTTTTCAAGAGACGGCTCAGCTCCGAGAAAATAGGCCATGGACACCCCTCTTTTCGCTTCTGCTGCGAAAAAGGCATCCCAAACTCCAAGATCCTGCTCCTCACTTAGTGTTTTGGGGTGCTCCGTATCGAAATAATAACACCCTTCGCAGCGCAGATTGCAGCGGGTCGAAGTTTCATAAAAGGCGGGTCGCCGAAAGATTCGGATGATCTTCTTTGTCTGCTCATATTGATCAGCCAGGTCGGGATTCTGCGCCAACAATTGCTTGAGCGCGCTAATGGTCGCGCGATGCATATCTTCCCTGGCTGCAGCTTCGGCAAGCCTCATACGTCACCTTGAAAAACAAAACTAAGGTATTGAATGGAACGGGTCAGGTGTTCTGGCGTCAATAAATGTCGCTTCAAAATTTGCCAACCATTGTTAGTAAAACTTGCATATATAGTAATATTGAACACTAATGGTTGAACGGCCAACATTACTCGCTGAACGACACAAAGAAAAGCGGGTCTGATGATTTTAATGTAAAATTCCAGAAGAACCTCCTGAATGCGCTCAATAGTAGTTGTGCTCAACTTGGGGTGGTGTTGCTGTTCAAAGCCATGCCCCAGCGGATGGCTTGTGCACAAGAGAGATGCCGACCGAGTGGGGTGCGGTTCCGTCGATAAAAATCATATTTGTTTTCAGCGCGTTGGACGCGAATGAGTCCGCGTTGCAGGGGGCAATTTTGCGCAACTTCAAAGGTCGGAGTTGCTCGGGCCCGAAGCAATTGCCCGCCAGCCTCTGGTAATTGCCATGGGTTTGCGCTTAAATCGGCTGCGTAACAGGGGCGTCCGGGAGACCGGGCTGAGATGAACCCTTCGAACCTGAACCAGATCATACTGGCGGAGGAAGTTGCGCTTTGGTCCCTAAGGAACCCGATGGTTTCCGCATCGACCCGATGTCAATTCTTCCGCCTCAGTAGGAGCGAAGAATGACCGACTGGGGCCAATATCTCTCTCACATGCGCCAAACCGCGCCACTCATCCAGAATATCACCAACTATGTCGCCATGAATGTCATGGCCAATGCGCTGCTCGCATCCGGGGCGTCGCCTGCCATGCTGCATGCCGAAGAGGAAGCGGGCGAATTTGCCGCCATCGCTTCGGCCCTGACCATCAACATCGGTACCCTTTCCACCGACTGGGTGCGCGGGATGATCGTGGCGGCAGAAAGTGCCAACGACAATGGCACGCCATGGGTGCTTGACCCGGTTGCCGCCGGGGCGACGGCTTTCCGGCGTGAGACCGCCGCCTCGCTGGTGGCGCTCAAACCTTCCGTCATTCGCGGAAATGCGTCGGAAATCCTGGCGCTATGTGGTGAGATGACCAAGGGCAAGGGGGCGGACAGCTCTGATAGCGTGATGGCTGCCGAAGAGGGGGCCCGGGCGCTCGCCAGCTCCATCGACGGGATCGTGGCTGTCACCGGCCCTGAGGATTTCATCACCGATGGCACCCGTGCCTATCGGGTGGGTAATGGTCATGCAATGATGCCGCTGGTCACTGCTTTGGGCTGTACGCTCAATGGCGTGATAGCCTCCTTTATCGTTGGCATGCCGCATCTGGAAGCAACCGCTGCCGCCATTGCCTATTATGGTCTTGCCGGCGAGGTTGCAGCAGAGACCACTTCTGCGCCGGGCTCCTTTGCCACCGCCTTCATTGATGCGCTTTACACCATTACCCCCGATCAGCTTTCAAGCGCCGCAAGGATACAGGAATCATGAATCTCTCCGTCTATTTCGTCACCCCTCACAATCCCGCCGATACCCTTGTGCTGGCAGCGCTGAAGGGCGGCGCATCCATCATCCAGCTGCGCGACAAGACCGCGCCCGATGACGTGCTGATCGAGCAGGCAACGCGCCTCAACAAGCTGGCTGAGGCGTATGGCGTGCCACTCATCATCAATGACCGCTTGAATGTGGCGTTGGCAAGTGGGGCCGCAGGCCTGCATATGGGCCAGTCCGATGGCGACCCGGTTGCCATGCGCAAGGCTCTGGGGCCAGACAGGATCCTCGGGCTGTCCATCGAGAATGAAGAACAGCTGGCCATAGCCGCAGCACTGCCCGAAGGGACGCTCGATTATATCGGCTGCGGACCGGTGCGCGCCACCTTGTCCAAGAAGAACCACGCCACTCCGATCGGCCTTGAAACCATGGGCCGTATCGCCCGTGCAGCACCGTTCCCATGCGTTGGCATCGGCGGCGTCAAACTGGCCGACATTCCCCGCGTCAAGGCCGAAGGCTGTGCCGGACTTGCAATCGTTTCTGCCATTTCCGAAGCGGAGGACCCGGAAGCGGCAACCCGCGAGCTGGTTGCCGCCTGGGAGGCCGCATGATCCCGAATATCCTGTCGATTGCCGGCTCTGATCCCTCAGGCGGGGCTGGCATTCAGGCCGACCTCAAGGCGATCTCTGCCAACGGTGGCTATGCCATGGCGGTGATTGCCGCCATGACGGCCCAGAATACCCAAGGGGTGAGCGGCTGGGTGCCTACCGAGCCGGACTTCATCGTCGCCCAGATCGAGGCCATCCTCGCCGACATCCGCGTCGACGCCATCAAGATCGGCATGCTGGGCACGTCCAGTGCCGTCGAGGCCGTCGGGCAAGTGCTGAGGGGCGGAGCAGCCCCTATCGTGCTGGACCCGGTAATGGTCGCCAAGGGCGGCTCACGGTTGCTCAACGAGGAGGCGGTTGAGGCCGTGCGCACCGTGCTGGTGCCCATGGCAACCATCATCACGCCCAACCTGCCCGAGGCGGCAGACCTTCTTGGCACCATGGAGGCAAGGAGCACTGACGACATGCTGGCTCAGGCCAGGGCGCTGCTGTCTCTCGGCCCACAGGCGGTCTATCTGAAGGGTGGCCATCTGGGCTCGGCCGACAGTCCCGACCTGTTCCTGACGAAAGACACGCAGGAATGGATCTCGGCCCCGCGTGTCGAGACGAAAAATACCCATGGCACCGGCTGCTCCCTGTCGTCGGCGCTTGCCACCCGGCTCGCCCTCTCCGGTGATGGCCTCACCGCAGCCCGTGAAGCCAAGGACTATATTTCCAGGGCCATTGCAGGCAGTGCCAATCTCGATGTCGGATCCGGCCACGGGCCGACAGATCACTTTTTCATGCTGAGGAGCTGACCCCGTGACGAATTTTTCCCTCAAGACGCTGGCCATCAAGACACTGGCAACCGCCGCCCTGTTTGTCAGCCTCAGTCTGCCAGCGAGCGCCGGAACCCCTTTCTCGGTGATGCTCGACTGGTTCGTCAATCCCGATCACGGCCCGATCATCATCGCCAAGCAGCGAGGCTATTTCGCCGAGGCTGGGCTGGATGTCGACATCATCGCCCCTGCCGATCCGTCCGATCCGCCCAAGATGGCAGCCGCCGGCGAAGTAGACCTTGGTGTATCCTATCAGCCGCAGCTCTATTTGCAGCACAAGGAAGGCCTGCCCGTGGTCCGCGTCGGATCGCTCATCGATAGCCCGCTCTATTGTGTCATGGTGGATGCTGATGGTCCCATCAAGAGCCTTGCCGACCTCAAGGGTGGCCGTATCGGCTTCTCCGTGCCGGGCATCGAGGAAGCTCTGATGCACCGCATGCTGCGCACCAATGGCGTGGAACCCGAACAGGTCGAGAGCATCAATGTCAACTTCGCCCTGACCTCGGCGCTTGCCGCAGGCACTGTGGACGCCGTCGGCGGTGCTTTCCGCAATTTCGAACTGCACCAGATGGCCATGGTCGGGCGCAAGGGGAAATGCTTCTTCCCCGAAGAGAATGGCGTGCCGGACTATGAAGAGCTGATCTATGAAACCTCGGCAGACCGTACGGACTTTACCGCGATCAAGGCGTTCCTGTCTGCCACCGCCCGTGCAGCCGAAGAGATTGCCAAGGATCCGGAAGGCACATGGAAAGAGTTCAAGGGCTATGCCACTGAACTCGACGATCAACTCAACCATGATGCATGGTTCGATACCTATCCGAAGTTTTCGGTCAAACCGATGGCGTTTGACGAGGAACGGTATCAGGCCTTCGGCGCCTATCTGGCGGACATCGGCATGATTGAGGCCGTTCCTGCGCTGGACAGGGTGACCCGCGCACTCGGAAACGAGTAGGGGACACTGATGACACACTACGGCCTGTCCGGCACGGTCCTTCTGGAAGGGGAGCGGCTCATTGATCCGTTTGTCCTGTCGCTGCGGACAGGCTGGACAGCCTTGCTCGGGCCTTCGGGCTCGGGCAAATCAACGCTATTGCGGCTGCTGGGAGGGCTTCAGTGCGAGGCTGGTTTCGAAGGCAGTCGCAACGGAGCCGCCCGCGTTGGCTGGATGGCGCAGTCCGACCTCATGCAGCAGCGCCTGTCGGTTCTGCACAATGTCATGCTGGTCGAGACACTGGCCGGACGCAAACCGGATCCGGCGCGTGCGCGGGACCTGCTGGCGGCGGTCGGGCTCGCCGGTTATGAGGCACGCAAGCCGGGTGCCCTGTCTGGTGGCCAGCGGCAGCGGGTGGCGTTGGCCCGAACCTTGATGAGCGAGGCCGATCTCATCCTGCTTGACGAACCTTTTTCCGCGCTTGATCCGGCCACGCGCCAGACCATGCAGGATCTCGCTCATGAGCAGTTTGCCGGTCGGACCGTCCTGCTGGTCACCCATGATCCGGCTGAGGCGTTGCGCCTTTGCGATGCCATCTGGCTGCTGAAGGACAGGGCACTTCACCCGGTAGACGCCCTTGGTGGCTGCAAGCCCCATGATCTGGCCGACCCGGCTCTTGCCATAACCGCGAGCCGCCTGCTTGATGACATCAGGGGGACGGCATGAGCCGACGCTTCCGCCCTCTGCTGCCATTTCTGGCCCTTCTGCTTGTCTGGCAGGGCGGCGCCGGCCTGCACCTGCTTCCTGCCTTCATTCTGCCCAGCCCCGGCGCGGTGCTGCAAGCGCTCTGGACGGACCGGGTACTGCTGGCGAGCCATGGGCTGATCACACTAGGCGAGGTGGCGCTCGGCTTTGCCTCAGGGGCGCTTTTGGGTGTCGGCTTTGCCATCCTGATGATGATGTCGCCGGTGGCGCGAATGAACTTGCGGCCTCTGCTCAATGCCTCGCAGGCCGTACCCGTTTTCGTGTTGGCACCGATCCTGACATTGTGGTTCGGCTATGGCATGGCGCCCAAAGTGGTCATGACCATCCTGCTGGTGTTCTTTCCCATTGCCTCGGGCCTTCTCGATGGCATGCTGTCGACACCGCAGCAGAGCCTCGATCTGGCCCGCATCGGCAGCGCCAGCCGCTGGCGGGAACTGCTCTGGCTGCGCTTGCCCCACGCCCTGCCTCATCTGGCAGCAAGCATTCGCATCGCGGTGACCTATGCCCCGACTGGGGCCGTGATCGGGGAATGGATCGGATCGTCCAGGGGCCTGGGTTATCTGATGCTGATGGCCAATGCCCGGTCGCGTATCGCTCTGATGTTCGCGGCCCTGATCCTGATCGTGGCGATGACCCTGATCCTGCACCGGCTGGCCGATTACCTGCTAAGGCGTGTACTTTCAGACTGAAAGATCGTAACTGCCGGATTGGCAACACATCAAAATCTGCCAGATAGAGTTGTTTTTAGCGGTATGGACTAACGATTGATTCACAAGCGCCGGTTAAAAGAGCCGGGCAGTTGAAATGTGTCTGGTGTTTTTCTGAATAAATTCGAACTTATGTCTATCGATATGGGGTTCCAAGGCAGCGGTTGTTGGCTGCCTTGCCAAGCAAATAGGCAGAAGCAGCTTTTCCTGGATAAGTTGGCGATTGAAGTCCGGGTTTGCCGAAGGTCTTGTATTTGTGGGTGTTTGTCGGCATCTTTGTGTTTGTTAACACGGCTTTATACCTATATGTCTAAAATTTGACTGACTGCATCTTGGGGGATTTCCGTCCGTTATGACAAAGCGATTGTACAGACTGGCCACTATTACTCTTGGCTCAATCGTTATTTCCGTCCTGACAACAGCTTTGCTGATGCATTTCATCTTCGGAAACATCCCGGTCGCAGGGCTGGTCATTGCTGCGCTGGTGCCTATTCTGGCTGGCCTGCCGATCATCATTTTGATCGAGCATCAAAAGCGCAAGCTCAATGAGGCACTGGCAGAGCTCAAGCTGGCCCATTCTCAACTGGAAGGCCTCAATATCGAGCTTGAGAGGCAGGCCCGCTATGACTATATGACCGGCTTCCTGAACCGCCGCTATTTTGTTGAAGCGGTCGGTGAGCACGCGGGCAAGAACCGCAACGATGCCATGTTGTGCATTGACGTCGACAATTTCAAGCAGATCAACGACAGCTTTGGTCATCTGGTCGGCGATGAAGCCCTCAGGCAGATCGCCAGGACGATTTCTCTGGCAACCAGGGAAGGGGACTTGCTTGCCCGCATGGGCGGCGAAGAATTTGCCGTGTTCCTGAGCAATGTCGACTTCGAGAGTGCATTGAAGGCGGCTGAACGGGTGCGCAAGGCCATCGAAGCGATGATATTCGAGCCTGCGGAAGGCGTACGCCACGATCTCTCTGTCAGTATCGGTGTTGCCTTTTCGGGTGAAGCCAAGGATTTCAAGACCCTGTTCGGGCAGGCTGACCTGCGGATGTATGCAGCCAAGCAGCAAGGCAAGAACCGAACGATCTCGCCAGACATCAATCACCTCGGACAGGTTGCCTGAACCAGCCATCTCATGGCCAAAAGAAATCCGCCAGCCTGTAGGGTTGCCCTGAAGACTGACGGATCGATCAGGTGTGCCGATGCTTGGCCCACACGAAGCGGGGATGACAGGCTCAATCCCGCGGCGGTATATTGACGCCCTTCTGTACCGCCGGACGGTCCATGAAGCGTTTGAGATAATCAACCACATTGGTGAAGCTGTTGAAGTCCACCAGATCGGCAGCGTCATAGATCCCGACGATCGGACGCAGCCAGGGGGCAATTGCCATGTCGGCAATCGAATAGTCCCCGGCGATCCAGTCCTGATCGGCCAGCTCGTTGTTCAACACGTTGAGCAGGCGTTTGGTCTCATCGATGTAACGCTGGCGCGGGCGGGGATCCTCGATCTCTGCGCCCTTGAATTTCACGAAGAAGCCCAACTGCCCGAACATCGGCCCGACGCCGCCCATCTGGAACATCAGCCACTGGATGATCTTGGCCCGGTCACGATCCGTGGAGCCTATGAATTTGCCAGTCTTGTCCGACAGATAGAGCAGGATGGCTGCAGATTCGAACAGGCCGATCGGATCGCCATCCGGCCCATGCGGATCAATGATGGCGGGAATCTTGTTGTTCGGGTTTAACGACAGGAACTCCGGGCTCTTCACGTCGGCATCGGACAGCGTCACCTTGTGGGCTTCATAGGGCAGGCCCATTTCCTCAAGCGCGATGGACACCTTGACGCCATTGGGGGTCGGGAAGGAATAGAGCTGGATCACGTCCGGATTCTGTGCCGGCCATTTCTTGACGATGGGGAAGTCAGACAGCGTCTTGGGATCGTGCATATGAATGTCTCCGAAAATTGCGTGGTTTCAATCCTCGAAGGATCGAAACGGAATGAGTTTGACAAACGTCTCTCTAAGGTAATGTGGGAAAGAGCAAATGTGCAGTCCGCCCGACGAAAGAATTTTGCGTGTTCTTCAGTCAACGGGAAAACGCTTTTCAGCACGTAAGATGAAGCGGGAGCTGGGGCAAAGAGACTGGCCCAAGGAATGGCACCGGCAAGGCAGGGCGGGGTGCTCTGTGCTGGGCGTTTGGAAGGCCGTTGCGGGGAAACGGCTTTGCCCACGGTGTCAGGGGGGCTGGAGAACAGAAAGAGACGGGTTGTTCAGGTGAGCTCAGGCCGCTTCCGGCATCAAAAGGGCGTCGGCGCCACCAAGGTGAGAAAAGACGGAGGCCAGCTGGTCCAGATCCACGGCGTAGTTCTCGGTCAGGAATTCAACGATGAGCCCCCTGTCATGAGGATCCATCCCGGCCTGAATGATCACGCTTTCAATCTCTGTTTCTTCCAGCAGATGTGGGCGAACTGAAATATATTTTGGCATGCTGCTTCCTTTCTGGCCGTTAACGGTTTCGATGATCTTTGACTGTGTCTTCATTGTGGCAATGAAGAGCGAAAGCCCGAGACTTCGCAGAAATACAGGACTTCATGGTTAATCAAGATGGTTAACAAAGTGTTAAACTTGCTGGAATGGAAGCAGTCGGCGGCGATTATTTCGTTTGGTTGTGCATGGTTGTGTTGCTCTTTCTGGGATAGGAAAGGAATCCTGCGGAATGTGAAGTGCAAATCAAAACCATGCAAAATGAGAGACCTTTGTAGTTGTGTCTATGTAAAAATACGAAATTAAAAAGTATAAGTTTGTAACACGAAGCGTTTTCCCATTTATGCACGCGTAAATGCTTCGTAAGGCCTTGAATTTCTATTTTAAGACTACAGATTAATGTTACTATGTATCGTTGGTTGTAGACTGGAAAGGAATGCAAGATGTCAAACGACAAGACCATTGAAAATCTGAATACCGCCTTGCAAATGGAGATGAGCGCCGCTCATCAGTATCAGCTCAATGCGCAACGTCTGGACGATTGGGGGCTGGGTAAGCTCGCTGGCCAGATGCGCGGCGAAATGCAGGAAGAGCTGGGCCATTCCGATCGCTTCATCGGGCGCATTCTTTTCCTCAAGGGCACCCCGGTCATGGCGTTTGAAAAGCCACCGGTTCTGCACGACACGCTGGTTGATCTGTTCAAGGCGGATCTGGCCGATGAAGAGAATGCCATCCAGACCTACACCAAGGCTTCCAAGGAGGCCTATGAGGTGGGCGACATCGGCTCCAAGGCGCTGTTCGAAGAGATCGTCATTGACGAGGAGGGCCACAAGGCTTGGCTCGAACTGCAGCTGGATCTGATCGAACGCCTGGGCGAGAAAGCCTATAGCGCCAAATTCATGTCGACCGGTGGGGAAGAGGGCGACGCTTGATCGCCTCCCTGATCGATGCGAGAGGGGCTGAAGATTGCCGCTCCAATCAGAAGACAGAAAGGCCCCGCACTGGTATCCAGTGCGGGGCCTTGTCTTGTCTGGTCGTTTCGGCGCCCGGGGCCGATCAGGCCTTAGCCCAGTTCTGGGGCAACCGGCACCACGAGACGCCCGCGGACCTGTCCTTCAAGGAACTTGGGAGCAATACCGATGACCTCGTCAAGCGACACCTCGGTGGTCATGGCCTCCAGCTTGGCTTTGTCAAGATACTGGGCCAACGCGGCCCAGGCTGCCTGACGAGCCGCTTTCGGGGCCATCACGCTGTCAACGCCCTTGAGCGTTACGCCGCGAAGGATGAAAGGAGCTACGGTAGTAGGCAGATCCATGCTGTTGGCAAGACCGCATGCGGCGACCGTGCCGCCATATTTGATCATCGACAGCAGGTTTGCCAGAACCTGACCACCAGCCACGTCGATTGCCGCAGCCCAGCGTTCCTTGTTGAGCGGGCGTGGCTTGCCCTGCAGCTCTTCGCGGTCAAGGATGGTACTTGCCCCCAGGCCCTTGAGATAGTCGGCCTCACTGGCCCGGCCGGTGACGGCAGCCACATTGTAGCCCTTGGCAGCGAGCAGGGCGACCGCCACGCTGCCCACGCCGCCGGTTGCGCCGGTGACCAGCACTTCGCCGACCTCAGGGGTTACGCCATTGCTTTCCAGCGCCAGAATGCAAAGCATGGCAGTGTAGCCGGCGGTGCCGACCGCCATGGCTTCCCGCATGGAAATGCCCTCTGGCAGCGGAATGAGGAAATCGCCGTTGACCTGTGCGCGTTTGGCAAGGCCACCCCAGTATTTCTCGCCCACGGACCAGCCGTTGAGAATGACCTTGTCGCCAGCCTTGTAATCGGGATGGCGGCTCTCGGTGACAATGCCGGAGAAATCGATGCCGGGCACCATCGGGAAGCTGCGCACGACCGGCGAAGCTCCGGTGATCGCCAGGGCGTCCTTGAAGTTGAGGGTAGACCAGGCAACATCGACGGCAACTTCGCCTTCAGCCAGTGGCTCGAAGGTGATCTGGCTTTTGGCAACGGTCTGGCCGTTTTCGTCCTTGTTGATCAGAATGGCATCAAACATGCAGGGTTCCTTTTTCTGCAAACGGGGGATTGAGTTTGAATGAAGATTGGTGACCGGGTCACGCGTTGATAAGTGAGAAGAAGCCCTCCGCAAAGCGGCGCAAGGGTTCGGGGCGGCGTTCGAGCTTGGCGCGCAACACCGCGCCTTCCCAGCCGATCCAGAAGAATTCGGCCAGTGCTTCCGGATCCTTGTCGTCCGATATCTGGCCCTCGTTGCGGGCCAGCGTCAGACAGGCCGCTGTCCTGGCTTGCCAGCCCTGAAGGACTGTGATCAGCTGATCGCACATGTCCGGTGTCAGGGCGGCCATTTCCTGCCCAAGATTGCCAACGAGGCAGCCACGGCGGAAGGCAAACCTGGCCATGCCCTGTTCGGCGTCGGCAATGAAGCCCCTGAGGCGCTCGATCGGGGGAAGGTTGGCATCGGAAAGCCAGCGGTCCAGCTTGCCGGCAAAATAGGTGTCATAGGCCTCGATCAGTGCCTGACCATAATCGGCCTTGGACTTGAAGTGATGATAGAAGGTGCCTTTGGTCGTGCCCGAGGCGGAGAGAATCTCGTCGACGCTGACATCGGAAAAGCCGCGCTCCGTCAGGGAGACAAGGCCAGCCCGGATCAGTGCCTTGCGTACGAGCTGGTCGTCTGGCGCCTTGCGCGGACGTCCGCGTCCTCTTTTGGCTTCGGTATCGCTCATGGTGCCTTTGCTGCGCTCTTCGATTGGGGCTCTGATCCGGGCTTGACCGGGGCAGGGTGGGGGAGACCTGATCCGGTGCGGCATTTAATAGACTATATAGTCTGTAAAATACCATGAATGAAACGGAATAGCAGCCCTGTGTTTGATGCAGGAGCAAAGAAAGGAGCTGCGAACACAAAAAAAGCCCGCCGCTTGCAAGCGA
This sequence comes from uncultured Cohaesibacter sp., assembly GCF_963666525.1. NCBI lineage: Bacteria > Pseudomonadati > Pseudomonadota > Alphaproteobacteria > Hyphomicrobiales > Cohaesibacteraceae > Cohaesibacter > uncultured Cohaesibacter sp. Next base: position 3,460,818 of record NZ_OY762905.1, read on the forward strand.
CAGGCTCTTGTTAAAAGACTTGGCTGTGTCCCGATGGGGCGAAGAGAATGGGCTATTTGCCCGAAGCGGCAGCAAGCTGCTGTTCAAATGTTTCGGCAGCTTCATGTTCCGGCAGATTCTCGGTTTCCCATGCGGCGCCCGTATCGGCCAGCTGGGCTTCGATGCACTCGACACCAAGGCGGATTTCCGCGTCACCGGCAAAGATCAGCGAAACGAAGCCGTCAGGCCCTTCACCGGTCTGCTCAAAGGTGATCGCCAGCAGATTGAGCACAGCGTCCTTGGCCGCCGCACGAATATTTCGGCTCTGAACGGTTTTGACGCGGTCGAAATGCAGGATGGCGAGATGGCGCTCATAGGTCGGTTTGGTGCTGAAGAAACGATGCTGTTGGCGGATGGCTTCATCCCAGGCAAAGCGGTGCATGGAGACGACGAGGCGCCCCTCGTCCTTGAGCCAGTTTATGTCTCCAACCTTGAGCACGGCATCCTGTGTCTGACTGGACAGAACATCAAGGTCCTCGCTATCCAGAGCGGCGAGTTTCAACATGGTCATGGCACTCTCCTTGCGACAGCACCGCCAGAAAAGGGTCAGGGGATTCTGGCGGGGTGTCCTGTACTGTAAAAGGCACTCAGTTGGTCGAACGGCATGCCGTTCTGGTCATGATTCACATAGGTGGCCCGGGGTATAAATGCAAGGGATACACAGCCCTTCACCCCGACTCTCCCGTCGATCCTAGGCGGAAATTCGTTCAATGGTCGCGCCACAGGCGGCCAGCTTGTCTTCCAGCCGCTCAAAGCCTCGGTCCAGATGGTAGACGCGGTTGACCTTCGTCTCGCCTTCAGCCACCAGCCCGGCGATCACCAGAGACACCGAGGCGCGCAAATCCGTTGCCATGACCTGGGCGCCCTTGAGCTTGCTGACGCCCGTTACGTGGGCTTTCTGGCCATCAAGCGAGATCTTGGCCCCAAGGCGAGCCAGCTCCTGCACATGCATGAAGCGGTTCTCGAAAATGGTTTCAGTGATGGTGGCGGTGCCTTCGGCCATGGTCATCAGCGCCATGAACTGGGCCTGAAGGTCGGTAGGGAAGCCCGGATAGGGGTCGGTGGCCACGCTGACGGCCTTCAATGGAGCGCCGTTGCGTGCGATGCGGATGCCGTCGGCAGAGCTTTCCACGGTGGTGCCGGTCTGGCTCAGAATGTCGAGCGCGGATTGCAGCAATTCGGCGCGGGCGCCCCTGAGGAACACGTCGCCGCCCGTCATGGCAACCGCCATGGCATAGGTGCCTGTCTCGATCCGGTCGGGCAGAACGCTGTGGCGGGCACCATGCAGCTTTTCCACCCCTTCAATGGTGATGGTGTCCGTGCCTGCGCCGGAAATCTTCGCTCCCATGGCAATAAGGCACTCGGCCAGATCCACCACTTCGGGCTCCTTGGCTGCCTGCTTGAGAACCGTGATTCCCTTGGCAAGGGTCGCTGCCATCATCAGGGTGTGGGTTGCCCCGACGGAAATGCGCGGGAAGGTGAATTCGCCGCCGACAAGGCCTCCGGGAGCATCGGCGACCACATAGCCGTTCTCGATCTCGATCTTCGCACCAAGGGCGGCAAGGCCATCAATGAAGAAATCGACTGGGCGGGTGCCAATGGCGCAGCCACCGGGCAGGGAAACCGAGCAATGGCCCATCCGTGCCAGCAACGGGCCAATCACCCAGAAGCTCGCCCGCATCTTCGACACGAGATCGTAAGGGGCACAGGTGTCGATGATTTCCTCTGCCTGCAGATGCACGGTCTGGCCGGCCATGGTGTCCTGGCCAGGGCGCTTGCCTTCGATCATGTAGCTGACGCCATGGTTGGAAAGAATCTGCTGGAGCTGCTGCACATCGCGCAGGCGCGGCAGATTATCCAGAATCAACGGCTCTTCGGAAAGGAGCGATGCGATCATCAGGGGCAGAGCTGCGTTCTTGGCTCCGGAAATGGGGATTTCCCCGTTCAACTTTGCGCCGCCTACGATGCGAATTGCGTCCATTTCAAACTCTTTCTGTTGTCGCCCTGCGCATTCTGTCAGCAGCGCCGTTATTGCTTGATGCCGAATCGGGGTTTGTTCTCAACTGCCCCGTCAGCCTTGTTGTCCGGTCCGATGAACCTCTCGGTGCTGAGGTTCTCCAAAAAACACTTTCAGCCCATTGCAGCAGGAATGATCCTCGGCATCTGCTGGTTGGCACACAGCCGCAGCTTGCGAGAAAGCCGCATAGGATCAGCTTGCGTCTTGTCCGTCCTTGTCGTCAGCCGAACCGGACGCTGCGGGGTCGCTCGCCGCCATTGAGCTTCGCCCCCTCTTCTGGGCCTTCCGCCGCTTGAGATTGTCCCTCAGGGCGTTTGAAAGCCGTGCCTTGCGATCATCGTTCTTGCTCCCGGACGGTTTGCGTACAGACTCGACAGAGGCGTGGGGGCCGGTGCTTTGTTCGGCCTCTTCTCTCTCGGTGTTTTTTGCGGCAGGGTCAAAATCGGTGGAAGGCATCTTTTCTGCTGTATTGGGCAATGAATGGGTCATCGGATTTTTCTGTTGGCCGTTTCTATACCAAAAGTGTGCGGCAAGAAAGCCCACAATGAGGCCATTTCAGGGCTCTTTTGCGCTTTTTCCTCCCACATGGTTTATGCCCGAAGCGGGCGTATGGGCTAGGGAAAGGATCTGCATTCTCCCACAGGGATTTTCACAGCTCGCATCAAATTCACAAAATTGTTGTCTTTTTTCAAAATCGCTCTTGCATAATCCAGATCGGTATGCAAAAAACCGCCCGCATCAGGTGGTCAACATCTGATCCAAACAACGGTTCGCTGCAGTAGCTCAGTGGTAGAGCACTCCCTTGGTAAGGGAGAGGTCGAGAGTTCAATTCTCTCTTGCAGCACCATTTTTCTCCCAGATATTTCAATAACATCTTGATAATTCAAGGCTTTATCTTCCTGTTGTTCCAGCTAACTGTTACAGTGGAGCCATGGAAAAGATGTCTGGACACCCACGCCTATACCGCCGAAATGCGACCTACTATCACCGTGCGGCAATCCCGGTAGATATCAAAGACACATATCCCAAAACGGAAGAAACCTTCTCCCTGAAGACCACGGATTACCGTGAGGCGCTGCGTCTTGTCCGCATCAAGGCGGTAGAAGTTGACCAACGTTTTGAGGCTCACCGGCAAAAGCTGTCTGTGGAAACTGCACCACCTCAGGCAGACCTGACTGACGAGCAAATCAAACTGGTTGGTGAACTTCACTACTGGGAGTGCCTCAATGATAACGACTGGGAGCGAGAGCATCGCTTCGGACTGGAAGAGGGTTTCTCAGAGGCCGATGCGGATCGATTGTTTGAAGAGCACGTTTCCTTGGCTGGAGAAGGTGAACAGTTGCTGAAGGCGGAATACGGGCGCGGCAAGCAAAATAAGAACTTTGCCGACTACACCCTTGAGTTACTCAAAGAGAAACTGGGCATCCGCCTTGATCCCTCATCACCAAGTCTGAATGCCGCCGTTCTGGAGTATCACAAGGCACGTATCAGAGCCCTCGGAGTGTTCCGAGAAAGGGCGCGGGGCGAAATCATCGAGACCCCTGCCGAACCAACGAAGCCCCAGAGCGGCTCAAGCGTTGGGAAGACCACCCTTTTGTCGGAAGCTGTTGGTGAGTGGATCGCAGAGAAGAGCAAGACAAGTTGGGTGCCTAAGACCGAGCGAGAACATCGTGTCTGGATGCAGCATTTCATCGATGCTGTTGGTGACCGTGCCATTTGCGATTACACAAAAGCAGATGCGCGAGCGTTCAAGGCTATGCTAATGAAAACACCGCCCAACTGGACCAAGCGTAAGGAACTCAAGGGCATCACACGGCTTCAGGAAGCTGCTGAGAAGGCAAGCTCTCTTGGGCTGGATACCATGTCCACCAAGAACATGAACAAGCTGCTGGGCTTTGTGGGGTCATTCTGGACATGGGCTGAAGGCCAGTACGACGAGGCCCCCGGAGACTTGTTCAAAGGAATGAAACCACGGGTTACCCAAAGGGTGCGTGAAGAGCGAGAGCCATTCAAGACGGAAGAACTGACTGCAATCTTTAATGCGCCGATCTATCGGGGGTGCGCATCTCCTGCACGATGGATGACTGAGGGTGACTTGGTGCTCAGAGACACCGGCAAATTCTGGGTGCCGCTCATTGGGCTCTATACTGGCGCTAGAATGGGGGAGATTATCCAGCTCCGACTGGCGGACGTGAAAAAGGAAGAGGGGGTCCTATACTTCAATGTCCGGGTGGAGGACGAGACGCAAAGCCTTAAGACCCTTAGTTCTTGGCGGAAAATCCCAGTGCATCCCAAACTGATAGAATTGGGTTTCGATGACCTCCTTAAGGCACGTAAGGCAGCAAAGGAGAAGCGGTTGTTCCTTGATTTGAAGCAGGGAAGTGATGGCTATTGGTCTACCGGGTTCTCAAGGTCGTTTGGCAACTTGCTGAAAAAGATCGACGTGAAGAGGAGTAAGAACGCCTTTCACAGTTTCCGGCATAACTTCGAAGACGCATGTCGCAACTGTGGTGTGTCTGCCGACATTATGGATGCCCTACAGGGCCACAGTGGTGAAGGAATGAAGGCCAGGTACGGCAGCGGCTTCACCTTAATGAAACTGGATGAAGCCATGAAACAAATCCAGTATCCGGGTCTCGACCTGAGCCACCTCATTCAAGTCCCTCCAGCGCCGCCAACTATGGCCGAGGGTCATCCCTGAGGCGCAAGAGGGAAGCCATGGAGAAGGCGTGGGCTTTGAACATCCTCAACCAATGACCATACACCTTCTGGTCAATAGTCGTTTTTCTAGGTTGTTATGACAATAGAACGCACTCAACCTGATTACGTTGATGACCCCTTGTCATGTCCCCAGCAGGACAAGGAAGGCCCTGCCGGTTTTGCTCAAAACTGCACATAAATCGGCAGGGTTACCATACTATAGAAATAGCAGTTCTTCCAACGCAGTAGCGGTCTCCACGTTCACCTTTGCTGACCGCGCCACCTTTGACGGGCAGGTTGGCACCACCTTCGACATCCGCACGGTCACCTTCGAGGATAAGCCGAATGACCCGTGGTTCGTCGCGGCTGACGTGTGCAAGGCACTCGACATCACGAACACAGGCAATGCGTATCGACGCCTAAACGATGACGAAAAAACCTACATCCGCCGAGTGGATCTAGGTTTCAATCCCGGTCGTGACTGCATGCTGATCTCCGAGGCCGGTCTCTACAAGCTGATCCTTCGATCCGACAAACCTCAGGCCAAGAAGTTTCAAGACTGGGTGACCCGCGATGTCCTCCCGACCATCCGAAAGACGGAGCAGTACAACAAAAGCGCTGAGAAGGTTGCCAAGGGCGAGATGAGCTTCGCCGAGATGACTATGAGGGTATTTGAGGGTCTTCAGGAGCAGCTCAGGTTGGAGACGGAGAAGGTTGCGGCCATGAAGCCCAAGGCGGAGGCATATGAGCACTTCTTGAGCCTAGAGGGCACCTACACGTTCACAGATGCAGCCAAGATGCTCGGTATGAGCAGCGCCCGTGCGCTGACCAAGCGGCTCAATGCTGCTGCAAAGGAGCTGACGGTTAGTTGGCTCTAAACCCCCTCATACAGAACATCAGACCTGCCATCAGGGCAGGAGCGGCTTAGACCCCTCCCATCCAGAAGGAGGAGATGCCTTTTCACAGGGTCCCTCAAGGTCACCCTTAGCTGTCTCCGAGGCCCGATCTGATACCGGATCAGGAAGCAGGAGTTCAAAACCCACTCATACAGAGGGGAGAGATTACCTCCCTAAGTGTAACTCTAGGTTACCTCTAGGTTTCCCCTGAGTTCCACCCCTCCTGCTTGGTCAGCAGTACCGCTCTCCAAGGTCAGCCCTGAGACCGCCTTAGCTACCAACTACTACTGATAATCCTATACCGTGTCAGAATACCTCTCAGGTGCCCCTGAGGAGTCGCTCAGGAGCCGTTAGGCCCCTTCAGTGATCCATCGATCCGAGCGCCCTCAGGAGGCCCGAGAGCCTTCCCCTGACCATCACAGAAAGAACCAAGCAAGGGTCAGCCCTCCAGATTAGTATGACCAGCTCCTTGAAAGGTCGGTCCTGCCTTCTACGTTGTAACCTTGAGGTATCTATAGGTAACCCCTGCGTTCCTTCAATCAGTTATCAAGTAGGAGTAGCTCCTTGAGGAACACTCTCAGATAACGACCAATAGACCCAGCAGTTACTGCCAGACCGGCCTGTCTGTTACTTGGTCAGCTGTATCGGCTGTTGCTGTATACGCAATATCCCTTATTCCTTGATCCCACCTTTTTTGTTTCTTGGGAGGTACAGCCCCCAAGGATAACCAGAGGATTCCTCAGAGGCCCTCAGGAGCCTACAGGAGACGATCTACATCCACCTCGCACCCCGCCACCACAGAAGCCTGAAAAGCTCTCAGTGAGTCCCTCAGGGCTTCCTGTGGCATCCCTCACTTCTAAGCAGCAAGGGGTGGTTCGATGATGTCAAACTCCTCCGCCCCTGCCACCGAGCCATCAAACAGGATTGCATGACCATGAAGACATGCTTCCCAGAAACCCTCCGCCTCTGCTGTTCTGGTCGCGATACGCTGGTTGCTGCTGTTGTAGAAGATGATGGTGTAGACGTAATCTGGGTCTGGTCTTGCGTTCATGGCAAGGGCCTCCTTGGTTAGCCCTGCTGGGCGTTAATGAGGCCTCCCATTATTCACATGGTTGGTTGCGTGTCACAAGAATAAAACCAACGATAGCGGGACTATCTGGGCTAGTGGGACTATCTCCTGCTGAAATGGCAGAAAGCAGAGTCTTCTGGCCCTGCTCCTGACAGGAGAAAGTTGTGGAGTAGTGTACTTGGTTATCTAAAACAGGGATCATCAGCAGGTACTGGAGTCCCAACGGCTCATTTTTTGGAAAAACTTCTGAGACCATATATCAGACAGAGAGAAAGCTGAGTTTCCCCCTTGGGGGGACCTGGCGGTGACCAATGGCCTATGCCGCCAGCTCCATAAGGGCGGGGGTTGACCTAAGCAACACCGCCGCCTCATTCCTCATCAAGAAGGCGGTAGACGCTGGACCGAGCAACACCCAGTTCCTTGGCGATGGCCGCTGGTCCTTTCCCGTCCTGCTGCATCTTCCTGATTGCCTCACGATCGATGCTCTTCTTGCGTCCCCTATACTTGCCCTCCTGTTTGGCCTTGGCGATCCCCTCAAGCTGCCTCTCTCGCCTGATGTTCGTCTCAAACTCGGCAAACACACCGAGCATCTGGAGGAAGGCGTTGCCGGTTGCTGTGCTGGTGTCGATGTTCTGCTCTGTCACCTCAAGGGAAGCCCCTTTGTCCGTCAGTTCCTTCACGATAGCTGACAGATCAGCCACCGAACGGGCCAAGCGGTCAATCCGGGTGACCACCAACACGTCACCTTCATGGATGAAGTCAAGGATGGTCCGAAGTTCAGACCGGTTCTTCAAGCTGGTACCGGACTGCTTCTCCTCCCTGATCATGTCGGTGATTGGTGTCAGTGCTTCTCGCTGCACGGTGAGATCTTGGTCAGTGGTGCTGACACGGGCGTATCCATACTTGGTCATTGATGCCTGTCCTACTCTGTCCGATTAGGGTCTAGACATATCAATAATATTTGTCCGATAAATTGAAAAGGACTTAAAAAGGACGGTCCACAGCTATTCATCGGACGTCCTGCTGGGGTATACTTTAATAAGACATAGAGGGGGAGGTGTTGAAAGGAATTGCGAATGGTATTTAATATGAATAGAGACAATTTATGGTAGATATTGGCTAGCTGCGAGTGCATAGTGTGGTTAGGAAAAACTACTGGGTGCAATATGTCGGGAAATAAAACAGCCTTTGTGGCATATCCTTCACAAGATCAGTCCCTTCAGAAGATACTCGAAGAGGGCGTACGTCAGGCTAATGCCGTTGACGCGAACCCTGTTTTTTATAAGCCATGGGTATTTAATGATATCGCAGGAAGACCTCTCGTTGATCCAATACACGCAAATATAGATAACTCTAAATACATTGTCGCTGATGTTACCTATCTTAACTTAAATGTTGTTTACGAGATAGGATACGCAATTGGAAGACAAAAGAAAGTCCAACTAATCCGTTGTGGAGAGATTGGTGGTGATGTTTCTTTGGCTAAAGAAGCTGGGATTTTTGATACGCTGGGGTATAAAAAATATGGAGATTCTGAAGATCTAGAGCGTATCTTGATTTCAAAAATATCAGAAGATCCCTATCCTGTTACTTCGGAACTTGACAGAAGGGCCCCACTTTACATCGTTGAGCCGCCTAAGCGCACTCAAGCGGCTACTGTTATCGCATCAAGGACAAAGAAGTCGGGATATCGGTATCGTTCATTTATGCCTAGCGAGGAACCTCGGCTTTCAGCGATTGATGCTATTCGCCAAGTTGGAATTTCTTCCGGAGTGATACTGCACCTACAACAAGATGCGATCTCTGAAGCTGCGGTTCATAATGTTCGGACGCTCTTTGTCTATGGTCTTGCTATAGGAATGGGAAAACCAACTCTGCTAATGGCAGATTATTCAGCAAATATCCCTTTAGATGTCCGAGATGCAGTAGAGGTTTTTAAGCACACGGACGATATCGTTGAGCACATTGCTGATTTCTGCCCCAAAATCAATCAGCACCTGCAAAACGCTGAGCCAACTAAGGAGCGGCCTTCAAATCTGCTTGATCAAATCTCAGTCGGAGATCCCACTGCGGAAAACGAAATGGCAACTCTGGAGGAATACTTCCTTAGTACTGATGAATATAATCGGGCTCTTCGCGGTGAGGTGAATTTAGTGACAGGAAGAAAAGGGTCTGGGAAAACAGCTCTTTTTGTTATGATTAGGAATAAGCTTAGAAGAGACAAGAGAAATATTGTTGTTGATTTGAAGCCAGAAGGATATCAATTAATTAAGTTAAAAGAAAATATATTGAAATATCTTAGTAGAGGGTCTCAGCAGCACCTTATAATTGCTTTTTGGGAGTATTTGATACTTTTGGAAGTTGCTTATAAAATTCTTGAGAAAGATAAAAAGCGTCACAAGAATGACCATCTGTTACATGACCTATATCAAGAACTGGAAGAAGCTTATGAAGTCGATGACTTTGCTTCTGATGGAGATTTTTCTGAACGTCTTTTGACGTTGTCCCAACGATTGAGCGAGAATTTTTCCCAAAAATTTGGCTGCGATATAGAGCAGAACTTAACTGCGAGCGACGTTACCGAGCTCGTTTATACTCATGATTTGAAAAAATTGAAAGAAAGAGTCTCTAAGTATCTTGAACACAAAGGGGACGTCTGGGTTCTTTTTGATAATCTTGATAAGGGATGGGCAACTGACGGAATAGATATTGTTGATACTACGGTTCTACGTTGTTTGATTGATGCAAGTAGAAAAATTGAAAGATCTATGCACAAAGATCGGCACGGTTTTAAATGTATAGTCTTTGTTCGTAATGATGTTTATGAGCTGCTTATGGCTAACTCGGCTGATTACGCAAAGGATATGCGGACTGCATTGGATTGGAAAGATCAAGATCTGTTGCGCGAGTTGCTTCGGCTTAGACTGGTCAATGATTTGCCGTCAAAACACCAAGATGATAATTTCATGACAATCTGGAAATTAATTTGCACTTCTCATGTTCGAGGTGAAGAAAGTAGTCAGTATGTAATTGAAAGATCCTTGATGAGGCCAAGAAATGTAATTAAGATATTTGCTCATGCAAGAGGACATGCCAGTAATTTTAGGAGAAAGCAAATTGGAGAAGAAGATTTTGAAAAAGGAATGAAGAATTATTCTCAGGATATATTGATTGAGCTTGGTAAGGAAATGAATGATGTATTTCCTGAGAGTAAGGATGTTATATATAATTTTTTGGGAGAAAAAAATATTCTTTCTAAAATTTCTCTTGATAAAGTTCTTGATAAGACTGAAATTGATGATGATCAGAAGGATAAGATAATACAATATCTTTTGTATTATGGTGTGCTGGGAATTATTCACGAGTCGAGAGAGCTTTACATTTTTGATTTTGGATATGATATTAAGCTGTTAAATATGCGCTCAAGAATGGCCGGAGATGATCTGCGCTATATTATTAATCCCGCATTTAACTCGGTTCTTCAAATTCAAGTGCAGCATCTAGTAGTCCCGATAGCGAAAAGCACTATGACGACTAGCCTTTAAGTTGATTTTGTTACAGAAAGCTGTTACCGTTTGTGCTGGCGACAGGACTTTAAGGTGTTGTTTTATAAGGGATTATTGGATTGTTGGCGAGAGTTCAATTCTCTCTTGCAGCACCATTTTTCTCCCTCACATGATGGTTCCATGACGCCTTGTTCCCTCTAGGTGAGCAGATCCTTTTGTTGCGAATTTTACGCAGGCAGGACTGATTGCGAAGGATCGATTCGGTTGTTGTCGTTGGTGCCTGGTGCGATGGCGAGGTTGGCCTCCCGAAAGAGCCGTCGGCTTTTGATGAGCCCTATGTGGCGCACCGGTCTGGTGGTCCGGGTGTCCATGCTCGCAAGCCGATATGGCGATACGATCGCGCTGATCGTTGCTAGGATGCGGACGTGTGCCGGTTTGTGGCAGCAGCCCTTATCCCCTTGATCCCCTTTTTAAAATGGTGCCGAGGTCAAGTGTCCTTGCGGTGATTGCGACCATGTGTCTCAATCTGTGGTGTTTCTTTTTGGATATTTACAATTAATTCAAATATGTTGCGTTCCTAATTGTATCTGGTTGTGTATACACTTTAATAAAATTTTAAGAATTAGCCCCGGTGTCGCAAAATTTTTATCTTTTGGTTTGGTTCGGGGCATTTCTGTCAACAATTATGACGGTATGCACTTCATGACGAGTAAAATTTTTCGTGCGTTGGTTTTGTCCGCATGTACAACCCTTGCCTTCCCGGGCCTTAGCGGAGCGGCTCATTCCATGACATTGGCACAGGCCATTGAACAGGCCGTCCAGACCAATCCCAAGATCCTCGCCCGGGTGGGAGACAAGAAGGTCGAACAGACGCGGCTGCGTCAGGCAACCGGCCGTTACCTGCCAACCGTCGATGTCAGTCTTGATGCGGGGCAGCAGAAGATCGATCAGCCCAATGGTCTTGTGGCCAGCCGCAACAACAAATGGAACGTCAACCGGCAGGCGACCGCTCAAGTCGGGCTGGTGCTGTTCGAGGGGTTTGATCGGGCTGACGTGCTCCCCTGAAATGTCCTCGATTTTTGGTTAGTCTGTTTCCCAACGAGGAGATAGACAATGAAGAGAAGCCGTTTTAGCGAAGAGCAGATCATCGGCATTTTGAAGGAACATCAAGCAGGCCTGACCGCGTCAGAGCTTTGTCGCAAGCATGGCGTCAGTGATGCAACTTTCTACAAGTGGCGGTCCAAGTATGGCGGCATGGAAGTGTCTGAAGCCCGCCGTTTGAAAGCTCTCGAGGAAGAGAACATGCGGCTAAAGAAGTTGCTGGCCGAGCAGATGCTTGATGTTGCCACTCTCAAAGAGATGCTAGGAAAAAACTTCTGAAGCCCGGTTCTCGACGACGTGCGGTGGACTGGGCCATGACACACAAAGATTGTTCCCAACGCAAGGCGTGTGAGCTGGTGGGTATCTCTCCCCGCGTTTACCGCTACCAATCAAAGCGAGATGACAATGAGCTACTTCGTAAGAGGCTTGTCGAGCTATCGTCCGAGCGACGTCGTTTTGGTTACAGGCGTCTGCATATCCTGCTTAAACGTGAAGGCTGGCAGGTCAACTGGAAGAAGCTGTATCGGCTCTACAAGGAAGAAAAACTGACTGTGCGCAAGAGAGGTGGACGAAAGCGTGCTTTGGGAACCAGAGCGCCCATGGCCATCCCTCAAGAGCGCAATCAACGCTGGAGCTTGGACTTCGTCTCGGACAGCCTTGTTGACGGAAGGCGGTTCAGAATCCTGAATGTCATTGATGACTTCAGCCGAGAGTGTCTGGCATCCGTTGTGGATACGAGCCTATCAGGCCTTCGTGTAGCCAGAGAGCTTGATGCCATCGCTGAGCGGCGAGGTTATCCATACATGGTAGTTAGCGATAATGGCACTGAACTGACCTCGAATGCGATCCTGAAATGGCAAGAGGAGCGCAAGGTGGAATGGCACTATATCGCACCAGGGAAACCCATGCAGAATGGCTTTGTTGAAAGCTTCAATGGGCGACTGCGTGATGAGTGCCTCAACGAGCACCTCTTTCCCAATTTGCCAGCGGCCAAAAGGCTGATTGAAGAATGGAGAATTGACTACAACACCAACAGACCTCATACAGCCCTAGAAGGACTAACCCCAATCGAGTTCGCAACCAGATCCAGACGGGATCAAAACTGGAACAGAGCTAACTTTTAAACGGGTACATAAAGGGGAGCACGTCAGGGCCAACCATGTCTATGGCCAGATTGCTCGACTGAATGCTTCAGCCTTGCGCATCCTGGAAGAATCCGAGCAGGTCGCACTGCAGACCACCGAAGCCTATCTCGATCTGCTGCGGCACCGCCGCATCCTTGCCATCGTGAACCAGAATATCGCAACCCATCAGAGATACCTTGCCAAGATTGAACGGGCCTACAATGGCGGCTCTGCCATTCGGGGCGATGTCGTGCAGGCAAGGGAACGGTTGCGCTCGGCTGAATCCGTCGTAGGTGAAGTGGAGCAGGCGCTTGGCACTGTCGAGGCGAAATTCATCAACCTGACTGGCCAGAAACCGGAAAAGCTCGACGCCGTTCGTTATCCGTCCGGCATGCCGAAAAACATTGCTGCAGCAATGGAGAAAGCCCACTCCGACAATCCGTCTTGTCAGGCGGTTGAAAAGGATATCGATGCGCTCGGCTATGACCGCAAGCGGGCTGGCAGCTCTTTCCTGCCGACAGTATCCCTGGTGGGGCGGGCGTCCTATGGAGAGGATGTCAACGCTGTTCCTGGGCGTCGTCATGAAGAATATGCCGGGGTCCAGCTGTCATGGAACATTTTCAATGGCGGCAACACCAAGGCCAGAGAAGATGAGCAGATCGAGCGCCAGTCCAATCGCAAGATCTATCTGGAGCAGTTGCTCCGGGATATCGATCAGTCGATCCGAACCGCATGGGTGACCATGTCCAGCAACGATAAGCGCCTGACTGCGCTGAAGCGGCAAATCGAGGAGGGGCAGGCTCTGGCCGCTGCCTATGAACGGGAATTCGACGCAGGGCAACGCAGCTATCTCGACCTGTTGTCCGCGGATGGCAGCCTGACCAATTTGCGCATGGAACTGGCAAGTACGGAGACAATCGCACTCTTTGCCCGCTATCAGGTTCTGGCCTCGATGGGCGGATTGCTCGAGCATTTTCACATTGCGCCTGTGGCGGAAACGGGCCTGATGGAAAGGCCCCGCTCAGCCGCCGGGTTTGCCCTTTCAAACGGCTTCGTGATCAAGCCTCTTGGTCAGAAATAGTCTGCCTTTCAATGAGAGGGCCATTGAGAGACGGGTAGGTTTGACGCGTGCTGGAAAACTCGATTGAAACGGATGTGAAGTCCGATCCCGACAGCAAAGGGCAACCGTCTGTTGCAGAAGAGCGCGGTGCTGCTGCGCATACCGGTTTGGCGACCTGTCTGGTCCGGGTCGCCCGGTTTCATGGACTGGCAGCCTCCGAGGATGAACTGAATGATAAGCTGGCGGTTTCTCCCGCCGGTATTCCTTCGGATCTTTTCCTGCAGGCGGCCGAGAAGCTTGGACTGAAGGTCCGGATCGAGAAGAGCACGATCCGTTCCATTCCCTCCGTCACCTTGCCGGTTGTCTTGTTTATGAAAGACGGCTCCGGCCTTGTTCTGGAACAGCGCCTGTCAAAGAGCAGCGTGCAAGTGTTCGTGCCCGGAGACAAGGGCGGTTCAAGACGCCTTGGCAGCCGCAATCTCGAACGGGACTACGCGGGATATTGCGCCTTTCTGACACCCGATGCCCGTTCCATTCACTCCCCCTCGGATGACTGGCCGGAAAACGACAATGCCAACTGGTTCTGGTCAACGGTCACGCACTTCTGGCCCAGTTATGCTCAGGTGGCTGTCGCAGCCCTGCTGGTCAATCTTCTTGCTTTGGCCAGTCCCTTGTTCGTCATGAATGTCTACGACCGGGTCATCCCGAACCTTGCCATCCCGACGCTCTGGACGCTGACGATTGGGGTGTCGATTGCGATTCTGTTCGATCTCATCCTGCGCATCCTGCGATCATGGATTGTCGATGCGACCGGTCGGCGGATCGACATGTCAATTTCCGGGCGCCTTTATGATCATCTAGTTTCACTGCGCTTGCAGGCTCGCCCCGTCTCGACCGGCGTGCTTTCCAATCAGATAAGGGAATTCGACACGATCCGGGACGCGCTGACCTCAGGAGCGGTGGTTGCGGCCCTGGACAGCGTGTTCATCGGTGTGTTTCTCTATGTCATGTGGCTGATCGTCGGGCCATTGATGCTGGTGGCCGCCATTGCCGTCCCTGCCGTGTTGACTTTCACGCTTCTGTGCCAGATCCCGATGAATGCCGCAGCCCGGCGATCCCAGTCGGATGCTTCCCGCCGCCACGGCCTTCTTGTCAGCACTGTCGGCGGGCTGGAGGATGTCAAGGCAATCGGAGCAGCCTCATGGCTACGCCGCCAATGGGACCGAGCCGTTGCTGCCTCCAGCAAGTCGTCAAGCGCGGCCCGCTTCTGGAACACCCTGTCACTGACCTGCATGACGACCACCCAACAGATCGTGTCTGTTGCTGTGATCACCTGGGGCGTGTTTCTGGTTCTTGAAGGGCACATCACCGTAGGCGCCCTCATTGCCACCAACATCCTGTCCGGGCGGGTATTGGCTCCATTGTCCAATGTTGCCCAAGCCCTTTCGCGACTGGCCCATGCCCGCTCGTCCCTGAAGGGCTTGAATGGCTTCATGGCGCTCCCCGGAGACACAGTTGCCACCCAGCAAGGCATCGTTGCCAGAAAAGAGGGCCATTCGATATCGGCCCGTGCGCTTTCCCTGAATTATCCGGGGTCGGACATCGCCTCGTTACAGGATATTTCCGTCACCATCAGGCCTGGCGAGCGCGTTGCCATCATCGGACAGATCGGCTCAGGCAAGAGTAGCCTGGGGCGTTGTCTGGCGGGGTTGCTCGATCCGACAGACGGGGCAGTGCTGATCGATGATCAGAACATCAGCCAGTTTGGCGCCGCTGCGATTCGCAAGGTTATCGTCTATTGCAGTCAGGATCCGGATCTGTTTGAGGGTAGTCTCAGAGACAATGTCATCGTGGGGCATCCCTTCGCGTCGGACGAGGAGGTCGTGGAAAGCCTGCGGATCAGCGGGGTGGACCAGTTTGCGGCCCGACATCCGCTCGGGTTGGCAATGCCGGTGCATGAGCGTGGCCGCAATCTTTCAGGAGGGCAGAAGCAGGCGATTGCCCTGGCGCGAGTTCTGATAAAGAAGCCCGCCATCCTGTTTCTCGATGAACCCACCGCCTCCATGGATTCTGCCTCTGAAAGGCGGTTCATGGCAACGCTCAAATCGGAGCTTGGCCCGAACAATACGCTCATCCTTGCCACCCACAAGGAGCGGATGCTGGAGCTGGCTGACCGGATCATCGTTCTGGATCAGGGCAGGGTTGCGATGGACGACGGCAAGGATGCTGTTCTGGCGGCTCTCAAGAGGCTTCGCAAAGTGAATACGTCGGAGAATGCCTAGTGCGCGGGATCGAGGAACAATATGCCAATGATGTGCGGCAGGCCATGAAGACCAGTCGGTCCGGTCTGTCATGGCTGCTGTTGCTGACCATCGTGGCCATGCTGATCGGGGGTGGCTTCTGGGCGGCCAACGCCTCGGTTGACGAGGTTGTCAGAGGGCAGGGGCGCTTCATCGCGGCACAGGAAAACCAGCTTCTGCAGTCCCTCTATCCCGGTGTCGTGTCCTCTGTCCATGTCCAGGAGGGGGATGCCGTCTCTGTTGGACAGGACGTCATCAGCATTGACGACACCAGCGCCCTGTCTGAACTGGGGGAGGTGAAGGAACGTATTGCAGCCCTTGACGTCCGCCAAATGCGATTGATGGCCGAGGTGAAAGGCACAGCGCTCGATTATTCCGATCGCCCTGACCTGCCTCAGCAATTGTGTGACGAGGAATTGGCCCTCTACAACGTGCGTCAGGATGCTCTGGAGCAGGAACTGGCGGTTGCCAGGCAACAAGTGGCTCAGCGCCGCATCGAGATGGTCGAGAATGAAACAAAGCTCCGTGAGATTGTGGGCACCATGAATCTGACGACAAGGGAGCTGGAACTTGCCCGAGATCTGAACCGTACAGGTTCCATTCCGGAGCTACAGTTGATCCGGCTGGAGCGGCAGGCGCTTGCCGAACGGCGCGAGAAGGCTGTTCTGGAGGCGAGCAGCCCCAGAATCGAGGCCGCCATTGCCGAGGCGCAAGCCAAACTGTCGGCCGTAACGTCCAGCTATATGGCCCGCGCCCGCGAGGAGCTTGCCAAATCACTGGGTGAGCGGAATGTTCTCAAGGAAAGCATCACCCGCCTGCAAGCCAAGGTGGCACGGACGGTGTTGCGGACGCCGGTCAATGGCATCGTCAACACGATGCATGTCAAAACCGTGGGGGCGGTCGTCCAGCAGGGAGCGGTCTTGGTAGAAATCGTGCCTTCCGACGCAGACCTGCGGGTACAGGCGCGGGTAAGCCCTCGTGATATCGCCTTCATCCATCCTGATCAGGATGCCCGGGTCAAGGTAACCGCCTACGACTACACAATCTACGGTGACTTGGCTGCCCATGTCGAGCGGATCAGCGCCGACACCGTGACGGACAAGGAAGGGCAGACATACTACCAGGTCATTCTCAAAGCCGACAAAAATGGACTGGGCAGTAAAAACAAAAGATTACCCATTATTCCCGGAATGATCGCAAGTGTCGATATTCTGACTGGAAGCAAGACGGTGATGGATTACCTTTTGAAGCCTTTAAAAAAGGCGCAATGGGAAGCTCTTAGAGAGAGATAAGAGCTCTTTTGAAGCGCAAACCCTGGTTGGTTGGCTTTTTTGCAAAGTTGCCTGCTGCCGCGGACTGCTTACTGATGGCCTTGCCTTGTTTTCTTGACCATTCCACTGTTTGTGCGGGCAATGCGAGGGATCACGTTCTCCTGCACACCCACCCAATGCGGTCAGACACAAGGCTGCCCGGCATGGTGCGCGATGCGCTTTCATCAGGCTGAACGGCATCCGTTCCCGAAAGTTAAGGCCTGTGGCATTTGTCAGGGCAGGATCTCCGGTTGAGTATCGCCGTGCTGGCCGTGGCTCCCGATTGGTCTGATGGCGACGGGGCAATGGCTGCTGTGAAGAGCAACCATTGCCATCCCTTCTCATGATTCAGCCCGAGGCTGCAAGAACCGTGATCTGGGTGATGTCTCCCAGATCATCGTAGAGGGTGCTTACCACGTCTCCGGCCGAGAGACCGGCAAGCTGAGCTACCTGTTCGAAGCCGTGCAGGTTGCCAGATCCATCCGCGTCGACATAGAGCGCAGCACCACTGCCATCAGCCATCGCTTGCGCATAGACGAAACTTTCCGGAGTGGATGGGGCAAAGGCGGCAGCGAGAAGATCTGAAATGTCGATCTGGTCTTCATCACTGTCGAAATCAAGCAGGGAGTCCACGCCGCCTCCCGTCTCCATGACAAAGGTGTCGTGTCCGAAGCCGCCGCTCAGTTGGTCATTGCCAGTTCCACCCGAAAGGATGTCATTGCCGTTGCCGCCACTCAGTTGATCGATGCCGCCGAGGCCGGAAAGGATATCGTCTCCAATGGTGCCGGTCAGGATGTCAGCGCCAGTGGTGCCGCTTATCGTCTGGCCATAGATGCCTGACCCGTCGGGCGGGTAGGGTGGCATGAAGTTGCTTTCCGAGAAGTCTGCCAGGTTTGTGTTCTGGAAGGTGATCATGGTGAGGTAGCTGTCGCCCCCGCCATCGGCATCGACCTGCAACAGGACATCCGAGCCGGACTGGACGAGTTGCATCAGTCCCGCCCCGAACGGGTTGGACGAGCCGTCCCAGCCGGTGAGGTTACTGTTGAGCACAGCATCGAAGTCAAGGGTGTCACGACTGGCATCAAAGTCAGTGATGGTCAGCGCGGTCGCCTCCGTGCCCGCCCAACCCAGCAACGTGATGCTGTCCGCATCGGTATCGGCAGAGCCCACATCCCCCAGGGTGAGGGTCGCCCCTTGTGTCCGGGCATGGATTGCAATGGTATCAGCCCCGGACCCGGCCACCAGATTGAGGCCGCCATAGGCATAGGCGCTGACCCCGGTGAAGCTGTCATCACCCGCTCCCCCAAGGATGGTGAAGCTGGAACCGTTGTAGCTACTGGCACTGGACAGGTTGACGCTGTCGTTGCCATCGCCACCATCGATAAGCAACGTGCCAGTGGAATAGGTGATTGTGAAGGTGTCGTTATCGGCGCCACCGTATAGTTCACCTCCGGCATAGGCATTTCTTGTAGAGAAGCTATCTTGTCCATCCCCGCCATATGCTAATGACGAGTGATATGAGTATGCCCCTTGGTTGGAGTAGTATTGCTGCCCATCCCAGGTTTCAACATAGAGGCTATATCCGATATAGAACTGATCGTTGCCTGCTTCGCCATAAAGCGTATCAGTGTAGCTCCCTGGACCGTAGGTAGACAAAATGTCGTTGCCATCTCCTCCATAGAGTTCATCGTTGCCACCAGTCGCATGCAATCGATCATCGCCAGCTCCTCCGCTTAGATAATCGGTTCCGGCATCATTCCAATCCATATCGAGCAGGGCATCGTTGCCATCATTTCCGGAGAGCGTATCGTTGCCTAACCCGGCGTAGATAAGATCGTCCCCCTCGCCGCCGGTCAGCTCATCATTGCCGTTCCCGCCGGACAGGGTATCGTTTCCGGCCTCGCCAAGAAGCACGTCGTTGCCATCGCCGCCATCCAGCGTGTCGTTGCCTTCACCACCTGTGAGATGGTCGACCCCATCTCCGCCGTAAAGCCGATCGATCCCGTCGCCGCCGGTGAGTTCATCGTCACCGCCCTCACCATAGAGGTAGTCATCACCGGCCCCGCCGATGAGCACATCATCGCCAGCCTCGCCATGGAGGGTGTCGTCGTCATCGCCACCATCGATGTAATCGGCACCCGGCAGACCAGTAATCTCGTCGTCCCCACCAAGGCCGAGAAGCAGATCGCCCTGAATGGTGCCTTCCATAACATCATTGCCCGCAGTCCCCTCTACAAGTTCGCCATCGAGCAGGCTGAGGGTCATGGTCGTGGTGGCGCTCTGCCCGTCGGGCTCCGTCGCTGTAATCAGCAGCGACAGCTGTCCCACATCATTGTCACCGGGGGCATTGGCCGCAAAGGAAAGCGTCCGGGTTGCGATATCGAAGGAAAGCCAGACAGGCAATGCGCTGCCGTCGCTCAATGTGACACTATAGGCAAGGGACTGTTCGCCATCACTGTCTACAAATGTGTCAGCGGGCAATTGATAGCAGAAGTCCTCATCAATGAAGCTTGATTGGGCCACAAGCGTGTGTGACTGCGCGGGAGCATCATTAACGCCGGTGATTGTCAGCGTCGCCGTGTTGGCCACTGCCGCCTGACCATCCGATACGAAATAGCTGACGGTCAGAACATGGGCCTCATCAGTCCACAGATCGTTGAATTGGTTGGTATCAATGGAAATCGTGCCGTCGGTATTGTTGGAGAAAGCGACGCTGTTGCCGTCTTCGTCCGTGATGGTAATATTGGTTGCTGTGAGCGTATCGCCGCTGTCCGGGTCGGATTGTCCCGATGTCAGATCGAACCTCTGGATGCCGTCGTCCTCACTGCGACTGCCCAGGTTCAGCGCCTGAACGACTGGCGCATCGTTGACGCCGGTTATGGTGATTGTCACGGTGTCTGTCGCGGTAGCTCCATGACTGTCGGTTGCTGTGATCTCGAAGGTCACATTCCGGCTATCGCCCGCACCCAGATCCTGAAAGTCCGCTCCGGGATCAAAGCTAAGGCTCGTGCCCGAGATCGTTGCAGATGCTTCAACTGGTGCGCTGCTCACGCTATAGGTCAGGCTGGCGCCGTCGTCGTCGCTGTCGATATCATTGCCAAGTGTTGCAAGGTCGAGCAAGACTGCAACCCCGTCCTCCAAGGCCGAAGCCGAGCCAGCAGAAAGGGTTGGTGCGTCATTGACTCCTGCCACAGCAAAGGCGACCGTTGCCGTGTCAGCTCCGCCATGGCCATCGGAAACCTCATAGGTGAACGTGTCCAGGAGGGTTTCGCCAACTGCGAGAGCCTGAATACTGGCAACGCCCGTCGGGTCATAGCTGATCGTCCCATCCGCATTGAGCGTGACGGAGGCTCCATGGTCGCTGATATCCGACACATCTCTGATGGTCAGTGCATCGCCGTCCGGATCCGTATCGTTGGCCAGCAAGGCATCTGCTTCGATGGTCAGGACGTTTTCTTCGGTCGCTTCCAGCGCCTGGGTCACGCCAGTCAGTTCGATCAACTGCGCGACCACGCCATATCCGCCTTGTTGCCCGTAGGCGCCGGAATTGTCGAAATAGACCAGAAGCATGCGGCCATCCGCCAAGGTCAGGACGCCGACGCTATGCTGTTCATACTGGTCGCCGAAAACGAGAGAGTTGGAAAAGACCGTCCCGTCAGCGCTGAAATAGCGTATCGCTGCATCCGTGGTCGTGTTGTAGCCGTACCCGGTGTCGAGATCCGTGCTGTAGGGCATGAGAATGCCGCCTGCGAATGCCGGGCCTATGGACCAGCCGCCTTGTCCGCCCGTCGTGACATCATTGACCATGAACTCGCCAGAGCCAAGTATCGTGCCGTCGCTGGAAAGGATGCAGCCTGAGGTGTCAAGCCAATTGGGGGCCCAATCGGTGTATCGCACCCAGGTGATTGCAAAGCTGCCATCGCTTTGAGCGGTAATGCCGGGGCTGATGACGCCGCTGTTGGTATTGAACTGTTGCGGAGTAGTGATGGCGTTGAAGTCGGAGTCAAAAAGCTGCACGTAGCCGTTCGAGCCCCACCAATTCGAAATGTAGCTGCCATTGCGCCAGACTAGGGCTATGTCGTCATTTCCGTTGACTGCAACACCTGCGTAGGAATCCACGCCGGATAGATTGACGCTGGCTTGTTGGGCGACCGCGAAGCTGTTGTCTTCGTTGATGGATACACTGAACAGGACAACGGAGTTGGCGCTATAGGATGAGCCAATATTGGTGGCAACGACGATGGTTCCATCAGACAGGCTTGCAATCGAGCTGTCATAATGGCTCGAAATGGTACTGCCCAGAGAAACGGGTGCCGTGATCACATGGCCATCGGAAGACAACAAGGCGATCCTTGTCTCTCCTGCGGCCTGCCACTCTACAAAGAGGTTGCCATTATCGAGTATCGAACAATTGATCTCGGCTGTGTTGGATGAAATGTCGATATCAAGTTCAAAAGAGCCGCCAATGGCATTGCCGTCGGTATCGATATAAAGCCCGTGAACGCCGGTTCCATTGCCTGTGGAATAGATGACGAGATTCGTATTGTCCGATGAGTAGGTTTCGAGCAGCCTGCCGACACTCTCGGATGGGGCGGACAGGAGCGTGCCGTCCCCCAAGGCCGTCAGAGTCGGGTTGTCGTACGAGGTCTCTCCCGTGTTCAACGTGTCGTCATTCGCCACGGGAGGATTGTTGGCTCCGGTGACCGTGATGGTGATGGTGGCCTGATCGGTCGACCCTCTGGCATCATCGGCCTGATAGGTGAAAGAGACGGCTCGGCTTTCTCCTGCGGCCAGATCATCAAAGGCGGAGCCGGGGTCGAATTGATAGGAGCCATCGGCATTGAGGGTGAGGCTGCCTTCTGCCGGAGTGCTGACAAGACTGTAGGTGAGCGCATCGCCATCAGGGTCAGAGGCGCTGACCGAACCGGCAAGGAGGGTGTTCTCGTCTGTGCTCACGGCGCCATCTGAGGCTGTTACCGGCTCGTTGATGTCGGCGACATTGATGGTGAAGTTCTCGCTGACCGATGCACCATGATTGTCGGTGGATGTGACCGACAGGGTGACCGTGGGGTCTGCCTCATGGTCAAGGCTGACACCATCTCTCAAGGCCAGAACAAAGGTGCCATTCTGGTTGACGATTTCGAAGCGGTCATCGGAGACGACGTAACTGTGGCTGTCCGAGTCATCGACATCTGTCGTGTCAAGGATGCCGACGATGGTTCCGGATGTGTTCTCGGCTATCTCGTTTGCCGACAGGGTTATGCCATCTGGTGCATCATTGGCACCGGTGATGGTGACCGTGACGGTTGCTGTGCTGCTGCCGCCATGTCCGTCAGAGACGGTATAGCTGAAGCTGTCGGTTGCCGTTTCTCCCTCGGCCAGCGTCTCGAAGGCACCGTTGGCGGAATAGCTGAAGGTGCCATCCGGACTGAGGCTGACGGTCCCGAGTGTTGCGGAGGTATCGAGGGCGAAGCTGGCACTGTCGGAAAGATCTGGGTCAGAGACATCCGGCGTGATGAGGGTTGCTGGTCCATCCTCACTGCTGGTGGCAGCAACGGCGCCTGCGACCGGCGCATCATTGGCTCCGGTAACCGTGATGGTGATGGTGGCCTGATCGGTCGACCCTCTGGCATCATCGGCCTGATAGGTGAAAGAGACGGCTCGGCTTTCTCCTGCGGCCAGATCATCAAAGGCGGAGCCGGGGTCGAATTGATAGGAGCCATCGGCATTGAAGGTGAGGCTGCCTTCTGCCGGAGTGCTGACAAGACTGTAGGTGAGCGCGTCGCCATCAGGGTCAGAGGCGCTGACCGAACCGGCAAGGGGGGTGTTCTCGTCTGTGCTCACGGCGCCATCTGCCGCTGTTACCGGCTCGTTGTCTTCCGGATCAGCCCCCAATATCATTTGCTGAACCGGGGCGAAGGTCCCTGGTCTCGACTGCGTGTCTGGAAGGGTTGAGTTGGAGCCATGGGTCGAGATGGATGACGCATGAAGAAAGTCGACCGGTGATTTGAACCCTTCAAAATGGGCTGATCCGGAAACGACGTCTTTCGCAGGGGCAGAGCCTTCCGCCGGTTCGGCCATATTGCCATTGATATCAAATGCGGCTGCGAATTGTTCGGGTGAAAGGACTATATCGCCGATCTGGAAAAGCTCGGGCAGGATCTTTCCGGTTTGGACATCATAGAAGTTGTCGAGGATGATTTGGGCCCCGTCCCTGAAAACAAGCACGAGGCTCTGGCCTTGCTGCTCAAACAGCATGCCTTCGTTGCCGATCTGGGTGAGGTCGATCGATGATCCGGGGTGAAGCGCAACTGTCGTAACCGTGCCAGCTGGGGGCTTTTGAAGGAAGAAATGTGGTACTTTACTTGATGAAATAAAATGTTGCGGCAAATTGTCACTAATTGATGGTAAAATATTCATCATCAACCTCTAATAGAAAATTAATATTCTATTAATATATTTTTCAGGTTGTTTCCATCTGAAATTTGACAGTCTCCAAAATTGGTAAATTATTGGGTTTCTTGAGAAAAGAGTAACGAGAGGGTAAAATACTTCATTTATGACATGGGTAATTTCCGGGCGGCCTTGCACGCAAGGATAGTACGCGCCAGCTCTAAGAGGAAAGAGATGGAGCGGCCCTGATCCTGAGCGAACCGCGTTGTCGATATTATGGGTTGGATAGGCATTAGCGTCCGCCACGATGCCTGGAATAGGCACGCCGTTGTCAGGGGCCACTGCAAACAGGGCAACGCAAACGATGAGGGCAGGAATGTTCCTTCAAGGGAGCAAAAAAGAGCCCCGAAGGGGTGGATTCCTTCGGGGCTGCTGCGTCTGACCGATCAATCCGTGAGAGGTATTGAGGGAACTCTCGAGATGGAGGGTAATCAGATCATATACGGTCGGAACGCAAGTCCTGAGGCTGCTGTCGCCACATCATGCTGTTTTTGATATGGCAGCCCCTTTCAATCAGGTCGTAAGACATACATTTTCGGCACTGATGTTGCCGCTCAGGCCTCCGGCCAGCTTGGACAGAACAACCACTTCGGAATGATCGACAAACTCGGGAATCTTGGAGAACATGTCGGTGATGTGCGTGGAAGCAAGATGCTTGTCCAGAGATGCACGGCTTTCCCATTCTTCGGTCCAGACGAACCGGGCAGGATCATCCATGTCGCGGTTCAATTGATAGGCGATGCATCCCTCTTCCTTCAGGGTTGCCTCGATGACGCTGCGAAACATGGCGTCGACCACATCTTCACAGCCGGGTTTCGCGTGGAATATAGCAACGACCGGGGTTGTCATGCTCGTCTCCTCTCTTCTTGAATATGTTGGAACGAGTAATGTCTCCATGCAGCCCGATGGCATACGCTAAAGGCAATTGCCCGCTTGCGGCCCCTCTCGAGGCCTTGGTCAGTGTCCTGTCGAAAACGATCAACTCTTGGCCAGAATTACCTTTGGCCCGGCTTCCCTGATAGCATCGCAGGTGTGTTCATCGAGATCGCCATCGGTTACGATGATGTCGATATCCTTGATGGCAACGGCCTTGAAGAAACCGACTTTTCCGTATTTGGTTGAATCGGTGACCAGAACGCATTTGAGCGAAGCATCGACGACGGCGCGCTTGACAGGGACCTTGTCCTCGGTCGGTGTCGAGATATAACGCATGTCCCAGGAGGACGCCGATAGAAATCCGATGCCGATATTCAGGGACGATATGAATCTGGCGGCGCTTTCGCCGACGCAGGATTCATTCTTGCGCAACACCTTGCCTCCGGTGTGATAAAGCTCGCAGTTGGAATGCTCACTCAGATAGGCCTCCACCGCAAAGTCGTTGGTCAACACCGTGATGTCGTCCCGATGCGCCAGCTCTCTTGCGATGGCCAGACAGGTCGTACCTGCATCCAGATAGATCGTTGCGTCTTCCGGCACCAGCTTTGCAGCTTCCTTGGCGATGAGCGCCTTTTCGTCCGACTGCAAATTGTCTTTCACTTTCCGGGGAGGTTCTGCATCAATATATTCAGCCAGACGCACGCCTCCCGAAACGGTGATGACGGAACCATCCTGCTCGAGAGCCTGAATGTCGCGTCTTACCGTCATGTGTGACACGTCCAGAGATTGCATCAATTGGGCGATGCTGACAATCTCGTGCTCGGTCAACAACTCGAGTATCTTTTGCTGTCTTTGTGCCGGAATCACGTTCATGGAGCCTTTGCTGGGGTAAGTTCGGAAATCTCTTCACTGGTTAGGTAGCGAATGGATTGGTTTGAAGACATCAGCAAGAAGTATAATTTCATGGTTTCTTCAAGCTCTTCAGCTGCATTGGCCGCCTCTATCAGTGAACCACCACAGACAACCGCTCCGTGGTTGGCCAGAAGGAAGGCCGAGGCCTTGAGGCCAGCATCTCTTGCCGCCTGCTTCAGCATCGGTGATCCGGGCTTATAGTAGGGGGCAACCAGAAGTTTCCCAACCTTCATGACGAAATAGGGCGTGAAGGGTGTGAAAGCATCTGTCGGATCCAGCCCGGCGATTGACGAATAGGCCGTTGCGTAGGTCGAGTGCAGATGCACAATGGCATTGCAGTCCGGGCGGGCTTCATAAACCCCCATGTGCATGGGAATTTCCTTGGTCGGCTTGTGGCCGCCAAGATGGTTCCCTTCCGGGTCCACCAGCGACAACTCGTCTGCCTTGAGCCGGCCCAGACTGGAATTGGTCGGGGTGAACAGGAAATTGCCGTCCGGCAGCTTCAGGGAAATGTTGCCACCGCTGCCGACGCTGTAGCCGCGGTTGAACAGGGAGGCTCCGAGTTCGACAAGCTGTTCGCGATATGCCTGATCAGTCATAGGAAGAACTCCTGTGCTGCAAGGAAGAAATCCTCGGTTCCGAAGTTGCCCGATTTCAGTGCAAGGGAAATCGGTTTGTCGACCGCGCGAACCCAAGGAACGCCGGGTGCAATCTGGGGGCCGATATGGAATGCCGCGACCCCGAGAGATTTGACGACTGCACCCGACGTTTCACCGCCTGCCACGATGAAATGGTCGTAATTTGCCAGCTCAAGCAGCTTGGCCAGCGTGGAGAAGAAGTGCTCGACAGCTGCGCCAGAGGCCTCCGCTCCATAATTTTTCTGAATACCCTGCAGGTCCTCGACATTCGTCGTCGCATAGACAAGAGGAGCCAGCCTGTTATCGTCCTTTTCATGCAACGTCAACCAATCGGCCACTTCCCCGGCGTATCCCGCAGCGTCTTCAATGCAACGGCCAACATCCACTTTCTTGGAAACGGCCTTGCCGATGTAGCGTTCGACCTGGGCATTGGTCATGACCGATGTCGAACCCGCCAGAATGATGCATTTTCCGCCGGGAGGAGATCCTGCTTCCATGCTCGCTTCGGCCTTCAGACCATGTTTGGCGACGATGGCGCGGGCAAGGCCCATGCCCAGACCGGAGCCGCCGGTGACGAGCGGCATGTCGATGAGCGCTTCACCCAGATCGATGAGGTTCTGGTTGGTCAGGCTGTCGGGAACCACATAGGTGAAGCCTTCTTTCACCAACTGCTCGATGGCTGCCCTGATGGCCGCTGCCCCCTGGTCCATTGTCGTGACCGGAATGTTTGCCGCGCGACCCTTCGATTGCATTTCGGTGAGGCGCATCAGGTTGGCATCGAGCATCGGTGTGACGGGGTGGTGACGCATGCCGGATTCGTTGAGAAGGACATCGCCCACGAACAGATAACCCTTGTAGACTGTTCTGCCGTTGACCGGCAGGGCAGGGCACATCACCGTGACATCGCTGTCCAGCGCCTTGAGCAGGGCATCCGTGACCGGGCCGATATTACCTTTTGCCGTGCTGTCAAAGGTGGAGCAGTATTTGAAGAAGATCTGTTTGCAGCCCTGAGCGAGGAGCCACTCCAGAGCGGCCAGCGAGTCCGCAATGGCCTCCTCGACCGGACATGACCTGCTTTTCAGGGAAATGATTGCCGCATCGGGACCGCCTTCCTCGCAATCTGCTTCAGGCACTCCAATATACTGGGTAACGGAAAGTCCGTTTTGAACCAGAAATCCGGCGATATCCGTACCGCCCGTAAAATCGTCCGCAATGACACCTAAATACATGACACTTTCCCTTCTTGTCATGCCGCAATGGCAGTCTGGGTGTAGTAATTGTGCGTTCAACAAGAACAGTCGTGAGCCGTCCCAGTCATTTGACAAGCTGGCCTAATGCCACGGCCAGCTCCTTGTTGTCCGGTTCGATGCCGGCAATCCCCTTGGTCGCTAGCGTTTCTGACCAGCCTTCCAGGGGGCAAACCAGCCAAGACCGGCGCTCGTTTCGCCTGCTGGGATGTATTCGCATCCGACCCAGCCGCCGTAACCGATTTGGTCCAGTTTCTCGAAAATCCATGGGTAGTTCAGTTCGCCGGCATCCGGTTCGTGACGCTCCGGTACGCTGGCAATCTGGATATGCCCGATCGTTGGCAGGTCGCGCATCAGCCGTGTGGTGACGTCGCCCTCGCCGATCTGGCAATGGAAGAAGTCGAACTGTACCGCCAGATTGGTCCGGTTGAGTTCCCTCACGATAGCCTGGGCCTCGTCCTGACGGTTCAGGAAATATTCTGGCATGCTGCGCAGGTTGATGGGTTCGAGCACGATCGTGACACCCCCTTGCAGCGCCATGTCGCAGGCCAGCGCAATGTTGTTCTTGAGAATTGACAACTGATGGTCGCGCAACATCAACGGCACCCGGTTGCCAGACATGATGTGAATGGTCTTGCAGTCGAGCACCTTGGCATAGTGCAGGGCCTTTTCGATGCTCGCCCTGAATTCCTTTTCCCGGCCAGGCAGGGAAGCAATGCCGCGCTCACCCTTTGCCCAGTCGCCAGGAGGGGCATTGAAGAGGGCCTGACACAATCCGTTTTCGTTCAGTTGTTCCTTGATCTTCTCTGCTTCGAAATCATAGGGGAACAGATACTCGACACCGACAAATCCATCGGCGGCAGCTCTTGCAAAGCGCTCCATAAACGGAACTTCGTTGTACATCATGCTCAGGTTGGCAGCAAAGCGAGGCATGGATCTCTCCTGAATTCTTGCCCGTCCAATGATCTTGTCGATCCCGGGTGGCATCCGGATTGCGGGGGCGTCTCCACCACCACCGCTTGTTTGCTGGTGGAGACGCCGTTTTGTTCTTGCTCGGACTACTTGGCACCGAAGAAGAGGTTTTCCATTTCCTGACGCAGCTTGTAGGCTTTCAGGGTGGTGTCTGCTTCTACATCATTCCAGGTAACGGACTGGCCTTTTGCAACCGGTTTGATGAGTTTGAGGTTGTGGGCCAGACCGAGCGGCAGGCAACGGGCAGCGACCGACTTCTTGGCTGGCTGGATGTTGCCGTAAACGGTATAGCCACCTTCACCATCGAGCATTTCGCCAGCCTGCAGATCGCGTTTTGCGGTTGCAACAACGTCGGCGTTGAAGAAGCTGGCGGTGCCGGTCGGTTCGTTGCGCAGGGCAACGGAAGCAACGGAGATGCCCACTTCCAGACCGATCAGGTGCCAACGGCGATAGATTGCGCAGTATTTGCCGCTGTCGTCGGTACGAACACCATATTCCTGGAAGCAGCGACGGATGTACTCGGTGTCACCTTCGATCACAACCCAAACACCATTGCGGATGTCATGGTCGATCGGGGTGCCATCGCGCTGCAGGCAGGAAGCCACTTCAACGACGCCCTTGCTTTCCAGCATGCCGCCATCGCTCTTCGGACGCATGACGTTTGGCAGGTCATCCATGGAAGACGGGAAGAATTCCAGGCCGTTTTCAGGGGACTGCAGGTCGCAGGAGTTGGCAACTGCGGTGGATTCGATTGCCGGTTTGGAGCCATCGAGGAAGGAGTTGAACATCTTCGGGTTGAGGCCGCCGATTTCAGCCTGTTCGGCTGTCAGACCCCAGTCGTTCCATACGGTCTCCGGAGTGGATTCGGAGAAGCGAGGCAGCCACTTGTGGCCACGACCGGCAGCAACAACCGGGAAGCCGCAACCGCGAGCCCAATCCACCCAGTCCACGATCAGGGCAGGCTGGTCACCGAAGGCAAGGCTGTACTGAACGCCGTTTTCCTTGGCGCGCTGGTGCAGCAGGGCGCCGCAGAATGCGTCGGCTTCAACGGTCACGTTGACGATGTGCTTGCCATACTTGAAGGATTCAAGGCAATGCTCGACGGCAGCAACCGGGTTGCCGGTGCACTCGACGATCACGTCGATTTCCGGACGCTTCACCAGGTCTTCCCAGCTGTCGGTGATGAAGGTGTTGCGGTTCTTCAGAGCGTCTTCGAAAGACGTTGCAGCATAGGCTTCCGGCTTCCAACCGATACGCTTGAGGTTGGTGACGGCGTTGGCAGGGTTGAAATCCGCGATGCCTACCAGATCCATGCCCGGGGTGTTGGGGATCTGGGCGAGGAACATGGAGCCAAATTTACCGGCTCCGATAAGGCCAACGCGGATTGGGCGGTTGCGGCGTTCGCACTCTACAAGTTTGGCATACAAACTCATGACTTTTCTCCTGTAAGATTAGAAATTGCCGATACGATTGGGATTGAAACAGGTGTCCGGGGTGCTGCCTTCAGCAGCTGGTTTGTCCGTCCCTTATTTCGCTCCAAGAAGATTGGGTATTGCCATGCTGACAGCAGGGAAATACGTGACCAGAGCCAGCACCAAGAGAAGGGCGACAAGGATCGGGAAGACATCTCCGAAAAGGTCCTTGATCGAGATCTTCGAAATACTGCAGGCAGTGAACAGGTTGACGCCGACGGGTGGTGTAACCAGGCCGATGGCGAGGTTGACGCAGAGCAGGATACCGAAGGCGGTGATGTCGTAGCCCAGTTTGAGCGCGACGGGCAGCAGGATGGGCGTGAAGATGTAGATCGCAGAGACCGCATCCATGACACACCCTGCGGCAAGCAGAATGAGGTTGGTGATCAGCAGGAACAGATAGAGGTTGCCCTGCGTCAGCTCATTGAGCCAGTCACCGATATCCATCGCGATGCCATCGACAGTGACGACCCAGGCAAACAGGGAGGCGCAGATGATCACATACATGACCACACCGGTCTGGCTGGCAGAGCGAATGAACAGGGTTGGCAGTTCACTCCAGCTCAGGCGACGGTAGATGAACATGCCGACGATGAGGCCGTAGACTGCGGAGACGGCAGCCGCTTCGGTCGGAGTGAAGATCCCGGAGTAGATGCCACCCAGAATGATGACAGGCATCATCAGACCCCAGAAGGCGTCCTTGAAGGCGGACCAGCGTTCAGCTCCGGTTGCCCGTGGCATCGGCTTGATACCCTCGTCCTTGCGAGTGAGGAAGATGGTGACGAGGATGAGCGCGATACCCATCAGGATGCCGGGAATGACGCCGGCCATGAACAGTTTGCCGATCGAGGCACCGGAGATGGAGCCGAAGACGATGAAGGTGACGGATGGCGGAATGATCACTCCGATTGCACCACCGGCAGCCATAAGGGCCGTGGCAAATGGCAGACGATAGCCGGCGCGGATCATGGCCGGGATCAGGATGATGCCGAGAGCGGCAACCGTGGCAGGGCCAGAGCCGGAAATGGCAGCAAAGAAGCAGCTCACGATGACGCAGACCATGGCAACGCCATTGCGATAGTGACCGACCATGCGCTGGGCCAGAAGGATCAGACGCTCGGAGATCCCGGACCGTTCCATCACGTTGCCGGCGATGATGAAGAACGGAATGGCCATCAGGGCAAACTTGCTGGATGCGGCGTAAACGTTGATCGGGATCATCTCTGCTGGCAATTCTGCCATGAACAGAGCCACCATGGCGGAAAGACCCAGGGATACCGCGATCGGAATGTTGAATGCGAGAAGGAAGGCGAACGAGCCAAACAGGATGATGGAGTTCATTTTGCCTCTCCTGCTTCCTGGAAGTTGATGTCACGACCGCTGACGATCTCGAAAATGGAATAGATGTAGCGGTAGATCAGAAGGCCGACGCCGACAGGGACCGTCATGCCATAGATCCATTCAGGCCACTGCATCGTTGCCGACAGCTGGTTCGAGCTGTATTCGCCCATGACCATGTAGACACCGAAGTAGAAGATGATGCAGCACATCAGGATGCCGAGAACGTTGGCGACAATCGCCAGGAACTTCTGCTTGGTGTAAGAGGCGACCGAGGTGAAGTAGTCCAACCCGAGGTGGGCCCTGTCACGGATGGCGATGGAAGCTCCTGCCAGAGAAGCCAGAACGAACAGGCTCGTTACGATTTCTTCGCTGAAGGACAGCGACATGTGCAGCAGGAAGCGCGAGAGAACATTGACGAAGGTGAGAAAGAGCATGACAGCAAAGGTCGCTGTACAGACAAGATGCTCAATCTTTTCGACGAAGCCGTTGAAACTAGGCAATAGAAACCTCCCATCCTTAACGCGCCTTCAGCGGTCATGGATTTAAGTCGTGAAAGTTGAGTGTTTCTCTGGGAAAGAGGGGTGGGGCGGACGGAGGATCCGCCCCAGTCATGACACTTTGAAGTCAAGACGCTTTCAAGTTGAACCTTGCGGCTTACTTGATGCCGAGTGCAGCGCAAGCTTCAGCGCCATAGGTCTGCTTGACGTTGGCGTAGTAGTCGCCCAGCATGCCCTTGAAGGCCTGCAGTTCTTCAGGTGTCAGATCGGTGATCTTTACACCGTAGTCGGTCAGGAAGGCGCGCTTTTCCTTTTCGCCATCTTCAACATTCTTGTTGCCGATGGAGTTGATTTCAGCAGCCTTCTCCTTGAGCAGCTTCTGGGTGTTTTCGTCGAAGCTGTCCCAGGTCTTCTTGTTGAAGACCAGAGCGAAGGAACCGTAGCTGTAGTTCCATGCGGTGATGTATTTCTGGACTTCGTAGAACTTGTTGGCGGTGATCAGGTCAAAGCCGTTTTCCTGGCCGTCGACCGTGCCCTGCTGCAGAGCGGTGAAGAGCTCACTGAAGCTCATGGCAACCGGGTCGGCACCAAAGACGCGGAAGAAGTTCACGAATACGTCGCCACCAGGAACGCGCAGTTTCATGGCCTTGAGATCGTCCGGCGTGCGGATCTCATGCTTGCTGTTGGTCAGCTGACGGAAACCGTTGTGAATGAAGCCAAGAGCCTCAATGCCCTGTCCGCGCAAGGCTCCCTTGATGAAATCGCCCCCTTCACCCAGCAGGCTTTCTTCGGCTTCCTTGTAGCTTGTGAAGGCCCAGGGAATACTCAGGGCAAGAAGGCGCTGGTCGAGAACCGCCATCACGTCTACGGGTTCGTAGGCGACGTCGATTGCGCCAGAGCGGATCATTTCAACGCCCTTGGACATATTGCCGCCAGAGAGCTGATCGCTTGGGAAAACACGGATCTTGATCTTGCCACCCGAAGCGTCCTTGACGACTTCAGCAAATTTCTGAGCCATCTGGGCGGCATTGGACTGCTCGCCAACAGTGGTCGACATCTTGAGGCTCAGTTTTGGGTATTCAATATCGGCTGCATAGACGCAAGCAGGCAAAACCAGCCCCGCGATAAAGGACGCAATAAAGGTTTTACGATTCAGCATAAAAGTACCTCCCAAGGTTTTTGCTGGCAGAAATTTCAACTTCATCACCACGCTTCAGTCCTGAACCCTGCTGTTGCTTCATGCATGGCGCCGCTTCGTGATTGCGGAGCCTCCTCGTATGCCTGATCGCTTGATGTCAGCTTGAAAAGTGATGTCTTATTCTGGAAAAGCTTTTGCCTTCCTCCTTGCCTTTGACGGCGAAGTCATGTTCCGCATCCAATCCCGCTCCTGTTGCCTCCTCAGGCGCGATGCTCGCGCATCTTGGTCAGAGCAAAATCACAAAACGCAACATGGTTTGTGATAAAATTTTAAAATTTGAAACTCTGTGTGAAATATTGTTGTCTTACGGCGGGGGTAATTGCAAGGGGTTTTTCACAGTTCAGCACATTTTTCATGATATCCGTGGGAATTGTCCATCTTTTGGATAGGGATTCTGAAATTTCACAAAAATTATCAATATTCAGCTTCTCTGAAGTAAGAGGAAAAACGTATCTTCACACGCAGGTGCCGATGCTTGCGAAACCTGTGGTTTCAAGAGGCGGTCGAGCAACCCGGAACAAGGAGAGTCGTTTTATCGCCGGGCAATTGCTCGATCTCCCGGACGGGATGTTCAGGCCGTGGCTTGCCTTGAAAGAAAGTCCATGCCGGTCGTTGCAGACCAGCTCCCGGGATACAGAAAAGGCGCCGACCAGAAGTCGGCGCCTTTTATCCTTTTCGAGATGTGTCTCAGGCTTTGGTCCGGGGCCGCAGATTATTTGCGGACGGCCTTGACATCGGCTTCTGTCACCGCGCCGGCCGTGTTGCCCCAGCCCTGACGCAGGAACGAGGCAAGGGCTGCAACATCCTTGTCACTCAGACGTTCGGCAAAGCCGGGCATCTTGAGCTTCTCGGGCCGTTTTGCGGTCGAGGGCATTTCCGCCCCATAGAGGATGGTCTCGATCAGCCCGGCTTTCTCGTCGGCAACAACCAGAGAGTTGTCACTCATGGCCGGGAAGACTTCCGCCGCCCCTTTGCCATTGGTCAGGTGGCAGGCCGCGCAGTTGTCCATGTAGAGCAACTCACCCTCGCTGAGGCCAACGCCCTTTGCCAGCTTCAGAGAGGTCGCGTCCGTGGCCTGATCGAGCTGACGCGGCGCGCTGAGGCTCTGGTCGGGAATCGACGGGGCTGCCAGCCGTTCGCCCTTGGCGATGTGATGCAGATAGGCAACCATCGCGTCGGCGTCCTCATCGGTCATGTATTGCAGGGAGTCCTTGACGGCGAGCGCCATTTCTCCGGCAACAGCGGTGTGGGCATTGCGACCGGTGGTCAGATAGGCCTTGAGATCGGCTGCCGACCATGTCTGGGCCGGAGCGTTTGCGTTGCGCAGGTCGGGGGCTGCCCAACCGCCAATGACGCCACCGGAGAGGAAGCCGTCATCCTGCGAGCTGGTGCCGCCTTCGGCCATGATCAGGTTGCGCGGGCTATGGCAGGAGGCACAGTGTCCCGGACCCTGTACGAGATAGGCACCGCGCGCCAGCTGCCTGTCTTTTGCAATGGCGTCGGTCTCCGGCTTGAAGCCCGACGAACCGAGCGCAACCCAGTTCCACAGGCGAATGCCCCAGCGCTGGTTGAACGGGAAGGACAGGGCTGTTTCTTCAACCGCATTGTTGACCGCAGGCACTTCGTTCATGAAGTAATCATACATGGCGCGAATGTCAGTTTCGCTGAGGTTGCGATAATTCTCATACGGCATGGCCGGATAGAGATGTTCGCCGCCCGGTGCGATGCCATCCACCAGCGCCGCACGGAACTCGTCCAGTGACCAGTTGCCGATGCCGGTTTCCTTGTCTGGTGTGATGTTGGTTGCCCAGATGGTGCCCATCGGGCTTTCGATGGCGCGTCCACCGGCAAAGGGCTTGCCGCCCTCTGCTGTGTGACAGGCTGCGCAATCGGCCATGCGCATGGCATATTCGCCCTGACCGGGAGCCGGTTTCCAGTCGGCAGCAAGCTGCTCACTGGGTTTGGTCAACTGGGGTGGCACGAAAATGATGGCCAGAAGCACGATTATGCCGAGGCAAACCAGCGCCCCCAGGATACGAAGATAGCTTTTCATCTTTCATTCCCTCACATCAACGGGCGTGGATCTTTGAGATAGTCCTTGCGGATGGCATCCGCCGCCCAGTAGGCCAGCGCACCAAGCGGACCGGTCGGGTTGTATTGCGTGTTCTGCGGATAGGCGGAGGCGCCCATTACGAACACGTTGTGACAATCCCAGCTTTGCAGGTAGCGGTTGATGACGGAGGTCTTCGGATCGGTTCCCATGATGGCGCCGCCGACATTGTGGGTCGACTGATAGGGCCGCACATCATATTCGGAGCCTTCCTTCTTGTAGCCGGAGGCCATCTTGTCCGGGCTCATGGTCTCGGCGATTTCCTCGATCTTGCCCTTCATGAACTGGGTCATCTTGATGTCATTGTCCTTCCAGTTGAAGGTCATGCGCATCAGAGGACGGCCGTGGCGGTCCGTGTAGGTCGGATCGAGATCGAGATAGCAGTCGCGGTAGGACATGTTGGAGCCATGTGAGCCGATGGACATCTTCTTGAGATACCATTCGCCAGCGGCTTCCTTCCATCCCTTGCCCCAAGACGGTGTGCCCGGAGGGGTGGACATCTGGCCGATCGGACGCCCGCCGGTGTGGCCTCCGGTGATGTAACTGCCGCCGATGAAGCCTTCCTTGGCAAAGTCGATCTGGCCGATGGAGAAGTCGTCAATCGACATGCCGACGGAGCCGGTGCCGATAAAGGGATTGAAATTCTTGTCCTTGAAGTAGAGCGCCGTGCCGCCGGTCATCTGGTAGGAGTAGTTCCGTCCGACCACGCCTTCCCCGGTCACCGGATCATAGGGCTGGCCGATGCCGGACAGCAGCAGCAGGTGCACGTTGTTGAGCGCAAAGGTGCACACGAGCACCAGATCGGCAGGCTGGAACACCTCGTCCCCGGTCTTCTCGTCATAATAGGTCACCCCGGTGGCGGTCTTGCCATCGGCGGCCTTTTCGATTTTCAGCACTTCCGAATGGGTTTTGTAGCTGAAGTTCGGCTTTCTCTTCAGCGCATCCAGAATGCAGGTCTGAGGTGAGGCCTTGGAGTAGTTGAGACACCCGAAGCGTTCGCAGAAACCGCAGTAGTTGCAAGGTCCAAGCTGCATGCCATACTCGTTGGTATAGGCACGGCTGGCGTTTGCCGCCGGGCGCGGGAAGGGGTGATAGCCCATCTTGCGGGCCGCATCGGCAAACAGTTCGGCGTCATAGGTATTGTCGAGTGGCGGATTGGGATACTCGCGGGAGCGTGGGGATTCAAACGGGTTGCCGCCTTCCTGAATCTCGCCATTGATGTTGCCGGCCTTGCCCGATATGCCCATCATGTATTCGAGGCGATCATAATAGGGCTCGAGCTCTTCCTGGGTGACGCCCCAGTCCTGAATCTGCATGCCTTCGGGGATGATGTCAGCGCCGAAGGTTTCCTCGACATAGGATTTCAGCCGCAGCTCGACATCCTGAGTCCGCCAAGTGTGGCCATTCCAGTGGATGCCGGCCCCGCCGACGCCATCGCCGGGCAGGAAGGAGCCCAGATGCCGGTAAGGCAGCGCGGTCTGGTCCAGATTATGCCGCACCGTGAGAGTCATCTTCGACGGCTTCTGCATGAAGCCGTAGCGGATGCCATATTTCAGTTCGTCGATCACGCCCGGATACTGGAAGTCAGGCACGGTGTCGCGATCTTCCCCGCGCTCCAGCGCCAGAATCTCGAGACCTTCATTGGCCAGTTCCATGCCGAGAATGGCTCCGGTCCAGCCAAGGCCCAGAATCACGACGTCTTTCTTGGGATCAGTTCTTGTTGCCATGGATCAAGCCCTTTCGCCGCTAATGGACACCGCAGGCAGCGGGTAGGTCTGGTTATGCCGGGTCACCCATTCGGTATAGGCGCCGCGGGCTCCGGGGAAGCCGATGAAGGTCCATGCTTTCAGCTGATAGTTGCCGCCATACATCGGGTCGGCAAAATAGCCTTCCTTGGTGTTCTGCAGCAGGATCGAGAAGAAGTCGCGCAACTCGGGCGCAAGGCCGACTTCGCCCTTCTGCAGGGCCGTCAGGGCGCTGTCTCTGGTCTCGGCGTCGAGCGCCTCGAAGGCTTTGCCATGAGTCGTCTGGCACCATTCCTGAAACAGCGGAATGGCCTTGCGATAGATCTGTGCCGGGGTCAGCGGCGACTGCCAGCCGAACAGGGGGCTGGCGTCCGGCTGATGCGGGCCCGCCATGTACCAGTCGGAGGCGTCCCCAAAGCTGCCTGTCATCTGCAGGTCGATGAACACGGGCACGCGGGTTTCCAGCGCGCCCGGCCCTTCGCCTTCAGCCGGAATCAACCGGTCGCAGGCAGCCATGATGAAACGCCACTCATCGGCATCAAAAAAGACGGGTTTGTATTCTTCCAATGGAGGCAATTCAACCTGCGCATGGGAAAAAGAAGGGTTCATCAGGGTTGCGAATGCTGCACTGGCAGCTGAACCCATGAGAAACCCCCGACGCGAAACGCGTCCTGGTAAATCGGTCACGGAAAACTCCTGAAGTCGATTGGAGAAAGAATGTAAGTGTGCTTGGTGAAGCTAGGGTGGATTACGTATAGGGGTATCCAATTCGTGGCCAGAGCGCAACTTTATAGGAATTCTAATTTTGCATAGCAGAACTGCGGTTGGTAATTTTGCTATGCATGGCGCGGTCAGCCGTCTGCGATGCATGCAGTGTCCATGCGTCCGCCTTTTGGGCGTGCTGCTGGCTATGGTCTGCCTTTAGGTGGGCTCGTTCGCAGGCGCGTGGGCGGCGGAGGGCACACAGCGGTCGTGGGATTTGCGGTCTGGCATGGTTGGCTCGATTGGCGCGTGGCGGTCGTCCCGCCTGCCATCGGTTTAATGGGGCCGCCGCGCTCTGTCCATCATTGAGTTGCTTCCCGGCTTGTCTGGCCGAGCTGGCGTCTGGCAATGACACAAGGTGCCCGGCAAGGAAAAAATCTTGAAACCGGCAGATTTCAGCCACTGGTCAAGGTCATCCTCGGATAAGGCAAGCGGCAGGCTCTGCCACCGGATGCTGCGGACGACCGGAAATTGTGCACTAAAAACGTCGCCGCAGTAACTTTCACCGCAGCTTTCCTCGAGACTCAGGCGCGATCCCTGAAGCCATACCACGCGAAAGCTGGCGGCAGGCTCCAGCGACGCCAGCGGCCGAGTTCGAAGGGGCGCATGGGCTTTTGCATGAAGGCGGGATGCGGCAGGCGCGACTGCCCCAGAGCCAGATCCGCCACCAGAGTGCCGCAATAGGGGCCCATCGAAACCCCGTTGCCATGATAGGCAAGGGCGGCATAGGCCCCCTCCATGCCCGGCAGCGGCCCGGCAAAGGGCACAAGGCGGCGAGTCAT
Organism: uncultured Cohaesibacter sp.; assembly: GCF_963666525.1. NCBI lineage: Bacteria > Pseudomonadati > Pseudomonadota > Alphaproteobacteria > Hyphomicrobiales > Cohaesibacteraceae > Cohaesibacter > uncultured Cohaesibacter sp. The sequence continues at coordinate 3,498,945 of NZ_OY762905.1, forward strand.
GCAGATGAGGCCAGACCAGAAATGCGGCGTCTCCACATGCTGCCATGCCGGGAACATCCGGTCGAAGTCGCGTCGCGCCTTCTGGCGGGTCTTCTCGATATTCTCGCGGGTGACGGCGACGGAACCGCGGACACCCAGCAGCATCCGCCTGTCGGGCAGCAGTCGGAAATAATGCAACAGATTGCGGGTGTCCACCACCATCTGTTCGCTCCACCATCCCTGCTCGGCAATCTCGTCCTTGCTTAGGGGGCGGGAAACCAGAATGTTGGACTGTACCGGCAGGTAACGCGAGGCCAGCGCCTTGGGTAGATCGTCACTGCTGTAGCCGTTGGTGGCGACAATAAGCTTCCGGGCCTTGATCTCGGCCCGGTCGCCGACAAGTTCGTAGCCATTGCCGGTTTTGATCTGCCGAATGGGGCTGTTGTGAAGGAGCCTGACGCCCCGTTGGCGGGCAATGGCGGTAATGCCGAGCACGAATTTCATCGGATTGAGGGCAAAGCCGATGGGCAGGTGAACTGCGGCGCAGAAGTCCGGGCTCTTCATCCCCTGTTCGATCATCGCCCGCTGGTCGAGAAACTCGTGCGGCAGACCATAACGACGGCCATATTGTTCGCCATAGTCCCTTAGGTCGGCGATCGCCTTGGGGCGGTGGGCAACATAGCTGTAGCCTTTTGAATGGCGATCCACATCAAGCGAAAACCGCTCCAGTGTTGCCTCGACCAGATCGACGGCGGCGCGTTCCGCATCAAAATAGAGCCGGGCATCGGCGCTGCCATAACAGCGCTCTATGTGATCGTCGCTGACCTTCGAGCCGCCGACGCAGGCAAGGCCGCCATTGCGTCCGGAGGCTCCCCAGCCGGGCGGGTTGGCATCGACCACCACCACGCTTGCCCCGGCCTCGGCCAGTCGCAGCGCTGCGAACAGGCCCGTGTAGCCTGCACCGAGAATCGCAAAATCGCAGCTGACATCCGCTTCAAGGGTCTCCATGTCGGCTGTGGACGCTGCCATGTCGACGGTCTGACGCCAATAGCTCCTCTCGATCGGATAGTCCTGATAGGCGAGGGGCTCGTAAATATGCTTCATGGAACCTCCGGAAGACTTTGTTGGCGGCATGCCATCGACATTTTTTCTGATCACAAAAGGGCGACAATTGGTCGTGCATTGGCTGGTCGTAAAGACCTTTTCATTGGAATGTACTGCAATTTCGGCGTCATTTGCATGAATTTATGTGCAGTACCAGAAATGGAAAAGAAACAGACTGGGTGATTGACGGGAATGGTTTGTCTTAGTATTTTGTGATCACAATTGCATAACAAGAAACGCTCTGCGTCAAGAGCCCTGGATCACTGAGATGACAGAAAATTTCACCCTCGGCATTCTGGAAACCGGCCGTCCACCCGAAGACCTTGGCCGGATCCATACGTCCTACGCGGACATGTTCGCCCGGATGGTCGGGGAGACCGCACCGTCGCACTGGAGGTTCGAGTATTTCGTGCCTCTGGATGGCGAGCTTCCTCCGAGCCCTGATGCCTGCAACGCTTGGCTGATTACCGGCTCCAAATTCGGAGCCTATGAGGACTACCCTTGGATTCATGCCCTCAAGGATTTCATCCGTGCCGCCTATGCTGCGGGGGTGCCCATGGTTGGTATCTGCTTTGGCCACCAGATTCTGGCCGAATCGTTGGGGGGCAAGGTCATCAAGTCGGAAAAGGGCTGGGGCGTCGGTCGCCAGACCTATCAATGGAGTGAGGACAGGCCCGACTGGCTGGGCAGTACGGTGCTGGCCGACAGTGCGGATTTCTCGATCCTAGCCTTCCATCAGGATCAGGTGGTCGATGTGCCGCCGGAAGCACGGGTGATCGCCACCAGCGACTTCTGTCACGTTGCGGCGCTGGCCTATGGAGATCAGGTGTTGTCCTTTCAGGGGCACCCGGAATTCAACGAGGCTTTTGTCGGAGCGCTGATCGAGGACAAGCGCGAGGTGGTGCTTGAAGACGATGTTGCCGACAAGGCTGCCGCATCTCTGGCCGATCCCATCGATCGAGATGCCATCGGCGCGGGGATCGTGGCTTTCCTCAAGGCGCGCGAAAGCGAATGGAAACAGAAAAAGGCAACCAAAGCCTGAGTTGAAAAGAGCGCAGAGGGGCGCAGCAATCATGATGGACAAACGCAAGTTCTTTATCGGTGGAAAGTGGGTTGACCCGATCTCGGCAACGGATCTCGACGTCATCAACCCGGCGACCGAAGAGGTGATCGCTGTCATTTCCATGGGCAGCGAGGCCGACGCGGACGCTGCTGTGAAGGCTGCCAACGCGGCTTTTCCGAGCTATTCGCAAACCTCCAAGGCCGAGCGGGTGGCACTGCTTGAGAGCATTCTGGAAGCCTACAAGGCCCGTCATGATGAAATGGCCGAGGTGATCACTGCCGAAATGGGAGCGCCATGCAAGCTCTCTCGCGACGCGCAGGCTGCTGTTGGCGTGGGACATCTGGAAGGCTTCATTGAAGCCCTCAAGGCCTATGAGTTCGAAAGCACCTGCTGTGGGGATACCATCCTGCGTGAGCCGATCGGTGTCTGCGGTCTGATCACGCCGTGGAACTGGCCGATGAACCAGATGGTGCTGAAAATCGCCCCGGCGCTGGCCACCGGCTGCACCATGGTGCTGAAGCCCTCCGAGCTGACGCCGCTGTCGGCCATGCTCTATATGGAAATCTTGCGCGAAGCGGGTGTGCCGGCTGGTGTGATCAACCTTGTCAACGGCGAAGGGCCGGTGGTCGGCTCGGCGCTGTCCCGCCATCCCGATATCCAGATGATGTCTTTCACCGGATCGACCCGCGGCGGTGTGGCCGTAACCCGGGATGCTGCCGAAACCGTCAAGCGCGTGGCGCTGGAGCTCGGTGGCAAGAGCCCGAACGTTGTCTTCGCCGATGTCGATGATCTGGAAAAATCCGTGACCCGCGGTGCGCGGGCCGTCTTTTCCAACACCGGCCAATCCTGCAACGCGCCCACCCGGATGCTGGTCGAGAAGAGCGTCTATGACGACGCCATGCAGATCGCCAGAACTGTGGCTGAAAACACGGCCGTTGGCGACCCTACCGAGGACGGGCGCCATATCGGTCCTCTCGTCAGCCAGATGCAGTATGAAAAGGTACAGGCGCTAATCCAGAAGGGCATCGATGAAGGTGCGACCCTGTTGGCTGGCGGCACCGGCAAACCTGAAGGGCGCAATGTGGGCTATTTCTGCAAGCCCACCGTCTTCGGCAATGCTGACAACCAGATGACCATCGCCCGCGAAGAGATCTTCGGGCCGGTGCTGACGATGATTCCGTTCGAGGGGGAGGAAGAGGCCATCGCGATTGCCAACGACACCCCCTACGGCCTTGCCGCCTATATCGAAACCGGCGATGAGGCCCGCGCCACCCGTGTTGCCAGAGCTCTGCGCGCCGGGATGGTCCGCATCAACGGCACCGACATCAACTGGGGAAGCCCTTTTGGTGGTTACAAGATGAGTGGGCTGGGCCGTGAGGGCGGCCATTTCGGCATGGAAGACTTCCTTGAAATCAAGGCCATCTCGCGTCCGTAAGCCGGGGATTTGTCGATTTGAAACACACCGATGAGAAAGGGGCCGTGAGGCCCCTTTGCTGTATCTTGGTCGTTGGTCTGGGCAGATCAGTCGTTAATAGGCAGGCCCTGGCGATCAGGTCCGGGGCGATCATGGTCGGGCTGGCGTGCCGATCTTGTCCCGCGTCTTGTAGTAGAGCATCGCCATGACCAGCAGGGCGTGGCGCAGGTGGCGCCCGCCGGGGAACGGGTAGGTTGGCACATGTTCCATGGCGTCGAAGCGGCTGGCCTGACCATCAATGGTGTCTGCAAGGATCTTGCCGGCGATGGTGGCAATCGCCAGGCCGTGGCCGGAAAAGCCGCTGGCGTTGAGGATATTCTTGTCCAGCTTGGCGAAATAGGGCATGCGGTTGACGGTGATCCCGAGCGTGCCACCCCAGCCATAATCGATGCGCACATCCTTGAGCTGCGGATAGATTTCCAGCATCGGCTTGCGCACGAAGGATTTGATATCGTCCGGAAACTTGAAGCTGTAGGTCTCGCCACCGCCAAACAGCAGCCGTCGGTCCGCCGACAGGCGATAATAATTGATCACGAATTTGCTGTCCGCGACCCCGAAGTCATCGCGGATCAGCTCCCTGGCAAGAGACTCGTCCAGCGGCTCGGTGGCAAGGATGTAGTTGTTCATCGGCATGACGCGCGCAGCAACCTTGGGCACCAGATTTTCGATATAGCCGTTGCAGGCAAGGATCAGATGGCTTGCCCGCACCTGACCCCTGGTGCATTTGATGGTAACCGTCGCGCCCTTGTCGATGGACTGTACTTCGCTGTTCTCAAACAGTGTGGCCCCCGCAGCGCGGGCTGCATCGCTCAGCCCAAGGGCATAGTTGAGCGGATGGAGATGGGCGGCGAACATGTCGACCATGCCGCCATAATAGGCTCGCGAGCCGACCATTTCCTCGACTTCAGCTTTGTCGACATAGCGGATGTTCTGATAGCCGTATTCGCAATTGAGCTTTTCGACATAGGCGCGGGAGTCTTCGGCATAATGGGGCTTGTGGTCCACATGCAGCGTACCGGATTTGAGGTCGCAGTCGATGTGGTGATCGGCAATGAGATCGCGTACCATCTGGATGCCATCGACGGAAATGTCCCAGAGCATCCGGGCCTTCTCCGTGCCAACCATCTTTTCCAGCACATCCTGATCGAGCCGCTGTCCCGTGCAGACCTGACCGCCATTGCGCCCTGAAGCACCCCAGCCGACCCGATGAGCCTCCAGCAGGATCACCTTGTAGCCCTTCCGGGCCAGATGCAGCGCGGATGAAAGGCCAGCATAGCCGCCGCCGATGACACAGACATCACAAGTTTGTTCGCCTTCAAGGGAGGGGAGCGGGGCGTGCGGGTTGGCTGTCGCGGTGTAATAGCTGTCGGGATAGGTTCCCTGCTTGTCATTTCCGTGAAGAAATCCACCCTGCGGGCTGCTCAGACTCATGACTGCACCTTTAATGATTGTGCCGGCAGGGAAGGCCACTTCCCTGCCGGTCGGACTTACTTGTAGAGACCGCGTTCCTTGAGTTCGGCAAGGGCCAGATCGAGGCACTTCTCGGCCTTGCCCACCAGTTCGTCGATCTCGCTGTTGGTGATGATGAGCGGTGGCGAAATGATCATGGTGTCGCCGACGTGGCGCATCACGAGACCATTGTTGAAGCAATGTTCCCGGCAGATGAGCCCCGCTGTTCCCTTGCTTGCGGCAAAGGGCGCACGCGCTGCCTTGTCCGGGGTCAGCTCCAGCGCCCCGACCAGCCCCTTGGTGCGGGCTTCGCCGATCAACGGGTGGTCGGCAAGCTGGGCCCATTTCTCCGCCAGATAGGGTGCAGCCCGATCCCGGACGCCGTCGATCAAATGCTCGTTCTCGATGATCTCGAGGTTGGCGAGCGCGGCGGCACAGGACACCGGATGTCCCGAGTAGGTATAGCCATGGGCAAATTCACCGGCATTTTCGATAAAGCCTTCGGCCACGCGGTCCGAGACCAGAACGCCGGCGATCGGCAGATAGCCCGAGGACAGGCCCTTGGCGACCGGCATCAGGTCGGGCTTGATGCCATAGGTATCGGTGCCAAACCAGTTGCCGGTGCGTCCGAAGCCGCAGATAACCTCGTCGGCAATCAGCAGGATCTCGCGTTCGTCACAGATGCGCTGGATTTCCGGCCAGTAGCTGTCTGGAGGAATCACCACGCCGCCCGCGCCCTGAATGGGTTCCGCGATGAAGGCAGCGACCTTGTCTTCGCCGATCCTGTCGATTTCCGCTTCCAGCAGACGGGCACGCATCAGCCCGAATTCGGCGGGGTCCATGTCACCACCCTCGCCATACCAGTAGGGCTGGTCAATATGGGTGATGTCGGGAATCGGCAGCCCGCCCTGGGCATGCATGCCGGTCATGCCGCCGAGCGAGGCAGCAGCCACCGTCGAGCCATGATAGCCGTTCTTGCGGGCGATGATGACCTTCTTGTCCGGCTTGCCCATGCTGGCCCAATAGTGGCGGACCATGCGCACGACCGTGTCGTTGGCTTCTGAGCCGGAGTTGGCATAGAAGACATGGTTGATGTGGTCCGGTGCGATCGATGTCAGCTTTTCGGAAAGGGCAATCACCGGCGGGTGCGAGGTCTGGAAGAAGGTGTTGTAGTAAGGCAACTGTTCCATCTGCCGCATTGCGGCTTCCAGAATCTCCTTGCGGCCATAGCCGACATTGACACACCACAGCCCGGCCATGCCATCGAGCAGGCGATTGCCCTCGCTGTCAAAGAGATAGACGCCGTCGGCGCGGGTGATGATGCGCGCACCCTTTTCGTTGAGCTGCTTGGTATCTGTGAACGGATGCAGATGATGGGCTGCATCCAGCTTTTGCAACTCTTCAGTCGGTGGCAGGTTGGCCATAAAATTCATTTTCAACTCCCGTCTCTGGAGGCCGTTCTTGATGACGGCTCGGCGGATGGTCTCTTGCTAGGGCAATGGGTGGATCAGACAGTCAGCAGCAGGTGCTCGCGCTCCCACGGGCTGATGACCTGGTTGAATTCCTCGGATTCATGCAGCTTGATCTGGCTGTAGACACTGACGAAGTCGGGGCCGAGCAGATCATGCAACTGTTCGTTCTTCTCGAGGCGACCTAGCGAATGATGCACGGAGCGTGGCAGCGAGAAGGGCATGTGATGGGCGTGATGCTGAAGCTGCGGTCTGGGCTTGTCCTTGTTGATGATGCCCAGAAGACCGCAGGCAAGGCTTGCGGCAATCGCCAGATAGGGGTTGGTATCGGCACCGACCAACCGGTTTTCGATGCGCCGGTTCTTGGGGGTCGAATTGGGAATTCTCAAGCCCACGGAGCGGTTGTCGATGGACCATTCCAGATTGATCGGTGCGGAATCGCCTGCCAGCAGACGGCGGTAGCTGTTCACATAGGGCGCAAGGATGCTCATCACGTCTGGCAGATATTTTTGCTGGCCACCAAGGAAGTGGTAGAACAGCTCGCTCGGCTCGCCATCGGGATCCGAGAAGACATTCTCGCCTGTCTTCGCATCCACTACGCTCTGGTGAATGTGCATGGCGCTGCCCGGCTCATTGTCCATCGGCTTGGCCATGAAGGTGGCGTAGCAGTCATGCCGGAAGGCGGCCTCGCGGATGAGGCGTTTGAAGACGAAGATCTGGTCAGCCAGATCAAGCGGGTCACCGTGGATCAGGTTGATCTCCAGCTGACCGGCGCCCCCTTCCTGAATCACCGTGTCGATTTCCAGCCCCTGTGCCTCGGCGAAATCATAGATGTCCTCGATGATGCGGTCATATTCGTCAACGGCGGCAATGGAGTAGGCCTGTCGACCAACCGACTGGCGTCCGGATCGCCCGATGGGCGGCTCAAGCGGATAGTCGGCATCAGTGTTCCGTTTGGTCAGATAGAATTCCAGCTCCGGCGCAACCACAGCCTTCCAGCCCATGGCCTCGAAGCCGCCGATGACACGACGCAGCACGTTGCGGGGCGCCAGTTCCACCGGCTCGCCGTCAAGCGTGTAGAGATCGTGGATAACCTGCAGTGTCGGATCGTTCGCCCATGGCACGGCGCGCATGGTCGACAGGTCGGGGACCAGCTGGATGTCCCGTTCCATCATGAAGTCCTGCCGGTCTTCCATCTCGATATAGGCACCGGTGATGGTCTGGAAGAAAATGGAGGTCGGCAGATAGGTCGGATTGAGACCGGAAAACTTGGAGGCGGGCATGGCCTTGCCGCGCGCGATGCCGACGATATCAGGCACAACGCATTCGACCTCGTCGATATGCCGGGTGCGCATCCACTCGCGCACGTCCTCGGGTTTGAGAGGGTATGAAAAATCATCGGACCCGGCCTTGCTTTCAAGGCTGTCGGATAGGGTGCTTTCAATTGCGGTAGCGTCGTCGGAGCTGGTCATAAAAATACCTATGGAAGTCAAATCGCAGAGAAGCGATTGCCATGATAGCCTACTTCAAAGTGTGATCACAAAGCAAGATAATTTTGTGATCACAAAATGAGGTGGTGTAAAATTGCCAATGCCATATTAGCGATATATGGCGAGCTGGACATGGCTACGATGTGTGAATTGGGGTGCCAAACATGCACCGAACGGCACCGGATTGCCTTGACTGGCAGCTATTGGGTTGGGGAGATGGCTGGTTCTTGTATCAGGCTGTCAGATATAGTCGCCAATAAAGAACATGCCCTGCCTGACGTCTTCAGAGATTGCTGTTCGCAAGGCCTGGCTATCGCGAGCCTTCAGGGCCTCGATGGCCTGTTTGTGCTGATCAACCAGATTGGCGGTGCCGTGTCGACCATAAACAAGCCGCATGAAGGGGCCGAACTGCATCCAGACGCTTTCGACCAGACGGATGATGACTTCGGACTGGGCGATCTCGTAAAGGGCAAAATGAAAGGCGTGATTACCGCGCATATAGCCTTCGACGTCGCCATTTTCGAGGCAAATGTCAATGGCGTCGTCGATTTCGATGAGGTGCAGGATGTCTGCCTCCTGCACATTTGGCAGGGCCATGACGGCCAGTTCCGGCTCAAGCAGGGACCGGGTGAGATTGATCTCGCGGTATTTCTTGTTGGTCATGGCTGGAATCGAGACGCGACGGTTGCCGTGACTTTCGAGGGCGCCCTCGGCGGTCAGACGGCGCACCGCATCTCGAACCGGCATGGGGGAGACTTCCAGATGATCGGCCAGTCCGCGCAGGGTCACGGCCTTGCCTGGCAGGAAGCCGCCAAACAACAACCGCTCGCGCAGTGCCTGATAGATCCGCTCGTGGGCGGTCAGGGGCCTTGCCTCTGCCGCTTCCTCGGCTTCTCCGAATTGGTGATATGTCTCGCTCTCGTCCTTTGTCATAAACTCTTTATACCGACGCTTGTCGAACATGCAAAGAGAATTTGATCGAAAAGGCTTGCGGCGGGGAAAATTTTGTGATCAAATTTTGGAACAATAGCCAAAAAGGCTAGCCGGGCGACAACAGCCCACCGCAATCACCACAATTCCCGATAGCATCAAGGGGACATATATGATGGCAGACAAAGCAGACAAGCTTTTCTCCAAATCCGCATTGGCTCTGGCAGCCCTGCTCACCGCAACGGGCACAGGCATGGCGGCTGACAGGGAGCTCCATATTTTCAACTGGTCGGACTATATTGACGAGTCCATCATCACCGACTTCGAAGCTGAAACCGGAATCAAGGTCACCTATGACGTGTTCGATTCCAACGAGGTGCTGGAAACCAAACTGCTGGCTGGCTCCACCGGTTACGACATCGTGGTACCGACCGGAACGTTCCTTCAGCGTCAGATTCAGGCCGGCGTCTTCCAGAAGTTGGACAAGTCCAAGCTGCCCAACTTGAAAAACATGTGGGACGTGGTTTCCGAGCGTACCGCCGCCTATGATCCGGGCAACGATTATTCCATCAACTATCTCTGGGGCACCACTGGCATCGGCTTCAATGTTGCGGCTGCCAAGGAACGCATGGGCGATATGCCGCTCAACACCTGGGACATGATCTTCAAGCCCGAGAATGCTGCAAAATTCGCCGATTGCGGCATTTATGTGCTGGATGCGCCGACCGAAGTGATACCGCTGACCCTGATGTATCTGGGCAAGGACCCCAACAGCCACGATACGGCCGACATCGCGGCCGCTGAAGAGTTGTTGATGTCGATTCGCCCTTACGTGCAGAAATTCCACTCTTCCGAATACATCAACGGATTGGCGAACGGCGATATCTGTCTGGCCATCGGCTGGTCCGGCGATGTCTTCCAGGCGCGTGACCGCGCTGCCGAGGCCAACAATGGAGTCGAAGTGAATTACATCATCCCGAAAGAGGGAGCTCAGATGTGGTTCGACCAGATGGCCATTCCGGCTGATGCCAAGAATGTGGAAGAAGCCCACGTTTTCCTCGACTATATCATGCGCCCGGAAGTGATCGCCAAGGCATCCAACTATGTGGTCTATGCCAACGGCAACCTTGCGTCCCAGAAGCTGCTTGACGAGGAAGTGCTGAACGATCCGGCAGTCTATCCCGATGAGGAAACGACCAAGAAGCTGTTCGTTCACATGCCGTATCCGCCCAAGGTGCAGCGTATCGTGACCCGCGCCTGGACCAAGATCAAGTCCGGCCAGTAACCCCCCAAACGAAGCGCCCGGTCAGGTTGGCAAGGTCGGCCTGATGCGGGTTTTTGGGCATGGAAAAACAAACTCTCCCGCCGCGGCTTCGGTAAGGGTGGGAGAGACCTGACGCGGGGTTTTAGGATCTGGTCGACAGAGCGTGAGCCTGCCATCCGGCAGCGGCCCGGTTGCAGCCCAATCGCGGCAGGATGACATCTGGTTTGCCTTCGGCGGTCAACAGCACCGCCACCGGATCGCTGCCAGTATTGTGTCGGGTCTCTGGTCAGGAGCCGTGTCCCGGAACTGCAGGCAAACCGCTCGCCTTTCTGTGGTTCTGAGAGGTTGGACGGCACGATTTTTGCTTTTCCGAATTCCGCCGGGCCCTCCCGCTGGCGGGTGATCGGACATTTGAATAGCGAGATTGATAATGAATGGTTCCTCCAATTCCGGATCCGGCAGCAGTTTTGCGCCATGGACAGATCCGCACGAAAAGCCTTTGATACGGTTTGATGCCGTAACCAAGAAATTTGATGATTTCGTCGCCATCGACAATTTGAACCTGAAGATCTATGAGCGCGAGTTTTTTGCGCTCCTCGGCCCCTCCGGCTGTGGCAAGACAACCCTGATGCGCATGCTTGCCGGGTTCGAGCAGCCAACGACCGGCTCGATCATGATGAATCAGGAGCACCTCACCGACATCCCGCCCCACCGGCGTCCGGTCAACATGATGTTCCAGTCCTACGCCCTGTTTCCCCACATGACGGTGGAACAGAATATCGCCTTCGGGCTCAAGCAGGAGCGACGACCGAAGGCAGAAATCAAGGAACGCGTCGAGGAGATGATTGCGCTGGTACAGCTTCAGCCTTTCGCAAGGCGCAAACCACACCAGCTCTCAGGTGGCCAGCGCCAGCGCGTGGCGCTCGCCCGGTCTCTGGCCAAGAAGCCCAGGCTGTTGCTGCTCGATGAACCGCTGGGCGCGCTGGACCGTAAATTGCGCGAACAGACTCAGTTCGAGCTGATGACCATTCAGGAAAAGCTCGGCCTCACCTTCGTCATCGTCACCCACGACCAGGAAGAGGCCATGACAGTTGCCAGTCGTATCGCCTTGATGGAACAGGGCAAGGTGGTTCAGGTGGCAACCCCGCGCGAAATCTACGAGACCCCCAATTGCCGCTATGTCGCGGACTTTCTTGGCGACGTGAATATCGTCGGTGGCCATATCCTTGGTCCGGATGACAAGGAAGATGACATCGTCCAACTGGCCTGGCACGAGGACTATGCCCCCCTGCGTGTGCGTCTGCCGCAGCCGGTGAGCTTCCCGGCAAAGGGCAAGGAAATGTGGATTGCCGTACGGCCCGAAAAGGTACGCATCACCAAGGACTATCCGACCGACACCCACAATATCCTCAAGGGCAAGGTGCTGGATATCGCCTACACCGGCAACATTTCCACCTATCACGTCAGGACCGAGGACGGACAGATCATCAAGTCACAGGAAGCCAATCTGGAGCATCTGCACCGCCGGGCGATCACCTGGGATGACGAGGTCTATGTGCATTGGCGCGCCGGTGGTTGCGTGTTGCTGGAGCGCTAGGCCATGAGCAACCTGACCAACCTCACCGAAGTGACGGATCTGCTCACCGCAGGCGAGCCGGAAACGCCTCAGCGCCCGAAACGACGCAGCCGCATGGTCCTGCCGAAGAATTTCGGTCGCTGTGCGCTGATACTGGTGCCCTATGTCTGGCTGCTGGTGCTGTTTCTGATTCCCTTCATCATTGTCGTCAAGATTTCCCTCTCCGACACGGCCATCGCCATGCCGCCCTATACGCCAACCTTCGATTGGGCTGGTGGCTGGGCGAGTTTCAAGGAGATGGTGGGCGGCTGGGATTTCGAGAATTTCACTTGGCTGATGGAGGATGATCTCTACTGGAAGAGCTATCTGTCCAGTCTCGAAATTGCACTCGTCTCCAGCCTGCTGGCCCTGCTGATCGGCTATCCCATTGCTTATTCCATGGCTCGTGCCCCCGCCGAATGGCGGCCGACGCTGCTCATGCTGATCATTCTGCCTTTCTGGACCAGCTTCCTCATTCGTGTCTATGCCTGGATCGGCATCCTCAAGAAAGAGGGGCTGCTCAACATGTTGCTGATGCATCTGGGCATCATCGACGACCCGCTGACGATCCTCAACACCGATCTGGCAGTCTATATCGGCATTGTCTATTCCTATCTGCCATTCATGGTGCTGCCGCTTTATTCGTCGCTTGAAAAGATGGACGACTCGCTTCTGGAAGCGGCGACGGATCTGGGCTGTTCGCCCTTCAAGGCTTTCTGGCTGATCACGGTGCCGCTGTCGCTGCCCGGTGTGATTGCCGGATGCTTCCTGGTCTTCATTCCTGCGGTGGGGGAATTCGTCATCCCAGATCTTCTGGGCGGCTCGAATACGCTGATGATCGGCAAGACCCTGTGGGTGGAATTCTTCGCCAACCGCGACTGGCCGGTGGCCTCCGCCGTGGCGGTCATCCTGCTGATCCTGCTGGTGGTGCCCATCGTGCTGTTCCAGCGACAGCAGGAAAAGCAACAGGAAAAGGGAGCGTGACATGAGACGGTTCAGCTTTTTCAATGCCTCGGCGCTCACTCTCGGCTTTGCCTTCCTCTATCTGCCCATTGTCCTGCTCATCGTCTTCTCGTTCAACGAGAGCCGACTGGTGACGGTCTGGGGTGGTTTCTCAACCAAATGGTACAGCGCCGTTTTTGCCAACAAGGGCTTCATGGATGCCGCCTGGGTGACGGTCCGGGTGGGGTTGGTGTCAGCCACGCTTGCAACGATCCTTGGCACCATGGCGGCGCTGGTGCTGGTACGGGCAGGGCGCTTCCCCGGCAAGACACTGTTTTCCGGCATGGTCTATGCGCCGCTGGTCATGCCGGAGGTCATCACCGGCCTGTCTCTGCTGTTGTTGTTCGTCTCGCTCGACTTCGACCGCGGCTTCTGGACGATCATTCTGGCCCATGTCACCTTCTCCATGTGCTACTCGGCTGTCGTGGTCTCTTCGCGCCTTGTCACCTTCGACATGTCGCTGGAAGAGGCGGCCATGGATCTCGGGGCGAGCCGCATGGCAACCTTCTTTCAGGTAACGGTTCCGATCATCCTGCCCGCAATCGTGTCTGCGTGGCTCCTCAGCTTCACGCTGTCGCTGGATGATCTGGTGATCGCCTCCTTCACCTCGGGGCCGGGGGCTACGACCCTGCCGATGAAGATCTATTCGCAGGTGCGGCTCGGGGTAACCCCCGAGATCAATGCGCTGTCGACCATCCTCGTCGTGCTGGTCTCCACCGGGGTGATCGCGGCCTCCCTTCTGACCAAACGGCGTGAGGTACGGCGTCGGCGCGAGGAAAGGGCAGCCTTCGCCGAGTCATGAGGCTTCTCTCATGCTTTAAGGGACTTGAGCCAGCGTATAAAGACGACCACACTCGGGCAAACATTCCGAAAGCCGGACACACGCGAAAAAGAAAACGGGAAAGAGCCAATGGCCGCCGACATCGGGCCATTGCTCTTCCATTGCCAAATCTGTATGGCAGTCAATTCAAAGAAGCCGGGTCGCAAGAAGGACCCGTTGAACAAACGAGACAATCATGCTGAAGATCGAACACACCGAACAGCAAAAGCAGAGTTTCAAGGCTGAGGCCGAGGCGTTCCTCAAGGCTCACCCGGATCTGGTGAAAGTGGAAATGCTGTTGCCCCGTTTCTGTGGCTCCCTGATGGGCAAATGGCTGCCTGCCAGCATGTTGCCAAAGCTTGCCGATGGGGCTGTGCGCCTGCCGCGTTCCACTGCTGCGCTTGACATCTGGGGTGATGATGTGCCGCTGGTCGGGATCGCGCTGGAAAAAGGCGACCCGGACGGCATCTGCATGCCCGTGCCCGGTACGCTCAGCATGGTGCCGTGGGCCAGCGAACCGACCGCTCAGGTTCTGGTGACCATGAAAGATCTGGTGACCGGCGAAGACTGCGGCTATGACACCCGTACCACTCTGGCCCGCATGGAACAGCGCTTTGCCGATCGGGGGCTGACGCCGGTTGTTGCCACGGAGCTGGAATTCTACCTGATCGATGGTGAAACCACCGCAACCGGTCATCCTCAGGGGCCAATGGTACCTGGTCTTGGAGAACGGCTCACGGCAAGTCAGGTCTACAACATGGATGTCATCGCCGCCTTCGAGCCAGTGCTGGCCGAGATCTATCGGGCCTGCCAGATCCAGAATATTCCGGCCGAGACGACCATTTCCGAATTCGGCCCAGGCCAGTTCGAGATGAACCTGTTGCATGTGCCGAGCGCGCTGGTGGCCGCAGACCACTGCATGCTGTTCAAGCGCGTGGTGCGCAATGTGGCCCGCAAGCATGGCTTTGATGCCACCTTCATGGCCAAACCCTATGCTCATTCCGCTGGCAATGGCTTCCATATCCACATGTCGGCGCAGGATAGCCAAGGTCGCAATATCTTTGCCGGTGACAGTGATGTCGAGGCCAACGAGCCGCTGCGCAACGCCATCGGCGGCCTGCTGGAACATATGCGCGAGTGCCAGATCCTTTATGCCCCCCATGCCAACAGCTATCGCCGCTTCCTGCCCGAGAGCTATGCGCCGACCACCCCCTGCTGGGGCTATGACCACCGCGCGGTCGCCATCCGCGTTCCGACGGCAAAGGGAGCCGCTGCCCGCCTTGAGCACCGGGTCGCCGGCGCAGATGCCAATCCCTATCTGGTGATCGCCTCGCTGCTGGCTGGCACGATCACCGGGTTCGACAAGGCGCTTGATCCGGGTGCGCCGGTGGAGACGCTGGAAGATGTCGCCGCCAAGACACCGCTGACACCCATCTGGCAGGAGGCGATTGCCAAATTCGGCGCGTCGGACTGGGCTCGCGATCTGTTCGGCGAGGATTTCCACACCAGCTACACCCGCTCGCGGAAGGCCGAGGAACGGATTGTTTCCGCCGTCATCACCGATTTCGAGTGCCGCAGCTATCTCAGGACAGTCTAGCGACCGAGCCGGAACCTTCGAAGTCAATTGGGGCCTCGATCCTGCTTGCAGAAGGGCTTCTCTGATGAGAAACCCTTCTGGTCCAGACTGGCTTCTGGATAACGTTGACAATAGCCCGACAGGGTCACCCTTGAGGGAACAAATTCATTTTTAATCAGTTGCACTGAAAGCCGAATATGCACACTCTTCGTGGAGTGGTAGGCTGTCAGGGTAAGGGAGAAGGCAAATGTTTGAGAATATTTACTGGATCGTCTTCGGGGCCGTCGTTCTTCTTGGCGCCTTTTGGCTTTTCATGATGTGGTTCCGCGCTCCACGGGAAGGCCGCTGGCGCAGAGGCGACAAGTAGGTCTCATGACGGCGTTCACTGGGCAGCGGTCTCATTCGCCCTCAGACGCCATCCAGGCCTCACGACAGAAGCGAGACGCAACCATCTTGATGCCATCGGTCAGGTCTCCGGAAACCGGGCGGGGGCGGATTTTGAGGGTGTGTCCGTGATTGGGTTGATGACTGAGGCGTTGCGCTGCTGCGCCTCTTGTCTTTTGGCGTGAGCTTCTTTCCCCTCTCTGGCGTCGCCATGAAACATGCGATTGAGCGTCATGCCGGAAAGCCTGCGCAGTTTCTCCCATTCCTCGGGGTGAAGTTTTTGGCAGGACGGATATTTTTCTTGCCTCCCTTGATAGAAACTCTCATAAATGCGCCGTCGTTCGGGGGGCCGTCTGTCGGTCTGTCCCGCAGCATGAAATTTCAGGCAAGCCGCATAGAAGAGGACCCCGCCATGGCCATCAGTCTTGACGCAACCGACAGTACGTTCGAAGCCGCATTTCGCGATCTGCTGGCCATGAAACGGGAAGTGTCCGACGACGTCGACGCCATCGTGCGCGATATCATCGCCGATGTCCGCAGCCGTGGCGACGACGCCCTTTATGACTATACGGCCAAATTCGATCGCTTTGACGCCCGCGCTAAAGGCTTGCGTATCAGCGCCGAAGAGATCGAGGCAGCGGTTGCCAAGGTTGACCCGGAGGTGATGAAGGCACTGGAGCTTGCCGCCGAGCGCATCCGCTCCCACCATGCACGCCAGTTACCGAAGGACGATTTCTACGAGGACGCTCTGGGGGTCAAACTCGGCTCGCGCTGGACGGCCATCGAGGCGGTTGGCCTTTATGTGCCCGGCGGGCTGGCGGCCTATCCGTCCTCTGTGCTGATGAATGCCGTGCCTGCCAAGGTGGCTGGCGTCGAGCGTCTGGTGATGGTCGTGCCGACCCCTGACGATGTGCTCAATCCGCTGGTGCTGGCGGCTGCCAGACTGGCCGGTGTTGACGAAATCTATCGCATCGGTGGCGCGCAGGCCGTGGCCGCGCTGGCCTACGGCACAGAGACCATCGCCCCGGTCTACAAGATCGTCGGGCCGGGCAATGCCTTCGTGGCGGCAGCCAAGCGACGGGTCTTCGGTCTGGTCGGCATCGACATGATCGCCGGACCATCCGAAGTGCTCATTCTTGCTGACAAGAACAACGACCCGGATTGGCTCGCCGTCGACCTGATGGCGCAGGCTGAACATGACAAGGTGGCGCAGGCCATCCTCATCACCGACGACGCCGCAACGGCGGACGCCACCATGGAGGCCGTCGAGCGCCTGTTGACGACCCTGCCCAAGGCTGACATTGCCGGAGCCAGCTGGGCCGACTATGGCGCAGTGATCACCGTGCCCGATTGGGAAACCGGTCTGGCTCTGGCCAATCGCATTGCGCCGGAGCATTTGGAGTTGGCCATGGACAACGCGCCGGACTATCTGTCGAAGGTTCGCAACGCCGGGGCCATTTTCGTTGGCCACTACACCCCGGAAGCTGTGGGGGATTATGTTGGCGGTTCCAACCATGTTCTGCCGACGGCCCGTTCGGCCCGCTTCTCCTCGGGGCTGTCCACTCTCGACTTTGTCAAACGCACCTCCGTGCTGGAATGCACCATCGAGAACCTGCGCCAGATCGGCCCGGCCGCTGTCACGCTGGCCCGTCAGGAAGGCCTTGAAGCCCATGCCCGGTCGGTGGCAAAACGCCTCAATATGGAATAATCGCCCGGATAGTTAGGAATTTCGTGCTAACCCTTAGGCAGAAAGTTTGACTCTGGCTGACAAGTTGGGCAAACATCGAACCCAACGCATGGGACAATATCGAATGGTGCATTATGGCTGAACGGGACGGAGAGGTCGACTACATGGAAGCCTCCGATCAGCAGCAGGACAAGGCGGCTTGCAAGATGGCAGAGACAGAGACCGACCATGGTCCGTTTTCCCTTTGCATGATTGTGCTGGACCCGACCTCCATCCAGCCTGCCACGCCTGATATCGAGCATGAGCGCTCCGTTGCCATTTATGATCTGGTGGAGGAAAACAGCTTTCACCCGGTCGGCCATGATGAGGGCGGCCCCTACCGACTCGATCTATCGATGATCGAGCGCAAACTGGTGATGGACATCAAACTGGAGAATGGCGATCAGGTCGCGACCCATATTCTCTCGCTGACCCCCTTTCGCCGCATCATCAAGGACTATTTTCTGATCTGCGACAGCTATTATGAAGCCATCAAGACAGCCACCCCCAGCAAGATCGAAGCGATCGACATGGGACGGCGAGGCCTGCACAACGAGGGATCCCAGATCCTTCAGGCACGCCTTGATGGCAAGATTGAAACAGATTTTGCTACCGCGCGGCGCCTGTTTACGCTGATCTGCGCATTGCACTGGCGGGGGTAGCATGGTTCTTGGTCTCATCGGGCCGGATCTTCGTCCCGACTCCATCCTCTTCGCCTGCGGCATGAACGCCATTCGGTCTCCGATGGCTGCCGCTCTGGCCAGACATCTGTTCCCTGGCGCCTTCTATGTGCAGTCGGTGGGCGTTCGCTGTGGCAAGCCCGACCCGTTTGCTGCTGCCGTCATGGAGGAAATCGGGCTTGATATCTCCGAGCACGAGCCCAGCTGTTTTGATGATCTGGAGGACAGCTACTTCGATCTGATCATCTCGCTTGCCCCGGAGGCCCATCACCGGGCGCTGGAGTGGAGCAGGGGCCATGCGGTGGAAACCGAATACTGGCCGACCATGGACCCGGCGCTCGTGACCGGTTCGCGCGAACAGATCATGGATTCCTATCGGGCGGTGCGCGACGGCCTGATCGTAAAGCTGAAGGACCGCTTCGACTGGGTCACCAACACTCGTACATGAGGCCGGCTTACACTGGCAAAAGGAAACTGCCCGCTCGCCAAGCATTCATCAAGGTCTCATCAAGATCAGACAGGGTAAAGCGCCCTTGAAAAGGGTCTGAATCAGCCGATTTCGTGAAAAATGCGTGAAGCGATTGCACTCATACTCGCTTTGGACTAGATTGCGCGCACTCTCATTGATAAGAACGGGCGCATTGGGTCGAATTCTTGCATGTTTGCAAGCTGATTCATGCTACTGTCGATTATCAAGAAAAACGCTGGATGGAAAGACCATGTCAACCATTGCGCGGACATCCCGTCGCAGTGGAGCAGGACAGGGGCTTGCCGATCCCCGCCCGGCGCCGAAAGACCACAAACCACAGGTCTTTGTGGCCATGACGGGCAAACTGGAACCAAGATGATGCCGTCGTGCCGTATGCACATGGCTTCGCAAACAGAATACCAACCTAAAAGGACTGAAGAACGCTTATGGCGAAAGAAGAAGTATTGGAATTCCCGGGTGTTGTAACCGAACTGCTGCCAAACGCCACTTTCCGCGTCAAACTGGAAAACGATCATGAGATCGTGGCACACACCGCAGGCCGCATGCGCAAGAACCGCATTCGCGTTCTGGCTGGCGACAAGGTTCAGGTTGAAATGACTCCATATGACCTGACCAAGGGCCGGATCACCTATCGCTTCAAGTAAGCGCCGGAGCAGGCTTGCGACGAGGTGTGCCGCCGGATTGTGAGCGGCCTGCCCGATGTAGGCTGACGCGGGCCCAGCTTCGATAGATGATAGGGGAAGGGTCCCGAATGCATTTCAGGCCCTATGGGACTTGGAGCGATGCTACTGAGCTCCGCACCAGAGTGAAAGCCGGACAAGTCCGGCTTCTCTGCCATTTGTAGAATGAATTGCGCGTTTGTATGAAGCCGGTTTATTGCATCCAGGCGCTCAGGGTATCACTATCGGGCATTCCCGTGGCCTCGCGATCAAGAGCGTGGGGGCTTCACAAGGGAATGGCTGCGAGACAGAAGAATATTTGATTGCGTCATGACTGATTCCCATCGCCTGATCCTCGCCTCCGCTTCTCCTCGCCGTTTGCAGCTTCTGCAGCAGATTGGGATCGAGCCATTTGCGCTCAAGCCGGCTGATCTCGATGAAACGCCGCGCAAGAACGAACAACCGCGCGCCCTGGCCCAGCGTTTGGCCGAAGCCAAGGCGGACGCCGTCTATCGCCTCAGCAAGGACGATCCCGCCCTTTCCGGTTGCTACATTCTTGCCGCCGACACGGTTGTTGCTGTTGGCCGGCGCATTTTGCCCAAGGCCGAGCTTGCCGAAGAGGCTGCCCAGTGCCTCAACCTGCTTTCCGGGCGCACGCACAAGGTCTTTTCCGGCATTTCCCTGATCACCCCAAAAGGCAAGACCCGCACCAAGGTTGTCACCACCAAGGTGCGCTTCAAGCGTCTCAGCCATGACATCGACCCCTATATCGCTTCTGGCGAGTGGCGCGGCAAGGCTGGTGGCTATGCCATTCAGGGTATCGCCGGTTCGTTTGTCGTCAATCTGTCCGGCTCCTACAGTTCGGTGGTCGGTCTGCCATTGCATGAAACCTCCAATCTGCTGATTGGCGAAGGGTTCCCCTTGCGTCTCAAGTGGCTCGGCGGCGTCGAGTAGGGCGCAGCAATCAAGGAACTATCCTGCATGACAACTGAACAGGGCAAAAACGGGAAACCGAAGGCTGGAACCGTCACAGGTTTGCGTCGGACGCGCCCATGCCCGATCTGCTCCAAGCCTTCCACCAAGGAGAGTTATCCCTTCTGTTCGGAACGGTGCAGACAGGTCGACCTCAGCCGCTGGCTGTCGGGTGTCTATGCCATTCCGGCCAGCGATGAAGACGATCCGGACGAAAGCGATTTTGATCAACAGGATTGAAGCAGCCTTTTCGCCTCAGTTTGAAATTTTCGATAAAACAATGGGATAGAAGCCGATCTGGCGGAAATCCGGTCTTTTTTCCTGCGAATATCCACACGGATCCGTCGCAGCTTGCCAGTTTGATGAAAAAAATCCATCGCCGCTGTAGAAAACATCAAAAGCGCACTGGACAGGCGAATATGAACCTTCTATAACGCCGAAACAAATTGCAAGGATGCCTCGGCAACCAACGCAAAATGCCTGTTTTTCTAGCTTGAAAGACAAGCTGTTGTGCCCGGATAGCTCAGTTGGTAGAGCAGCGGATTGAAAATCCGCGTGTCGGTGGTTCGAATCCGCCTCCGGGCACCATCATTTTTTCCCAGCATGTCCCACTTATATCGACAAGTCCTTGGAATTATGGGATTTTTAGGTCTCAGATTTCTCGGAGTGTGTCAGGCGATTTCACCAGATCCGACCCGTCTGGGGCCATATTTGGTGCCATATTTGGGGCCAAGATTTTTCATGAATTCATTGATGGCCCCAATTTTAGGGTTTCATGCCACCTGATCGCTCCTGAACCAGGGAGAATTACTGTGGCACTGACTGATCTTCAAATTCGACAACTTCGCCCCAGAGACAAGGCTTATCAATGCACCGATGGTCTCGGGCTCTATCTTGAAGTCTCCCCGAGTGGAGCGAGGCTTTGGCGATATAAATATCGCTTCATGAAGAAGCAAAAACGCCTTTCCCTTGGAAGCTATCCCGATGTGAGCCTTGCTGAGGCGCGTGACAAAAGAAATGAAGCACGAAAAAGGCTTGATGCAGGAGAGGATCCGCTTGCTGAGCGCAAGCGCGAAAAGCTCGTTGCAGCGTTCGCAGCCTCAAACACTTTCGGCGATATCGGTCGAGAATATATTGAAAAGCAGATTGCTGAAGGAAGGTCGCCCAAAACGATTGAGAAATCCAATTGGCTTATTAGGCAGTTTGCACTGATCGATGAACGACCTGTAACTGAACTAAAGCCTCTTGATATTCTCGCTGTTCTGAAGCGGCTCGAGGCGCACGGCAAATATGAAACGGTTATGCGTTGCCGTTCCTTCGCCAGTTGTGTTTTTCGCTACGCCGTGGCGACGGGGAGGGCAGAGGAAGATCCTACAGTCGTTCTTCGAGGCGCTTTGATCAGGCCAAAGGTGACGCACTATGCGGCTATCATAGAGCCAGACGGCGTTGGCGATCTGCTTCTGGCAATCGATAACTATCCAGGCAATCCCATTTCGCGCATTGCCTTGCAGATAGTCCCACACATTATGGCGCGTCCTGGAGAATTCAGAAAGGCGCATTGGTCTGAGTTCGATCTTGATGCGGCTATCTGGAAAATCCCTGCGGAGCGCATGAAAATGCGGCGTCCTCACCAGACGCCCTTGTCAAAACAGGTCATCGTATATCTCAAACAACTCATGCCGATGACAGGCCCCAAGGGCTTTGTCTTTCCGGCCTACCATACGACTAAGCGTCCAATGAGCGAGAATACGGTCAATCAGGCACTTCGACGTATTGGCTATGCACGTGGTGAGGTGACTGCGCACGGATTTAGGACGACGGCTTCAACGCTTCTTAACGAGAGCGGGCTTTGGAGCCCTGATGCTATAGAACGTTCTCTCGCTCATGAAGATGCAAACAGCATTCGCGGTATCTACAATCGCGGACGCTACTGGGAAGAGCGCGTCCGAATGCATCAGTGGTGGAGTGACTATCTGGATGAGCTGCGTGAGAAAGCGGCAAATAGGTTGTTAACCCGCCGCCGCTGATTGGTTGCTATTAATCGAGCTCGTGGCCAGCTGCTTCAGGCGCGGTACCAGCACCCCATCTTGCAGGATTGGCAATCCAACGATTGACCTCTGACTCTCGCCATCCTGCGCCATGGATGCTGATCTTGATCTGTGTTGGAAAGGTCCCTTCGGCCATCTTCCGGTAGATGGTCGATCGGGACAGGCCCGTTCTATTGAGAACGGTCATAAGGCGAATAATGCGATCTGGTTGGCTCATATCTAGCTGCGCTCCAGTTGGTTGTCTCTGACGGCTTCTGAGCCAGAAAGAACCTGTATGTGCCATTGGGCAAGAGCGCTCCGATAGAGGGCGCTCTGCAGCGCAAAAAAGGCGGCAAATCGGATTGGCAGTAAACTAAGCAGGAAAGGAAAAGAATTAGCATGATGCAACATGTGATCTTGTCAGGCTGCTCGGGAGGAGGGAAATCAACACTGCTCAATGAGCTCGCTTTCAGAGGTTTTGAAACAGTACTGAACCGGGAAGAAGAATTATCGCCCTCGAACGTGACGGAGATGGATCGGCGCTCCCTTGGTGAATATGGAAGCATTCGCTAGGCGGGCGCTTGAAATGGCAGCGCGAGACAAGTTTCAGGTCAAGCATGAATCTGAGTGGCAATTCTTTGACCGTAGTCTCATCGACGCTGCCGTGGCTCTAGAGAGTGCAACCGGTGAAGCGATCGAGAACACACTCCCACTAGCGCCTTTTCCTCGCTATTATGCGAAGGTCTTCATGACACCGCCATGGCTTGAGATTGAACCGCCCCGGGTTTACGGGAGGCTCCAACTTATGAAAAATCTTTGACACTACCAGGGGGCCAACTACCGCCTGCGCGGTTGGCCGATCTCATCCCCGATCATGTGCGCTCAAACGCAAGGATCACTCCGCCACCCCCGCCAAGGCGCAGGGGCCGACCACCAAAACACGAAAAGGGTTTATGACGTCGTCAATCCGGCTGACAACCGAGACGACAGACTGGGGAAATTTAACCTGCCCCTTTTGGGGAAATTTAAGGTGCCATTGACAATATCTTCAACTTTGCGAACAGAAACGTCCGCCAGACACATCTCAATCAAGGCCTCTTCGACACTGCTTTCCCGGCGCTGATAGCGCTCGATAATGGCTGTCTCGAAGGTCTGGCGACGCAGCTTCGGCATCTTCAGCTTCACTTCGCCCGCTTTGGTGTGAAGTGACCGCTCGTAGCGGCTGGCTCCGCGCAGACGATCCGCTTCTGCATCGAGCATCGAATTCAGTGCTTCCTCGACAGTTCCGCGAACCATCTCTCCTAGATGATCCCGAATACGGCCTTCATCTATCCGACTGACGTTGTCCATCACTTGCTCGTCCCGATCTTCTGTTATCCTCGAATCTCCCTTCATGCATCTTGAAGGAAACGGGTTCAAAATCAAATGTGCGAAAGACTTTGTACGCTTACGGAAATAAAATATGCGAAAAGTATTGTGCATTATCAGTAAAGGTTACTTTGATTAATCGCTGTTCCATTATATAATAATTATAATAATAATTTTTGAGAGATGTCTGAAAATTAATAAAATATATAATGTGCATTTTTTGATAAATTGTGGTAGAAAAAATATTCAATTTATAAATGGAATATAAATATTATTTATTATTTTTTTGAATAATTATTGAATAAATATCTTCGGGTGTGTTAGTTGATCTAAAAACATCGATGACTTTATCTCGTCTGAGTTGTCGGGATAATTCTGCGAGTAATTTTAGATGGGTTTCTTGTTCTCCAATTGGTAAAAGTATTAAGCAGATAATGTCTACAGGTTTTTCATCGATTGCATCGAATTGAATTGGTCTTACTAGTTTTATGAGCAGGGTAAAAGGTTTAAGGACACCTTCTACGGAAGCATGAGGAATTGCTATGCCTGCTCCAATTCCTGTTGATCCAAGGTCTTCTCTACATTTTAGGGCAGCGAGAACATCAGATTCTTCAAGGTTAAGCGATTTCGCAGATCTATTGGATAAGAAATGAAGTGCCTCTTCTTTCGAATAGATTGGTGCTCCAATAAGTATATTTTCTGAGTTGATGATGTCTGAGATAATCATTTTTCACACCTCAATTTCTTGGCTATCCTTGCGCGATTCAGCATATCTTTTTTGCTCAATCTGCTTCGCGCATTCGGTAACCAACTCCAGTTTCAGTGGTGATGTACTGCGGCTCTTCTGGGTGGAGTTCGATTTTTTGCCGAAGTTGCCGAACATAAACCCTTAGATATTGAACATCTGTAGAGCTAGTCCAGACTTCTTTAAGTAGATGTTGATGAGTAATTACCTTTCCTGCGTATTGTACAAGAACACGAAGAATGTCATATTCTTTTGGAGAAAGTTTTATTTCAGTGTTTCCGACCTTGACCATTCTTTTAACCAAGTCTACTGATAGATTTCCTGTCTGGAATATTGGCTTTTCGCCTTGTTTTTGAAGCGTGTGGCGAAGGGCAACCCGGATGCGCGCTACAAGTTCTTTGGTCCCGAACGGTTTTGTGACATAGTCGTCAGCTCCCAGTTCCAAAGCCCTCACTATCCCAGCTTCATCTGTTCGGCTTGAAAGAATAATGATAGGAATCTCAAGCAGATCATCTCTCCATTTCGAAAGTAGTTCGTGCCCCTGTATATCCGGTAGTCCCAGATCGAGAAGAATTAGATCAATAGAGTCTTCTTCTACCTTCTCAATAGCACCTTTTCCATTTGTTGCTTCTGCTATGTCGTAGCCTTCGGCGGTGAGGCCTAAGCGGAGCAGTTTGCGAATAGGGGGTTCATCGTCAACAACCAATATTTTGACTGAAGGACTTGCCATTACATGTCTCCTATTTTAGGTGCATTAGACGGGATCGGCAAACGTATCGTAAAGATAGCGCCGCTACGATTGTCACGATTGCTCGCTGAGATTGTTCCTCCCATGGCTTCAACAAATCCTTTGCAGATTGATAGACCAAGACCAGTACCGGCACGAACGCGATCTCTTTTTCTCACACGATGGAAACTGTCGAATACTTTTTCCAAATCCGAAGGTGGAATACCAGGTCCTTCATCCACTACTTGAACCCAAACCCATTTTCCGTCTTCCCAAGCGCGAATTTGGATTTCTGTATTTGGTGGTGCATATTTGGAAGCATTGTCGAGAAGATTGAACAGCACTTGCTCAAACAACACTGGATCTAGCTTAAGCAAGGGTAAGTCGACGGGGATTTTGATAGTAACATGTTGATGAGCCATTATCTTGTGAGCACGGCGCAAAGCCGACCCAACGATATCATCAAGATATTGCCAAGATGCATTGGGGGCCATTGCTCCAGTTTCTATGCGGGACATGTCCAGAAGATTTGCTATGAACCGGTTCAAACGCTCTGACTCGTCCACAATCGTGGTCATTAAATCAACACGGTCAGCTTCTGGTATGACATTAGAATAGTCCCTTAAGGTGCCGGCGGCTCCTAGGATTGCGGCGAGCGGTGTCTTTAGATCGTGTGAAATCGATGTTAGCAGAGCAGACCTCAGCTTGTCTGCTTCTACCGCCAGTTTTGCTTTGTCAATATCGGCTTCAAGCTGGATCCGTTCGATAGCGACGGCCGCCTGGTCTGCTAATGCATCGAACAAACGTTTTTGCTCTGGTGAGAGCAGCGGTCCATTTTTGTCACCGTCCAAGCCAATGATCCCGATTGGCGATTTTCCTGTAACAATAGGCAGGTATAGTCTTTTTGCTCCGGGTAGCGTGTCCGCACCACAACCTGCTGCTCTGTTATGCTCCCATGCCCACCTAGCTGCAGCTATATCTGCTTCATCCAACGTATCATCTGGAGGATAACCTGCCCGGACCGCCAGCGTTCCATTCTTTGGCAACAGAATTACGACATGGAGTTTTAACATAGAGGCCATTTGGTGGGCTGTCGCCCAAAGCACATCATCAAGCGTGCTAGCGCCTGCAAGTTTTTTGGAAAACTGATAGAGGCCTTCCGTTGTCCTGGCCCGTTGGCTTGCTGCTTCAGCTTGATGGTGCATACGAGCTGTCAAATTACTTGTGATTGCCGCAGCGGCTAGAAAAAAAACAAATGCAACGACGCCTTCAGGGTCGCTGATAGTGAATGTATAAAGAGGATCCAGAAAAAAGAAATTGAACGTGAGTGCTCCGAGCAAAGAAGCAAAGAGCGCAGGCCAGAGTCCAGTTGTGGCGGCTGATGCCAACACTGCCATTAAAAAGGCAAGAACGATATTCCTGACATCAAGCGTGTGCGATATTAGTATGCCGAACGTAAAGGCAATACCAACATATATAATGCTCCAAATGTAAGGAAAAAAGTTGAAACGGTTTCTTCTTACCTTCTCTAATTGTCTTCGAGGAGTGTCATTCGATTCAATTCCCAAAACAACATGAACACTGATACTGCCTGCGCTATGTGTAAGATTTTGAGATACCGACCCCAAGAATAGTTCTTGCCATCGAGGTTTGCGGGTTCTTCCAACGACGATATGGCTAAAGTTGTTGTCCAGAGCATAGCGAAGCAACTCTCGATCAACATGATGCCCCGGCAGGGTTATAGCCTCTCCTCCCAGCTTTTCTGCAAGCCTGAGAGTGGATGCAATCTGATCTTTGTCTTCATCCGAGGGGTTGGTTGAGCGCGGTGCTTCGATGTGTATTGCTGTCCATGACCCCCTTAAGCGATCTGCTTGGCGCTTGGCGTATCGAACGAGCGCGGGGCCTTGAGGATCTTCATTTACACAAACGAGTACATGATCTGTAGCTGCCCATGGCCCTTCAATAGCATGCGCTTTCATGTGTCGTATCAGTTGCTCGTCAACCCGCTGGGCTGTACGACGTAGTGCTAGTTCCCGAAGTGCTGTAAGGTTGCCTGGAGAGAAATAGTGTTCAACTGCCTGTTGTGCTGTTTGAGGTAAGTACACCTTTCCTTCTTTGAGGCGTTTAATGAGATCGTCTGGAGTGATGTCTATAATTTCGACATCATCAGCATTATCGATTATCGAATCCGGTATGGTTTCTCTGACACGTACCCCCGTGATCTGGGCGACAACGTCATTTAAACTTTCAAGATGTTGAATGTTAAGGGTCGTAAAGACATCAATCCCTCGATCTAAAAGCTCGATCACGTCGAGGTAACGTTTGGGGTGCCGACTGCCTGGGGCATTGGTGTGAGCCAGTTCGTCGACAAGAACGAGCTGGGGACTTCTCTTGAGAATCTCATCGAGATTCATTTCTTGCAAATGCTGACCTCTGTAATCGACGCTCACTTTTGGTATGCTCTCCAAGCCGAATACAAGAGCTTCAGTCTCTCTCCGCCCATGTGTCTCTACAACACCGATAACGGTATCTCTGCCATCGAATTTGCAGGATCTACCGGATAACAACATTTCGTAAGTTTTCCCAACGCCCGGTGCCGCTCCAAGAAAGACCTTGAGGCGGCCTCTAGTCTCTTGTTTCGCTTGCTCCAACAAAGCATCTGGAGAGGGACGTTTCTTGTCTACGGTTAGTTCTTCCATTTTCCGATTTCAACCTTCGAAAAGAGCGGATAAAGCACGGATCAAAACCTGGCACCCATCATCGTTAGTCGTAATTACACCAGCATAGTGAAAAGAGACAGTTAGATTAAGTGAACTCAGAGAGTTCACTTAATCTATATCTTTTCGTCCAATTTTCCATTTGGAAAGTCTATGGCTAAGTTTGAGTGAGATATGCATTAATTTTTCTTGTTGGGTATTTTGAGGGGGGGCTCTGAACTTAGTTTATCAAGGAAAATATTTAGTAGGAGGACATTTACAATCCGGTTGTCTTTGACGAAGGTGCTCGGCGAAAAAGCTGCCATGCGTACGGCTTGTTCAAGCTTTGTCTTGTCTATTCCGCGCGCAATTGCGATTCGAGGAATCTGATAAAGCGCACCCTGTATGGAGATGTGCGGATCAAGTCCTGATCCTGATGCTGTGACTAGATCTGCGGGGATTGGGGTCTGCGATGTTGCTTTGTAACGCGAAACCAGTTCTTCTCCTCGCTCGGTCAAATGCTGGCTTGTGGGGGACAAATTGCTTCCCCCAGCTCCGGTCAGCTGAAAGCTAGATGCGGAAGGCCGCGGCCAGAAATAGCGAGAATCCGAGAAAGCTTGTGCGATTAGCCTGCTACCGATAACTGTTCCGTCAGCCCTGGTGATAAGAGATCCGTTAGCTGAAGTTGGGGTGAGCGTTTGAGCAATTCCCCACATTGAAGCCGTATATCCAGCAACGCAAATCACAATGGTTGCTACTGAAATTCTTAAACTCGTAAGAAGAAGCTGCATGATACTGATCATCCGTTCAATGTAGATAGACTACGTGTTCTGCAATCGGGCCCAATGTTGCCGCAGGGAAGAAGGTGAGTGAACCGATTACTACGATTGTCGAGGCGAGCATGGTTGCAAATACACCGCCTTCTACACTAAGAGATCCGCTTGTTTCCGCGCTATGCTGTTTGCTTGACAGCGATCCAACAATAGCTAACGGCATGATAATAGGAATGAAGCGCGCAAATAGCATGACGATCCCAGTAGATACGTTCCATGGGATAGTGTTGTCAGAGAGCCCCTCGAATCCCGAGCCGTTGTTTGCGCTGGCGGAGGTGAATTCATAAAGTAGTTCGGTAAATCCATGAGGGCCTGAATTGCCCAAAGTGACTGTTCCCCATGGAGTGGCCGCAAAAATTGCTGTTCCCCCAAGAATGAAAAGGCCGTGCGCTAATAAGGTGATTAGCACGAGCTTGACTTCCTTGGACTCGACGCGCCAACCAAGATATTCAGGAGTTCTACCAATCATCATGCCTGCGATGAATACTCCCAGAATGATATAGAGGAACATATTGAGCATACCCACACCGACGCCGCCGAACGTCGAGTTGAGCCACATCCCAATCAGAGACATCAGGCTCGTAATCGGGTTGAGACTGTCTTGCATCGCATCTACTGAACCATTGGATGTTGAAGTGGTTAATACAGACCAAAGTGGGCTGGATGCGCTGCCAAATCGCAACTCTTTACCTTCAATGTTGCCAACAGACTGCTCAATGGCGAGATTGGCAAGGGCCTGTGTTGGCTGTGCTTCAAAGGTTATTGCTAAAGTGGTTTTTATCAAAAGGAAAACCAGCATAACCGAAAAGATTACAACTGCGTGTCGTTGACGCTTGGTGATATGACCAAACATCCAAACACAGGCCATCGGAATTAGAATGACAGTGACCATTTCTACGATGTTTGTCCAAAAACTTGGGTTTTCCAGCGGATGAGCGGCATTTGAACCAAAGAAACCACCACCGTTGGTTCCAAACTGTTTGATTGCTACGAAAGCTGCGACAGGTCCACGCGCAATTGTTTGTTGAAGACCTTCCAGTGTGTGGGCAACGACCGAGCCATCAAAAGTCATAGGCACGCCTCCGAAAATCAGAAGGATAGCAATGACGGTTGCTCCGGGTAAAAGAACGAGAAATGAAGCACGCTGCACATCTACGAAAAAATTTCCCAACTGCCTACCTGATAGCCCTCGTGCGAGAGCTGCCAAGGCCGAAAGACCTGTCGCAGCAGAGACAAATTGGAGCCACATGAGGGCACCAATCTGAGA
The DNA here is from genome assembly GCF_963666525.1 of uncultured Cohaesibacter sp. Classification (NCBI taxonomy): domain Bacteria; kingdom Pseudomonadati; phylum Pseudomonadota; class Alphaproteobacteria; order Hyphomicrobiales; family Cohaesibacteraceae; genus Cohaesibacter; species uncultured Cohaesibacter sp. The sequence continues at coordinate 3,528,754 of NZ_OY762905.1, forward strand.
TAGATAGCTAAGTGTGATCTCGCCAGAGTAGTGCTGAAGGTTTGTATTGGTTGTGAACGATGCAACCGTATTGAAGATCAGGCTGCCATCCAGAGAACCCCTGTTGTCTGGGTTGAGCGGAAGCACCTGCTGCAGGGATAAAATTCCAAAGGCGATAATGAACATTACTGCGTTGAACGTCAGCATTGCTAACGTGTAGCTTTTCCAGCCTTGGTCATTGGTGCAAGCAACCCCTCCAAGCTGGCGAAACAAATCAGTAAAGCGGCTGGGCTTATCGGAAGCTGGGTCCATCGCCCACTTCATGTAGCTACCAAGCGGCCATGACATGAGTGCTGTGCTGCCAATTATGAGAGATGCAAATATGAGAGAATGAGTAAGCATCAGACGGTCTCCAGAATCAAGTAAGGTCATGTCCGGTCAACAATTTTGGCCAAGGCAATTAAAAGGCCGAAAACAGCTAGACCGAGGAAGAGGTAGAGAAGTGTGGACATGTTTAATGCACCTCCGACTAAGCGAGCCCGATGCCCGTTATGATAACGTCGATTGCTTTGACGCCGATGAACGGAGCGATTAAGCCTCCCAATCCGTAGATGAGAAGATTGCGTTTCAAGAGACCATCGGCTCCGATTGTTTTGTAAGTGACGCCTTTGAGAGAGAGAGGGATGAGCGCGATTATAACGAGTGCGTTGAAGATGATGGCTGACAGGATTGCACTTTGTGGTGTGGTCAGCCCCATGATGTTTAGTGCGTTCAGCTGCGGGTAGAGAGGGATGAACATCGCAGGAACAACAGCGAAATATTTTGCAACATCATTTGCGATTGAAAATGTGGTTAGGGCTCCGCGAGTCATTAGTAACTGCTTACCAATCTTCACAATTTCAATGAGTTTGGTTGGGTCTGAATCTAGGTCAATCATGTTTCCTGCCTCGCGGGCGGCAACAGTGCCTGTATTCATCGCCACTCCAACATCTGCCTGCGCAAGAGCTGGTGCGTCGTTTGTTCCATCCCCGCACATGGCAACTAGTTTGCCTTTAGCTTGTTCTTGGCGAATGAGAGAGAGCTTCGTTTCGGGGGTGGCTTCAGCTAGAAAGTCATCGACTCCGGCTTCTGCGGCAATCGCTGCAGCTGTCATGGGATTGTCCCCAGTGACCATTACGGTACGAATGCCCATTCGGCGCAATTCGGTGAAGCGCTCACGAATTCCACCCTTAATGATGTCCTTTAAATATATGACCCCGAGCAGCTGCCCATCCTTTACAACAGCCAAAGGTGTACCGCCTAACTTTGCAACACGGTTTGAAAGATCTCGTAGTTCGCTTTTGCTATTCGAACTGGAACATGCTTTGCCTGTAGTCGCCTCTTTTTGCTCAACATACTTTAAAACCGCATCAATGGCTCCCTTGCGGATGCTTGTGCCATCAAAGTCGACACCACTCATTCGACTCTGAGCAGTAAACTGTACGAAGTTGGCTTGACGCGACTGCATGTTCCTGCTTCGAAGCCCATATTTTTCTTTAGCAAGAACAACGATTGAGCGGCCTTCAGGTGTTTCATCCGCTAGAGATGCTAATTGGGCAAAGCTGGCCAACTCTTTTTCGGATACCCCTGTCACAGGTAGAAATTCAGTTGCCTGCCGATTTCCAAGGGTAATCGTGCCCGTCTTGTCAAGGAGCAGCGTATCTACGTCTCCGGCCGCTTCTACAGCCCGTCCCGACATGGCAAGCACATTGAAACGCACAAGACGATCCATCCCCGCAATGCCAATAGCCGATACAAGTGCTCCGATTGTGGTCGGAATCAGCGTCACAAATAATGCCACCAAAACGATGACTGGAATGAATCCACCAGAATAGCTGGCGAAGGCGGGAATTGTGACCGTTGCCATTACAAAAACGAGAGTTAAGCCCACAAGCAAAACATTGAGAGCAATCTCGTTTGGAGTTTTCTTTCGTTCTGCTCCTTCTACCAGTGCGATCATTCGATCAATAAATGTCGAACCTGCTTCGGCTGTGATCCTCACTTTTATCCAATCGGAGAGAACTTGTGTCCCCCCTGTTACCGCAGAACGGTCACCCCCAGACTCACGGACGACCGGCGCGGATTCTCCTGTAATTGCTGCCTCATTAACAGAGGCGATGCCTTCTATGATCTCTCCGTCAGAGGGAATAGTATCTCCGGCCTCTACAAGTACAATGTCACCTGCCTTGAGAGTTGCTCCTGAAACAAGTTTCACCTTGCCGTTTTGGGGGGCTAAAAGAATTTTGGCTAAAGTGTCCGTTCGCGATTGGCGTAAGGATGCAGCTTGCGCTTTGCCTCGACCTTCAGCAACCGCTTCGGCAAAATTTGCAAAAACTAATGTAAACCAAAGCCAGAGAACGATCTGAAATGAGAACCCGATACTACCGGAGCCCCCAATAATGCCTTTTAGAAAAAGCAATGTAGTGAGTACAGAGACAACTCCGACTACAAACATCACAGGATTTTTTATAAGTGTGAGTGGGTTCAGTTTTCTAAAAGCCGTTCCAACTGCGGGTACAATGATACGAGTATCAAAGATGCTCGTTGACTTAGATTGGCTCATAATTTTCTCCAGTTCGTCTATTCAATTCCGTACGAAACGGAAACATGCTTTTGACTGCTCGAAGTATTTTGCACTCAAAGCGAAAGCACTTGGCACCAGAGGTTTGTTAACAAACAGGGCATTAGCTTGTTGTCAAACGGGCATTGCAATGCCGCCCAGATTGAATTTTGGGTTGCTTCAGTGGGGACACTTTTGAGTGTTTTTGCAGACATCTTGTAAGAAGGGTCTAGTTTTTAGACCTCTGCTAATTCGGCATTAGAATTGTCCTGGCCGAAAAAGTGCGTACAGAAGATATCCCGTTACAAGTAAAGCTGTTAGGCCACCACATATGTAATCAAATAGCATTGCGCCCTCCTTCTAAGTTTTGGTTGACCGATTGTCGGGTTCTGGCCAGAAAGTTTCTGACAAACGTCGAAGACACTTGCCTCGAAAGAGAACTCTTCGACAGGACGCATCGTATTGGGAAACCGCATAGGGATTCGAGAGCACAAATGGGACAAAAAAATATATAAATTTATATGGCGGGTGACCTGCGCCCCCAAACCTCCGCCAGAATTTGGTAGAGTCCGTCCCACGTAACGGAGGCGGATAATGAAGCGCACGCGATTTTCAGAAGAACAGATCAGAGGTGGTCCTGCTTTTTCGACCATGTTTCAGCCTGAATAGGGGTGGATCAGATCAAACGCAATTTCAGGGCATATAGGGAGCGAAACAGGATCAAGTGCATGTTCAACAGGCTCACACAATTCCGGCGCATCGCCACGCGTTGTGACAAGACGGTTGTTTCTTTCGGGGAGGCAGGGGCCGGAGGTTCGAATCCTCTCACTCCGACCAACCTTTTCAATAGGTTAGGTCTTTCCCCTTTGGGCGAAAAACAAAAAACTCACCAAAAACTCACCAGAAGTATTTCACGTAAAAAAGCCGCATCTATGTGAGCATGTTTTATGTGGAAAATAGTGTGCACGTAAGTCTGCAAGCTCGCGAAGCAAGCCTGCAGACGCTCACTGCCGCTGATTAGTGCGCCAGCATTTCCTTGACGATTTCATCCCCTGTCAGGGACGCAGGATAATAGGTTGGCCAGTTGGTAACTTCCTTCAGCAATTCAGCTCGATCATTGCCCCAGTAGAGATGATAATGGTCGGCGTCCGCCGGAGCGATGCGGTGATCACTAAACTGAATAAACCGAGGAGCCTCACTGTCTCCTTCTGTTTTCTCAAAGATGAACCGGACACCTCTATTGCCCTTCTTATACGTCAGGATCTCATAGCCATCTGATTTATAACTGGCTTTGAAAGCCTGGCCACCCTTATTGAAGGTAACACTGCCGCCATCGATAACGATGCGATCTACATCGGTTTTGTAGCCGACGTCATAGTAACTGCGATACTCATCGACACTCATGGTGCCGTGCTCTGCTTTGTGTTCCATCACCACATCGAGAGTACCATCCTGAAGATAGGGATACACTGACTGCCAGTTGCCTTGCCAATCAGAAAGTTGGCGATCCTTGATCTGACTGTCCTCGAAATATCCCTTGTAGATGGCGTCTGAGCCATGAGAATGGCCGTCGGATGTTGCCTGGCTGTGCTGGTGTGTCGTTTCACCATCAGTGTGTTTATGTTCAGCTGCTAGCGCAGGGACCAGAAGCATTGTGCCTACCAGTAAAGCGCCTATGGATACCGTAACTCCGCTCTTCATACCTGTCGTCTCTCCGTGTTGCATATATATGTTATGTTATAACATAACATTTTTCATATATACGTGTGAGAACAGACAATCAATATGGGCCGAGCCAGACTTTGACGGTTCAGAGCAAACACAGCCAAATGCTTAGGTTTTGCTGTTGAAAACATGAGTTATTGACTCAAGAAATATTCTGTATATGCATGTGCTAAATTCTCAACTTTAATGAGTGGAAGCTTCCTCATCCTGAGCTGCTGCGCACTGACAAGCACATTCCCTTCATGAGCCTTCCTGTTTTAAAAGGCTTTGCTTCCCGGTAAAGGCCGCTCGCCCTGATGACCGTTCTGGCATTGCCGGTTCTCGGCATCACTCTCTGGCACTTCGATTCTACGCGAAGCTGGTTCAACGCCTATCTGTTGCCGCCGCCAGTGGAAATCTGGACCACAGCCGTAGATTTGTGGGGCAGGGGGGGCCTCGCCGAGCATATAGAGGTGAGCCTGATGCGGGTGCTTGTCGGCTTTGCGCTGTCAGGGTCTTCCGCCTTGCTGCTGGCGGCGCTCAACTATCGCTTCCCGCTCATTCGGCGCATGACCTTCCTGCCGCTCGAAGCCATCCGGGTGATCCCGCCGCTGGCACTGGTCCCTTTGCTCATCCCGTGGTTCGGCATCGGGATGGCCCAGACCCTCAACCTCAACAAGCTGGAGACCGTCCGCTTTGTGCTGGTACCAGTAGAAAGCCCCTCACTTCAATGTCTGCTTCTTGCCGTTTGAGGGATAGCTGAGAATGTCAACGGGTTCTCCCTTGCCGATATGGCTTTCCAGAATAAGGTTGATATCCGCTTCATCGACCCCACCATATATCGTGCCTTCCGGCCAGACCTGAACGACAGGAGCGAGGCTGCATGGGCCAAGACAATTTGTCTTGCAGCTCATCATGCCGGCGCCGCTGTCCCTCAGCTTCAAACGGTCCTGCTCAGATCTTACATGGCCGTAAATGAGGCTCGCTCCAGCGTCATTGCAGGCGCCCCCCATACAGACCAACAGGCGGTATTTCTGATCGGGCACAACGGTTCCCTTTGGCACCTTGACATGCTCCTGAACAATGTCGCTTTCATCCGCCGCAAAGGTCAGCGCCTCGATCATATCGCTGAGCCTGTCAGTTTCCCCGATGGGGGGATGCGCGATCCTGATGCGCGGGAAGAAGGCGTCTCCGCGCTGCACGATCCAGCGATGCACCGATTTTCTGATCCAGCCGGGAAAGGCCGGTTCCATCGGGAAGATCAGCGAGACGATGATGATCTCTGGCACCTTGAAGTCGGCAAGCTCTGTCAGCCTGGCACGCAAGGACGGGGTTCCAAGTTCCTGCAAGGCATAGGTGACGGCATAATGAGAGTTTTTGGCGGCAACGGCATCACACAATCCTTGCAGTTCCTCTCTGGGCTTTGCAGCCATGGCGGCCTTTGCCAGCAACAGAATGACAGGTTTCATCGGGCTTCTCCGCTTTCTATCGGCAACACATAAGGATAGGCCTGCACTTCACCGACGAGCGCCTCGACCTGATAGGCATGATGGATATTGTCCGGCGACAGGACATCCCGCCATGCACCGCGCGCGCGAATGCGCCCTTCGGCCAGAAGCACCAGACGCGAGCAATAGCGGGCGGCAAGAGAGAGATCATGAACAGCTATGATGATCGTCATGTCCGTCTCGGTCGCGAGCGTCCGGATGAGGGCCATGGTCTCCATCTGGTACTTGAGATCCAGAGCCGAGGTCGGCTCGTCAAGAAGCAGTACTTGCGGCTCCTGCACCAGCGCCCGCGCAATGGCAACTCGCTGGCGTTCACCTCCGGATAGGTATGAAACCTCCGAGAAGGCATGGTGGGACATGTTGACCCGTTCGAGTGCTGCGATCACTATGTCACGATCCCGAGCTTCCAGAGACCCGTTCAGATGCGGCGTTCGCCCGAGCTGAACCAGATCGACCACAGATAGCGCCACGTCATCGGGGATATGCTGAGGCACATAGGCTACATGGCGGGCATAGGTGCGGCGCGGATAGGCATCGATTGCCTTCCCGGCCAATGCAATGCCGCCGCTGTCTGGCGCGGCAAGCCGAGCCAGACACTTTAGCAATGTACTCTTGCCCGCCCCGTTAGCGCCGAGCAAGCCGACGCATTCCCCCTTGTTCACCGCAAGGGAAATGTCGTCAAGGATGGTGCGTTTGCCATAGGAAAGGGTGAGCTTTTCAATACGGATCATTGCAGAGCCCTCCGGCGTTGTCTCAGGATCAGATGCACGAAGAGTGGCACGCCCACATAGGCAACGACGATGCCGACAGGAATGACGGCGGGTGAGAAAAGCGACCGACCGATTGTATCGGCGACCAGCAACAGGCCGGCGCCCACGATCATCGAAAACGGCACCAGCCAGCGGTGATCATTGCCGATTAGCATGCGTGCTATATGAGGCGAGACCAGCCCGATAAAGCCAATAACTCCGGTGAAGGCGATGATGCAGGCTGTGACAAGCACCGAAAGAAGGGCCGTCACCAGCCGGATCGACTTGAGATCATAGCCAAGGGACGCTGCGGTTTCCTCTCCTGCGGCCAGAGCGTTGAGTGCCCAAGCCATGCGCCAGAAGACAGGAGCCGCAATGGCGAGCATGGCCGCCGAGACGCCGACTTCTTCCCAACCGGCAGCATTGAGCGAGCCAAATGTCCAGTGAACAATCGCCGCCAGCTGCTCCTGCGTGGCAACAAATTGCAGGGTTGCGGTGAAGGCGCTGAAGAGATAGGTCAGCCCGATGCCTGCCAGAATGATCGTGGTGGCAGAAATGCCGCTCAATCCTGCGATGCCGAGAACGATTCCGGCACAAAGAAGAGACGAGGCAAAGGCTCCGCCAACAATCATGTAGGTGCCGACATGGGGCATCTCCAGCGCCCCGAACAGAATTGCCAGCGCCGCCCCGAAAGCCGCTGCCGGTGACAGGCCGATGGTGAAGGGGCTGACGAGCGGATTGCGCGTGATCCCCTGCATCATGACGCCCGCGACAGACAGGCCCGCGCCGCCGACAATCGCCATGACGATGCGCGGCAGGCGCAATTGCATCACGACCTTCTCCTGAAGAACGGAAACCTCGGCAAGAAGATTGTCAGGCAGAACGGGGTTCAGAAGAATCTGAAACGCCTGAGTCAATGAAATGTCATTGGCTCCAAGCGACACGGCAAAGACCGAGAGCAGGACCAGCAGCAGCACACCCAGCAGACACATCAAAGAGGCGCGAACCGTCCGGCGAGCATAGGCCCGCCGGATATCCGCTGATTGTCCACCAGATGCTGCCCCGGACCGAACAACCTCTGAAGGAAAGACAGCCCTGTTCATCACTGAGCTGCTTCCAGTTCGGAGAATTTGGTCCAATAACGCCCCGGATAGGTCACGCCCTGAAACTCCTCCAGCCATGTTTTCATGACGGCATCGGGGTCAACATCCGCAAAACGATCCGGATAGAGCCATTTGGCAATCGACAAGGCACCGATCATCTTGGAGCAGCCACCAGCAAGATAATAGTTCATGTGGTAGACCTCGCCATTCTTGACCGCCGGCACTTCGTCAAAACCCGGGCGTTCCTTGAGTTCTTCGAAGAAGGCTTTTGAGAAGCTCTCCGGGTGAAGCGGATAGGAACCCGGTTGCAGCTTGACGATCAGGTCCGGCTGCGCCTTGAGGATCGCTTCGGGGTCCACTTCGTGATTGTGAACGCTGCCCCGCTCCTTGGGCTGGGTTTCGATATCGACGTCTTCGAAGATGTTGCGACCGCCAGCGGCCTCGATCATGTCATGCCAGCCGGAACCGCGCAGCACCGAGCGATAGGGCGTCTTCTCCTCAAGATAGACCGCCTTGCGCTCCACGCCCTGAAGCCGCTCTTCCAGAAGCGCCATATTGCCGGAGTAGAATTCGTTGAGCTTTGCGGCCTTGTCCTCGGCATCAAACATCTTGCCGAAAGCGGTGATGTTGGAGACATGCTTGAGCACATCCCAACCGGTTAGCACCACGACCGGAATGTCGAACGGCTCCAGCGTCTTGATGGCTTCCTGCCAACTGCCATTGCGAGGGAAGACGACCACATCCGGGTTCTGCGCAATGATCGCCTCATAATTGGGTTCACTTTGCCCTTCTCCGACCAGCATGCCGTCCTTGAGGTTGGGCCAGTAGGTCGGGTCGCGGGTCACCCAGCTGTCAACACCGACAATCACGTCCATACCAGCAACGGCACGAACAAATTCGGCATTGTATCGGTTGAAGACGACGGCGCGTTTCAATGGTTTGTCAAAGGTAATTATCCGACCGCTGTCGTCGGTAATTTCGATTGGCGCCGCGATGGCCGCCAGCGTCCAGAACATTGTGAAGGCGGCTGCGAGCAGCCTGATAAAAGCTTTCATGATGATTTCCAAGTGTCTGTTTGGGTAAAGGAAACGAAGTCTTATCGAGCAAAGGCCAGACGCGGTCGCGACAGCAATCCCAGCTCGTGAATAGGGCTTAGTGTGAAAAGGGGAGGGGTTGGACTAAAACGGGATTGGCCAAACCAGTCGCGCCCGTCCGTTCCACTAGTAATCTTGAAACGCAACGTTATAACATAACATATTGTAATGTTGAGCGCGAAGTTTGAGTTTCCCCACCAAACAGGTTAGCGATTGGAAAGATAGTCGATGTTCAAGAAGCATAGTCCCGTACTCCAGATGCGGCGAAGCAACCGAAGTCGGGCATGTCTGATACAAACAGATTCAATATGGCGAAGACGCAAAGATATGCGCATTGTCATGCGACCCTCCTCCAGGACACCCCGCCCGGGTTGAATGAATGGACGTCGGCAGGTCTCCTGGCTTACAGGTCATTGCGCTCCCCGGCCTTCCCAGATTGGTAAAATCCAGTGGCCAGCTTGAGGGCGCTCTCTGTTTACAGTTGCGGGGACAGCTTCGGATTGGCGACAGGCTCAAGCATCTGTCGCGCACCGAATTCCCTTTTCATTCCGTGAAGGAAACCGACGAGGAAATTTATCCAACCTTGCGCAGAAGCTGTCAATGGTCGCTGATGCTTTTCTCCAAAGAGAGGAGTATTTCGTGAAAAGAACCTGTATCCCCCCGGGTTCGAGCGATCTAGCGCGGCCGACGGTAAGATCGATCCTGAATATGAGAGGCACCGAGGCGACACTATCCTTGATTTCGGTTTTGTGCTGAAGCGGATCGAATTCCGGATACTCAATTACAGAGGAATGAAGTTCTACTATGCCAGTTGCCAAGTAGCCGCCATCGACTTTTTCGGCCCAATCCAGACCTTGAGTTGACTTCCAATACCGCCATGCAGCATAACAGTCACAGACATTCGCAGCATACAAAAGAGATATGTTTATGGAACGAGAGCCAAACCTGATTGTATCAAGTGCTTCGAAACTAATCGTCGAGGATGGCATTCGTTTCAAGATAGACATCTATAAACTTGAAGGTGGAGACGGCTGGTCACTTGAAGTCGTGACTACCGATGGGACGTCGATAGTTTGGGACGAACTATTTGATGACGATTACGCGGCGTTTGAAGAGGCCGTGACAACCATTCGCAAAGAAGGCGCTGCTGCTTTCGTTAATGGCGGTGAGAATGTGATTCCTTTCAAAAGGTAATCAATGCGAAAACGGCCCTTGGACGAAGCCGCTCGCGCGGCAATGGTGCTCTGGGGAGGCTCCGTTAACCTTCTGAGATAAGTCTGTTTTGCGATCATCGCCGTCTGTCTGACGATTGAGGCGTTCTCAATCATCAGACAGGAGGTTTCCATGACGGAGGAGAGAACCACACCCTTACGCCAACGAATGATCGAAGATATGCGCATACGCGGAATGGGCGACAAAGCGCAAAAGGCCCATATCAGGGCGATCAAGGATTTTGCAGCCTTTCTTGGTCATACCCCGGACGACGCCACACCGGAAGAATTACGCGCCTATCAACTTCACATGACAGATGCCGGCATAACACCGACAACCTTCAATGCCCGTATCGTGGCGCTCCGCTTCTTTTTCACCATGACCTGTGGTCGCGAGGAGATGAAGCGGTATATGCAGTTCCGCAGAGAGCCGCGCAAGCTGCCAGTAGTTCTGAGCATTGAAGAAGTTTCAGATCTGCTGATGGCCGCACCAGGACCAGGTCTGAAGTACCGTGCCGCGCTCAGCATCGCCTATGGGGCCGGGCTGCGGGCATCCGAGGTTTGCAATCTCAAGGTTTGTGACATCGACAGTGACAGGATGCTGATCCATGTCGAACAGGGTAAAGGAGGCAAGGACCGCAAGGTCATGCTATCTCCGGGCTTGCTGCATCTATTGCGAACCTATTGGCGCGAGGCTCGCCCGGGAGGTTGGCTGTTTCCGGGCAAGTCGACGATCAACCCGATTTCACCACGACAATTGAGCCGTGCCTTTGGGTCGGCAAAGAATATGGCCGGGATCAGGAAGACCGCGACCCTGCATACATTGCGACACAGCTTTGCCACTCATCTGCTCGAAGCCAACACGGATGTGCGGGTGATACAGGTCTTGCTCGGCCATGCCAAGCTGTCCACGACGGCGCAATATACCCATGTTGCCACCAAGACAATCCGAGACACCGTCAGCCCCTTTGAGATGCTGGCCAGCTTGCAGGATCAAACCGTGAAGCGAAGCCTAGAATAATCGAGGCACCAAGGTGTCTCGCTCCAAGCTGGAGATAGCCGATATCTTTCGACAATATGGCCCAGCCTGGCGACAAGCCAACAAGGGACATATAAGCCTTGACCAACTCAAGGTGATGTCAGCAATAGAGGCCTGCCGAACCGAGGCGCTTGGCGGGCATGTGGCAGCTTGTGCCAAGTGTGGCCACCATCACATCGCCTATAATTCTTGCAAGAACCGCCATTGCCCGAAGTGTCAGGGTCCCGCCGCTCGTGACTGGATGACAGCAAGAGCCGAAGACCTGTTGCCAGTCGAGTATTTCCACCTCGTCTTCACCCTCCCAGCGGGGATTGCCCAGATTGCCTACTGGAACAAGCGAGCACTCTATGGGCTGTTGTTCAGGAGCTCTGCGGAAACGGTCATGACCATCGCCGCGGATCCCAAGCGTATGGGTGCCAAGGTTGGAATGACCTCTGTGCTGCATACATGGGGTTCGGCACTGACGCATCATCCTCACATCCATATGATCGTGCCCGGCGGAGGCCTGTCACCAGATGGCACAAGGTGGGTGGGATCCAAGCCCGGCTTCTTCCTGCATGTGCGGGTGCTATCCCGGCTGTTCCGACGGCTGTTTCTGGAAGGAATGCTGGCTTTGCATCAGTCTGACAAGCTCGCCTTCTTCGGGGATTTGGCAGGACTATCTGAGCCAGAGGCGTTTGCCGCCTGGTTGGCACCACTCCGCAGAACCGAATGGGTGGTCTATGCCAAGCCTCCCTTTGGCGGCCCGGAAGCTGTGTTGGCCTATCTCAGCCGATACACCCATCGGGTGGCAATCTCCAATAACCGGCTGATCAGTGCGGATGCCAGTACCGTGACTTTCCGCTGGAAGGATTACCGTATCAAATCGGGAGATCAACAAAAGATCATGCAATTGGCGACGCCCGAGTTCATCCGTCGCTTCCTGCTCCATGTCCTGCCTGCAGGCTTTCATAGGATCCGGCATTACGGGGTCCTGGCCAGCGCCAACCGCAAGGCCAACATTGCGAGGATCCGCACAATTCTGGGAGTTGAGCAACCGCAGGAAGATAACAAAGAGGAACCGGCTGCAGAGGTCATTCCGCTAACCCTGCGGGAACCCTGTCCTGGTTGCGGTGGCCCCATGCGGATCATCGAGATCTTCCGGCGAGGTCAGAAGCCACTATCCCGGGCGCCACCAAGGGAAAAGGCCGCATGAGAGATACATTGCACATATGGTCCAAACAGAACCGGCTGCTTCAGTTATGCCGGACAGGATACCTTGCGGCCAAATTCGAAAATCTGATCTCAAGCGGCTTGTCACGACAGAAGACAACATCAGACTCGATGATCTGGGTGGCCTCAAATGCATGGGTGACGATGAGCCTGCCTCCTGATTATCTGCCGTGCTGCACCATCGCACCGACCTTCAAAATACTTTCCCCATAGACTGAGCGCAATCCCCGCAGGCTTCTTCCTTGGGAGGATTTTCAACGCGGGCCGAAATCTCATCCAGACGAGAAATCGCGCCGCGACCCGCATCGAAAATCCTTCACCTTAGCGGACATTCGCCAGGTTTTGAATATGGCGGTGTAACTCAACCAAAGCGGACTTTAACCGCGCTACACCGCGCAATCATATCACTCTACAGATGAGATAAAAATCTTCTCGGGCGTTTCCTGTCCGAGGAGCCTCTTCACTCGCTCTTTGTTTCGGTCCTTGATTGCCGACTTTCTCGCACTTTGAAATACAGGAGAGTATTTTCTCCATACACTATTAGTTGGAGCTTTGGGACTCACTCGCCCATCCATTGAAGTCTTTGCGATAATCAAGCATCGCCAGAACTCCTCGGGCGTCGGGGCATTCCACATGCTTTCAACCCATTGCCGCGCCCATATTGCATTTTCATGTTCCGAAAGCGAATACTTGGCGGCTTGGCCAGATAAACCTCTGTCATCTATGTTCTTGCTGATAATGTCAGCAAATTCATCAGATTGGATGGAGTAGCCCGCAATCGAAATTGCGTATGCTTTATCCAGACTATCTTCGCTTGCCGCCAGATGTAGGACCATCGATTTGACAAATTCGGCGGCACCGAAGCGCTCAGCTGCGAGCACTTCGCGAGCGAGGACCGCGTCATTTTCTGAACCCAATAGCCTTTGGCGCCAAATTGCCTTCATCGGGCCTGACGCCTTGGCCCCCCATATCGCTTGGTGCTCAAGTGTCAGGTCATCGCCCAAGGAGAGCATTACGAAACCTTGTGATGATGACGCCCGTGTCAGCAGAGCAACAGCACGTTCAGGAGATTCTCCTGAAATTAGGTTTGCCACCGCGAAAGCTAAGTTCTTAAGCCAAACAAACTGAGTGCTGTCCGCCTGATCCAAAATATCGAGGATATCACTCAGCAGTGCCGGAACTTCACCAACAAGGTACTTAAGATCGTTGATGGTGATGTTTTGAACCAACAGTTTTGCATCTGACGCCTTTAATTCCTCGAGAAACGCTTTAGCCACAGAGTGGAGTCTGTTCTGCTTTTCATCGAAGTCATCATCACTTTCCAGAGCCTCTTTCAGGCTCCGTTGCCTGGGAAAGCGCTCTTCTTCGCGGTCTGTTTCTTCAATGGACAGATAAGGGTATGGAGCGGGTTCAGATTTGTAGAGCTTTAAATCTGCCGAGGGCGGTTGAATGTCGTTCGTAGCCGCGACTCCACTGCGAAGCCGCTGCACAAAGCAATCCACCATTGGCTCGGAAAAAGCAATTCCAAGTCTTTCAGCTGCCGCAAACCATATCTTCGAGCTAATACGCTTTAGGAGGCTATCAATAGGCATTTCGCCGTGTGCGTATGCCTCAACCAACAACATCGAACCGAACCAACCCTCAGAGGTGTTTTCATCCACTGAGGCCGCATTCCAGTTGTTGCGCATTTGTGCTTGTCGAACACTAGCAAGATCATTGTAGGTTGCCAATTGGTAGGCAACAGCGCGTAGCTTAGAAGATAGCCCAAGAGAACAGGTCAATATCTGTTCTTCGAGTTCACCGGTGATCTGTGTTTGCCCGTAGAGCGCTGCCACAAGTGCACCATAAGCCGCATCTTCATCGTTTCCTTGAAGAGCGTTTCGAACTGCGGATGCTATCTCTTCTGATGGCTGAGGTTTAAGGCTGGGGATGACCGAAAGAAGATAATCCGATCCAAGCGCCTTACTTGTCATGCACTCAAGCTGATCGCCTGCCGAAATCTGTCCGGCAGCGTAGTAGAAGGCGAACTTGCGGCAGATCGATTGATCTTGTTCCGGCAATGTCGCAAACGCATCGGTCTCTTCCATCCGCTTAATCAAGCGTGTGGCCAAGTCACCATCAACCAACGGGAGGTGATCTTCGGAGTTCAAAATTACCTGTCGCAAAGGAAGGCCAGTTCTTGTGAGTAGGCCTGCCAGTATGCTGCGAGTTTTTTCAACACCGGCTTCGGGTTCAAACCGAGCGGCAACAGGTAGAAAGTCTCCGAAACTGCGATCTTCGTCGCTGACCATCATAGCCTGCCGCATCTTGTCAACTTCGAGGGCGCTGAACTCCTGCAAGCCTCGGTCCATATCCGACGGTCGCTTAGCGTTGGGATTTGCCACTTTGACCTGACGCCATTCGGTTGGCGATGGCGGCTCAAAGTGAGGCCAATCCGTTCGTAACTCTTCAGCCAGCGCCGCAGCTTCCGCAGCGTCGCCCTCGTCACCTGTCGCGTAAAGCATTCGAACCACGGTCCATTGACCACCTCGCGAACTGTCTTTCGTGCGCAAGGGTTCAATTGCTTTCAGAAAAGAGGTTCTTGTCTCTGTGCGATCTATGCGATTGAAAGTCGTGAGCTGTTGAAATGCCTTTCTTGCAGCATGCACATTTCGGTCCAATGCGAATGCCAAACCCATCGAAACAAAAGCATCTGCAAAGCCCTTCAGAGAGCGATTGGCCAGCAGCTTTAACCCCAACGAAAACAAGTCATCTAGTTCTGTTTGCACCGCGGTCATGCGCTCAAGCAATTGCATTTCGAACGTAGAGAGGTTTTCCAACTCCTCTTCGATCTCTTCCTTCTTCTTCAGGACACGTTCTTCGTAGTCTGCCTCGTTTTGTCGGTGGTAGCGATTGGCCTGCTCAGCGGGATCATTGTTGTAACAGTGTAGCCAGTTATGGATTGCGGACTCGGCAGTGCGCCAGCCTTCGTCGGTCGATACGATCATGAATGCGGCGTGAACTAACCAGTCGTGATTGATCCGCCGACCTCTTTCGAGGCACAGCAGCTTGAGAGTATCGAAAAGCGCCTCTGGCTTATGTTTGATAATTTCGACAAATTCTTCGAAGCGTTGATCACTCACGTTCTGGAGGTTTGCGAAAGCATCCAGCAGAACGGAAAAGATTGCTGGGTCGAAGCGGATATCGTCCAAAGCGCATATCAGTAAAGACGCAAAGAGAACGTCAGCGGTTCGATCCATCGCATTGATCGGCTCGATAAGCTGAGTTATCCGGCTGTCCAAATCGCGCTTGGCCGAATGAGTTTGCCACAGCTGGTCGACGAGCGTGAAACCCAGAGCGAGGGTCAGACCCTCGTCACGCAGTTCATACAGGTCCCCTGGCCCCGCGAGTGGCCGAAAAAACCTGGTCTCGATCACTGCTGCGGAGTCGGCTTGAAAGTTTTGGGGCGGTTCGTTCGATGACTCTTGCACCCGCTTAAGAACCTTTGTTGCGTGGCCACTAAGACGGTTTGTAAGCTGCGCAAAGGTCTCGTCTTCGTAGTTCTCAAGTTGTGACGCACGTAGGTGCTCCATCAACAACCTGTCTGTGGTCAACCCTTTCCATGCAATGGCTTCCTGATGTGGGAGAGTTGCGACCGCTACAGCTAGCAATCGCGGATTTTTGAGTGTTTGCAGAGTTCGTTGGTCGAGCCACTCAAGAGTGATCCCATAGTGCTTCAAAAGCTCATCGCGCTCTGCGGGCGACCATTCAGGAACCTCGAAGGTTTTCGGCTTGAATGCCAAACCGCAGGCGATTGTCCTCTGCCAGAAGTGCGGTCTGACGGTAACGACCATCCTACCTCTGATTTCCGCCAACCGAGATTGGATGCCGTTAAGCAATCGGTCCCAACGGAGGTTTTGCCGCTGGTTTAAGCCATCGACGACGACCAACAAAGAGGCTACCGGCGGTGTGGTTCTCCACGCCTCAAGCCGGTACTTCCACCTATGCTTGAGCGCGTCGTCGGCTACTTCGCCAGTTTGCTTGATCAACAGATCGACTAAGAACTCATCAAGGTCGTGGACAGACACACCGTCAAGCTGCTCCGCGCTGATGAATAGCGCCAAGCCTGCTTCCTCGGAACACAACTGTGCGGCAAGCCATGACTTCCCATGCCCCTCATCCCCCAATAGGATTACTTCTTTGCCTGTTGCCAGTTCATCTGAGATGTTTTTGCGTAGCTCAGTGCGCATTGGCGGAAAGGTTTTGTCGTGCAGAACAGCAAGCCCTTGTCCGAGCCTCTCCCTAGCGTGACGTGTGGAGCCAAAGGTTTGCTCTCGCCACGCGGCATTCTGATCAATTGCGCGCTTATATGACAGTTTCGAGATATTGAGGTTGGATTTAATGCGCTGCAGGAGACCTTCGAACTCCGGATGACCCGAGATGGACGAGAACGCAATTTTTAGGTCCTCTTCGCTCAGTTTTTTCTGCTCGGTTTTCTCATGATAGTTCTCAATGATGAAGCGCGTGACCGCATCCCCTCCAGCAACCACAGCGACAGCGAAAAGGGGCAATGGGGAGGCAGTCCAATCCAGAACAAGCGTGGAAATTGCGTGCTTATCACCGTCTTCTTTTAATGCCTGTGCGAGCTGCGTGTTGATCTCAGTTGTCGCGCCGAGAACCCACAAACGATCAGCGGCGTTGCTCTTGCGAGACAAGTCCGCGATTTTGGTCAGAACCTCATTTCTGTGAATATCGCCTGAGTATCGTTTGGCCTCAAAGCAAACGGGATCGCTCGGCATTGCGGCGTCCCCATCCATTCCTCCTTGCAAGCCACTTGCGGCAAGACGAAACGGAATGCCTGTCAAATTGGTCAATACAATTCGAAGCAGCCCTTCAAACCCATCTGCCCCTGCGGCTTTGAGTGATAGCAGCCCGATTTTTAACGTCTGCAGGTGATCTTCAATGTTCATCTATTTGACCTGCCCTCAGTTTTCTTTAAGTGCTGCCAGCACGTTAAGGTCGTATTGTAGTTGACTTCCTTGATTAGGATACAGTGCCTAAACGTCCTTCTCAATCACTCGGTGTTGGCAGAAGCCCACAAATCACAATGTCCACTGTTGGTATTGGTAAAGTTTACGTTTGCTCACCACTCTATTCGCGCGAGCGTCTTAGGTCACGGGCTGGACCCCAGAGTCTAGGTTCGGCTCCAAAGTCGATCAGAAGCGCCAGTGGATATGTTGCGAACTTCAGGAGCTTTCCCGAATGAGACGCTACCACTAGAATAAGTAATCAGATCTCAGCAATGTCGGCTTTAACTATCATCGCGTACGATTTTGCCTCTGCAGGAAATGGCAGCTCTCCGCCCCGATTGGCCATTCTGGGTGTTTTGCCACCCGCCCATCTATATAATTAGCTTGGAAAGCTGGCCCTCTGATCAGAGCCTTTCACTCAAACCTCGGACGGCAGAACACCTTCTGCCGCGTGAAAGGCTCGCGAAAAGGCGTCGGGTGAACCATAGCCATAGGCTCGGGCGACCTGTCCGACACGCTCGCCGCGCTGAAGCGCTTCTCTAGCTCGGTCGAGCCTCCAATGACGAAGATAGCTGATCGGAGTTTCACCAACTATGGTCCGAAAGCTGCGCATGAAGGCGGCGCGAGACATGCCTGCAAGATCGGCAAGATCAGCTGCCTGCCAGTTGCGCCCCGGATTGTCATGCATCGCGACGATGGCTCGGGCTAGACGCGGATCGGAAAGGCCGGCCAGCGGGCCTGATTTGATATGTCCTGCAGCGATTTCGTCCCTGAGGAGATGAATGATCATCGCTTTGACATAGGCATCGCGCAGCGCTCGCGTTCCACATCGTGGATCCTGTGTTTCCGATACCAGAAGCTGGGCGAGGGCTTGCGCTTCACCCTTGAGTGTCAGGCTTTCACCGACGAGGGCAGAGAAGGGGCCGTGGCTCGCAGATGGCGACAGGGTGATGGACACAACAGAACGGTCTGATGGGCCAACCACAACATGGCTAACGTCATCGGAAATCGAGAGATCTGCCGCCTCTTCAGGCCCGGCATAAACCGCTTCAACGGATATTCCTTGAATGAGGCTGGCAAGTCTATCAAGCGAGGCACAGGGATTTTTGATACTCATTATCGGACTTTCTGGATTATATCCGTTCAATAGTATCATATCCTGTAGGTCATCACAATTCCCTTTGTTTTGATCATCAGGAGCCTCTCATGTTGATGCCACGCCAGAAGACACCAGACCTGTCCCTGCCAATCGTTGGAGGAGGGCAGTTTGTCCTCTCTGAAGAAAAGGCGGATCTCGGAACCATCATCTGCTTTTATCGCGGATTGCATTGCCCCCTTTGCGCTACCTATCTCAAGGAGTTGGAACGGTTGACGCCGGATTTTGCTGAACGAGGCATCACGACGGTCGCAGTTTCCTCTGACCCGGAAGACCGGGCTGCCGATATGGCCAAACGCATCAGTGCATCTTCGCTACGCATAGCCTACGATTTTCCTTTGAAGGAAGCCAAGGACTGGGGGCTCTATATCTCCACGTCGCGGGGCAAGTCATCCATAGGCATAGAAGAACCAGCTCTCTTCTCGGAGCCGGGATTGTTCCTGATCACTCCGCAGCAGACGCTCTACTACATGTCCGTGCAGACCATGCCGTTCGTCCGTCCGCATTTCTCGGAGCTTTTGGCCGCGACGGATTCCGCCATTAAAAAGAACTATCCAGCGCGCGGGGAATATACCGGCGAACTGTAGGCTACAAAACAATTTGAGAGCGGCCGGAAAGTGCCGCTCTCAAGAGAAAATCGGCAATATATCGAAAAATTCGCAACTGAATTTTACCGTAAATTAGCAGGGTGCATTGTAAAGACTGCGGCATCAAGGATTGATGGATATAGAGCAAAGGGAATTTATGTCGAGCACGGGAAGAAAAACAAACTGGAAGACCCTTTTCGTTGCTGCGGCTGTTACCTTGCTTTCTTTGTCACTGTCCCTTCTGGTGACCTATATTGTTACCCACTTTTTCAACGGCCATATGAGCCGCATTGATCTGATCATCGCCACCATTGTTCCCACAGTCGTCGCCGGTCCGGTTACCTGGTTCGTCGAGAGCTATAGGCAAAAAGCCAAGGAAGCTCTTGCTCGCTTGCAGGTGCTCAAGGATGAGCTGGAGTATCAGGCCAATCACGATACGCTGACAGGCATCCTCAACCGACGCAGCTTCATTGCCGGAGTTGCGGACAAGACGGATGGGGTTCTGATTTCCATTGACGTTGATCACTTCAAGCGGATCAACGATACCTATGGTCATGCCGCGGGCGATTTGGCTTTGGTGCAAATCACGCAAGCTATCTCGAATGCGGTGCGCGAAAGTGATCTGTTCGCGCGCTTGGGCGGAGAGGAATTCGCTGTCTTTGCCAATGACGCTTCCTATGAGAATGCGAAGGATCTGGCAG
The DNA here is from genome assembly GCF_963666525.1 of uncultured Cohaesibacter sp. NCBI lineage: Bacteria > Pseudomonadati > Pseudomonadota > Alphaproteobacteria > Hyphomicrobiales > Cohaesibacteraceae > Cohaesibacter > uncultured Cohaesibacter sp. The sequence continues at coordinate 3,548,405 of NZ_OY762905.1, forward strand.
AGCGCATTCGCCTTGCGGTCAATGCCGTCGACTTCTCGCCAGAAGAGGGTGTGCACCATGAACTGAGTGTCAGCATTGGCTCGGCCTTCGGTTCAGAGAGCAAAGACTTCGATGCGATGGTGGCAATTGCTGACCAACGCCTCTATTACGCCAAGGAAAATGGCAGAAACCGAGCCATCTTCCCGAACGCCGTCGACCTGAAACAGGTGGCGTAGCGCAGCCGCATCGTTCACACTCCCATATTGCAAGACTCTGGTCTTCATCTCTTCCTGAAAAGAAAGGATGACAGCAGCAGGACTATTCCTAGCAGAAAGAACAGGGCGTTGAGTGGCACGAACCAGCTTTCTTGGAGAATGCCATTCTCATCCACTCTCGCTCCATAGAAGACGCGCTCGGCTATCCAGCAAGCAATTGAAAGAGCCAGGAAAACTATCCCGCCCAGTCTGAGTTTCAGCCTCATTTTTTGTTCACCCACTGCAATCTCGGTTGTTGGGAAATCCTAATAGATGGAGCTGGCAAAAGGATGGCGGCTGATTGCTGGCAGAGTGGCGCAGGGTGCCATATGGGTTCAATTTAGTGATATTGATATAACTAAATCGCGGCTACCGAAGATCTCATATTCCCTGAAAATGATCGGTTGGACAATGAATTGAACCAACCACATCAAGGAAACGCCATGCAGGATCTGGATTGGCGGAGTCCGGGGGCTTATCAATACACCACTCGTCTCGATGCTGCCGGTTTCGCATGGGAATATCTTCGTCGCAATGACGCATATCGGCGCGATTGGCAGTTGCACACCGAAGCTCCCGTTTCGAAAGACAGTCAGAACGCCTTTCCTGAACATTGGGGGTTATTGTTTCCCGCAAGACCCGGACATTTCATCGGACAAACAACTTCTGTTTTGGTCTCCGCGCATGCTGCCGCAATCCGTGGCGCTTGTGCCTGTGCAAGTTGAAGGGGGGAATGGTCAGACGGTTTTCGAACTGGCAAAACTCAAGGACGTGAAGATGAAGCTGGTCGGGGACACCTGTCATGGCATTTGGCGTGTCGCTGGCACGGAACATCATTTCTCCGTTTCTTGCAGGGAAGCAAGCAAAGCTCGCCTTTACGCATTCTATCTGCCACTCGACAGATACCTAGAGCTTCGCATCCATGCAGCGAGGCGCTTTTGGCGCTCTCTCAATAACCGCCCATCGGGTCCAGATTATCGGCTCATGCCCGATCAAATGAGACAATGGCACACGCTCTCTTTGCGATCACTTGATGGACGACGAAAAGGGGCCAGCTATAGAAAGCTGGCTGAACAGCTACTGGCATTCCGGGGGCGCAAGGAGGACTTTGAAGTCGACCCGCGCAAGAACAGGGCGCGCCGACTGGTGGCTCACGGCAAGAGAATGATGCTTGGAGATTACCGGCAGCTTCTTCACTATCCGATCAAACCGGCTCCAAACAGCAAAGGCGAATAGCTAGAGCGAATGTCTTCACCGGTTCCGGTGTGTTCCGGCTGCCTGTGTCAGGATGGTCTTGTATCCGGTCTTCGAGAGCCATTGGGCTCGATCCAAATGGCTTTTCCAGCAGCGATAGCTTCGCTCGTTTTCATCAGCAGCATCGCGGTGAAGGACTATTCTGGCGACCTCTTGCCAATTGGCTCCTGCTTTCTCAGCATCAAGCAGACGCAGATAGGTCACGAAATGCTGCTCGTCATAGGGAGTGACACGATCATCTCTTGGAGCTTCGTCAGCAACATCGGGATCGATTGGTGTATGCATCAGCTTCCCCTTCCATTCAGAGGAGGCGTGGCTTGCGGTGCGCCCCCGCAATAGCCTCTCTGACCCTGGTGATCGGGGAGTTCGAAACCGTGACTAGACGGCCCCGTGGCCTTTAGGCGGGAAGCCCTGGACATACGCCACAGGCTCCCCGACCGTAAGGTCAAGGAGTGTGATGTCGTATCGGTCGACATCAACCTCTAGTCAGGGGTTTCGACGCCCCGGAGCAGCGCGTCTCTGCTCCATCTTCTTTCCTATCTCAATCACTCGAAGATGTCTTGTGATTTGCTTGCCCGATACTTTGTCCGTTTGAAAACTCTCCGGTTTTCCACTTTGAGCCTATGTGTATGGGGTGCCGCAATTAGAGCGTCTCAAATGCGGCACGCTACAGAGCGCGTTGCTCTCGCCATGCTTCTCCATGGCTCGCTGTCCTCCGATAGCGGCACCTTTGAACATATGGAGATATGCCATGGTCAAGCTTGATCCCGATATGCCCTCACGCCTGCTGCGAACGCAGGAAGCCGCTCACTTTTTAGGGCTCTCTCTCAGAACCCTCGAAAAGCATCGCACCTACGGCACCGGACCGACCTACCGAAAGATTGGCGGCCGCGTGGTCTACTCGGTTGAAGATCTGCAAGCCTGGACGGAGCAGGGCGCTCGCAGATCCACCAGTGAACAGACTTCGAGAAAGGTTTTTCCCGCTCGTCCACTGACTGCTGAAGAGCGGGGGAAGCTTTGAATGACTGCGCAAAGAACGGATCATTCCGATCAACATGGAGAACGTGGCCAGCTCTCCCCTTTTGTCATCTCGTCCAGCAGCCCCTACTTGCGCGATCAGCGGGATCTCATGGAGCGGCCCTTCTTTTCTCTGGCAAAGAGCCCACGTCTGAAGCCGATCTGCTACAAGCAGGCCGACATCGAGATCCAGGTCTTCGGAATGCCGGACCACGGCATGGCGACAATATGGGATGCAGACATCCTGATCTGGGCCGCCAGTCAGATTGTCGCCGCTGAAAATGCCGGGGAGCACAGCTCGCGGCTGCTGCATTTCAAACCCTATCAATTGTTGCGTGGCATTGGACGTCAAACGGGGAACCGGCAATATTGTCTATTGAGGGCTTCTTTGGCGCGGCTGCAGTCAACTGTCATTGCCACCACCATCCGCAATGGGACCCGTTGGCGCTGTCGCCAATTCTCATGGATCAATGAGTGGGAAGAGCGGACCACTATCAATGGTCGCGTTGAGGGCATGGAATTTGTCCTGCCGGAATGGTTCTACAATGGGGTCATGGACCGCTCTTTGGTGCTCTCGATCGATCCTGCCTATTTCCGGCTGAAGGGAGGGATAGAGCGCTGGCTCTATCGCATCGCTCGCAAGCATGTGGGGCATCAGCAAAACGGCTGGCACTTTGATATTGCCCATCTGCACCGAAAGTCTGGAAGCCTTGCACGTGTTTCCGATTTTGCTCTGGCCATTCGCAGGATCGCAAGACAGCAACCATTACCTGGCTATCGGCTCGGGCTCGGTGCGCTCAACGGTCGGGAGAGGCTCTGGATCCTTCCCGTCATTTCGCGCACAGGCACTGTAGACAAGGCTGTGGATGCTTCAGTAGACCTTATCGGCACATCACACGCAGAGACTATCGGCACATCAGACGCAACCCTATCGGCACATCACACGCACGAACAGGCTGCAAGCGCTTGTTTCAATGATGGAAACACCGACCGTAACTTATCTAACAGTGAATCTAACAGCTTTTCTTCTGCTTCAGAGGCGAGTGGATATCTGAAAAAGAGTGCCGCTTCTATGCCGCCGGCAGGTGCGCGGAGGACATTGCCATGACAGAGGCGATGTCAAAGGATGCGTCATTTCTCACGCTGGTTGATCTGACGTTCGAGAAGAACAGGATCGAGCATTGGATCCGCTTTGGGCACAAGAGCTATGAAAAGATCCTAGACCCACACCGCAGCATCGTTGGTTTCAAACCGGGCGCCGTCTTTGCTTTTGTCCGCTGGGCCTCAAACGGCTATGGCACGCAAGTTTCTCGCATCGACATCATCAAGGCCGTAGGCAAAGGAGATGCCTGTCAGAGCGTGCCCTGCATCCGTCCTGGCGGCATCATTCTTCTGCAGCTGGACGGATGGGCGAAGGTGCAGCGTGCCTTGATCGCGATCGACAGGGTGGAAGCAATCGGCATTAATCCGGCTGATACATCGCCGGATCACTGGCGGCAGGTCCATAACCGACTGAAAGCGGGGGAGTATCCTGATGGCTACTCAATCGAGCGTCATGCGGCTTGGCTCGCACGGCAAAGGATTGCACCATGATGCGCTTTGCTTATGTAGTCATTGCCTTTGCCGCAGCCTCGATTGTCGGCTCATCATTCTTCTTCCCACCACCGCTGAAACTAGTCTGGAATGTCTCGGCCAGCGCACCTGTTGGGCTCTATCTCCTCAGGGAACCTGTCGGGCTCGAGGTCGCCGATCTCGTTGCCGTTAGGCTGCCAGAGAGGTGGCAGACCTTTGTCGTTGAACGCGGCTATATCGGCAATGGCGCGCCTCTGTTGAAACGCATTGTGGGGCTGCCGGGTCAAATGGTTTGCCGTATCAACGGCTTCATAACTGTCGATGAAGTGACAATGGGCCATGCCCGTGAAGCCGATCATGTGAGCCGACTCCTTCCGACATGGCATGGATGCCAGACGATCGATCAGGATGAAATCTTTCTGATGAATTGGCAGGTCGATGACAGTCTTGATGGTCGCTATTTCGGTCCCGTGCATGCAAACTTCATCATCGGTCTTGCGCGACCGCTTTGGACCGACGAAACGGGCGACGGCCATTTCGAGTGGCGGGCTCCAACACAATGAGTGTTCCTAACCTCATCTGTTCCGGGAAACATCGCGTAGGCTTGATATGCAGCGGCTTCATGTTTCTTGCGGCGAGTTTCTCACCTCTGGCATCAGCTTGTGCTGGGGAGGTGATTGCCGCTTCTTATGCTGTTCATATTGCTGAGGCTGCGCGACACTTCTCCTTTCCGGAAGATTGGATCAAGGCAATCCTTCAGCAAGAAAGTGGAGGCAAGGAAGATGTTGTCTCCCCCAAAGGCGCCATGGGACTGATGCAGCTCATGCCTGACACCTGGGCCGACATGAAGCTCCGCTTTGACCTTGGCGACGATCCCTTTGATCCGCGCGACAATGTCTTTGCTGGCACGGCTTATCTCAGTTTCCTTTGGGATCGCTATGGCACCATCGAAGCCATGCTGGTCGCGTACAATGCGGGACCAAAGCGTTACGAGGATGCACTTCAAAATAGGCGAAGTCTGCCTGCCGAGACGCAGTCCTATGTCGCAGATCTTGCACCCACGCTTCGAGACACGATCACATCCAGCCAATAGCAGTTCGTCAGCGATTGGCGTGATGCAGAGCTGTTCGTCGGTCAAAGAGGACGGAATGACCAGTTCGGAAAAGCGGACTTGGAGCCATCAGCCAAAGGGCTCTTTGTCTTTGAAGCTCTTGCAGATTGAGAAGGCGAGGAAAGCGAAAATCTCTGAGGGAAGGGGAGGGCAAGATAAAGGAAACCGGCACTCCCAAGAGGCGGTTTCTTAAATTCTTGTTGTCTGCACGTCGGTTAGCGGCAGCCTTGCGGCACCCCGTTTTATGCGGATTGGTGCCACTGGCTTTTTTAAGTCTCTGAATTGTTGGGAATCTTGATGGCACCAACGGGCCGTTGAGCAAAGATCGGGAGCAGACCATGGCAATTGACGATGAAAGGAGCTTTAGGCCAAAAGCGGGTTCTGTACGCTCCGATATTCCAAGGCTTGGCAAGGCGAAGAGCTTTCTTACAGCGGCGAAGAAGATCGCTCGCCAAAATGGCAACCGCCCATCAAAGTCGGCCTTGCTTTCGGGGGCTGCGAAAATCAGAGGTAGTCCGAGAGGTCGACAGATTGGCTCTGGCGTCAAGCGGGGCAGAGGAGCCACTTTTACCAGGTCGCGCTCGCTATCCGGTGGTTGGCGATACAGTCAATCCGGAATGCGCCGCGTCATCGTCAAGGCGCGCTATGTGCGAGAGGCCGGTCGGAATGGGCGAGGGGTCGCGCATCTGCGCTATATTCAGCGTGATGGCACGGCGCGCGATGGCGAACGTGGTCAGCTATATTCCGCAGAAGAGGATCAGTGTGACGGCGGAACATTTCTGGAACGAGGTCGCGAGGACCGCCATCAGTTTCGCTTGATTGTATCTCCAGAGGATGGAGCTGAACTCTCTGACTTGACCGGTTACACCCGTGACCTCATGGGCCGCATCGAGGAAGATCTCGGAACAAGTTTGGACTGGGTGGCGGTCAACCATCACAATACCGGCCATCCCCATGTGCATGTTATCATTCGAGGGGCGGATGAACTGGGCGAGAATCTGGTGATCAATGGTGACTATCTCGCTCATGGCATACGCGAACGGGCAAGCGAGCTGGCGACGCTGGAATTGGGGCCCGTCTCAGAGCTTAAACAACGCCACAGGATCGCTCGTGAGATCGATCAAGACCGCTTCACCCGGATTGATCGAGCATTGATTGATAATACGACCAACAATCTTGTCGATCTGCGGCATGGCGATGATGAGGCGACAAACAAGATTGATCGGAGCCATCGGCTACGCCGCCTCGCAAAACTCGCAAGGATGGGCCTGGCCAAAGAGCTGGACCCTTCCGTCTGGGAGTTAACGCCAGACCTCGAGGCAACATTGCGGGAGATTGGGGAAAGAGGGGATATCATCCGCACGATGCAAAAGGCGCTGAAGGCTGAGGGCCTGGTCAGGGACCCTTTGGCTCTCGAAATCCATGACGCCTCCACCCCAAAGCGGATCGTTGGGCGCATCCTCGACAAATATCTGAATGATGAACTTGGCGACAGGATCTGCCTTGTTATCGATGCCATTGATGGCCACACGCATCATGTCTCTGGGATCAGTCCCGAGAGGATCGAAGATGCGCGGATTGGCAGTGTCATTGAGATAGGGCCCGCAGAAGCAGGTCTTCAAAGGTCGGACAGAACAATCGCGGCGCTCGCTGACAATGGCATCTTCCGACCCAGCATTCACTTGGAGCAATTGGGCAATGGCAGCAATCATGAAACCTATATTGCTTCGCACGTCCGCAGATTGGAAGTCTTGCGGCGCGCTGGAATTGTTGAGCGCATCGACGCCGATCACTGGCGTATCCCTTCCGACTTTGAGGAAAGCGTCTCAGCCTTCAACACAAACCGAAACCGCCAGACCACGATCCGTATCCTCTCGAATTTTGATCTCGAAACGCAGATCGGATCTGATGGGGCAACCTGGCTTGATAGACACTTGCTGGCGACGGACGCAGGAGACCTATCCCCGTCGGGGTTTGGCAATGAAGTGCGTGACGCCATGGTGGCCCGCCGGGAACATTTGATCGAGCAGGGGGATGCCACGCGTCAGCGCAATGGGCGCATTCTTTACCGGCGCAATCTCCTGACCGTCCTGCAAGACAGAGAAGTGGGCCGTGTCGGTGCCGAGCTGTCTGCAAGCCGCGGATTACCATTCAGGCATACCCGCGATGGAGAGACTGTCAAAGGAACCTTCAAGGCTACCCGACAGCTCGCAAGTGGGAAATTCGCCCTGATTGAGAAGGCCCATGAATTCACGCTTGTTCCCTGGCGCCCCGTTATGGATCGGCAATTGGATCGGGAGGTGTATGGCCAGATGCGTGGGGGATCTGTTTCCTGGCAGTTCGGTCGGCAAAAGGGGCTGGGTATTTGATCCGGACCGCTTCAACCGGAGGCTCAGGAGCCTCCGGCCTTGTCTCTCATCATCACCGATTGGTCCTCTGGCAGATGATGAAAGCCATGTTGGATCACCACATCCGATCAGCAAGAGCGAGCTCTTCCTTACCGATTGCGGTTGCGTAAATCGCTGTCGTATTCATGGATGCATGTCCCATCCATTTTTTCAGCATATGAAGCTGAATACCGGAACGGATAGCATGAATGCCGTACCCGTGCCGTAGTCCTTTGGGGCTTGCCTGCATGCCGACAATGCCGGCGTCATCCATCACCCGTTTGACCCAGCGATAGGCCGTTGTTCTGGCCAGAGGTCTGCCATTGTGGGACCACAGGAATTTCGTGTGAGCATGAACCATATTCTTCTGAATGGTTCTGATGCCATGCACGCATTCAAGTGACTCGACAAGAGCTGGAGGAATGGGGACTTCCCGCATCACATGTCTGTTTCGTTTTTTGAGGCACCGGACAGAAATCAGCCGTGAATCCAATTGTACAGCTGCTACCGTCAATTCTCGTGCTTCGGTGAGACGAATGCCTGTATAAAGCAGGGTCAGGCAGAAGGATCGGATATCACAATCGCTTTGGCTGGCTGCCTCGATAAATCGATCCCTCTCTTCGGGGTTAATATAAAGGCGGTTGTTGTATTGGTCATACAGCCGCATACCATTTTCTATCATTTATTACCTGTGGGGCTTTCTCTTGCCAATGATGGCACTGGTTTCTCGTAATACTGTTACTCGAAAATCCGCCCTGGTCCGCGTGGCTGCGGCGATTACTTTTTCTGTGAAACAGTATTACTAATTCTGAGTTTTACAAATTAATACGTAGAGTTACTACTTGCCATAAGTAGTAAAAACAGATATCTGAAATCTACGCCTGTTGCTAAGGTGATATAGAATAAGGCTTTTTCGCCGCTGAAACAAAATTAGTAATTTTGTTTCATGTAATAGTTTGAACTTAATGGGGTGAGCTGACGATTAGATTGAGTATTTCCTGTCTTTTCGTGCCCTATTTGCTGCTGTTTTGGGTGGTGATGTACGCGATTTTATTTTATTCGCGACTATCCAAATAGAATTGTTTGCACCGATCCTTCCTTTCTTGCCGATTTAAGTCATACGGTGAGGGACGAAGGGTCTTCCTCTAACACTCTGGACGGACGTGACTTTTGTTCGCCTTTGCCTTTTAGCGAAGGCTGAAACCAGCGAGGGGACGTGGGTGATAGGGTGCCGGAGTGGGCCGCCTCGGTGTGGGGCCGGGGCGGCGAAGATATGCGGTGGGCGGACAACGAGGCCCTTCTGGCATCACTTCTCCGTGAAGATGCTGCCGGGAGGGCTGAGTTGCAGCAGTTCAAACAAAGTGAAATTGCCTTGCGTGTGACAACTGAGGTGATTCAATGAATATTGGGACTGCTCCAACAACTGCCCCCGCAAAACCAAAATCGAGAACACACAATCTGTGGCGAACGGTAAATCCGGTTCAGGAAATGCTCGATCAGCTGATCTGGGAGATCGATCCGTTCACAACACGCGAGCAATATCTCAAATTCCTGAAATCACAATATCGGTTCCACTATCTGACAGACATCTATTACACCAGCCGCAGTCTGTTGCCGATCATACCCGATATTCGTCAGAGGCGCCGGTTACCTCTTATCCGCCGCGACATTATCGATCTTGGTGGCGAGAGACTGGAACTGCCCCTTGTCCAAGATTGCAAGGTCGATATTCCAACCGCCCTTGGCTGGCTGTATGTCGCCGAAAGCGCAAAACTCGGCTCAGCCTTCTACCTGCACAAGATCGCGCTTCTCGGGCTGACGAAAGACTGTGGGGCAGGCCATCTGTCTCAAAATGCCGAACTCTGTGGGCTTCACTGGAGGAAATTTGCAGCGGCGCTCGATGCGGCCGACTTTTCCGATCTTGACGAAGAACGGCTTCTGGTCGACGCCGAGCAAGCCTATGAAAACATGCTCTTCATGATCAAGCACAACTTCTTTCAATAGCGCGTTTCCGGACCTCAAAACGCAAGTCTGTCTTCGAAGGGAGTTGAGCAATGACCAGTCTAAATGAGTTTGATGTTTCGTTTGCGCCGGAAATACCGCTGACGATTGCCGGAACTGGCAGGCAGATTGCCAAAGACGACGAATTTCTCATCAATCTCGTCTTGGCCATTCAAGCGAGCCTGATTGGCCTGCTTCAGGATATAAACCTGTTTGGCGGCCATGATCACTATCTTCGCTATCTCCGGATTTACCACCAGTTTTGTCAGCATCTCCAGCCCGCATATTTGTCGCCTTCTCTCCAGCCTCACTTCGATGAAATCGACAATGGCCCACTTGTGACGGCTCTGGCTTGGGACCTCTCTGACCTGACTGGTAACCCTCCTCCAGACGTCCGTCCAATTCAACCGTCCTTGGCGGCGGCAAATGCGTCGACCGCCTTGGGATGGATCTTGGTGGCTGAGGTCGTCGAGGCTTTCTCTCCTCTCCTTTGTGCTCGGGCCAACCTTATCGGCTTCGATCAGAATTTCGGGGCAATCCACCTGCACCGGAATACCCGCGAAGCACAGGCCAGATGGCGTCGGGTCTTCGTGGCAGCACAGAAGGTCATTGGGGCTGACTGCAAGCACAGCGAATTGAGGGAAGCTGTCTTTCAGGCTTTGCACCGATTGAAGCTTCTGATGGTTGCGACCGCCTGAACTGCCGAATTCATATCCCTCAAAAAATCATCATTCACATCAAACGGAGATCCAGATGTTTCAACGATTGTTCCTCATGCATGGCGTTTGCGCGCTTATGGTTCCTTCTCTGGCGGCTGCCGCAGATCTGCCAACACCTAACCCCGTCGTTGAGAACGCAAAGCGTTACGACGCTAACCCCTGGGAGGGTTCATATGTCGGAGCTTACGGCGGCTACAGCTGGAATGATGCCGAGGTATCATTCCCGTTGATTTTCCCCGGCTTCACAAGGGTTGTTTCAACATCATATGACCATGAAGGGGCACGCATCGGCGGTTTCGCTGGGTACAACTGGATATTCTCACCTTCATTTCTGGCGGGCTTTGAAGCTGACCTTGGTAAAGACTGGTCCAGTTATGAAACAGGAGGATTGAAATTCCAGAACGGCATGAACTGGAGCGCCCGTGGGCGACTTGGGTATATGATGGATCGTGCACTTGTCTTTGTGTCGGGCGGCTACACCGGCATGAATGCCGACTTCTCTGGCACCCAGAACGAAGACATGACCTTTCGTGGCTGGACGCTTGGTGCCGGGCTGGACTTCGCCTTCACAAAAAGCATCTTCGGGCGACTGGAATACCGATACAACGACTATCAGGACAGCAGTGTCAATTTCGGCTCCACCCCCGTTACGACCGATCCTTCCCAGAGTGTCATCAATGTCGGCATTGGAGTGAAATTCTAGATCGGCAGGAGGGTCGCCTATGAAACGTGGCAGGACCAAACTGCTTGCCCGCATTTCTCTCGGCAAACGAGTGCCGATGACTGCGCTCATTCAAGCATTGGCAGTCGCAGAATATCTCAGCTTTCAAGGGGCAGCACGAGCGCTTGGTGTGAGCCAATCCAGTGTCAGCATGAGAGTAAGAGACTTGGAGCAGGAACTGGGGATCCTGCTCTTTGAGCGCTCGACCCATGGCGTTCAGCCCACGGAAGCAGGACGTCATTTCGTGGCGGAAGTCGATAGTGCTTTGGAAACCTTGGAAGCGGCAATTCTATGTGCAGGGAGCCGGGCTCGAGGGGAGAAGGCCGATTTGCGTGTCGGCATCTATTCCCTTGTTCCCGGCGGCTTTCTCGACCGCTTGTTCAAGCGCTTCAAGGAAGAAGTACCCCTCGTGCATTTCGAAATTTCCGAAGGCACCGCACGGGAAGCATTATTCATGCTGAGAGAGGGCAAGCTCGATATTGCCTTCATGGCCTGCAATCAGGAAATCCCCGATCTCAATTCCCGCACCATCTGGAGCGATGAAATCCTGGTTGGCTTGCCTCTTGGTCACCCACTTACGACCCAGAAGAAAATCACATGGAAGGATCTGGCGCAGCAGACCTTCCTTACCCGCCGAGGAGGCACAGGCCCTCAGATCCATGACCTGATCATCGCGCGGTCCATGGGCCGCTGGCCGATACCTGAAATCCTCAAGCTGAAAATCGGCTATGGCACTTTGCTCTCTCTGATCGAAGCAGGATGCGGCATCTCTCTGTTTCTCAAGGAAGCCTCCCTTTTGAGAGCCCGCGATGTTGTCTTCAAACCCATCCATGACGAAACCGAACGGATCACTTTCTCCGTCGTCTGGTCGCCAAACAATCACAACCCGGCCATGTCTCGATTGCTCAAACTCGCGATGGATATGGATCCGGACAAGACAGACCCATAGAAAACTCTGAACGCAGGCGTTCTGCCAGCTTGTCCGTTTCGCTCTCCAACATATCCGTTTCTTCGCTTGTCTCACGTCCACTCTTGCCAAGAGCATGACCGTCGCTGCTTCTTTGGAAATTCTTTCTTTCCCAAAGGAGCCTTCATGCGTGGCAGCCGTATTCTCTGGGGCCAGATTGCGCTCGTCTTCGCGGTCATTCTGATGATGGTCTGGCTGGCGACCCAGTGGACAGCCTGGCGGTTGGGTTTCCAGATCCAGCTTGGAAGCCCTTGGTTCAGGTTAGGTGATTGGCCAATCTACTATTCTCCCAGCTTCTTCTGGTGGTGGTTCACCTTCGACGCCTATGCGCCTGACATCTTTGTTGAAGGCTCTTTGATCGCAGCATCTGGCGGCATTCTATCGATTGGCATTGCCATTCTCATGGCAATCATGCGGGCGCGAGAAAGTCACGAGGTTGCAACATATGGCTCGGCGCGATGGGCAAGAGACGAAGAAATTTGCGAAGCAGGCTTGCTTGATCCCGATGGCGTTATCCTTGGTCACCATGACAAGGGCTATTTGCGCCATGACGGTCCCGAGCATGTCCTCTGCTTCGCGCCAACCCGAAGCGGCAAAGGCGTGGGCCTGGTCATCCCGACTTTGCTTACATGGCCCGGAAGCTCAGTGATCCATGACATCAAGGGGGAAAACTGGAACCTGACCGCGGGCTTTCGGGCGAAGTATGGCCGTGTCCTGCTGTTTGACCCGACCAATCCCAATTCTTCCGCCTATAATCCGTTGCTGGAAGTGCGAAAGGGTGAATGGGAGGTTCGGGATATCCAGAATATCGCCGATATCCTTGTCGACCCTGAGGGCAGTCTCGACAAGCGCAATCACTGGGAGAAAACCAGCCATTCCCTTCTGGTCGGCACCATCCTGCATGTGCTCTATGCGGAAGCAGACAAGACATTGGCGGGTGTTGCAAACTTCCTTTCCGATCCGAGGAGGACAGTTGAGACGACACTCCATGCCATGATGACAACGCCGCATCTCGGAGATGCCGGAACCCACCCGGTCGTTGCTTCAGCCGCAAGAGAGCTTCTCAACAAATCTGAGAATGAGCGTTCCGGTGTCCTCAGCACTGCCATGTCGTTTCTGGGGCTCTATCGGGATCCCGTGGTTGCCACGGTGACCTCCCGATGTGACTGGCACATTGCCGATCTCGTAAGTGCGGACAAACCGGTCAGCCTCTATCTCGTCGTGCCTCCATCGGACATCAATCGTACCAAACCGCTCATCCGGCTCATTCTCAACCAGATCGGGCGTCGCCTTACGGAGGAGCTAGAGAGTGCGGGCAAGCGCCATCGACTTCTCCTGATGCTTGATGAGTTCCCGGCACTTGGAAGGCTCGACTTCTTTGAATCGGCTCTTGCCTTCATGGCAGGTTATGGCCTCAAGTCCTTTCTGATCGCCCAGTCTCTCAATCAGATTGAGCGGGCATACGGCCAGAATAATGCCATTCTCGACAATTGCCATGTCCGGGTAGCTTTCGCCAGCAATGACGAGCGAACCGCCAAACGCATCAGCGATGCCCTGGGAACCGCAACCGAGTTGCGCGATTCAACCAATTATGCCGGTCACAGGCTCGCACCGTGGCTCGGACATTTGATGGTATCTCGACAAGAAACCGCCCGCCCGCTACTGACGCCCGGCGAGGTCATGCAATTGCCGCCCGCCGATGAAATCGTCATGCTCGCTGGAACGCCCCCCATCAGGGCAAGGAAGGTCCACTACTATGAGGACGCGCGGTTCAATGAACGGCTTCTTTCTCCTCCAGATATGAGCCATCGCTTTGATGCGAACGGACCCAGAGATGGTGCATGGGCTGGTCATGTGATCAAGGCTCCCGGTATGCTGGGAGGAAGCGCCAATTCCGACGGCGAAGAAGATGGGGCCAATGCAGGCATAAGGCGTGAGCCGGAGTTGCCGCAGCACGAAGAGATCCTGTCGTCTCGACAACCTGCCTCTCGTGAATTCGACATTCTTGATGATGAACCCGATAGCGAAGCCATCAAGGCAAGATCCTTGCGGCAATCCATGCGCCAATCTACGCGGATGATCGCACGGCAGGCCTCCATGAACCCCGACGACGGTATCGAGCTATAGGAAGGCTTGCTTGAAACGAACCCGCATGAATGTCTATTTCGATCCCAAATTGCTGAGCCAAGTTGAAGCCTTGGCGATGCGACGCAATGTTTCCAAATCAGCGGTGATCGAGGCCGCAGTGGCGTCTTTTCTCTCAGGCGACAGCGCTGAGCATATGGAAGCTGCGCTATCCCGTCGGCTCGACAGGGTAGGGAGGCAGATCGGAGGGTTGGAGCAGGATGTTGCCATTCTCGGTGAGACCATGTCTCTCTTCATCCGTTTCTGGCTATCGGTGACACCCCCATTGCCCGACAATGCCAAAGCGTCAGCTCGGGCGCAGGGAGCCGAACGCTTTGACGCCTTCATGCAAAATCTCGGCCGCAGAATTGCCAAAGGGGACCGTTTCCTGCGAGAGGTTTCATTCGACATCCCCGCAGATCCAGACTTTGACCTGCCCGACGAAGCTATGGATGGAAGCCAGAATCAGAATGACGACAGAGGGCTCTGAGACAACAGATATGGCTTGACCTGCTGTTTCATGCCCATCCCATTTGCCGTCGCTTCTCGCCCATCTCCGCATTCGGGCAAAAGGCTATTGTCTCGCCGCTAAATCCGGTTTTCTTAATTGACCCCGACGCGAGGCGAAATGGGTATGCCTCGCCTTGAGCGGGGCAGGCATGACAGAAAATCACGAACAATCCGAGGCTGTTGCTAAGCCTGAGAGCCAAACAGTTGCACGCGGCGCGCGAATGTTGCGCTCCGCTCTTGGGCCAGCCATTGCGCATCTTCTTCGCGATGACAGGATCATCGAAGTGATGCTGAACCCGGATGGTCACATCTGGGTTGATCGACTGTCTGAGGGCCTTGCCGACACAGGGGAAATCCTGTCCGCTGAAGATGGCGAGAGGATCATCCGACTGGTTGCCCATCATGTCGGGGCAGAGGTTCATGCTCGCAGTCCCCGTGTTTCGGCAGAACTCCCCGAAAGTGGTGAGCGTTTCGAAGGCTTGCTTCCGCCCGTGGTCTCTGCGCCGACCTTTGCAATCCGCAAACCCGCCGTCGCGATCTTCACGCTCGATGACTATGTCAGCCAATCCATCATGGAAGATTGGCAAGCTGACATCCTGCGCAATGCGGTCCGCTCGAGAGCCAATATTCTCGTCGCCGGTGGAACATCGACCGGCAAGACGACCCTGACCAATGCGCTTCTGGCCGAGGTTGCCAAGGAAGCTGATCGCGTTGTCATCATCGAAGACACTCGCGAACTGCAATGCGCTGCTCCCAACCTTGTCGCCATGCGAACCAAGGATGGCGTTGCCTCCCTTTCTGATCTGGTGCGCTCGTCCCTTCGGCTGCGTCCTGACAGGATCCCCATCGGAGAAGTCAGAGGGCCAGAAGCGCTCGATCTGCTCAAGGCATGGGGAACCGGACATCCAGGTGGCATTGGCACCATTCATGCCGGATCCGGGCTTGGCGCACTCCATCGTCTGGAACAGCTCATTCAGGAAACCGTCGTGACCGTTCCGCGCGCCCTCATTGCGGAAACCATCGATCTTGTCGCAGTCCTCGCTGGACGCGGTTCAGCGCGCCGGTTGGTCGAGCTCGCTCGTGTTGATGGCCTGCAAACCGATGGCTCCTACCACATCACCTCAGCCTTTCATAAAAAAGGAGATCGCGCATGATCCCCCAATTTCTGTCCACTCGCAGATGTGCGACCATATTTGCTTCTTCCGTTTTCTCCGCTTTGCTGCTTGTCCCCGCAGCAAGGGCGGCCGGCTCTTCCATGCCATGGGAGGCTCCCCTTGAGTCCATCCTTGAATCCGTGGAGGGGCCGGTCGCCAAAATCATTGCGGTCATCATCATCATTGTGACCGGCCTGACGTTGGCATTTGGCGACAGCTCAGGTGGCTTCAGGCGGCTGATCCAGATCGTCTTTGGCCTATCCATCGCCTTTGCCGCTTCCAGCTTCTTTCTGTCTTTCTTTTCTTTCGGCGGCGGAGCGCTTGTCTGATGGCCAGCACCTTCGAACAGCTTGATGCCGTGCCGGGCTTTTCCATTCCCGTCCATCGGGCCTTGACCGAACAGATCCTGCTCGGTGGGGCACCCCGTTCCATCGCCATCCTCAATGGAACGCTCGCCGGAGCCATGGGTCTTGGTCTGCGTCTCTGGCTGGTTGGTCTCCTCATTTGGGCGATCGGTCATTTTCTGGCGGTCTGGGCTGCAAAGCGTGACCCGCTCTTTGTCGATGTCGGTCGCCAACATTTGCGCATTCCAGCGCATCTTGCTGTTTGATGGAACCTTGCGATGATGAACCTTGCCGAATACCAAACCCGAAACATCAGGCTTGCGGACTATCTGCCATGGGCAGCGCTGGTCGGGGCAGGCGTGGTGCTCAACAAGGATGGAAGCTTTCAGCGAAGTGCGAAGTTTCGGGGGCCAGATCTGGACTCCGCAGTGGCAGCCGAATTGGTTGCCGTGTCAGCCCGCATCAACAATGCCTTTCGTCGTCTCGGTTCTGGCTGGAGCATTTTCGTTGAAGCACAGCGCAATCCCTCTTCAGCCTATCCGGACAGCCTTTTCCCCGACGCCGCCTCGGCTCTGGTCGATGCTGAGCGCAAGGCAGATTTTGAAGGCGAGGGGCAAGGCACAGGGCGAAATCATACGGGCAGGGAACATTTTGTCTCCGACTATCTCCTGACCCTTCTCTGGCTGCCCCCGGCGGAGGATGCCAGACGAACGGAAGGCTGGTTCTATGAAGGCCGCGAGCAAACTGGCGTCAATCCTCACGAGCTGTTGCGCAGTTTCATGGATCGCACCAATCGCATTCTGGCCCTCATGGATGGCTTCATGCCCGAATGCCGCTGGCTCGACGATACCGAAACCCTGTCCTATCTCCATTCCACCGTCTCGACCAACCGGCATCCCGTTCGTGTTCCGGAGGTGCCGATCTATCTCGATGCCTTGCTCGCAGATCAGGCTTTGACGGGAGGTCTGGAGCCGCGCCTAGGTGACCAGCATCTGTGTATCCTCACCATCACCGGTTTCCCGACTGCGACCACGCCCGGTATTCTTGATGAACTCAACCGGTTGTCTTTTGCCTATCGTTGGAGCACACGGGCGATCCTTCTCGATAAGACTGAAGCAACACGCCTCGTCACACGAATCCGCAGGCAATGGTTTGCCAAGCGCAAGAGCATTGCTGCCATTCTCCGCGAAGTGATGACCAACGAGCAATCTGCATTGGTTGACACCGATGCCGCCAACAAAGCGGCGGATGCCGATATGGCGCTGCAGGAGTTGGGTAGCGACATCGCTGGAGTTGCCTATGTCACGGCGACCATCACCGTCTGGGATGAAGACCCAAATGCTGCGGAAGAAAAGCTTCGACTGGTCGAGAAGGTCATTCAGGGACGGGACTTCGTCGCCAAACCCGAAACCCTCAATGCCGTGGATGCCTGGCTTGGAAGCTTGCCCGGTCACACCTATGCCAATGTCAGGCAACCGCCGATCTCGACCCTCAATCTTGCGCACATGATCCCGCTGTCTGCCGTATGGGCAGGGCCGGAACGGAATGATCACCTCGGTGCGCCCCCATTGCTCTACGGCAAGACCGAGGGCAGCACGCCGTTCCGGCTTTCCCTTCATGTCGGCGATGTCGGTCATACGCTCGTTGTCGGGCCAACAGGTGCTGGCAAGTCAGTGCTCCTTGCCCTGATGGCCTTGCAGTTTCGCCGCTATCAGGGCTCACAGGTTTTCGCCTTTGACTTTGGCGGATCCATCCGGGTGGCAAGCCTTGCCATGGGAGGTGATTGGCATGATCTGGGAGGAAGTCTGGCAACAAAGCCGGAAACGTCGATTGCTCTCCAACCCCTCAAAGCCATTCACGACACCTATGAGCGGGCCTGGGCTGCCGATTGGATCGTAGCCATCCTGACGCGCGAGCGCCTCGAGATCACCCCGGAAGTGAAAGAATATCTCTGGACCGCTCTGACCTCTCTGGCATCTGCACCAGTCGAAGAACGCACCCTTACCGGTTTGAGCGTTCTGCTCCAGTCCAACGATCTCAAGCAGGCCTTGCGCCCCTATTGCATCGGAGGGGCCTATGGTCATCTCCTTGATGGGGAAAGCGAAGAACTCGGAACCATGGATGTGCAGGCTTTCGAGATTGAAGGCCTGATCGACACCGGTGCAGCTCCCGCGGTCCTATCCTATCTCTTTCACCGCATTAGCGATCGTCTTGATGGTCGCCCGACCTTACTCATCATTGATGAGGGATGGTTGGTGCTTGATGATGATGCCTTCGCCGGTCAGTTGCGGGAATGGTTGAAGACGCTGAGAAAGAAGAATGCCAGCGTCGTCTTCGCAACGCAAAGCCTCTCCGATATCGACGGCAGTGCCATAGCCAACGCCATCATCGAAAGCTGTCCAACCCGGCTCTTGCTTCCCAATGAGCGCGCCGTTGAACCTCAGATCACGGCCATCTATCGGCGCTTTGGTCTTAATGACAGGCAAATCGAAATCCTCGCCCGAGCCACGCCGAAGCAGGACTATTATTGCCAGTCCAGACGCGGCAACCGGCTTTTCGATTTGGGCTTGAGCGAAATAGGTCTCGCTCTCTGCGCCGCTTCCGCCAAATCCGATCAAGCGGATATTGACCTGCTCTTTGGCCAAGTCGGGAGGAATGGGTTTCTGGACGCCTGGTTGCGTCATCGCAAGCTCGATTGGGCGGCCGACCTCATACCCGATCTCACCAATATCTCCCTCACATCCCGCAACCCAAATGACAAGGAAGGGCACTGATGACCATTCGAACATCCCGAACAATTGCGCTGCGGCTGGCAACCGCGCTGATGACGGCTCCTTTTGTAGTGCCCACGCTTTTGGCGCCAACCGTTTCCGCAGCCTGGATCGTTTATGACCCGACCAATTATGGTCAGAATGTCCTGCAGGCGGCACGGGCGCTCGAGCAGATCAACAATCAGATCACGTCCCTTCAGAATGAAGCGCAGATGCTGATCAATCAGGCTCGAAATCTCACCAGCCTGCCCCATTCCTCTTTGCAGCAGTTGCAGCAAAGCCTGCAGCAGACCCAGCAGCTTCTGAGTGACGCTCAGAATATCGCCTTCGATGTGAATGCAATCGATGACGCCTTCACCTCCCGCTATGGCGATATAAAAATCTCTGCAACGGACGTAGAGCTTATCAGCGAAGCACGAACCCGCTGGGAGAATACGGTGGCCGGGCTTCAGGACGCCATGCGCGTTCAGGCCGGTGTCGTCTCCAACATCGACAGCAACCGATCCGAAATGTCCTCGCTGGTCGGACAGAGCCAGAGCGCCACCGGTGCGCTACAGGCAACGCAGGCGGGCAACCAGATCCTTGCCCTGCAGTCCCAGCAGCTCTCAGACCTCATCGCCATGCTCTCGGCCAATGGTCGTTCAGCCGCTCTGAGTGAAGCCGAGCGTGCAACGGCGGCAGAACAGGGGCGTATCCAGCGTCAGCGTTTCCTAGCACCGGGCACGGGCTATCAACAGGGCAATGCCCGCATGTTCAACAACTGACAAGACAAGCGGGGGCACTCATGAACGGCAAAACCGCAATTAGACTGGCGGCCATTCTTTTTGTCGCAATCGCCATGACGGCAACCATGATCGAAATGAGCCGGAAAGAAGAGCCGCAGCAAGAGAGCTCTGTTCCGTCTCTTCCGACAACCATGGATCCTTTGCGAGCCACGCTGCGCCGTTGCCAGAAAATGGGGGAGGCGGCGGCAACCGATGCTGATTGTCTGGCAGCATGGGCCAAATCCCGGGATCGTTTTCTTGGAAAATCAACCGCGCCGGAACTGCCTGCGGATGCCGGAGGGCTTGAATAATGGGCGGAACCGGTGTCATCGATAATTTCCTTGCTGTCTTCACCACCTATATCGATAGCGGCTTTGGCCTGCTCGGCGGGGAGGTGGCTTTCATCGCGACCACGCTGATCGTCATTGACGTCACACTCGCAGCACTCTTCTGGAGCTGGGGCGCCGTTGAAGACATCATGGCTCGGCTAGTCAAGAAAACCCTCTTTGTTGGCGTCTTTGCCTATCTCATCAGTAATTGGAACAGCCTTGCCGAAATCGTCTTTGAAAGTTTCGCCGGGCTTGGGCTTAAGGGATCTGGTACCAGCTTTAGCGCCGCCGATCTCATGCGCCCCGGGCAGGTGGCCCAGATCGGTCTTGATGCCGGACGCCCCTTGCTGGAATCCATCTCCGATCTCATGGGATGGGTCAGTTTCTTTGAGAATTTTATTCAGATCGCCTGTCTGCTCTTTGCCTGGGTGCTCGTGCTGCTCGCCTTCTTCATCCTCGCCATTCAGCTCTTTGTCACCCTCATCGAGTTCAAGCTGACGACACTGGCTGGCTTCGTGCTGATCCCCTTTGGCCTCTTCGGCAAAACCACTTTCATGGCTGAGAGGGTGCTCGGCAATGTCGTCTCATCCGGTATCAAGGTTCTTGTTCTCGCCGTAGTCATCGGTATCGGCTCAACCCTCTTTGGCCAATTCACCGCAGGCTTTGGTGGAATTACCCCCACGATTGATGATGCCATGGCGATTGTCCTTGCCGCTCTGTCTCTTCTGGGACTTGGAATATTCGGTCCTGGAATTGCGTCAGGTCTCGCCTCGGGAGGACCGCAGCTTGGCGCAGGGTCTGCTGTCGGCACTGGCCTTGCTGCTGGAGGCCTGATGCTTGCGGGTGGTGCCGCTGCCAGTGGGGCAGGGCTTCTCGCCGCCCGGGGCGGAGCTGCAGCTTTATCTTCCGGCTCGGCTGCAGCAGGAGCGGCCAGTACAGCTTATCGCCTCGGCTCTGCCGGGCAAAGTGGTGCGTCGGGTGTTGCCTCCGGCCTATCCGGTGTCGCGCGCGCTGCAGGCGCTGGTGCCGCATCACCTCTCAAGCGAGTTGCGACCAAAGCCGCCAACAGCATGCAGACAAGCTTCTCCGAAGGTGTTCGCAGCAGCTTCGAGGCAACAGGTGGCTCATCAACGATGGGTACCATCGGCGCGTCTTCAGCCACTTCCACTGATACCCAAGGCCCTCCCGATTGGGCGCGGCAGATGCAGCGCAAACAGGCGCTCAGTCACGGCGCCACCATGGCGGCCCATGCCGTTCGCTCCGGTGACGCCCACAATTCCGGTGCCTCGATCAATCTCCAACCCGGTGACCGCTCATGAACCCGTTTAAAAGATCCACCACCCACTATGGCAAAAGCCCTCAACCCGAAACGCCCTACCAGAAAGCTGCCCAGATCTGGGATGAGCGTATTGGATCCGCCCGTGTTCAGGCACGCAACTGGCGCTATATGGCGTTTGGCAGCTTGTTCCTCAGCATTGGCTTTGCCTCCGCCCTCGTTTGGCAATCTGCTCGGGGAACCGTGGTCCCTTGGGTCGTAGAGGTCGACAGGCTTGGCGAGGCCCAACTGGTCGAGCCTGCCTTGGCGGACTATCAGCCAAGCGATCCGCAAATCGCATGGCATTTGGCCCGCTTCATTGAAGAGGTTCGCAGCCTTTCTGCCGATCCGATCATCGTGCGCCAGAACTGGCTCCGCGCTTATGAATTCACTACCGACCGGGGTGCCACTGCGCTGAATGACTATGCCCGCACCAGTGATCCCTTTGATCGGGTTGGCAAGGGGCAGGTCGCGGTCGAAATCTCCAGTGTCATCCGCGCTTCGCCAGATAGTTTCCGGGTCGCATGGATCGAGCGTCATTATGAAAATGGCCAACTGGCCCGGACCGAACGCTGGACCGCAATCCTAACCATCGTCATCCAGATGCCGCGAGACGTGGAACGCTTGCGTGCCAATCCCCTCGGTATCTATGTCAATGCACTCTCATGGTCGCGGGAGATGAGCCAATGAAGACCCCGACATCCCGTCAACGTAATTTGGTCTTGCTGATTGTCTCTGGCTCGCTGCTTGTCGGCTGTGCCAGCAACCGCACACCTCAATTCAACTATGATGACACCGTACCATCCTTGCCACCATCGCCGAAACTCACCGCAGACGATGATATGCTGAAGCCCCTGCATAAACCTCCCGTCTGGAAGGTGGCTCATGGTGGTAACAAGGCGGATAGCCCAACCGGCCGCATCGACAATGCCAATGCGGCCGCGCGGATCGAGCCCCGTCGCGAGGGCTATTACAACGCCATTCAGATCTATCCATGGAGCGAAGGCGCCCTCTATCAGGTCTATGCTTCGCCCGGCCAGATCACAAATATCGCGCTCGAACCTGGCGAGAGCCTGACCGGAACCGGGCCGATCGCTGCCGGTGATACGGCTCGCTGGATCATCGGTGATACGATGAGTGGGTCAGGAAATAGCGCCCGCGTGCATATTCTGGTCAAGCCAACGCGTCCCGATATTGCGACCAATCTTGTCGTCACCACAGACCGGCGCAGCTATATGCTGGAACTGAGAGCAAGCGAAACCTCCTATATGGCCTCCGTTGCCTGGGCCTATCCGCAAACGGCTAAAGCAAAGTCAAAGCTGCCAGCAGCCCCAACGATCCCCGCCGTATCCGCCCGTCATTATCGCTATGCCATTGAGGGTCAAAGGCCACCCTGGCGTCCGGTTTCTGTCTTTGATGATGGCCGCCATGTCTATGTCGTCTTCCCCCGCGGCATCATTCAGGGCGAAATGCCGCCACTCTTCGTCCTTGGGGCCGATGGAGAACCAGAGATCACCAACAGCCGTGTCTATCAGAACATCCTGATTGTTGACCGGTTGTTTGGAGCTGCCGAACTGCGACTGGGCAGCGGCAAGACCCAACAGACGGTCAGGATCCAGCGCACCCATGCTCCGCATTCTCCAGCACCAAAGCTCGAGGGTTCGCAGGGAGGCATCCGTCATGACAAACAATGACAAGACGGAATCGATGCGCCTGCGTGCCGATCCGCCACGAGTGACCCGCCTGTCGCGCAAGATGCTGGCCTCGGTTGGTGCCGTTGCGCTGTTCATTATCGGTGGGGCGCTGATCTATGCCTTGCAGACACCGCAGAGAGATACCACCCGCGAAGAGCTCTATTCCACCCAGAACAGGCCGAGTGCAGATGGTCTCGGCAATCTGCCCGCTGACTATACTGGCCCCATTCTCGGACCGGCTCTTCCCGGTGATCTGGGGCGTCCCATTCTTGCCGCGCAACGGCGAGGGGAGCCGGTCGAGCCACCATCGATCACATCTCCCGCCAAAGATGCGGAAACAGAAAAGAGGCTGGCCGAAGAGGAAGCCGCTCGTATGAGCCGGGTGTTCTTCCAAACCGTTCAAAGCAACACTCGTTTGGATCAAGGCTCCCCTCAAAATGCTACGCAGCAAACCAGTCTGGCAGGGTCACAAGATCGGCATGCGTCTTTCCTCAATGGCCCGATAGATCGCCAGACCGTTGCAGCGGATCGTATCGCCTCGCCTGCCTCACCCTATATTCTTCAGGCTGGCTCGGTCATTCCGGCGGCTCTCATCACGGGCATTCGCTCCGATCTTCCTGGCCAGATCACCGCGCAGGTGACGGAACCAATCTATGATAGCCCGACCGGATCCCATCTTCTCATCCCGCAAGGCACGCGCCTTATCGGGCAGTATGACAATGGTGTCGCCTTTGGTCAGCGCCGGGTGCTTTTGGTCTGGAACCGGTTGATCCTTCCCAATGGTCGTTCAATAGTCCTTGAACGCTCGCCAGGTGCTGATGCCAGTGGCTACGCGGGGCTGGAAGATGGCGTCGACTATCATTGGTGGGATCTGATGAAATCGGCTGGCCTTTCCACCCTCCTGTCGGTCGGTGCCGAGCTCGCAAGCGACGATGAGGATCGACTGATCCGGGCCATTCAGGATGGGGCTCAGGACACCATCAATGATGCAGGCCAGCAAATCATTCAACGCCAATTGCAGATCGCACCAACGCTCACTATTCGGCCAGGTTTCCCGGTCCGTATCATCGTGACCCGCGATCTGGTTCTTGAACCTTATGGGAGGTGATCATGGCCAAGCTCAAATTGGGACCTCTTCCCGACGACAAGCCGGTCAAACTGACAATCGAATTGCCCGCTGAGCTCCACAAAGACCTTGTCCAATATGGCGCAATTCTCGGCCGCGAAACCGCTGGCGCTCCAATCCCACCAGCCAAACTCATCGCCCCCATGCTGGAACGCTTTATCGCGACGGATCGAGGTTTTGCCAAAGCGAGACGCGAAAAGGCCAAGCCCAATTTGGAGGGGCCTGAAGGAGGCGAGCGACAGGACTGACGTCCCGGCAGGAAAGGAGGGAAGTTCTGAGAGGGAGAGGAGGGGTGTGGGAAGGGTGACGGGTTGGATGTCAGAGAAGAGGTCTCCGACGCCCGTCATGGAGTAGATCCCATGACCATGCAAGTTCTGGAAGCAAATGTTGATGTCAATGCAGGCTATAAGGTTGATCTTGATCGCGGAGAGAGAGTGGGGCGGGTATCATCGGAATGGTTCTCGCGTCCCGATGATGAGCGCTATCTGTCTCTCGACACATTGGCCGAGGCTGTTCGCACCCGCGCGGAACATAGCCGCTCCCGTGTGGTGGAGAGCGCAGCCATCCAAGTTGAGGCCAGTCGCGATAATCCCGAAAGGCTGTCCTTGGTGCTGCCCGGGGCAAATGCTCCGACGGCACCGACCCATTGGAGTTTCGGCCAATTGGCTAGTCAGGTCGGCGCACCTGCTGCCTATCTGCGCCAGCTTCCCGCAGCTCTTGCCGGTATCAATCTGCAATATGGCCTTGCAACGCACCGTGCCGAGCAGATCAAGACCTATGAAACCGAGAGCGGGCGCGTCGAATTGCGCGCTGTGACCGGACCGGACTATGGCCGCATCTATGATTATGAACTGGTTGAAGCGGTACAGCGGATCGCTGGCAATGGTACTGGTGACACGCGCTGGAAGGTGCCCGGTATACTCGACTGGTCAACCGGCATCTATAATCCCCACGTGGATATCACCAAGGACACAACGACCCTCTACGCTTCGGATCGTGATGTTTTCCTCTTTCTGGTCGATGACCGCAACCCGATCGAGGCTGGTCGGTTGTCCGATGGCTCGCCCGATCTGTTCTTCCGCGGCTTCTACTGCTGGAACAGCGAAGTGGGAGCCAAGACGCTGGGCATCGCCAGCTTCTATCTTCGCGCTGTCTGCCAGAACCGCAATCTTTGGGGTGTCGAAGACTTCCAGGAGATCAAGATCCGCCATTCCAAATATGCCGCCTCCCGCTTTGCTCACGAGGCAGCGCCAGCCTTGCGCAATTTCGCAAATTCATCACCCACTCCCTTCATCAACGGCATCAAGGCTGCCCGCGAACGGATCGTGGCGGGCAGTGATGAAGACAGGTCAGACTTCCTGCGCAAGCGCGGGTTCTCGAAAGCCGAGACAGGAAAGATCATCGACATCGTGCTGGATGAAGAAGGTCGTCCCCCGGAAAGTGTCTTTGATTTTGTCCAGGGCATCACCGCTCTGGCCCGGACCAAGACCCATCAGGATGTCCGCCTCGACATGGAAGGGCGAGCCAAAAAGCTGCTAGACCGCATCGCTTGAATGAATGGGCGAAGACCCCTGCATGCAGACCAACATGCTTCGGGCACGATGGCGCAGGTCTCTTCTGAGAGGAAGAGGGCTGTGCCTTGTTTCGTGACGGGTTTGATGGTTCGGGAGAGTGGCTTCCGACACCCGTCCGGAGTAGAAACCATGGCAAATGCCGATCAGAAAATTACCCTTGCATCTTCACGCGATATTCCCTTCAACAAGCTGACCCTCAGCCAGTCCAACGTCCGCCGAATCAAGTCTGGCGTGTCAATCGAGGAGCTGGCTGCCTCTATCGCTCGACGCGGCCTCATCCAGTCTCTTCATGTCCGCCCCCAGCTTGGCGAGGATGGCAAGGAAACCGGCCTCTTCGAAGTGCCTGCCGGTGGTCGTCGCTATCGGGCATTGGAGCTTCTGGTCAAACAGAAGCGCCTTAACAAGACAGCGCCAGTGCCCTGCGTCATTTCTGAGATCAGCGATGACATCATGATCGACGAGGTTTCCCTCGCTGAAAATATCGAACGGGCCCCTTTGCATCCGCTCGATCAGTTCCGGGCCTTTCTTGCCATGCGTGAGAAGGGCATGAGCGTCGAGGAGATCTCGGCAGCCTTCTTCGTTTCGGCCAAGGTGGTCAAGCAGCGTCTGCGGCTGACCGCTGTCGCTCCGGCCTTGCTCGAGTGTTATGCCGAGGATGAATTGACCCTTGAACAGCTCATGGCCTTCACGGTCAGCGAAGACCATGATCGCCAGCAACAGGTCTGGGACGCCCTGAGGAACAGCTGGAACAAGGAGCCCTATCAGATCCGTCGTCTCCTGACCGAGAATGCTGTGAAAGCAAATGACCGTCGAGCCCGCTTCATTGGCCTTGACGCCTATGTGGAAGCGGGAGGCGTCATCTTGCGCGATCTCTTTGAGGAAGATGATGGCGGCTGGATCGAAGATGTTCCCTTGCTCGAACGGCTGGTCACCGAGAAGCTGAAG
Source organism: uncultured Cohaesibacter sp. (assembly GCF_963666525.1). Taxonomy (NCBI): domain Bacteria; kingdom Pseudomonadati; phylum Pseudomonadota; class Alphaproteobacteria; order Hyphomicrobiales; family Cohaesibacteraceae; genus Cohaesibacter; species uncultured Cohaesibacter sp. The sequence goes on from NZ_OY762905.1 coordinate 3,575,037, forward strand.
ACAGAAGCTGAAGCCATTGCTGCCGAGGGCTGGAAATGGATCGAACTGTCTATCGACTTCCCCTACGGCCATACCTCTGGCCTTCGGCGTCTGATCGGTAGGGCCTTTGATCTGTCAGAGGCGGAACAACGAGAACAGGCTGGGCTTCAAGATGTACTGAGCGAACTGGAAAGCCAATATGCTCAAATCGATGAACTGCCCGAAGAGGTTGACACTCGGCTTGGTGCCATCGAAGCCGCGCTTGAGGCTTTTGAGCATCGACCTGTCCAATTTGACGAAGCCGACATCAAGCGTGCTGGGGTCTTTATCAGCATTCGCCATGATGGTCAGCTCTGCGTGGATCGCGGCTATGTCAGGCCTGAAGACGAAGACATTGCGGAGCCAAACAGCAATGACGAGACGTCAGCTCTCAAGATCCCTGAAGCTATTGCTTCGGCAACAGGTGGGATGGGTGAAGGTCTTCATGAGACCGAAGAGGAAGAAGATGGCATCAAACCGCTGTCTGAGCGGCTTCTTGTGGAATTGTCGGCACATCGCACATTGGCGCTCAGGGACGCCCTGGCGAACAACCCGGAGATCGCCATGACGGCATTGCTGCATAAGCTCGTTCGGGACAGCTTTTCACATTGCGCTGCGGCGGGAGCGTTGGAGGCTTCAGTCCGACAGGCTCATTTCCCGATGCAGGCCGACGATCTCAAGGATAGCCCCGTTGCGACATCAGTAGAGGAACGCCATGAACGATGGGGCGATCACATTCCGGCCGACGAAGCTGCTCTTTGGCATTGGTTGGGTGAGCTAGATGACCGTGATCGCATGGCATTGCTGGCCCATTGCGTGAGTTTTGGGGTCAATGCTCTTCACGAGAAGCCAAATCCATACGGAGGATCAGGCATTAGCAGCCATGGTCTGGAAGCAAGAATGCGGGAGGCGGATCGTCTCGCGCATGCGACCGGGCTCGATATGGTCGCAGCCGGTTGGCGCCCGACAGTCCAGAACTATCTGGGTCGGGTCACCAAAGCGCGCATTCTGCTGGCTGTCAGGGAAGGGGTCGGTGATCGGGATGCCGAACGCATCGCACATTTCAAAAAGAACGAGATGGCAGATGAAGCCGAACGGCTGCTGGCGGACAGTGGCTGGTTGCCTGAGCCTCTGCGGATGAATGGCGCTGATATCGAAGTCACTGAGACAGATGAAATCGATACAGAGCCAAAAGCTGATGATGACGAGGATCATCCCGTCGCCGCTGAATGAACCAACGATGGGGCGAGGTGTCTCGCCCCATCGTCTCCCGACATGCTGGAGGAACACACCATGTCTCACTTTTCAGCCGCTGATATCGCTGAGCGCCTTGCAGCCGAGGCAGAGGCCGTGTGCCGCTATTATTTGTCTGCTGGTCGAAGACATGGCAATTACTGGCTTGTAGGCGATGCGCGGAACACACCGGGGCGCTCTCTCTATGTTCGCCTTAGAGCAACGGACAAGGGCGCAGCAGGCAAATGGGCTGATGCTGCCACCGGCGAGCATGGCGATCTGCTTGACATCATCCGTGAGAGCATGGGGCTCATGGATTTCGTCGACGTGATCGAAGAAGCACAAAGCTTTCTCACTCTGCCCAAGGATAAGCCTTTGCCATGGGAGGTGAAGCCCTCGGCTGAAAACGGCTCTTCAGACGCGGCGCGACGCCTTTTTGCGATGGCGAAACCCATCGGAGGAACGCCCGCTGAGACCTATCTCCATCACCGTGGCATTGGCGAATTGAGGGACACATCTATGCTGCGCTTTCACCCAACCTGCTATTGGAAACCGGAAGGAGATGCTCCGACCGAAATCTGGCCGGCCATGATCGCCGCGGTGACCGACCTTGATGGCAGGATCACAGGCGTGCATCGCACATGGTTGTCACGGGACGGGCGCAGCAAGGCTCCACTTGATCCGACGCGTAAGGCCTTGGGGCATCTGCTTGGACATGCAGTTCGTTTCGGCACAGTAAGAGACATTCTGGCTGCAGGCGAGGGTATTGAAACCATACTGTCCTTGCGGCAAATCCTCCCTCCTATTCCCATGATGGCTGCACTATCGGCCGGACATTTGGCTGCCATCCAGTTTCCTTCGACACTGAAACGGCTCTATATCGTGCGCGACAGGGACCCTGCCGGCGATGAAGCATATACACGTCTCAGCATGAGAGCACAGGGCGTTGGGATCGAGGCGATAGGCTTGATGCCGATGCTGGGGGACTTCAACGAAGACCTCATCCAACTTGGACCCAATGCCATGCGGACTTGTTTGCGTGATCAACTCGCACCTGACGATTGGAGCCGTATTCGAGACGAGAACGAATAGGCGGTAGCGGGCGAGAATGGGGTTATGTCCTTGCGGCCGATAGTGGGCCTTTCCATCGTTCAGAGGGACCGCACATGGCCTTCGAGAGGGCGAGCGGCCCACAAGCCAACCGATCAGGCAATGGCGGCGCCCGACTAATATCCGTCGGCGGAATACCCGCCTTTACAGCGCGAAGCAAATTAGTCGGGCTTGGCCATCAGGGCCCTCGCAAGAGGCTTGGGCTGCCAGACCGCTTGTCCCGTGGGCATTCGTCGCCATGAAGGCCGCGATGGTTGCGGTCCAATCGATGGAGAGCCCCATGAATGCTTCCGATTACATCACCTCAGAATCCATTTCGTCGCCAACCGATCATATCGTCCAACAACTCGAGCTCTACGGCTATCACCCATCTGCGGGAGAGGTTGATCCGCGCGACCCACCGGAGGACCTCAGTATCGAAGGTGCTGTCACAGATATCTTTGATGCCCTTGTTGCCACCATGTCAGACACCCGCCTTGATCCCGACCTCCCTGAAATCCTCTGGTCCATGGTCAATAACTTCCATCGCGCGTTAGAAAGGATCGAGCGCAAGCTTGACGATAACGAACAAGCGCAAAAGCGCCTTCAGCGCGAACAGGATGGCTCCGAGGTGAAATCCGTCCAGCTCGAAACCCTGATCGCTATGGGGCAGGGGCTGTTGGACCGCCGCTACAGCTTGGAGCATTTCCGCGAAACCGCAGCTGAGCACTTTGCCAGTTTCACCGGAACTCCTTGGACGCCAAGGACCGGATCGCGTGTTGACCATCGCCATCTGACGGCTGCCATGATCGACAGTCGCGACTTCATTGCCGCCAAGCGCCGTTCCGAGAATGAAATCCTTCTTCCTCCCGGTGTGAAAATCGCCTTCTCAGGTGGCGACACCGCAGAGCATCGCCTGATCTGGGACAGGCTAGATCAGGTCCTTGCCAAGCACCCTGACATGGTGCTGCTGCATGGTGGCTCAACAAAGGGGGCCGAAAAGATTGCCGCTCTCTGGGCCTCTCAGCGCAAAGTGCCTCAAGTCGCCTTCAAGCCTGATTGGGCTGCCCATGGGAAAGCTGCCCCCTTCAAGCGCAATGACCTGATGCTCGAGGCTACGCCGATCGGCGTTATCCTCTTTCCGGGCACCGGTATTCAGGAAAATCTCTCGGATAAAGCCCGCAAGCTTGGCATCCCCGTTTATCGCATCAACCAAGGTGGCGTGTAAGCGCCATCATCCTAATTCAGGCGATCATCGGCGAAGTCGCTCTTGCGAAACTCAAGGCTGAGTGCAGGGAACGCGCAAATGGCCTGAGCTACATCCGGACGGATATGAATGTGCCATCTCAAATGCAGGAGTACGATCTGTCTCACAACAATGAATGACACCCTCGAAAATGAAAACAGTTAAACTTGCGGCCTTATGAGGCGTCGCCAATCACCGTAAAACTAGACGCAAGGCCATAGCAATTTGCGCTAGCGTTTTGAAGAAGCGTATCAAGTTGTTTCAAGCGCAGGACGTCACTTGAAAATTTATCTCCATTTGAGAATTTTTCATGAGTTTCCTCCCAGACCGCTTTTCGAACACTTGGTTGCAACACATAAACGTGCTTTTCAACGTTGGTCCCAATTGTATCCAAAATCCCAATTAGTTCGTCACGGTTTTTCTGCCTCTCTCCATCTCTCCAAATGGCATCCTTCAGTACACCATCTTTCGAAGAGCGCAGCTTAGTTGCGAGATTGGCAGCATCTAAATAACGTAGATTTTTAACCGCCTGACCGACTACCACCTCGTAGTCAGAAACGGACAGCCCCCTATTCTCCGACTTGCTTCCGCTGCCCTTCACATGGATTAACGAAACGCATGCTGGCTTGACGTCGACGTCTATATGAATGAAGTCAGCAGATTCCATAGATCCATCGTCACAAACAAGCCAGCCGGTTTGTGGCCCTCGAACTTCCAAATTTGGCCAATGACGAGCGACCAACCCAAATAGCGACTTATCGTCTGGGAGGCCAATACCTGCGACATTTAAACCTCGACCACTTTCTTGGGTTGGCTTTTCTTTTCCAAACTCTGTTTCATCCATTCCCATCTCCACCCAACGCCAATTGTTGAAGGACGGGTCACGGAATCCTGTCAAATATAACTCGCCTTGCGAATAAGTATGACCGGTATCGAAATAGATATTCATATAACGAGGATCGGTACAAATGTTCTTCAGTTCGGTTATGCTTTCGTCCTCGGTCCAGTCTTCAGCTGAAATGCTTAGTTTTGGTTCAGCGTTCTCATTCTGATTGAATTCAAATCTGAGACGACCGAGCTTGGTTTCACTCCAAAAGACGTCAGCTGTAAAATCTGCAGACTCTTGGTCGGCATCTAGGTCAAATCGAACGGTATCGGCGAAGTTTTGAAACCACTTATTCTCCTCGCTTTCATCAGCATCAGGAACTTGCTGGAGTTCGGGTGAAACGAAGGCAACGTCATAAGGTGCATGTAGATCTGTGAGTGAGCCTCCAACTTGGGCAAGCATCGGAAGAATTTCAGCGTATCCTGTTTCGTCTGATAGCTGCTGACTAATGTGTCTAAGCAAGCTTTGAGACCTCGTTTTGAAATCGTCCCAAGAGCTTGTTGGACTAAGCCAAAATCGGCTTTCTTTGGGGCTTACTCCTATGATCGCCGGGCGATCTGTTTCGGTTAGCCCGGCGCCATGAACTGATGATCTTATTGAGCTATAGTAATAGCTCTGATCCCCCAGTGGGTCGATTGCAGCCTCAAGTTCAATGCCTGAGAGTGTTTTGCTATCTGGTTTGACAACGGACTGCCGATGAATGCCGCTAAGCCAAAGCGTCCGAACTGAGCTCTCAACCAATGTCCTCTTTATTTCTTGTTGCTTAAACGGCACTAAGCTTTCAAATGGCTCAATTCCACCGGTTCTTATAGACCGAACAACCAAATTCCGTGCAGCGTTATCCGTAAAGCCCAACATCAATACATCGTTGAATGAACCCAAAGTAATAAGATGCTGCCTTGTCTCTTTAATATCACCATTTCGACACCACGGAGGTCTCCTAGTTTCTGAATATTGAAGCAAAGCCCAAAAAAAAGATTCTTCTTGCCCAGAGTCATCTACAATAGTCTGAAACCGTCGACTTTTTTCTGAGTTCCCGATGGAATGGGCCGCATTCTCTCTAAGTAGTTTCTGGATCTCAAGACGTAATGAAATCAAATCTGCAAGGGATGCTTCTTCGATCCGAAAAAGAACGCCCGAAAGATAAGGAGAGCAATCGTTTGAGTTGATGGCCATCGCAATTTAATCTAACCTTGGTTGTGCAACTTAAATAATACTATCACATAATTTTCTAAAATAGGTGATGTATGGGCAAGAATATCGTCATTCTGTGTGATGGCACCTCAAACGAGATTTCTCGTGATCGGACAAACATTCTTAGGCTTTTCGGAACCCTTAAAAAGAATGATGATCAAATCGTCTTTTATGATCCTGGAGTAGGCACATTTGGTGCGGAAAACTCAGTATCCTATTATTATCGAAAGGCCGTAGAAATTTGGGGGCTTGCTACGGGGTGGGGGCTCGATCAGAACGTGAAAGAAGCCTACAGATTCTTGTCAGAGCATTACGATGATGGGAAAAGAGATGGCGAGAAAGTTGGAGAACCTGACCAAATTTATTTGTTTGGGTTTAGCCGTGGAGCTTACACCGCTCGCGTTCTTGCGGGTTTCATCCGAGCCATTGGCATCATTTCTAAAGATAATTTAAATCTGCTGGACTATGCATACCGTGCCTATAAGGGCATTAGCTTCTCTTCCGACCAAAATGGCAGCTCTAATGCGGGAAGTGATGCATTCGCTGAGATCCGGCTATTTGAAAGAATGCTACGCCCAGAATATGTGCCTATAAAGCTGTTGGGGTTATTTGACACCGTTGGATCGGTGATCGAATCCGGGCGTCATGGGCCTAGATTACGTTCGCATGCTTTTACGCAAACGAACCAGAATGTTGAGCATGTCCGGCACGCACTAGCAATTGACGAGAGGCGAACGATGTTTGAACCTCAACTCTGGCCGAGTGGAAAGCAGTTTTGGCCACAACCTTTCCAACCGGATAAGGCCGTGGAGCAAGATGTCAAAGAAGTTTGGTTCACCGGTGTTCATGCTGACATCGGCGGTGGCTATCCGGAAAATAAGAGCCAACTTGCTAAAATCGCATTGCACTGGATGATTGAAGAAGCAAAGGCGCTAGGGCTGGATTTTAAAACACGAACAGTTAATGAGATTGTGCTCGGAAAGAAGGAAGGAGCCGCATATGTTTCGCCTTCAGCGGTTGCAATGCCCAATGAGTCTATGACGCTCGGATGGTCCATTCTGGAATATATTCCGCGCAAAAAAAGTAAATACTCGAGCCCCAATGCAGAAAGCAATGGTGGTTGGTATATGCATCGTGGGCGGCGCCGGAGCATACCTGACGGAGCAATGATACATCATTCCGTCTTCGAGCGTAAAGGAACCGAAGATTTCTTTGCGCAAACCAACATTCCGGCCGATTACGTAAAAATTTGAAGCTAGATTTTGAGATTTTTCAGAATGTTAGTCCTCCTTTCTAGCCGAACTCAGGACTGCGATAGTCTAGCCAGCGAACAATTACATTCACAACATGGAATGTTTGGCGCGTTCAAAGTTTTATGCATTTTAGCGTGAGAAACACTCGGATTGACCTCATGTAGGTCGATTGAAGACAGGATGGTCAGACGTTGTGATATCATGGTAATTTTTGTTTGCCTCTGATTGAGTATTTGCAATAATATAATTCAATTGCAGATTGAAATTTTTGAATCTATTCACCTGCAAATCGATTTAGAGAGTTCGTATTCTTGAATCTATCACCAGAAGACTTGCAAAACTTAGTTTCAGGCGACCCTGAGGAACTGGATGTTCACCTGCAGCTAGTGGAGCGTGACGTGCCTGTCGATGGATGCAAGGTGCGACTGCACTGCCATTGTCTGACGGTCGATGGCAATGGTCGGGTTAGACCGCAACGTCTCGCAGAGTTTATGCGGAATGCAATCGTCGACTATGCAATTCCAAAAACCAGAATAGAAGAGGCGCGCGAACGCGATGCGAAATACAAGTCATTGAGCGCTTCATCTGCTTTACACCGTGAAGCGGTTGGCGCATTTACGGATCTCTCAAATACCGGCGAAGGCGGTGAGATGCTGCTGTTCTTGCTAGCAGAGCGCTTTCTTGGTTTGCCGCAAGTTCTTTGCAAAATGGATCTGAAAACAGACTCGCATATGCATTATCACGGTGCGGACGGGGTTTATGCTGCAGTTACTGGCGCAGGATTGCTCAAACTTTATTGGGGCGAGTCTAAGATCTATAATAATCCGACATCTGCCATTAGAGATTGCTTGAATTCACTCGCCCCCTTCCTTACCGAAATCGATCACGAAGGTGCTGGAAGAGAGCGTGATTTAATGCTCCTCAGCGATAAGGCGGATCTAAGTGATCCAAGGTTGACCGCGGCATTTAAGAGATATTTCAATCGAAGCTCACCGATGTCCAACCGTGTGGAGTATTGCGGGATCGCTCTCGTCGGGTTCGATGCAGATTTCTATCCTGCGGACGATTCTAAAGCTGTAGCCGATGAAATTGCCGAGATGGCAAAAGCCCAGATGGAAAACTGGCTTAAGAACGTTGGCAACAGAGTCGCAGCTGAAAAGCTTGAAACATTCGACATTGAATTCTTTTGTGTTCCAATTCCTTCTGCTGATGGTTTTAGAGAAGCATTTCTGACGGCCTTGGGGCTAAAAACATGAGTGCCGTCGAACTTTCAGAATGGCTAGTTTCCGAAGCCTTGCTCGAAGACATCACGAAGCTGACGCAAGCCACAGTTGCGACTGAGATCACCAATCTTTCAGCTAGCTTTGATTGTGATGATCCGAATACTGAATTCGATTGGGAACAACTCATTTTAGCGGGGAGCATACTGGCAAGGTCCCCTCGGCGCGAACATCAAGAAAGTGCATTGCGGATTGCTACTGCAGCAATCTCTTTGGAGACTAAGCAAGTTGTTCGAGATGCAGGGGCAATTTTACTAGAAAAACTGTCCAATCAAAGAGCTGTCGATCTAGCCGCGAAGCGCGAAATGATCGAACCTGGTCTCGATTCAAGGCTCGGCATCTCTATGCGCCTAGAAGCTTACAGAAGGCAGTTCGAGAATGCCGTTCTTGTTGAATCGAACGGTCATTGGCTCAATGTGAATGACTTTCAAAGAAAGTTCTGGACTGGGGCCTCGACTAATAGAGCATGGCTTTTGGCCTCCGCACCGACAGCATCTGGGAAAACCTTCCTTGTTCTGCAATGGCTGATCAATGAGGTTTCGACAAAAGATTTACGGGTTGCCGTGTATTTAGCGCCGACAAGAGCGCTAGTAACAGAAATTGAAGAGAGCATTCGGGAGCTGCTCGGAAGACGGGGAGATGTTGAATTATCTTCGCTTCCCTTGGCAGAAAAATATTTTTCTGCGCGAGCCGGAACCAAAAAGTCAATTTTCGTTTTCACGCAAGAACGGCTTCATTTGCTTGCTAACATTCTTGGCGACGATTTGGTTGTTGACCTCTTGATTGTCGATGAAGCCCATAAAATCGGCGACAACCAAAGAGGCGTAATTTTGCAAGACGCTATTGAGCGCGTCTCAAGAATTAATCCCGCAATGAAGGCGGTCTTCGTTAGTCCATCAACGCAAAACCCCGAAGAATTGCTCGAAGATGCTCCTGATGGAATGACTAAGGTCTCCGTAGACAGTGACATCCCCACAGTTCTGCAGAACGTCATTCTAGCACAGCAAGTTCCCCGAAAACCTAAAGAGTGGCAGCTTAACCTTGTTAAGGGAGACTCATCAGTGCCGCTCGGTGTGCTGCATCTCGCGAACAAGCCAGCTAACTTGCGCAAAAAGCTGGCATTTATAGCTGCGGCTGCCGGGTCTCGCGGTGGCACTTTGATTTATTGCAATGGAGCTGCGGAAGCCGAAGAAGTGGCGCTGTTAATCAGCCAGTTGGGAGATGGAGAAAAGATCGATGACAAGGAGCTGTTGGACTTAGCCGATTTGGCTCGAAAAGGCGTTCACAAAAACTATCAGCTGGCCCCACTGGTCGAACGTGGCGTGGCATTCCACTATGGGAATATGCCTGCCCTTATTCGGATGGAAATCGAAAGGCTGTTCCGAACGGGAAAAATCCAATTTCTCGCCTGTACATCAACGCTAATCGAAGGGGTCAATCTTTCTTGCCGAACGATAGTCGTTCGTGGTCCGCGTAAAGGCCGCGGCCACCCAATGGAGCCGCACGATTTTTGGAATCTTGCCGGTAGAGCGGGTCGCTGGGGAAACGAATTTCAAGGCAACATCATATGTATCGATCCCAATAACGAAAACGCGTGGCCTATTGGTGTCCCCAGACGCTCCCGTTATCCAATTCGACGTGAAACAGATGCGGTTATGGCATCCGCAGATGATCTTGCTTTGTATTTAGATAGTAGAAGCACCGTTTCGCTGAGCGATTTGCAAAATGCAGATCACTTTGAGCAGGTTGGCGCGTATCTTCTCAATACCTATCTCCGTCTGGGTTCACTTGAAAACGCAGGTTTGGCAAAACGCCATGATGCTGCGTTTATCCAAAAGCTCGACGTCAGCCTGCGTCAGATTGCGGATACGATCGAAATACCCTCGGAGATACTTATCAAGCACCCAGGCGTTAGTGCCGTAGGGTTGCAAAGATTGTTAGGCTTGTTCAAGGCCTATGAAGGCGACATAGAAAATCTTTTGCCTGCACCGTCAGAGAGTGTTGACGCTTATGATCGTTACGTCACGATAATGAGACGGATCAACGCCAACATCCTACCGACTTTTACGCCGGATGGATTGGTTCCGCTTCACGCTTTAATCGTTATCGAATGGCTTCGCGGCTTATCGCTCTCAGTTATTATTCGCAAGCGGATTGAGTACCATCAGCGGAGCCGAAGATCTTATAATCTGGCTGTATTGATACGCGACACGATGGATATCGTCGAGCAAACGGCTCGCTTTAAAGCCCCAAAATTTATTTCGGCCTATGTCGATATTCTAAATATACATCTTCGAAAAACAGGACGTGACGACCTTATCGATGATGAACTCGATATTGGCCTTGCACTTGAATTCGGAGTTTCGAGTATGACCCTACTCTCGCTTATGGAGCTTGGTCTTTCTCGTATGTCTGCTGTTGCTCTTTATGAAAAGATCGCAAGAGACGACCTCGATAGGCTCGGCTGTATCGACTGGATTGAGGAACATGCGCCAAACTTCAAAGGTATGGATATACCCAATATCATTGTTCGAGAGATTTTAGAGAAGCTTTCGCCAATAATGACAAACGACAACGAACAGTCTCAAGAGTCGTAGGAAGGAAACCAACTATGCCAGCCAAACCTGTCAAAATCGGCTTATTACATGTTGAATGTCACTGAGAACTGACCCGGTATTTTCACCGAGAACTGACCCACAGTTTCGTTATTTATCAGCGACTATGCGGAGGTCAATGTTTTCGTTTCCTTTCGTGTTTTCTGAGCTTGTTTTGAGCTTGCCTTGAATCGATAGCTGTCGTTGCCTGTTTCGAGGATGTGACATCGATGAGTAAGGCGATCAAGCAATGCGGTTGTCATTTTCGCATCTCCAAAAACCTGAGCCCATTCACTGAAGCTCAAGTTTGTAGTGATGATCACACTGGTGCGTTCATAGAGTTTGCTTAGTAGATGGAATAGCAGGGCTCCCCCTGAGGGGCTGAATGGCAGGTAACCGAGTTCATCCAGGATGACCAAGTCGGTCTTTGTGAGCATCTCGGCCAATTTTCCAGCCTTGCCCATGGCCTTTTCCTGTTCCAGTGCGTTGACGAGTTCGACAGTTGAGTAGAAACGCACTTTGCGTCTGTGATGCTCGATGGCGGAGAGGTTGGATAACGTACAAAGTCTTTCGCACTTTTGATTTTCATGACGGCTTCCTTCAGGATGCATGAAGGGAGATTTGAGGATGGCAGAAGATAGGGACGAGCGAGTGATGGACAACGTCATTCGGATAGATGAAGGCCGTATCCGGGATCATCTGGGCGAGATGGTCAGGGGCACAGTTGAGGAAGCGCTGAACGCGATGCTTGACGCTGAAGCTGACCGTCTTTGCGGAGCCAGCCGGTACGAACGCAATGAAGGTCGCCAGGATACACGGGCCGGCAGCTATGAGCGATCACTTCACACCAAGGCTGGCGAAGTGAAGCTGAAGATGCCGAAGCTGCGTCGCCAGACCTTCGAGACAGCCATTATCGAGCGCTATCAGCGCCGGGAAAGCAGTGTCGAAGAGGCCTTGATCGAGATGTATCTGGCAGGCGTTTCCGTTCGCAGAGTTGAAGATATCACCGAGGCCTTGTGGGGCACCCGGGTATCGCCAGGCACGGTTTCGAACCTGAACAAGAAGATCTACGCCAAGATCGAGGAATGGCGCCAGCGGCCCATTGAGGGAGAACATCCCTATCTTCACCTGGACGGGATCGTGATGAAGCGGACATGGGCAGGCGAGGTTCGCAATGTTTCGCTGCTGGTGGCCAGTGCGGTCAACAGGGAAGGCTATCGGGAGATATTGGGCATCTGTGAGGGTGCCAAGGAAGACAAGTCCGGCTGGTCCTCATTCCTGCGGCATCTGGTCGACCGTGGCCTGAAGGGTGTACGGCTGGTCATCTCGGATGCCTGTCGGGGGCTTGTCGAGAGTATCGCAGATTATCTTCCTGATGCCCGCTGGCAGCGCTGCATGGTGCATTTCTATCGCAATGTCTTCAGCCACGTGCCTTCAGACAAGATGCGGGAAGTGACGCACATGCTCAAGGCCATTCATGCGCAGGAAAGCCGCAAGGCAGCCCAGGAGAAGGCGGATGCGGTCGTCGCAGAGCTTCGCGCAAAGCGCATGGTCCGGGCTGCAGAATTGATCGAGGAAGGCATCGGGGAGACACTCACCTACTATGCCTTCCCGGACAGTCACTGGCAAAAGATCCGCACCAACAATCCGCTCGAGCGGATCATGAAGGAGATCCGGCGCCGCACGCGCGTTGTCGGGGCATTTCCTGACGGGCAGTCATGCCTGAACCTGGCCGCGGCCAGGCTCAGGCATATAGCGGCCAGCAAGTGGTCAACACGAAAATACATGAATATGGAACCGCTCTTCGCAGAGCAAAATCAAACCGAGGGAGCCGTGGCCTGAAACAAAAGTGCGAAAAATCTTTGACACTACCAGAGGTTGATCAATAGCAGTCGCTCAACCAATGTTCGTTGAACTTCTGGTTTTAGCACTCCATCAGCTGCTCTCGCACTCGAGACGCAAATCGCACACTTTTGGGAAACTACAGCTTTGCCCGCCTATCCGTCAGTTCGCCACGGAAATTGCTGCAGTTCGAATGAATGACTGGAATGAAGAAGCTGCTCGGAGGCATTTCCCTAGCAGAGAACGTGGGCAATGGGCCGCGAATGCGAAACATGGTCCTGAATGAATGTTTCCACCTGGCAGAAGCTTCGCGCCTTTGCCTACCTCGCCGACGTTATTGGAGGCTTCGACATTTCTAATAATATCAAGCTGTCAAATCAATAAAAGACCGCCGCTTGAAAAGCCTCAAACGCCAGAATTGGCAACAGCTTAAATGAAAGCTTTGGTAATGGCCCCATCAAAGTGTGATGGAATCAAATTCCCTGTCTGGAGACGCATAAAGAAACCCGACTTCAAGCTCATACGCCAAATTTGTAAGGCTTTTCAGAGAACTAGGCGTCATTTCCTATAACGGTGAATGTCATCAGAACCAGAGTACAATTACTGCGACATTTTGCAAAAATCCCAAATAGTGGGAATATAAAATCATATATTGACATTTTTTCTTGTTCATAGCATTCTGGCCTCAACAAAATCACAAGCCGGGCAACCAATAACGACCCGGTATCCAGAGAGCCAAGTATATGACCATCCGTATGATCTCGTCCAAGAGCGATCTTGAGGCGGCGTGTGGCGATGAATTCCTGTCTCGCCTGACCTATCCTGCCATTTTCCGTGGTGCGCCCTTGAGTGTGACACCCGTTGTACTTGTGCGTGGAACAGAAAAGACCGTGGTAATCAACGATGCGGATTCCGATGCGTCAGAGACTCTCGATCATTCGTTTTCAGTCGTCAGATATGGACGCTATTTCAGCTGGGACGAAAACCCGGCTCCGATAAAAGATTTTGCTACAGCCGTCCGGGACGTCTGTGGTGATGAAAGCCTGACTTGCAGCCTGGATCTGCCAATGGCCCGTTATGAAGCCCTTGCAGCCAAGGGGCCGCTGGCCTTGGCAGATCCACTTTTTTTCAAGCCCCGCAAACTGTACCGCAAGCTGTCATCCGAGATTGAAGCTCAATGGAGCCAGTCTCGCGATGATGATGTCCATGCCGTCGAATCCTATGCAAAAACATTTCCCGATGCCGACCTGCTCATTGCATTCATGAAACGGCCGATGGTCGGCTTCGAGCCTCTCCGCAAGCTTTGCCGCACGTCCGGCATTGATGCGTTGCTGGTGACAGCTCCGCATGAGGTGGAACTCTTCTCCGGCCTTCCGTCAAAGCTCAACGAGCAGCTCGGTGTCTGGGCCGTGTTCTTTCCCGGTGACAAGGAGATCCTGCTGGCATCCGAGCAGCCTCTCGTCCGGGGCGATTTTCATCCTGTTGACGGCGAAGCAAGCCTTGGAGGTTTGCTGAAAGAGGCCGGAACGGTTGCGGCCCAGAAAAATGACATGGGCGCTGGCGACTGGCTCTGCCTTGACGGCATGGGGGTAGCGCTTGTTGCAGGGGATGAAGTGCTGAGGCGGTTTCAGGATTGTCGGGCAGGCTCGGACCTTGTCTATTTCTTTGTTGCGGCCAATGCCATGATGGAGGGCCTGCATGCCGCAAAGACCTTCTTTGAGCGGGCAAATGGCGCCCCGCTTACCGAGCGGGATCTGGTGGCCGCCCATCACGCTGCTGTCCGGCGCTTCCTTGACAGGCTGGGGTTTGACGGTCGTGCATCTCGCTACTTCGATATCTGCTCATCCGGTGCCCGTACACATCTGCCAGCCACTGCCAGTGATGCGCCTGTTTCGGCCAAAGACCGCACCATCAAATTCGATATGGGCATTGTCGTGCATGACGCGGCAGGATGCGCACGCGGTGTTTCCGATATTGCTCGCACCATTTGCAATGACCCCGCTCTTGCCGAGCTGCATGATGAAATGCGGGCGGCGCTGGTTGACAAGCTGGTCCCGGCCATTCGCCCGGGGATGACAGGTGCCGCGGTTCACGCGATCGGGGTAGATTGTCTGCGTCCGCTGGAAGCCAAATTCAGGGCGCTGGGCCTTTTGCCCGAAGGTGCCTCGGTCGATGGCTACACCCGCGACTGCGGCCATACCATTCAGCGCCAGACCATTTCCTCGGTCTATTTCAGCCCCAACAACCTCAACGTGGTCGAAGAAGGCATGATCGGCTGTGTCGAATATGTCTGGCCTATCGGTGATGTGCTGCTGGCCATGGAAGATGGTTATCTTGTCGGCGCTGATCGCTCCATTGCTTTCACCAGGGAAATTGCCAAATGAGTTGCGGCGAGGTGTCATTTGCGGCCAATGAAGAGCTGCGCCAATTGGTCCGGGATCTGGTCTCAATTCGGAGCTATTCCGGGCAGGAGCAGGACGTTCAGGCTTTCATCGAAGACTGGTTTGCACGGCAGGGCATTGCGAGCCGACGGCAGCAGGCCGACGACGGGCTTGTCAACATCCTTGCCGAAGTTGATGGAGCGCCCGGCGGGCCGACCCTCTGGATCGGGGGGCACTGCGACACGGTTGGTGTGTCCGATGGCTGGGGGTCTGATCCTCATCAGCCGCACGAAGCAGACGGACGCCTTTATGGTCGGGGCGTGATGGATATGAAGGGAGGGCTCGCTACGGCGATGATCCTCTTGCGCAATCTTCATCAGAGCCGGGAAAATTGGGCGGGCAGGGTGCTGTTTGCCTCACTTGCCGATGAAGAAGCCCGCTCGCGCGGGATGGAAGCCCATGCTGTCCATCTGGGTGCCGTGGATGGCGCGATCATGTGTGAGCCGCATTTTGACGATGTGGTCATTGGTGCCATGGGCAAGGTCAATTTGATCGTTGATGTGGAAGGCAAGGCAGCACATGCTTCTCTGCCCCATGAAGGCATCAACGCCATTTGCGAAGCAGGCCGGCTGCTGGCTCTGATTGCCGATCTCGAGCGTGCGGTTTCGCCAGATTTTGGCCCATCAAGTCACTGCGTCATTGGTATTGAGGCAGGAGACGGCAGCTATTCGATCAGTGTGCCTGACCATTGCTGCTTGATGATCAACTGGCAGTTTCCAGCCTCGGAAACCGTCGAAGACGGGATAGCTCTGATCATGTCGCTGGCGGACAGCCTCAATTCTCCGGCACGCTTCCGCGTGACGGCTAGGCCTCCTGCTTACGACAGCTATCTGATCGACAGGGACCATCCGTTCCTTCGGGCCTTTGCCAGAAGCTACGAGACGATCCTTGGTCATGCGCCAGAGTTGCGCATCGGCAAGGGGGTGTCGGACGGCAACATCCTTGCCGGGCGCCTCAATGTGCCAACGCTTTTGTTCGGCCCGAAAGGCGGCAACATGCATGGGGCGGATGAATATCTGACCCTGTCTTCGCTGGAAGCCTCTTATGCCGTGATCGAGCGCTTTGCGGCAGATTTTCTACAAGACCAAAAACAAGGAACAAGGCGATGACACTGCATTTTCCGAAAGCGGAGCTGTCCAAGGTGATGGCGCATGTGGAGCACATGCGGCTCAATTATCCCGATCGTAAAAGCGGGACGGGACCAGATCTTGCCGCAGCGCAATATGTCGTCGACCAGATGAAGACTTTCGGTCTTGAAGCCGCACTGCAGCCGTTCGAGACCTATGATAGCGACATTGGCACGTCCTTCATCGCCCTTGGCGGCAAAGACGGAACGGAAATCGCTTCTCTGCCCTGCCTTCATGTCGAGCCGACCGATCCGGAAGGAGCGCTTATTGAGCTGGTCGATGTCGGCCCCGGTGGCCTTGCCGATTATGACGGCAAGGATGTGCGTGGCAAGGCGGTTCTGGCTGAAGTTTCCTATGCCCCTGCAACGCCAGAAAAAGCCAGGATTGCCGCCTCGAAAGGGGCGACGGCGATTATCCTGATGAATTGGGGAACCGATGACAGCACCGAGATCCCATGGCGCGGCCTCAAGTCTGTCTGGGGCAATCCGACGCCCGAGAGCGTTGTCGAAATGCCCCGGCTGCCCGGTATTTCCATCTCTCGATCTGATGGGCTGATGCTGCGCCAGAAGCTGGCGGATGAAGGCAACGTTCAGCTCTATGTCCACCTGACGGCGACACGCGTCTGGCGCACGCTCAACCAGCCCGTCTCATGGCTGATGGCCCCTGAGGATGCCCCCGAACGGGACCGCTTTGTCGTCGTGTCCGCTCATGTTGATAGCTGGAACCCCGGCGTTACGGACAATATCACGGGCATGTCGGTCATCATGGAGATGGCTCGTGCGCTGGCAGCCCAGCGGGAAACGCTGAAACGATCTGTCGTCTTCTGTTGCTGGAATGGCCATGAAGTGGCCGAAGCGGCTGGCAGCACCTATTTTGTCGATAGCCATTGGGAGCGGATCAACCGCAATGCCATTGCCTATCTCAATGTCGACAGTGTCGGCATGAAGGGAACCAAGGAGTTTCATGTCAACTGCAGCCCGGAGTTTCACCGTCTTGCAGAAGCCGTCACCAAGGATGTCTATGCGGACGGTCTGACGACGTCGATTACGCCCTTGCGTCGGGTTGGTGACCAGTCTTTCTTCGGCATCGGGGTGCCTGCGGTGACTGGTCGGCACATGTTTACTGCCGATGTCATCAACAAACACAATGGCGCGACATTGGGATGGTTCAACCACACCGGCTTTGACACCATCGAAGTGCTGGATGAAGAGGTGCTGGGCTGGGATCTCAAATGGAACACCGCGCTGTTGCTGCGGCTTGTGACCGACGGCGCATTGCCTTACTGCTTCTCCGATCGGTTGGAAGACATGACCGCGCGTTTCCACAAGGCTCTTGATAACAGCAGCCAGCGGTCGGATCTGGAGCGGATTTTTGCCGAACTGGCGACCCTTGCTCCGGAAATCTCGTGGCTCGACAATGCCATGGCGAGCGACGAGCTTGGAGCAGAGGATCTTGCTCGCCTCAATGGTGTCGCCATGCGCGTCGCCCGGCAGATCACCTTTTTGACTGCGGCTTCTGTTGGCAAGTATGGGCAGGATTCCTATGGCTCGTCCAAGCTGTTGCAGCCGGTTCCGCTTCTGAGCTGTCTTGAAGACTATGAGGCTGCGGAGAAGGGGGGCTGGGACGAGTATTTGCTCTGGACCAAGCTCATCCAGTTGAGGCACCAGATCACCGATGCCATCGAGATCGCCCGTAACACCATTGCCGATTGCCGCGCTCTGTTCGAGCAAGCCGGATACGGAAAGGGCTGAGCGATGGAAATTCAGGTTCTGAACCCCTCCAGCCGAACCGATACCGGCATTACCGAAGATCTGCAGAAGAGCCTTCACTGGCTTCAAGGACCATGGATGCCGCAAGTTCGTTGCCTGACGCTGGAAGACGGGCCATGTGGTATTTCGACGGCGCGGGACAGCGATGCGGCAGCACCTGCGGTGATCGAACATATCGAACGGGAGAGCGGGAAGGCCGATGTGGCGGGTTTTGTCGTGGCATGCTTCTCCGACCCTGGTGTATTTGCTGCCAGAGGCATCACCAAAAAGCCGGTTGTCGGCATCGGGGAAGCGGGATTTGCTGCCGCTCTTGCTCTCGGGGACCGTTTCGGAACCATCTCTGTTTCAAAGGGTGGTCTCAAGAAGCTGGGACGTCAGGTTCGGCATGCGGGTGTTTCCAGTCGCCATGCCGGCCATCGCGATCTTGGGCTCGACTATGGCGATCTGCAATATCCCGACAGGGTAATGGACGCACTTCGGAAGATGGCAATTGCCTTGCGCAATGAGGATGGAGCAGACGTTGTCCTGTTGGCCGGGGCTGGTCTCGCCCGCTATGTTCCGGGCCTTATGGCGGACACCGGCATGCAGGTGATTGATCCGGTGCCAGCGGCAGTTTCCCTTGTTCTTGGTCAGTTGCAACAGCTGGCCTACGGTCATGAAACGGATGCAAAGGATTGAGGCAATGGACAGCTATCTGATCAAAAGTCAGGATACCTACAGCCCCGATCCTCTCGGTGCTTGTGATCTGCTTGTGGTTGGCGAGAAAATCGTCCGTATGGGGCCGGATCTTGGCGGGCTTGCTGAGGCTCTGAGGGCTCCGGTCATCAAGGCACCGGGGCGTGTGCTGCCCGGACTGATCGATCAGCATATGCATTTCATCGGCGGTGGCGATGGCGACGGGCCGGACGCCCGCCAGCCAGAAATCCCGTTCGCTGATATCGCCTCTTCCGGCATTACCACTGCGGTCGGCATTCTGGGATCGGAAATGGAGGCCAAAACCCTTCCGGTTCTGCTGCGCAGGGCGCAGGAGCTGGATCGTCTGGGCCTGACGACATTCATCTACAGCGGCGCGATGGAGGTCCCCGGGCCGAGCCTGACACAGAGCATCCGCTCCGATATCGTGCTCATCGACAAGGTGATCGGGGCTAAGGCCGCATTGGCTGAACGGATCTATCCCAACATGGATTATGCTGCGCTGGCACAGATGGCTGGCCAACTGATGCAGGCGCGTTCGGCTAGCGGCAAGGCCTCGGTCCTGCATATGCATGTGGGATCATTGCCGCATGCCTTGCGCGATTTGCGTCGGCTCTTTGACGAACTGGCCTTTCCGATTGAAATGGCCGTTCCGAGCCATGCGAACCGGTCGCCGGAGCGAACGCCTCTGTTTCATGAGATGTGCGATCTTGCAAGGCAGGGAATGGTGATGGATATTACCTGCTGTCTTGGCCCGCTCGACGGACTTGGCACCTATGGCATCGATCCGGTGGTTGCTGTCCAGCGGGCCCTTGATGCAGGCGTGCCGCTCTCCAACATCACGCTGTCCGGTGATACCGGGGTTGCCGTTCCCGGAGAGCGCGGATGGCGTCAGGTGCCGCCTTCGATCCTGTTTCGCGATTTGCGTCGCCTGGTGAGCGAAGCCGGGCTTGGATGGCACGAGGCTCTTCTCCCCTTTACCCGCACCGTTGCGCGCGTTCTTGGCCTTTCTACAAGGAAGGGCACTCTTCAGGAAGCGGCCGACGCAGACCTGATTTTGCTCGATGAAGCCGATAATATTGCCGCCGTACTGGCAGGAGGTCGAGCAGTCCACGACCCGAAAGGGGTCTTCAAACCAGTTTGAGATGCCCAATCGCTTCTCAAATCCCAACAATCAACGATCACCTTTATACAAAAAATGGGAACAAACATGAAAACAATATCAAAATGGGTTGCCTCCCTCGGGATGGTTGCCGCTCTTTACAGCCAGCAGGCTCTTGCTGCCGAAGGCGAAGTTCGCGTCATGACCTTCGGCTCCACCTGGGAAAAGGTTATCAAGCCGTTGGCTGCCGATTTCGAAAAGGAAACCGGCCTGAAGATTGTCCCGGTTATCGAAAACAGCTCTGCCGAAGGCCTTGCCAAGCTTCAGGCTTCCCGCAGCGAACCCGGTGTTGATGTCTGGTTCACAGGCGAAGCCATTGCCATGCGCGCAGCAACCGATGAGGAACTTTTCGTTGCGCTGCCAAAGGACAAGATCCCGACGCTGAGCGAAATCATGCCCGGTGCGGTTTCTGACAAGTTCGTTGCCTATTGGTATTTCCCGACGGGGATTGTCTATCGCAAGGATCTGGTGCCCGGCGGCGAAATCGCCTCCTGGGACGATCTGTTCAAGCCGGAGCTGAAGGGCAAGATCGCTCTTCCTGTGCCGACAGTCTACCCGGGGCGTACAATCATGATCGAAGCGCTGCTGCATGGCGGCAATGAAGACAATGTCCAGCCGGGCATCGACTATCTCGGCGAGCACGCCGATCAGGTTGCCATGTTCCATTCCTCCGACTCCATGGCGCGCAAGGCGCTGGCCAGCGGCGAAATCGCAGCCATGCTCGGGTCGCCTTCGGCAGTCAAGGAACTCAAGGATCAGGGCTTTGACGTGACCATGGCCACCCCATATCCGACCCCGCTGATCTTTGAAGGCATGATGATGGTCAACGGTGGCAATGAAGACGCCGCTGCTACCTTCATCAACCGCGCTCTCAAGGCCGACTGGCAGCAGCACATGACCAATGTCTACAACCTTGGACCGGTCAACGTGAACGCCGAACCGGCAGAGGCCCTCAAGGCGATCCTTCCAACTGAGAAGGAATCTGTCAAACTAGACGAAGCCAAGATCAATGAGAATCTTGGGGCATGGACTGAGAAGTTCAACGCAGCGATTGCCAAATAGGAAACTCAAGGAAAAGACATGAGTGACACCTCATCCTGCCGTATTGAAATATCCAGTTTGGTAAAACGCTATCCCGGTGGGGTAACTGCCGTCGATCATGTCGATCTGGCTGTCGAGAAGGGCGAGGTGCTTGCCCTTCTCGGACCTTCGGGGTGTGGCAAGACCACCCTGTTGCAATCCATCACCGGCTTTGTGTCGCCCGATGAAGGCGACATCAGTCTCGATGGCGAGAGCATCCTCGGAACGCCGCCCGAACGGCGACAGACCGCAATGATGTTCCAGCATTACGCCCTTTTCCCGCATATGTCGGTGCGTGAGAATGTGGGATACGGACTGCGCATGGCGCGGGTGCCCAAGGTCGAATTGGCCAAGCGGGTCAAGCGCGCCATGGACATGGTACAGATTTCCCAATTTGGAGACCGTCGGCCGAGCCAGCTCTCTGGCGGGCAACGCCAACGTGTTGCTCTTGCGCGTGCCGTCGTCACCAATCCCCGTGCCTTGCTGCTCGATGAACCGCTGGGTGCACTGGATCAGAACCTGCGTGAGGAAATGCAGGTCGAACTGGCCAAGCTGCAAAGGCGGCTCGGTATCACAACAATGATGGTGACTCATGACCAGCATGAAGCCATCGTTTTGGCCGATCGCATCGCAGTGATGCAGAATGGCCGCATTGAACAGATTTCAAATGCCAGCGATCTCTATGATCGTCCCAGAAACCGGTTCGTCGCCAGTTTCATGGGCATGGACAACTTTCTGCCTGCCGAAGATCTCGGCAACGGCTCCGTCAGGGTATTGGGAGAAACCATTTCCGGCGTGACATCGATGGCCGCTCACGGCAATGGCAAGACCCTGTGTCTACGTGGGGAATTCATCAATCTCAAGTCCATCGACCCCGCGAACAGGACTTCCGGCCTTGGTGGCAAAATTGCCTTTGCCCAGATGCTGGGTGCCAATATGCGCTATGAAGTTGAAATGGCTGACGAGAGCCGTCTTGTAGTGATTCAGTCGCGGATCAATCAGCAGCTTCTGCAGGTCGGCAGTGACGTTCAACTGGACTTTGCCAGCGAACGCTGCATTCTGCTGGAGGACTGAGAGATGAAACGCTCCACCTTCCTGCTGGCGCTTCCTTCGCTTGTGTTGATCGCGCTCTTTGCTGCGGTGATCCTGGCGTTTGCTCGCACTAGCCTGTTGCATCTGCAGCCGGGAACAGCAGTGATCTCCGGCCCGATGTCGCTGGATAACTATACCCGGATTTTCAATTCATCAGGTGCCTGGCGGGCGGTTCTGACCACCCTGCGCCTGTCGGCCATCATCACGCTGATCACCGTGTTCGCTGGGTATCCGCTGGCGCGCATTCTGGCTCTTACGCCGTCACAGACCCTGCGCCGGGTGATCATGTTCTGCCTCATCGCCACATTCCTGTCAGGTGGAGTGACGCGCGCTTATGCCTGGATGATCATTCTCGGCCATCGCGGAATCATCAACATGGCCTTGGGGTTTGCCGGAATCGCGCCGTTGCGCATGCTCAACAACGAGTTTGCCGTTATCGTTGCTGTGGTGAATTTCACCTTGCCGTTTTTCGTGTTGACCCTGTTTGGCGCACTGAAGACCATTCCGAGGGATCTGGAAGACGCCGCGCGCAATCTTGGCGCTTCACGCTGGCGCAGTTTCGTAACGGTAACCCTGCCGTTGTCTGTACCGGGACTGGTGGTGTCGACGTCGCTGTGTTTTGCAATGACGCTTGGCGCCTTTCTTTTTCCGCAGCTTCTGGGCGGTGGCCGTGTCCATGTGCTGGCAACCGAGATCTATGAGCGGATACAGGCGTCCTATGACATTCCGGCCGCCTCAGCACTTGCCGTCATATTCTTCTTTATCGTGCTTCTCATTCTGGTGATGATTAACATAATACAGAAGCTGACACGCAAGATCCAGAACGGGAGGAACGCATGAAAGATCCCCGTGCCGCACATCCTCTGGTGCTGGGAAGCGCCATGGCCTGCCTTGGCTTCATCATCTTGCCGCTTCCCTTCATCATTCTGTTCGCCTTCAGTACGAACCATTACACCATAAGCTTTGCTGGCGGGATCAGCTTCGAGTGGTTCGAGAGCTTTTTCTCCAACACCCGCTTCATGGCGGCTCTGAAAAACTCGCTGCTGATTTCGGCTATCGCCTGTGTGACCTCGCTGGCTCTGGCTCTACCAACCGCAATTCTGGCCGTGCGCCATGAGTTTTTCGGCAAACAGGCCTTGCTGACCTTCGTGTCTGCTCCCCTGCTTGTGCCCGGCGTGATCGTGGGGACGGCAGCACTTGGCTTTGTGTCCGAGATTGGTGTCGGACCGGGGTTCTGGCCCATAACGGTGGCGATGATTGCCCTGACGCTACCACTCACTGTCCGCCCGATCATCGGCAATCTGGCCGGGCTGCCCGAAGAGCTGGAAGCCGCCGCGCGCAATCTCGGCGCATCCCGTTTCACGGCGTTCCGGACGGTTACCTTGCCCCAGCTGGTGCCGGGCATTGTGGCGGGGGCAACCTTCGCCTTCGTCGAGACGATGGACAATTTTGCCATCACCGCCTTTCTGACCTCGATCTCCACCACAACCCTGCCGATCGAAGCCTACAGCTACATTCGCGATATCGATGATCCGACAGTGGCTGCCATGGCAACCGTTCTGATCGTGCTCAGCGTTGCCTTGGTGTTCATCGTCGAGCGGCTGGTCGGTCTTGACAAATTCCTGAATGACTAGGGGAAGCCAGCCTTCTTTCCGCTGGAGCGGAGGCTGGTGCCATCCCATTTTTCAAGTATCGGACAAGTAAAATGACAGATCTTATTGCAAAGCCGGCCAATATGGCGCCTCCGGCTCCCTCCTATCCATGGCCAAACGCCTGCAGGGCCGCGCTGTTTCCGGCATTTGATGTGGACTCGGAGTCCGTCTGGCTGGGCGCTGACGCTGCCAACGCCAACCGCCTGATCACCCGCTCCTACGGTGGCTATGAGGCGCGGGTTGGCATTCCCAAGATTCTTGAAGTCCTGAAGCGTCACGGTGTGAAAGCCACGTTCTTCGTCACGGGCTGGTCGGTCGAAGCGTTGCCTGCGGTCTGCGAAGCCATTCTCAAGGATGGCCACGAGATCGGCCATCATGGATATTTGCATCTGCGCCCGGATACCTCCGAGCAATCGGTTCGGATCGAGGAACTGGAAAAGGGCTTCGACGTCATGAAACGGCTGTTGGGCATCCGCCCGGTTGGCTATCGGGCCCCATGGGGCGAAACCTGCCCGGAAAACATGGAGCTGCTGAAAACATACGGCATTCGCTATTCCAGTTCCTTCCGGGACGATATTCGCCCCTACCGCCATGGTCTTGAAAGTGGCGAAGGGCCGGTCGAAATTCCGGTCAGTCTGAGCTTTGATGATTGGGGCTACGGCCTTTCCCATCGGACAAGCCCACGCTCGATTTTCGGGCGCGAACACGTGCTGGGCATCTGGTCGGAGGAATTTGATCAGACCCGTGAATGGGGCGGACTTACCACCATGGTCATGCATCCCCAGGTTACCGGACGACCTATGCGGATCAAGATCCTCGACCAGTTTCTTTCTCATGTTCAGGAAACGGGTGATACTTGGATCGCCACTGGGTGTGAGATCCTGGAGCATTTTGAAGCATGTGAAGCGAAGGACAAATAGTCATCGGTAGGCCAATGGCCAAGCTTATAGGGAGGCGGGTTGGACCCGCCTTTTTTGCTGCCGATATAGTGACAATTGAAGGCGGCTATGCCGCTGCTTCGAGTTCTCTGGCAAGTGCCCTTACCACAGGAGCTAGATCAGACATCCTGCCATCACCGAAATAGAGTGTCGCTCCATTGATTGAACAGGCAACGCGTGTGTTGGCATTGACTATAAAACTGGACGCGATGCCGCATGTGCCGATATTGCATTCGTCGAAATCGATGGCGGTTCCGTTGCGTCGCGCCGCTTCCAACTCAGTGCGTAATTCTTCAGCGGTTTTGGGATAGCTTTGTGGGATCGTCACGAGAAAGCGTGGCCAGAGGGACGGATCCAATTGGGAAATGAGCGCCTTGCCCACCGCAGTCGTGATCGCTATGTTGCGCATTCCGACATGGGAATTGATCTGCAACTCTCTTGCCCCGCGGACACATTCAATCAACATGATTTCCGTACCATCCAGTATAGCGAGATGAATGGTGTCTCGCGTCTGGTGAGCATATTTGACGAGAATCGAATGCAATCGCTGGACAAAGTCGAAACTGGCGCGCTTTTTCTCGCCAAGTTCAAGCAATCGATAGCCGAGTTGGTATTGGCGATTGCTGAGTTCCAGATAGCCGCGTTCAACAAGGGTCGATAGCAGGCGATGCGTTGTTGAACGCGTGAGCCCGGATGCCTGGCACAGATCGGATAATGTATTGTGTCCATGCGCCACAAGATCCACAAGATCAAGCGCCCGCTCCAATACCTGGCTCATTTAAATCCACCATTTATCTTTTTGTTTCAAATGGATAGCAATTTTATTTGGAAAATTCAACTGTAAATGCAGATTTGTTTCCTTGTAAAGGTCATACGCATCGTTGCAAAAATTCAAACCCCACAAAAGTCTATGGCGTATGTGATCTCTTTGCCTTGGATTATCGTGTCAGTAAAGTTGCAAGAATTGGCAGGCTAATCCCCTCGTTTTAAAAGGGGCTCAGCGATAGAATTTTCGATTTCCAGCATAGTTGGGGGGCGCTAAATTGAACGATGACGCCTCGCTTCTATTGACGCCAACTTTGTCCGCCCTCCAATCGTCTGCACGCTGGAAATGCTGCGGTTCGTTCGAACAACAGGTATGGGTAAACCTCGTAGAAGCATTTGTCGGCTGGCGAACTGCAGCTTTGGGCCGATTCCGTTGAAAAAGGCGTAGATTTTGAGGGGAGATCTGGCGCAGCAGAGAAGCTTCTGATGGCGTTTCACGCCGGGATCGGAATCAGTTTTGCCATCTTGCGCAGGTTCTGGGTTGTTGCTGCGATGTGGAATTCGTCTCTGGCTCCATTTGGTCCTCTGAGGCGTAACCGCTCCAGTTTCATGATGCGCTTGAGATGGGCAAACAGCATCTCCACCTTCTTTCGCTGACGCATTGAGATGACATAGTCATCCGTCTGGGCGATATCTCTTGCCATATCGCGGGCACCCTCGAAGACCGAGCGCATGATCTTGCGGGCTGGTTCTTTGGGGACACAGACCTGTTTCAAAACACAGGCCTCACAGTCATGCTTACTGGCGCGATATCTACGCATGCCATCACCATCAATGGCATCTCGCTCTTTCTTGAACGGGCGGCGATATTGATGCAGGGTTTTGCCTCCGGGACAGTAATATACGTCCCCGTCGCATGATGAGAAATGGCTCGAAATGCCCGAAGCATTCCAGTTCGATCCGTCTTTGCCACTGACAAGAGGCATCCACTCCATTAGTTCTCAGTGACATTCAACAGCAGTGGGTAGCAGCTCTCTCCGAAACTGGATGGGAAAAGCGGGCATTCAGACCATTGACCTGCGCCCCAAGCCTCTACCAGTTTAAAGGCTGATTGAGCTGCGTATTCGCTTGTTGTGAGGTTATCTAAAGAAGAATGGGGCCTCTCGGTGTTGTAAACGTCCTTCCAGACCTTGATCTTGTGCCGGGCCTACGCCTATGCGGAAAACGGGTTTAGATCAGGGGCTCTTCCCTGAAGCTGCCATTCAGAAAGCCTCCGAGAGTATCAGAAAAATCTGTCTTCCCCTTTTGCCGTCTTGGTTAAGCCCTCGCTTTGCATTATCTCGAAACCCCATCATTTCCCGACCTCCGCGAACGGTCTCTCCAACTGGCCTGATCTGGCCGAAGAACGGCTTATGCCTCGATTGCTTAGGCCGCAATGGTTCGGATTGGCTTTCTTCCCCTGTCGGCAAATCACATTCCTCGCGAAACAACAAAGCCACGCCTCTCCATCCTCCGCTGTGCTTCGGTCGCAAGGATGCAGCGGCAATCGTCTTCGGCCTTTTGATCGCCATCGAGACCGCATGGTGCGGGATCGGAAACAAAATGGAGATTTAAAATGGCTACCATCGGCACCTTCAAGAAGAACGGCACCAACGAATATACTGGCGAAATCGTCACTCTCAGCGTTCAGGCTAAAGGCGTCCGCATCATTCCCGACATTCGCGCAACTGGCGAAAACGCTCCCAGCCACCGTGTCCTAGTCGGTCGTGCAGAAATCGGGGCTGCCTGGTCTAAGCGATCCAGCGAAGGCCGTGACTATCTTGGCCTCAAACTGGATGATCCCAGCTTCACAGCTCCGATCTATGCCAACCTCTTCGATGACGAAGACGGCGAAAGCTACATCCTGATCTGGTCTCGTCCCAATGGGCACCGTGGCGAATGAAATCGCAAGGGCTCCGGCAACCGCCGGAGCCTTCTTCATGCCTTCTCGAGTTGGTCTCTCACGAGCTTAACGCGCGTGCCAATGATCTTCTTGATGGTCTTAAGGACCGGGTGAAACAGGTCTTCGGCTTGCAATTCGTCGAGCAGAGCATCGGCTTCTTCTTCGATCCTGTTGGCCATTGTGGCCAACTCAGTGCGGAGCACTCTCTGGGCGGCCTTGGTTTGCGACGTGAGCGCGTACCATTGTTCAAGCGTGATCGTGTCAGCAAGACCCCGGCCGCCAATCTGCATGGCCAGCTTCTTGGTCAGGCGTGGATAGGCCGCAGTGCAAACCACGTCATAGAGGGGGGCTAGATCCGGTGTGCTGGCGTGATAGAGCAAAGAGAAATTCTTGGCATGGGCGTCTGCATTGCCAACCATATAATGAAACATCACCATGCGCTGGAACGCGAGCCTGTCAGCGGCAGGGCGACGCATGTGTTTCTGGATCAAGCCTGCAGACTGTGCAATCCCAGGTCCGCCTTCTTGTTCATATTTGAGTTCGGGCGGCACGCTGAGAGCCTGACAGAAGTCTTCCTGATGCAGCTTGGCAATGGAGCCGTCGGCTCTTTGAACGCGGTCATAGCGTTCCACCAGAATGAAGTCGGTGTTTCCTGCTGAGGACTTGAGGACATGCGGCGCCTGGAGCCCGACGCGGTTTGCAAGACGCATGCAGAAGAGTTCATTCTCAACCGTACCGTCCAGCCCTTCAATGAAGGGTTTCAAGATATGGGTCGTCGGCTTGCCGGCTTTGGGAAGCGAGATTTGACCGTCCGTCACGCACACCGCCAGCTTGTCCTGCGCACCGGCGAGGGACAGGCGCACACCTTCCTCACCACCGAGCAAAGGGCGATCCCGCAACAGAGCAAGGATCTGGCCGAGGCGCTTCTCGTCCAGCGGTTCAGTGCCCTGAGAGCTGAAGTCTGGAAGATCTGACCCTTGTGGCAAGAGCGAGAGGGCACCAGCGCATTCACCACCGATGATTTCCAGAAGCCCAAAAGCATTTTGCTGCGAGACGCCGAGGGCGGCAGCGAGCCTTTTGCGCGCGCGCTCATCTGGTAGCAGTCCGGAAAAGAAAGGCCGGGCTACCGCATCAGGGTAGGGGGCTTCTTGTAGGGGCATTGAGACTGAAAGAGCGGCTCCGTTGGAAGACAGGTAGTCAGGATCATAGAAGAAGCAGAGTTGCCCATCATCCATCTGAATTAAGGAGCCTGCCAAAGTCTCGCGCAAATAGACATCAAGAGTGCGGCTCATGCGTCATCCTCCCGGTTGTTGACCGTGAAGGTAAGGCCAAGGGTCTGCATGACTGTGAGCGCCAGTCCCACCCGACAGCTTTCCTTGCCATGCTCCAGCTCACGCACAAAGCGTACGCCGACACCCGATAGGGCTGCCAGTTGCTCCTGTGTCAGCGCCTGCCGTTTGCGCTCTTCCCGAATGAGCGCTCCAAGATCTTGAGAACTATCTATGATGGCCATGATCATCCCTTTCGGGACGAATTTAGCACAACTCAGTTAAAAATGCACGAAAAAGACCCGAACGGGATGAAAGGTGCCATAGGAGTATTGATGTGGCTAAAATCATCCCGAACGGGATGATGCAAGAAAAATGTGATTTGTTCCTATCTCGGGCTATCGGATAGAATGGAGAAAGAGGTTCGCATTCCGAATCCATCGTTCGGAAGAAGTTGAGCCGAAATTTTCAGGTTTAGCTGGAAGCGAGCCTAAACTAGCCTAAGGTCTAGTGCCCAAAACGGTGCCATCCACAGGCATGAAATTTTAGGTTGCAATTTTTTTATATCGAAATTTCAATCAGTTAACACTATGAAAATGACATCCGCCTCCGGGCACCATCATTTTTCTAAGCCCTCAAAATCATATCGACAAGCCTCTGGTACTTCAGTGCTGTTGTGGCCGTTTGTGTATGCGGTTCAAGCGCTTGGCTGTGCATCCACCTGGAAATCAGCCATAGGTGCTGCTGGTGTCCGTTTCGCGGCGGCAGCCTGCTGACCATGCTCATGTCCAAGCGGTTTGCGGCAAGGGGGACACCTTGTTGGAGCGATCTGGCCGTTGGGGGCGGTATCCAGAATCTGTGTGACTTTCAATAATCGACAAGATTTGGAGAAATAGGCAAGAACCGCATAGCATTGATCTACCGATCGAGCACATGCCGGCAATATATAGCAGTCAAGACGACATCAGGACTGAACAATGATTGTTGAAAGGACACGTCATGCAGCTCACTCAGGATTGGGACAAGACCTTCCCGAAAAGCGACAAGGTCGATCATCGCAAAGTTACCTTCTCCAACCGCTATGGCATCACGCTGGCGGGCGATCTTTACACCCCGAAGGCTGGAACGGCTCCGTTTGCCGCCCTTGCTGTCAGCGGCCCGTTCGGCGCCGTGAAGGAGCAATCCTCCGGCCTCTATGCCCAGAACATGGCCGAACGCGGCTTTGTCACGCTGGCCTTTGATCCCTCCTTCACTGGCGAAAGCAGCGGCGCACCGCGCAACGTTGCCTCTCCCGATATCAACACCGAAGATTTCAGCGCTGCGGTCGATTTCCTTGGCCTGCTGGACACGGTTGATCGCGAAAAGATAGGCATCATCGGCATTTGCGGCTTTGGCGGCATGGCGCTCAATGCTGCTGCCGTTGACAAGCGCGTCAAGGCTGTCGTCGCGAGCACGATGTATGACATGACCCGTGTCATGTCCAAGGGCTACTTCGACAGCACCACTGCGGAAGAACGCGCACAGGCGCTGGAACAGCTGAGCCGTCAGCGTTGGGACGATGCCAGGAATGGTGCCCCCGCCTATGGCCCGGTTTCCCTTGAACTCACCGGTGGTGAGCCGGAGTTCGTGGTCCAGTATGCCGACTATTACAAGTCAAAGGACCGTGGCTTCCATCCTCGTGCGATCAACTCGAACGCATCTTGGACGGTGACGACCCCGCTTTCTTTCATGAACATGCCGATACTGAGCTACATTAACGAGATCTCCCCTCGTCCGATGCTGCTGATCCACGGTGAAAAGGCCCATTCGCGCTACTTCAGCGAAACAGCCTATGAAGCCGCTGCCGAGCCCAAGGAACTCGTAATCGTGGAGGGGGCTACCCATACCGATCTCTATGATCAGATGGACAAGATCCCCTTTGACAAGATCACCGGTTTCTTCCAGAACAATCTGTAAGGCG
Source organism: uncultured Cohaesibacter sp. (assembly GCF_963666525.1). Classification (NCBI taxonomy): domain Bacteria; kingdom Pseudomonadati; phylum Pseudomonadota; class Alphaproteobacteria; order Hyphomicrobiales; family Cohaesibacteraceae; genus Cohaesibacter; species uncultured Cohaesibacter sp. Next base: position 3,605,561 of record NZ_OY762905.1, read on the forward strand.
CTTTCGGGAGCCGCTTTCGGGCGGCTTCCGATGACAACCGGAGGATGGACCGATGACCGATCAGCCTGTACAAGACCTTGGTTCTCTGCACCGCTCGCTCGCCCGCATCATTGATCGCTGGACGGTCGATGCCGAGAATGTCGCCACGCCGATTCCCGGCCTCAGTTTCTTCCGCCGCCCCAAACCGACCGAGCCCGACATCTGCCTTGTCGAACCGGCGCTGCTGATCGTCGTGCAAGGGGCCAAGCAGATGCTGGTGGGCGGTGAGCCCTATCGCTACGATCCGTCAAGCTTTCTCATCACTTCGCTCGAAATTCCCGGCTCCACCCAGATTATCGAGGCAAGTCCGGAGACGCCCTGTCTTGGCCTAACACTCAATCTCGACCTTCGTCTGCTGGCGGAAATGGTCGCTCAGAACATGATCGCACCCGCGCAGCGCACGACGGAACGCAGCAGCATCGCGGTCGGGACACTGACCGCACAGATCCTGTCCCCTGCCGAGCGACTGGTCGCGCTTCTCGATGAGCCGGATGCAATCCCCGTGCTCGCTCCGCTGATCCGGCAGGAAATCCACTATCGGCTGCTGACGAGTGATCAGGGCATGCGTCTGTGGTCCTTTGCCGCTTCCGGCAGCCCCAACCACCGCATCATGGCGATCCTCAACTGGATGAAGCTCAACTATGCCACGCCGATGCGTGTCGATGATCTTGCGTCCCGCGCCCAGATGAGTGGTTCTGCCTTCCATCAGCACTTCCGTGACCTCACAACGATGAGCCCACTGCAGTATCAGAAATGGATCCGGTTGAACGAAGCCCGCCAGTTGATGCTGAATGATCGCCTCGATGCCGCCAGCGCATCCTTCAGGGTGGGATATGAAAGCCCCTCGCAGTTCAGTCGCGAATATGCCCGCCTGTTCGGCATGTCTCCCAAACGGGATATCGACCAGCTCCGGGAAAGAGCCGCCGTCTAGCGCAATCGTGCATCCGGAAGGATCTCGCCTTATGCTTCGCCTAGGATTTCCACCGGTTCGGCCCACTGGATGAGGACCACGCATCCGTTTTCAGACCAGACATCATGCGCCGTCCCTTCCGGGTTGCAGATGAGCGAGCCCACCTCGTAGCAACCGTTTTCATCGCTTTGCGATCCCTCGACCACAATGATTGTCTCCAGTCCACTGTGCCGGTGGCGAGGGACGCGGGCACCCGCTTCGTAGCGCAGGAAGGCCCAGACAGGGCCGCTGTCCTGCCGCCACAGATAATGCACCTGAACGCCATCGCGGAAAGGTTCAAACGGCAATTCGTTCCAGCCGCCTTGCAGGAGGCCGTCAAAGGCACGCTGTTCAGGCATGAATGGCCTCCAGAATGGTGTCGGTTTCACAGGCCCAGCCGACGATCCCGCCCTGGGCAACGATCATCTCGATGGCAGCATCCTTGAAATGCTGGAAATAGCTCTCAGTGGCATCGGTCGCCAACAGGCAGTCATAGCCGCGGTCGTTGGCCTCGCGCATGGTGGTCTGGACACAGACCTCGGTAGTGACACCGGCAAACACCAGTTGTCTGAGGCCCAGCTGTTGCAGAAGCGGGCCAAAATCGGTGTGGTAGAAGGCACCCTTGCCGGGCTTGTCGATTACCGCTTCTCCGGCTATGGGCAGAAGGGCGGGCACGATTTCCGTTCCTGGTTCGCCCGCCACGAGAAGGCGTCCCATTGGACCTTCCTCGCCGATGCGCAAGGACGGGTTGCCCCGGTCGCGCTTGGCCGGCGGCAGGTCTGACAGGTCCGGCCTGTGGCATTCGCGCGTGTGGATCACCGGCAGCCCGGCGGCGCGAAAACCCTCTATCAGGCGGGAAACGGTCGGAACGATTGCTCTGAGGCGCGAGACATCGTTGCCAAGCGAGGCACCAAAGCCGCCATCTTCGAGAAAGTCGCGTTGCATGTCGATGACCACAAGGCCGATGCTGTCCCTCGAGAAGGGGAAGGCGAAGGGGCGGGCGTCGATGTATCTGATGTCGTTGTCGGTCATGTTCAAGCGTGCCCTGCCATGAAGTGTCCGAGCGCCTTGGGGTCGGCGTCCGCAACAGGGGTTTCAAAGGCGATCCGGCCTTCACTGATCACGGCAACGCGATCGGAGAGTTCCAGGATCTCGTCAAGATCCTCGCTGATCAGCAGCACGGCGGCGCCCTTGTTGCGGGCCTCCATGATGCGGTCGCGGATGGCGCGAGCTGCGGAGAAGTCAAGCCCGAAGCACGGGTTGGAAACAATCAGCAAGGTGACATCGCCGCTCAGTTCACGGGCAAGTGCTGCCCTTTGCACGTTGCCGCCGGAAAGATCCCGGATCGGCGCGCGGGGGCCTTGCGTCCGGATGTCGAAATCGTCGATGAGCGCGTTGGCGCGCTGCATGATACCCTTGCGATCGAGAAACAGGCGGCGATCCTCGTCAAAGCTTCTGAGCGCCAGATTGTCGGCAACGCTCATGTGCGGGGCCGAGGCGTTGAGCAGGGGCTCTTCGGGCAGATAGCGAACCTTGTGCTGGCGCGCCTCGCTTCGGGTGGCATGGTAGGCGGTGCCTTCCACCCGGATGGAGCCCGAAAGAAGACTGCGCTGGCCGGTCAGCATTTCCATCAGCTCGACCTGACCGTTGCCGGAAATGCCAGCCAGCCCGACAATCTCGCCGGAACGGACACCAAGGGCATCGATGGAAATTTCCTTGGTGCCGCTACGATCAACCGCCTTGGCGTGATCAAGGGAAAGGACGGTCCGGCCAGTGTCTCCGGACCGGGCGAGCGGTGTTGCCATTTCGGCCTGGCCCATCATCATCGCGGCCATGTCGTCGTTGGAAAGATCGGCGACGCGACCGGTTCCGACACGCTTGCCACGCCTCAGGACGGTTACGCTGTCGGCAAACGCGCGCACCTCGCGGAACTTGTGAGTGATCATCAGAACCGTCAGATCCCCGGCCTTGGTCATCTTGTGGACATGGCCGAGCACCTCGTCGGCTTCCGATGGCGTCAACACCGAGGTCGGCTCGTCAAGAATGAGAAAATGGTTGCCCAGATAGAGCTGCTTGAGGATCTCCAGCTTCTGTTTCTCACCGGCTGCCAGGCTGTGTACCGGCCGGTTGAGAGGCACCGAGAAGGGCATCGAGGCCATGAAGCTGTCGAGCCGTTGCCGCTCCTTGCGCCAGTCGATCACGGCAGGCGTGTCCGCCCGGGCAATGACCAGATTTTCCGCCGCCGTCAGCGAGGGAACCAGAGTGAAATGCTGATAGACCATGCCAAGGCCGAGGTCGTAGGCGTCCTTGGGGTCGTCGATCTCCACTTCCTTGTCATTGACCGTCATCTGCCCGTCGGTCGCCTTGTAGAAGCCCATCATGCATTTGACAAGCGTCGACTTGCCAGCACCATTTTCGCCGAGGAGGGCATGAAACGAGCCAGCCTCGACCTTGATGCTGACCGCATCAAGCGCCGTGAATTCGCCAAAGCGCATGGTCATGTCGATGGTTTCGACCGAAGGGGCCTTGCGACGATCACTCATTCGGGCAACCCCGCAATGAGGGAGGCACTGTCGGAAATGGCGCCGAACACGCCACCCTGCATCTTGACCATGTTGATGGCCGCGTCGTGGTTGCCCTTGTCGGTCGCGCCGCAGCAGTCTTCCAGCAGGACGCATTCAAAGCCGCGATCGTTGGCCTCACGCATGGTGGTATGCACACAGACGTCGGTGGTGATACCGGTAAGAATGATGTTCTCGATGCCTCTGAGGCGCAGGATCAGTTCCAGGTCGGTGGCACAGAAACTGCCCTTGCCGGGCTTGTCGATGATCACTTCGTCGGGCAGGGGGGCCAGTTCGTCGATGATCTCCCAGCCCGGTTCACCACGAACCAGAATCTTGCCGCAAGGGCCGGGATCGCCGATGCCTGCGCCGATCTGCTGCGAGCGCCAGCGCTTGTTGGCGGGCAGATCAGAAAGGTCGGGGCGATGGCCCTCGCGGGTATGCATGATGGTGTAACCCTTGGCTCGCATGGCCGCGAGTACAGCCTTGATCGGCTCGATGGGCGCGCGGGTCAGCGACAGGTCGTAGCCCATCTTGTCGACATAGCCGCCCTTGCCGCAGAAATCGGTCTGCATGTCGATGACGATGAGCGCGGTGTTGTCCGGGCGCAGATCGCCGTTATAGGGCCACGCGTAGGGAGAAGAAGCGATGGTTGCCATGATTATTGATCCTTCTCTTATTCGCCATAGAGGCGGGTTGGAACCGGAAAGCCGCAGCTCGTGCCGTCTGTCACCTTGATCTCGTCTTCCCATGGCAGTCGGTATTTGCCTGCAGCCAGATCGGTCATATAGGTGTAGGGGCAATCCTGCGCACCGCCCTTGACCGCGACATAGCCGCGATGGCCGAACTGGTAGATGTTGTTCTCGACGCCCCAGCCGATGCGGGCCTCACGCACCAGATCCGGGCGCACCTCGGCGGTGATGATCTCGTCCACGCGGCCCGTGGTGCCGTGGGAGAGGATCGTGCCGTCGAAATTGCAGATCATGCCTTCGCCCATGGAATCGAAGGTGCCGTCAGAGCCGCACATGCAGACATTGGCCGTGACCATCAGGTTGCAGAAGGCATTCGACTGGTTGGTAAAGCGCCAGCTCTCGCGCAGCGGCGCGGTGTAGCCGGCGGTGCGGATCATGATTTCTGCACCCTTGTAGGCGCATTCGCGGGCCATCTCGGGGAACATGCCATCGTGGCAGATGATGAGAGCAATCTTCGAGCCTTTCGGGCCATCACAGACCGGAATGCCGCCGTCGCCCGGCTCCCATGGTTCCACCGGCACCCACGGATGCATCTTGCGGTAATAGAGCTTCAGTTCGCCCTTGTCGTCAAAGATGATGCCGGTATTGTAGGGCATGCCGCCAGGGTTGAGCTCCATGATCGAGAAACAACCCCAGATGGTGTTGTCGATGCAGGCCTGACGCATGGCGGCCACTTCCGGGCCGTCCATCGTGCACATGATTTCCGGGTTGGTATCCATTGAAAGGCCATGCAGCGCATATTCCGGAAAGACCACCAGATCCATGCCCGCCTGATTGCGTCGTGCCTTGCCGACCAGCTCGACCACGCGAGCCGTCTGGGCCGTCAGATCGGCCTTGGTCTTGACATTTGGCAGCTGCAGTTGGACGAGGCCGATGCCCACACCTTTTTCCGAGACGTTCAAACCACTCAATCCGCTCATGCTCGTACTCCGTTATTTCGTGATGCTCAGCTCGCCCGGAGCGCCCGTCATGGCGCGTTCCGTCGATGAGGTCGCGACGAGAATGCCAAGGGTCAGGACGTAAGGGGCGGCATAGAAAAGATAATAGCCTTGCGTGATGCCGACGGATTGTAGCGCCGGACCGATGGCGCCTGCTCCGCCGAACAGCAGCGCAGCCCAGAAGCAGTTGATCGGGTTCCAGCGGGCAAAGATAACCAGCGCCACAGCCATCAGGCCCTGACCGGAGGCAATGCCCTCGCTCCAGCTACCCGGGTAGTAGAGCGACAGATAGGAGCCGCCGACCCCGGCAAAGGCCCCGCCAACTGCGGTTGCCAGAACGCGCACCCGAACAGGACGGATGCCGAGAGTGCGTGCGGCATCCGTGCTGTCGCCGACCACACGCACGGTGAGGCCGATACGGGTATTTCGGAACATCCAGGCCATGATGAAGGCGAGCACTGCCCCGGCAATGAACAGGACATTGACCTGCAACGCGGCCTGCACCTGCGGAATGTCCGACCACCAGCCGAAGGAAATGGACGGCAGACGCGGTGCTGTCGGCTGGATGTAGGGTTTGCCGAAATAAAAGGCGAGGCCCAGCCCGACGATCATCATGGAAATGCCAACGGCAATGTCGTTGACGTGGCGAAAGCTGCAGAGCCACCCATGAATGAGGCCGAAGACCAGCCCCGCCAACGCCGCCGAGGCGACACCGATGAACGGGGAACCGGAATGATAGGACATGGCATAGCCGGTCATCGCGCCAATGACCAGCGTGCCTTCCAGACCCAGGTTGATGCGCCCAGAGCGCTCGGTGAGGCATTCCCCCAGCGAGACGAACAGGAAGGGGGTGGAGACGCGAATGGCACCGCCAAGGATGGCAAGGGGAACGCCCCACATGCCCAATGCTGAGGCATCTGTCATTTGGACCTCCCGGCAAACAGGATCTTGCGGATGAGACTGTCCGAGCGGCCATAAAGGGTTTCGCTCAGCAGGACGAGAATGAAGATGCAGCCCTCGAACACCAAGATCGTGGCGTCTGGCAGGTCCATGCGGCGCTGGACAAGGCCGCTCGAGGCTTCAAACCCGCCCAGCAGCAGGGCGACGGGGATGATCGCCAGAGGATGGTGCCGCGCCAGAAAGGCTACCAGAATGCCCGTGTTGCCGACACCGGAGATCAGCGAGTCGTTGGCGTTGCCATAGATGGCCGATACTTCGAAGAAACCGCCAAGACCGGCAAGTCCCCCGGCGAGGCCGGTGAAGCCGATGACCAGACGGGAAACTGGCAGACCCTGAACCTGAGCTGCACGGATATTGTCACCGGTCACCCGGGCGGCAAAGCCGATGGTGGTGCGTTCAAGCAGGAAATAGCAGGCAATGCAGATGACGATCCCCACCGGTACACCCCAATGGGTACTCAGAAACGGCAGATCGGTCACGCGCAAGGCGTCGGGAATCGGCATGGTGGCCGGTTTGTTGAGGCTGGCCGGGTCGCGAAAGACACTCTCGACCAGCTGGTTGAAGATGGCCGTCGCGATATAGGCCATCAGAAGCGAGGAAATCGTCTCGTTGACGCCGCGCTTGACGCGCAGCGCACCGACCGTGCCGATCCAGACGCCGCCAACCACGAAGGCGGCGACGACCATGGCGGCAAAGCCGAAGAATGCAGGAATTGAGCCGCAGCTGGCACCAACAACGGCAGCAGCCAGACCACCCAGAATGATCGCGCCTTCTCCGCCGATCACCATCAGCCCCAGCCGCGCCGGGATGGCAACACACAGGGCGGCCATCAGCAGCGGGCTGACGTGCGACAGGGTGTTCTTCCAGGAAAAGGCCGAACTGAAGGCGGCCCGCCACACAAGGGCGAAGAACTCCAGCGGTGATTTTCCCTGTGTCATCAGGAACAGCGAGAACAGCATTGCGCCTGCGATCAGGGCGAGGACGGGAATGCCGAAGGACTCGATCCTTCCGATGACCCAGCTCGGAAGAGCAGGGCGGCGGCCTGAGGCCGCCACGTCATTTTGGGTTGCGTTGGTCATGGATCAGTTCGTCGAACCAATGACACCTTCGACCAGATAGTCCATGGACTCCAGTGCAATGTCGGTTTCCGGGAATGCCTGACCGGCGGTTGCGACCACGTTGCCCTTGTTGTCTTTCAACGGGCCCTTGATGGCAGCAAAGCCACCCTTCATGATTTCCGCCTTGACCGCTTCGAACTGCTTGGCGGCAGCTTCGGTAACAGACGGGCCGAGTGGCGACATCTTGATGAAGCCATCGGTCAGGCCACCGCGTACGAAGTTGTCGATCGGTTCACCGGCAATGGTCTTCTTGACAAAATCGGTGTAGACGCTCGGCCAGTTCCATTCGGCGCCGGTGAGGTATTTCTCAGGTGCCAGCGTGCTCTGGTTGACGTGGTAGCCACAGACATAGCAGCCGCGGGCTGCCGCCGTTTCAACAACCACTTTCGGGCCGTCCACATGGCAGGTGATGACGTCGGCGCCCTGGTCGGCCAGTGCGTTGGTGGCTTCAGCTTCCTTGACGGGCAGCGACCAGTTTCCGGTGAAGATGACCTGACAGGTGATTTCCGGATCAACGGAACGGGCGCCGAGCAGGAAGGAGTTGATGTTGTTGAGCACCTGCGGGATCGGCTTGGCAGCGACGAAGCCGATCTTCTTGCTCTTGGTCATGTGACCGGCAACGACGCCGTTCAGATACTGGCCCATGCCGATATAGCCGAAATAGGAGCCTGCGTTGGACGGGTCGCCTTCCTTCCAGAGGCCGCCGCAATGCTGGAAGCGGACATCGGCATATTTGGGGGCGGTTTCCTTCACATATGGATCATAGTAGCCGAAGGAGGTCGGGAACAGCAATGAGGCGCCATCGAAATTGATCATCGATTCCATCGTGTTGACCACATCAACGGACTCGGCAACGTTTTCTTCCTCGATGACCGTCACGCCTTCCATTGCCTTGACGGCGGCTGCACCTTCGGCGTGGGCCTGGTTGTAGCCATAGTCGTCCTTGGCGCCGACATAGACGAAGCCGACGGTCAGCTTGCCAGCGGCTAGCGCCGTGCGCATGCCGAACGGCATGGCCGTGGTAGCCACGAGTGCTCCTGTTGTTTTCAGGAAGCTACGACGAGAAAAAGGGGAAACGAGAATTTTCTTCATTGGATTTCTCTCCGAAATAACAGGCAGGCAATGAAAATGCGCTTGAACGTCCCGATTTTTGGGCAGGTGATTGGTATGTATGTGTGAGAGTAGCGACGTCTTGCGCTTCTGGCTTCTGCTATTTTTTCCCAAGTCCGGTGCAAAAAATGCAGCACTCGGGTTGGTTCAGGGTTGGCTTTCCTTCAACTGCTCCATCGCCACGATCAGCGTCTCGGCAAAGCGCGCGGAGGCAATAGGCAGCGTTCGGCCCTTCATCTGTCCCAGCAGCAGCGATCCGGCCGGCATGTCTCGGGCAGAGATCGGGCGGCTGACCAGACCGCTGTCGGCAGGGAGCCGCAACCCGATAGAGATCTGGAAGCTGATTGCATCCTCGAACTCAACATAGTGGCGCATGAAGTCAAAGGAATCGGACTGGATGACAGGCTGCAGGGTGCGGGAGGTTCCGGCCAGTGCCCGCTCGATCATGTGCCGCACCGCGTAGGCCGAGGATGGCATCACATGAGGATAGTCGAGGCACTCCCTGAGGCGCACCTCGGCATGCCCTGCCAGCGGGTGATCCTTGCGCATGACGGCATTGACCACCTGCGGGATGGCGGAAAGAACGGCAAAGTCGACCATGTGTACTGGCTCCAGTACCAGCGCCAGATCGCTTTCGAAGTTGATCAGGTCCCGTTCTGCGGCGGTTCTGTCGCGGATGTTGACGCTGAAGGTCACACCGGGATGTTCGGTGCGATAGGCCGCGATATGGGCCGGCAGGAAATAGGGACTCAAGGCCTGTGAACAGGCGATGGAGATGTGTCCCCGCCGCTCGCCTGCCAGATCCGCCACCTGGCTCTGCACCCGCTTGAGATCCGATTGCTGCGAGCGGAAATGCTGTAATAGCAGCTCTCCGGCCGGATTGAGGCGGACGCCGCGCGGCAGCCGCTCGAAGATCTCATAGCCGAACTCGCTTTCGAAGCGCTGGATGCGTCGGTTGAGCGCCGATGCCGTGATGTTCATGTCGTCGGCTGCCTTGCGGATCGACCCGGCGCGCATCACTGCTTCGATATAGCGAAAATCCTGGAGATGTTTCATGGTCTCCCCCTGCGGTCAGATAAGCGGTGCATTTAATGCACCAGTTTTGTGAAATAATAGCAATAGAGTTTTCGCTCTGAACGGGCAATGTCTTTTAGAGAACCAACAAGGACGCGATACCATGACTTTGCCCCAGATGCATCCAATGACGATCACCGACATCCACGAGGCCTACGCTGCGGGTAGCACGCCAGAAGAGATCGTGGCTGCTGTCTATGCCCGTATTGCAGATGTTGCCGATCCGGGCATTTTCATCACGCTGCGGGATGAAGCAGATGTCATCGCAGAAGCAAAGGCGCTGGGGGCCTTTGATCCGGACAAGCCCTTGTGGGGCATTCCCTTTGCCGTAAAGGACAATATCGACGTGGCGGGGCTGCCGACGACGGCTGCCTGCCCCAAGTGGGAATATCAGCCTGCCGAGGATGCCTTCGTGGTTGCGCGACTGCGCAAGGCCGGAGCCATCGTCATTGGCAAGACCAACCTTGACCAGTTCGCAACAGGGCTCGTCGGTGTGCGCACACCCTATGGTGCGCCCAAGAATGCGCTCGATCCGGCCATCGTGCCGGGCGGATCGTCCGGCGGATCAGGGGTCAGCGTCGCCCATGGCATCGTTTCCTTTGCCCTGGGAACCGATACCGCCGGGTCCGGTCGCGTTCCGGCTGCCCTCAACAACATTGTCGGTCTCAAGCCGTCGCTCGGCTCCTGGTCGGCCTCCGGTTCGGTGCCTGCCTGCCGGTCCATCGAAACGATCTCGGCCTTTGCATTGACGGTTGAGGATGCCTATCGGGTGCATCAGGTCGCCAGCGGCTTTGACGAGGCGGACGCCTATTCGCGGGCCATCGAGGCTCCGGGGCTGTTCGCCATCAAGGCTCCCCTGCGTATCGGCATCCCGGACAGCAACAGCATCAAATTCTTCGGTGACGAGGTGCAGGCTGCCTCCTTTGCCGACGGCGTCGCACTCTTGCAAGCAGCAGGGCATACGGTGGAACCGCTGGATTTCTCGCCTTTCTACGCCATCGCCGAAATGCTCTATGAAGGCGCATGGGTTGCCGAACGAAACAGCGTCATCGACACGCTGATGGCACAGGATCCCGAAGCAATCCTGCCGGTGACGCGAAAGATTGTCGGCAAGGCCAATGATCTCTCGGCGACTGATGCCTTCAGGGGCTTCTATCGTCTCAAGGAGCTGAGCCGCAAGGTCGAGCCCCTGCTGGCGCGTCTGGACGTGCTGGCTGTGCCGTCCATTCCGACCTTCTACACGGTCGCCGATCTCGAGGCCGACCCGGTGACGCCGAACTCCAATCTTGGCACCTATACCAACTTCGTCAACCTGCTCGACATGTGCGGACTGGCTGTGCCGATCCCGGCTCGGTCGGATGGCCGCCCCGGCAGCATCACCCTGTTGGCCAGTTCGGGCAAGGATGCGCTGATCGCTTCGCTGTCCGCCTGTCTTGAAACCGCAGGGGAGCGGACGCTTGGAGCCACCGCGTGGCCGCGCCCACAAAGAAAGCCCGTTGCCGACCTGCCTGTTGGCTATGTCAAGCTCGCCGTCTGTGGAGCACACCTTGAGGGATTGCCGCTCAACTGGCAGCTGACAGATCGCGGGGCCTATCTGATCGAGGCGACGACGTCGGCACCCTACTATCGCTTCTATGCACTGGCCGGAGAGGGCGTCAAGCGCCCGGGTATGATCCGGACAGCAGAAAAGCAGCCGAATGGCATCGCCGTCGAGGTTTGGGCCATGCCACTCGCCGGGCTCGGGTCATTTCTCGCCGGAATTCCTGGGCCATTGGGCCTCGGCAAGGTCGAGTTGGAAAGCGGGGAAGAGGTCTGCGGATTCATCTGCGAGGCCACTGGTGCGGAAGGCGCAGAAGACATCACCAGCCTTGGCAGCTGGCGCACCTACATCAAACAGGGCTGACCACGCGCGCAAGGAAATAGTGACAAGACACCTCGGTCCATTTGGACCAAGGTGTCTCTTTTTTGCAGTCTTGGAGACGGCTTCCCGTCCCGCGGTGGCTAGGTCGGGAAATGCTGGCGGGTCCGGTTGGCAAAGGCTACCAGCGACAACATGACCGGAACTTCCACCAGAACACCGACCACTGTTGCCAGCGCCGCACCGGAATTGAGCCCGAACAGGCCGATGGCGACGGCAACCGCCAGCTCGAAGAAATTGGAGGTGCCAATGAGGGCGCAGGGCGCTGCGATCCGGAAGGGCACCTTCATGATCCATGCGGCGAGATAGGCAATAGCAAAGATGCCGTAGGATTGCATGAGCAGCGGCAAGGCGATGAGTGCGATCAGCAGCGGCTGCGACAGGATGACCCCGCCCTGAAAGCCGAACAGCAATACCACTGTGGCAAGAAGGCCCAACACGGACACCGGCTTGAGTTTGCCGGTGAAGGCAGCAACTGCCTCATCGGTTCTTGAGCCTGCAGCAAGAGCCTTGCGCGTGAAGTAGCCAGCCACCAGCGGCACCACAACATAGAGCACGACGCTGAGAATGAGCGTATCCCAAGGCACGGGGATGTCGGTCACGCCCAGCAGCAGGGCGACAATCGGGGCGTAGGCGAAAACCATGATGAGGTCATTCACGCTGACCTGGACGAGGGTATAGTTGGCGTCGCCACGTGTCAGCTGCGACCAGACGAACACCATCGCCGTGCAGGGCGCGGCCCCTAGCAGGATGAGGCCTGCAATATAGGAATCCGCATCAGCCGGGCCGATCATGCCAGCAAACAGATGTTTGAAGAACACTACCCCGAGCACCGCCATGGTGAAGGGCTTGATCAGCCAGTTGACTGCCAGGGTGATGATCAGTCCCTTCGGTTCGTCGGCGACATGGCTGATGGACGAGAAATCCACCGACACCATCATCGGATAGACCATGGCCCATATCAGCAGGGCGACCACAAGGTTGACATGGGCATACTCGAGCCCGGCCAGAAGGCCGAACAGCCCGGGAAACAGTTCCCCGAGCACAAGGCCAGCAGCAATCGACAGGGCGACCCAGACGGAGAGCCATTTTTCGAAAAATCCGATGCCTCCGGGCTCGGAGGCATGGGAGGGCAGGTTTGCATCAACGGACATAAGACGTCTTTCTTTCAGACTTGGTCTTTCAGGACTTGCCGATTTCATCGAGTTTTTGTTGCAGGGACAGATGGTCGATGCTGGCAAGGGGAAGAGAAGTGAAAATGGAAATTCTGGCATCCAGCATGCGATAGGCATCGGAAAAAGCCAGCGCAATTTCGGGGTCCGAACCATATGCCGCAGCCGGATCGGGCACACCCCAGTGGGCAGTCATCGGCTGGCCGGGCCAAATCGGGCAAACCTCTCCGGCGGCGTTGTCACAGACGGTAAACACGAAATCCAGTTTTGGGGCGCCATCGGCGGCAAATTCGTCCCAGCTCTTGGAACGGGCGGAGCTGGTATCATAATTGAGCCGTTGCAGCAGCGCCAAAGCCTGAGGGTGGACCTGCCCGGTGGGATGGGAGCCCGCCGAGAAGGCGCGAAAGCTGCCTTGACCGAGACGGTTCATGATGGCCTCTGCCATAATCGATCTGGCAGAGTTTCCCGTGCACAGGAAAAGCACGTTATAGAGCTTCTCACTCATTGTTGTGTCCTTTCGAGGTCTCTCACAGCTTCCCGTATCAGACCTGAACCTTCCGCTTGATGACAGCTGCCCGCCAGTGTCTGTCCGGGTAATCCGGATATCGCAGGGCACGACTGGCAAATTGCAGTGGAAAGGTCTGCAGACTTCTGGGTAAATATATCAAGAATTCTTGAATAATTGAAGCAATGCATCTTGTCAATGCGCTTTGGTGAATATGCGTTGACGTGCATATATGAACGGGAGTATATAAACCGGTATGGAAAATATCACAAATATATTCGGCGCCCTGTCTGATCCGATCCGGTTGCGGATACTGGCGCTCATCGCGGAAGAAACCGAGCTTTGCGTCTGTGAACTGGTCGGGGCACTGGAACTGCCGCAGCCCAAAATCTCACGCCACTGCAAGGTTCTCAATGAGGCCAATCTGCTCAGCAGTCGCCGCGAGGCACAATGGGTGCTTTATTCACTGTCCGAGGATAACCCGGACTGGGCAAGGCAAGCCGTGACGGCGGCCATAGAAGGGGTGCGCAAGGATCCGCATCATGCCGTTGATCGTGCACGACTGACATCGGTTCAAAGGCCACCAGTCAGATGTGACCTGACGGAGAAGCAAGCATGCTAGACGATATGTCGACAGCCGGGGATCGTGGATCCCTGTTCACAAGAGCTGGCAAACCGGGTCCCGCCATGTTGATCATTGCAACGGTGATCTGTCTCGCCCTTTGGTGGACGGTCTATAGCTGGCTCATTCCCTTTTCCGAAGCGGTGACGTCGCTCGTCCCCGTCGAGCGTCACAGTCATACTGGTGAGGCGATCGCCTTTTTCTTCTATGACGTGCCCAAGGTGCTGATGCTGCTGACCCTCATCGTTTTCGCCATGGGAGTTGTGCGCTCGTGGTTTAGCCCTGAGAAGACGCGCGCCCTGCTGGCTGGCAAACGCGAGGGCGTTGGCAATGTCCTGTCGGCCTGCCTTGGTATTCTGACCCCCTTCTGCTCCTGCTCCGCCGTGCCGCTGTTCATCGGTTTCGTCTCGGCTGGCGTGCCGCTGGGAGTGACCTTCTCCTTCCTCATCGCCGCTCCGATGGTCAATGAGGTTGCGCTCATCCTGCTGGTCGGTCTGGTCGGCTGGAACGTGGCGCTGACCTATCTGTTCTTCGGCCTCGGTGTTGCCATCGTCGCCGGCTGGGTCATCGGCAAGTTGAAACTGGAGGGCTGGCTGCAGGACTGGGTCCGGGAGATCCATTCGGGGGCCAATGCTCCGGCAGATTTCAGCGGCGAGACGCTGACCATGTTCGACCGTTACAAGCTGGGTTATGAGGCCGTGCGCGAGATCCTCGCCAAGGTCTGGGTATGGATCATCCTCGGCATCGGGCTCGGTGCGCTGATCCATGGCTATGTGCCTCAGGATCTGATGGTCGACATCATGGGCGCTGACGCCTGGTGGTCCGTGCCGGTTGCCGTTGTCATGGGCGTGCCCCTTTACACCAATGCTGCGGGTGTCATTCCCATCGTCGAGGCGCTGCTCGGCAAGGGGGCGGCGCTGGGCACCGTGCTCGCCTTCATGATGAGCGTGATTGCGCTCTCGATGCCGGAAATGCTGATCCTGCGACAGGTGCTGACCCTGCGCCTGATCGCGGTCTTCATCGCGGTGGTAAGCTGCGGCATTCTCGCCGTCGGCTTCCTGTTCAACGCGATTTTCTAACTGCAATGCAAGAGTGACAAAAGGAAAGTGACTGTCATGAAACAGGTTAAAGTCTATGGTCCCGGCTGCAAACGCTGCGAGACAACGGCCCAGATGGTGCGTGATGCTGCCGCCAAACTGGGGCTTGATGCCGACGTCGAAAAAGTGACCGACCCCAAGGAAATCGCCATGGCTGGCGTGTTGTCCACGCCGGGCATTTCGATCGATGGCAAGCTGGTGCATGCCGGTGGTCTGCCGGATGAAGCAAAGCTCGAAGGCTGGCTCACGGCCTAAGGCTCGGAGTGGTATGGCTTCCGAAGAGTGTGGAATGAAAAACGGCGGGGTTTGCCCCGCCGTTTTTATTCAAGCAACAATGAACCTCAGATTACCACGATCGGGGTCTGCGGAGGCACCCGGCGGTGCAGGTCGATGATGTCCTGATTGAGCATGCGCACACAGCCAGAGGAGACCGCCCGGCCGATGGACCAGACCTCGGCTGTGCCGTGCAGTCGGTAAAGGGTGTCCTTCCCGTTCTGGTAGATATAGAGGGCGCGGGCGCCAAGCGGGTTGTTCAGCCCCGGAGGCATGCCGCCATTCTGCCAGCTCCATTTTTCAAGCTCGGGCTGGCGGGCGATCATTTCTTCCGGTGGCGTCCATGTCGGCCAGACGGCTTTGCGGGCGACAACGGCCCGGCCGGACCATTCGAACCCGGCACGCCCCAGACCAACACCATAACGGATGGCGCGGCCATTCTCGCCGACCAGATAGAGGAAGAAATTCTGCGTATCGACAACAAGCGTGCCGACCTTCTCGTTGGTTGCGTAGGCCACTTCCTGACGCAGGAATTTCTTGTTGATCTTGCTCAGGTCGATGGCCGGAAGCGGGAACTGCTCTTCAGGCATCGGGCCATACATCACTTCAAACGGGCTGGAGAGGCCCGGGTCCGGGAGGGTTGGCTTCGTGCGGGTGCTGCAGGCTGCCAACAGGCCGAAGCTCATCAGGGCCGAACCTTTGATAAAACCGCGGCGGGAGGGCATCATTTGGTTCAGCCCAACTGATGGCGGCGTATCTTTTTCTTGTATCACGTTTCGTCACTCACTTTGATCGTGTGATCCTGCCAATAGCAATCACCACAGCATGAGGCGGCTCTCACCAAGCCTGAAGCTGGATTGTCTGCAACCAGAGCACCTTGTCGGCACCCGGCTGCCTGGCCAGACCGCACGGGGAAGATAATCTTCCAGAAATAATCGGCCTCAATTGAGGCAACTTTCGGCCACTGAGCAATCAAGTTCTGCCACAAAGCCAATAGTCCACCGTCAAACAGCGTGAACACAGCATGTGGGGATCTAAGGATTAATACTCAAGGCTTGGATTCCCGCAATTCGATCGCGCCAATGCTGCTGATAACAGAGCATCAGAAATCAGAAAGGCACTCAGTGGTCAGACGATGCCTTCATTTGAAACCGAATCGGACAGGGGCTTGGTGTCAGGAAAGGCGGGGTGGGGGAGGGTCTGGAGAGTAGACACGGGCTGAAAAGACCTGACTGCCATAAGACAGTGCCTCATCTTCAGGCGACAGGCCGAAAGACGATGGCGCTGTTGTCAGGGTCAGAACCTTGGCACTGCACTGAACCTGCTGCTTGGCAGGCGCTGCAGGCGATGTCTTGCAGGGCTGGGTGACCGATTCAACAAGCACGGAAGCAAGTTCTTCCATGACTGGTTGGCTCGGAAACTTCGCTGACGCCGTGACAGGATGGGAAAAGTGGCTGCCGTAATAGACGAACGACATCACGCCCAACAGAAGGAGCATGTTCCCGATCCATCCAAACCGTGCGACAAAGCGCATCATTTCCAGCCAGTTCCTTCTCTTGCAACAGATTCGCCACTTGGCGGTCATCATGCCACAAAATAATGCATTTGGAAGTCACAATTCCGCGAAAGTCTGCAAGGCCGCTATGCAGGCAACAGCTTCGCAACTGTCGAGCCTGTTCCTGCCGTTGTGATGTCCAAGATCGCAAGCTGGAAAAGTTTATTTTAACAGATACTTGATGAGAGCGGCGATGATCAGGATGCCGATGATCAGGATCAGCCAGCTCCCAATGCCGCCGTATCCGATCCCCATTCCAAATCTCATTCCGTTTCCGCGCATGGCTCCGATCCTCCCTCTGCGAATGATCTGGCAGGTCCTCCTGCTCACTTGCCGATCATTGCCGAGAGCGCCTGCCATCTTCCCAGTCTAGCACGGATCGTTCCGCCCGCTCAGTGACACAAGGCAGCACGGGAAGCCGGATCGGCGACAGCTTCCCTCTGTGATTGCGCCGGGGAGCGATGATCCCTGCTGGCATCCCGGGACGGCGGCACACCGAACATGCGGGAATACTCCCGACTGAACTGGGACGGGCTTTCATAGCCCACCGCAAAGGCGGCGCGGCTCACCTCGGCACCGGCCAGGATGGACCGGCGGGCGGCCTGCAGGCGCAGGGTCTTTTGATATTGCAACGGGCTCATGCCCGTTGCCGTGCGAAAGTGACGCCGGAAGGACGGTTGGCTCATCCCGGCACAGCTGGCCATGTCCTCGATCGGCACGCTCTTGTCGAGGTTGGTGCGGATCCAGTTGAGGGCGCGCCGGATCTGCTGGATCCTTGGATCAGACAGCACAATCTGATGGATGGCCCCGCCTTGCGGGCCGCGCAACAGGCGATAGAGTATCTCGCGCCGGATCAGGGGACCCATGACCGGAAGGTCTTCCGGGCTGGCTGGCAGTTTGAGCAGGCGAGCGCAGGCATCGAGCAGGTCAAGCGAGGCTGGGCCAAGGGCATAGCATTTGCCCTGTTCCGGTTCCAGATCGATGGCTTCGGCAATGAGGTCCGCCAGACTGTCCTGTTCCAGCATCAGGTTGAGCGCCAGATAAGGCTGCTCAGGGCTGGCGGACGTGATGCGGCTGGTGATTGGCAGGTCGATCGAGCCGATGAAACAGGACCCCGGATCATAATGTAGCACAGTCTGCCCGATGGTCACCTCCATGGTGCCCTGAATCACAATGCTTGCCATGGGAGCATAGAGTTCGGACATCGTTGGCTGGGTGGATGTGGCAGCAAAGAGCTCGACACCGGCAAGGATCTCCTCGCGCACGATGGGTTCGGTCCTGCCGGAGAGACAGGACAGCGCCATCAGCTGCAGGCGGCGCAACAGATCCGGTCGCCCGGCTTGGTCTTCAGGCATGTCTATTGGTCTCCTTCCTTGCATCGGGATCAGTCACTTTGATCAGATCAGGCAAGTCTGCGATCAAATTCGGCAAGGGGAAATGGTGCTCAACTACCTATATTGTAAACAGAAAACCGGCCCCTTGGTCAAGTGTTCCCATTCTGCCAACAGCAGATGAATTTTTTATTTTGGGCATGTCGCGCCAAACGCGCCTGCCGTCAGATGGTCGCTTTCATTATTTGAATCATGCAGGTTCCCTGATCGTGAAAAGGCGGGAACTGCTGCACAAGAGTAAACAGCAAGGAATGTCTCCCCATGTCTAGCAAACCTGTTCGTGTCGGCTTCATTGGATTGAACCCGGATAGCAACTGGGCCTTCATGGCGCATGTGCCCGCCCTCAAGTCGCTGGGCGATCGCTTCGAAATCGTCGGCGTTGCAAACAGTTCAGCCCAGAGTGCCGAACGCACTGCCAAGGCGCTCGGCCTCAAGCATGCCTTTCAAACACCTGATGCGCTGGTCGCTTCCGACGAGGTGGATCTGGTGGCCGTCACCGTCAAGGTGCCTTACCATTTCGAGCTTGTCTCCAAGGCTCTCAACGCCGGAAAGCACGTCTATTGCGAATGGCCACTTGGCAACGGTGTTGAGGAAGCCCGCAAGCTTGCCGCGCTCGCCGAAGAAAAGGGCGTCGTTGCCGTTGCCGGCACACAGGCCCGTGCAGCGCACGAGATCCTGCATCTCAAAAAGCTGATCGCCGACGGCTATGTTGGCAGGGTGCTGTCCACCACACTGGTGGGCACGGGTGGCAACTGGGCCAACCAGACCAGCTCCGCCCTCTACTATCTGTTCGACAAGACCAATGGGGCCACCATGCAGGACATCCCCATGGCGCACACGTTGGCTGCCGTCAAGGATGTGCTGGGCGATTTCGGCGACCTCGATGGCCGCTTCATCAGCAACTTCAAGACCGTGAAGGTAACCGATACCGGTGAGGAAAGGCCCAAGACTGCTGCCGATCAGGTCATGGTTCACGGTGAGATGGCAAGCGGAGCCGCCTTCTCCCTGCATTATCGGGGTGGCACCAACCGGGGTACCAACCTGCTCTGGGAAATCAATGGTACTGAAGGGGACATTCAGGTCACCGCAGGTCTCGGTCATGCCCAGATGGTCCAACTGACCGTGCGGGGTGCGCGTGGCGAGGACAAGGAGCTCGCAGAGCTGATGCCGGACGCCTCGGTCTATGAAGGGCAGCCGGACTTTCCTGGAGCCCGCAATGTTGCCGGTATCTACGCTCTTCTTGCTGACGACATCCAGAATGGCACCCGCACGGCGCCGACCTTCGGTGATGCGCTTGCATTGCACGAAATTCTGGACCGGATCGAGAAATCCGCCGAAGCCAAGGGCTGAGAGCTGAGGCCGAAGTGTCGAGGAGGCTGCCCCCCCCCCACACACAGCCTCCTGCATAAAAAAGCGGCCGCCAGAATCACCCGTTGGTGACACTGGCGGCCGGTACGCATGGCTCCAGTCGGCCTTGTTGTATGGGCTTGGCGGAAATTATTGGCAGCTGTAGCTGTCAATGCTGGTTTTATCGCCGCCCTTATAGTGAGCTTCCTTGGGATATGCGCAAATCGGTTGGGTCGTGCCTTCAAAGCTCTTGCCGGTCGCTGCCATCTGCTCGGGTGCTTTGTTGCTGTCCATCCATTTTTCCATGACCGTCAACGGATCGAAGTCATCCATAGCCGGGCCGCCGCCACAGTGAGTCATGCCGGGAACCATGAACAGGCGGGAGAACTCCGTATCGCCGGTGTTGGCCTCAGCCTTTTCATACCAGGTCATCAGGTCGCTGGCCGAAAAGACCGGGTCGGACATGCCGTGGAAGACCAGAAGCTTGCCGCCATGATTGGCATAGGTGGTCATGAAGGTCGAGTTGGCGTCGAAATAGCCGCCGACTTCACGAACCGCTTGCTCCGCCTTGCCGAAATCCAGCTTTGCCAGATCAACACTCGGGGTTGGCGGCGTCATGAACAGCTGCGAGAAGGACGCAAGCCCCAGAACAACGTTGAGGGCGTTGGATTGGCCATTCTCCGATGTCCCCAGTTTCCAGGCGCGCCAGCCTGCCGCATTGATCCCGGCGTCGACCGGCCAGTCGCTGTAAACGGAGTTGCCTTCGGCATCCACCGGCCCGGCCATGACGCGCTTCAGGGCATCGAGTTTCTTGTCTTCCAGCGTGCCTCGCAGGCTTTCCAGATCGAATTTGCAGCTTTTGTAGGCGTTGATCAGACCATCCTTGAGACCATCCTGATCGTCGCACGCATCGAGCACCGCCCGGGAAACCAGATCGAGATCGTCCTGCGTCAGGGCCTTGGCCAGAATTTTCTCGCCATTCAATTCTGGTGCAATGGCCATCAGTTGCTTCACATCCCACAGTTCCGCCAGCGGCGCATGGGAGAGATGGAAACCGGGGTTGCCAGCAACCACACCATCAAATTCCAGTGGGAAGCGTTGGGCTGCCATCAGGGCTTCACGGCCACCATTCGAGCATCCCATGAAGACCGACTGGTCTGGCTGTCTGCCATAGAATTCGTCGATCAGATCCTTTGCCACGTTGGTCACCTTGCCGATGGCCGCAAAGCCGAGGTCAAGCCGGGCCTGCTGGTCCTGGGCAAAGGCGGCGTCATAGCCGTTGTGGCCACCGTCCATGCTGATGACCGCATAGCCGCGGGCAAGGGCTGGCGTTGCCGTGGTGGTATTGACCGGCACGGAGCCGATCGCCGGGGCGATGAAGCCATCCATGCCGCCACCGCCCTGGAACAGGAAGCGGCCATTCCAGTCCACCGGAGCGCGGAACTGGAAACGGATGCCATATTGCCCGCCAACGCCGGCACGATCCTCGATCTTGCCTTCGACGAGACAGTGGGTGCCAACGGCAAGGGCGCGCGGCGAGCCGCCGGTCATTGCCGAATTGGGGTCGGCAGGCAATTCGCCTGCCTGCTGAAGGGAGGCTGTGTCGATCCGGACATTGCGAATTGCCACTCCGGCGAGGGCTTCGCATTTGTTTGCCATGTCATCTGCCCGCGCCATCGAAGGAAGCGCAGTGCCACTCATCAGCAAAAGGGAAAGACCAAGAAAACGCACAGGCATTCCGACACCTCCATATGTGTTGCGTGATGTTTGATGTGCTGTCTTGATGCAGAATATCAGTGTATTTTTTGATTAAATAGCGCTAATGTTTGCTCTTATTGAACAGAAAAACTGTTCAATTAAATAGGACTGAAACGTTCTGAACAGCGAGGGGAAGAGCCGTGCAGATCCCGAGAACAACGATAGAACAATGGGTTGTCCTGCAAGCCGTGGTACGTCTTGGCTCCTTTGCGCTGGCCGCGGAAGCCCTCAACAGAAGTCCCTCTTCAATCAGCTACACGATCAACAAATTGCAGCAGGGTCTGGGTGCCGAGCTGATGATTGCTGAGGGACGTCGGGCGGTTCTGACCGAGCTGGGGCGTGAGCTACTGGATGCTGCCGCGCCCTTGATCGAGGACTTTGTCGAGCTTGAGGCGCATGTGCGCAGCAAGACCGCCGTCTTTTCCCAACGGCTCAGTCTTGATGTCGACAGCCTTTATCCTTCGTCCCTGCTGTTTGAGGCGCTGTCGCAATTCTCGATGCGCTATCCGGACTATCGAGTGGATCTCAAGGAGCATGTCCGGCGTGCGGTGGTGTCCGAATCCGGCGCTGGCTGGGACCTGGCGATCTCCATGCCGTCGCCCAACCTGCGCAGTCTTCACCGGCTCTATGAAAGCCGCTTCGTTCAGGTGGCGCGCAGCGATCACCCGCTCGTTGAGCGCAAACCGACACGCTCGGCCATGATGCGCCATACGCGGGTCGTGGTAGAGGGGGACGAGGTGATTGCCGGAACGGAATCGCCAAAGGAAGGTCGGTTCTGGGTTGTCGAAAGCGTCGAGGCGATCAAGGCCGCGATCCTGCAGGGCAACTGCTACGGCTGGATACCGCAGGACACGATCCAGACCGAGCTCGATAACGGCACTGTCCGGTTGCTGGATCTGGGACCGATGGCCACCGGATCCATCCCGCTCGAGCTCTACATGCGCCAGACGGCCGAAGCAAGCGCCCCCATTCGCTATCTGGTCGAGTGTCTGATCGAGGTATCCGCTCGTGGAGCGGGCCGGGTGGATAGGGCAGGGACCTGATCCTTTTTGGCAACAACTCAGTCTTCGAGCTTGCGGATACTGATGGTGCCTTGCATGGGGGCGATCTGATCGATGCCGGTGAGGCCGATGCCAAGGCGGTGCATTTCATCCCGGGCATAAAAGTCCTCATAGAGCATGAAGACATCGCCCCAGGGGGCATAATAGCTCAACTCGCCCTTCAGGCCGTCATGATAGGCCTCATGATCCGTGACCCCGAGCTTTTCGGGGGGATAGAACATCCACTGCGCATTGCGGAAGTTGGTCAGTGGCAGATCCAGCGGCAGTTGCCGATAGAAGTCTCGTGCGGCCTTCGTGTCATAGAGCTGAAAGGTCGCCCGGTAGGCGCCGGACGTGATGGCAAGCTTCATGTCCGAGAGGACAAAGCCTTTTGCGACAGGAACGGGGCGGACCTTGCTGGAGGCCTCTGCCGCGGGGGGCATCGCTGCTCCGAGCATCAGGATACCCCAGACGACCAGACAATATGCGCGCACTGAAGGAGGGACTGTAAATCCGGACAAAGCGGGGATTGGGCGGGACATAAAGCTCTCCTGTGGTCACGCGTCTGCTGGTCGCGTGCCAGTCTACAGATACTAGCCGGGGAGAAAAGCGCCGCTCCGCCGATGCCAGTCATGAAGCTGTCCCATGAATGCTATGTCGGCAGCCCTCATGAAACTTTCCGCCAAAAGGGCCAGATTAGGGCCAGACATTTTCAGATGTTGAACAGACGGGCCAGACATCCGTGCGCATTGCAGTTGCCGGGCAGGCCCGAATTCATTTCAAGAAGGAGATAATGCAATGGCTGAACAGAACCCCGTTTGGTTCATCACCGGATGTTCGTCCGGATTTGGTCGCGAAATCGCAAAGCTGCTGCTTTCGCAGGGTGTCCGCGTGGCTATGCCGCCCGCAAGCTTGAAAGTCTTGCCGATCTGGTGGCTGGCAACGAAGAATTGGCCCTGCCGCTGGCGCTTGATGTCAATGACAACGCCCAGATCGATGCGGCAATGTCAAAGGCCGAGGCGCATTTCGGCCAGATCGATATTTTGGTAAACAACGCCGGTTATGGCTATTTTGCCGCCATTGAAGAAGGTGAGGAAGAGGAAATCCGCCGCCAGTTTGACACCAACGTCTTTGGCCTTGCCGCCGTGACACGTCGTGTTCTGCCTGGCATGCGCACGCGCCGGTCCGGTCATATTATCAACTTCTCATCAATAGGCGGCCTGACATCGCATCCTGCGCTGGGCTACTACTGCGCCACAAAATTTGCCGTCGAAGCGATTTCCGAGGCCCTGTCCAAAGAGGTCGCCCCGCTCGGTATCAAGGTCACGCTGATCGAGCCGTCAGGCTTCCGCACCGACTGGGCCGGGCGGTCCTCGGTCGATCCCAAGGTCACGATTGATGACTATGCCGAAACTGCGGGCTATGTGCGCAGCCTGCAGCATGACTATTCGGGCAAACAGCCTGGTGATCCGGCACGTCTGGCCAAGGCTGTGGTCGATGTGTCCCGGCATGACAACCCGCCGCTCCGCCTGCTGATGGGCTCTTATGCCTATAATCTGGGTATGGAACGGGTTGAAGAACTGAGGAAGACTTTCGAGGAATGGAAGGATGTCACCTGCGGCGTCGATTTCCCCGATGCCGATCCTTCCGCCGTGTAAGGTGGGCATGACGGCTGAGACCAAAAAGGAAAAGCGGCCAGTGGCCGCTTTTTTTGACAGTCAGACGAAACGGATGTCGAGGCCAGAGGTAAAAGGCGCGCTCTGGCGCCTCCTTCTCCTTGTGGTGCTAGAGCACTTCCTGCAGGAAGTGCTTGAGACGCTCGTTCTTCGGATTGTCGAAGATCTGTTCGGGTGCTCCGGCTTCAACGATGCGGCCTTCATCCATGAAGACCACCTGATCTGCCACCTTGCGGGCAAAGCCCATTTCGTGGGTGACCACAATCATCGTCATGCCGCGCTTGCCCAGATCCGTCATCAGTTCCAGCACACCCTTGACCAATTCAGGATCGAGCGCGCTCGTCACTTCATCAAACAGGATGACTTCCGGCTCCATGGCCAATGTGCGGGCGATGGCCACGCGCTGCTGCTGGCCGCCGGACAGGTTGGCCGGACGGTGATTCATGCGCGAGGCAAGGCCCACGTCTGACAGGCGTTCTTCTGCCAGTGCCCGCGCCTCGGAAAGCGGCAGCTTCTTGACCTTGTTGAGGGCAAGGCTGACGTTCTGCAGGGCAGTATGGTCCGGGAACAGGTTGAACTGCTGGAAGACCATGCCGATCCGGCGCCGGAGGGTTTCCTGATGCATGGTCAATACGTCGCTGCCATCGAGCGTAACAGCACCGGACTTGGGCTCTACCAGACGGTTGAGACCGCGCAGCAGGGTGGACTTGCCCGACCCGGAAGGGCCAATCACACAGGTGACCGATCCTGCCGGCACCTCCAGCGAAACATCCTTCAACACCTCGATCTCTCCATAGGCCATGGTGAGGTTCGAGATCTTCAGGCTGCCACCTTTGAAATCAGGCTTCTTGGCAGCGCGGCTGGTGGTCTGGGCTGCCTGTTCGGAAACCTCTTCAAGGCCGGAAACCGGGGCCTGCCGGGTGATCTTGCCCGTGCGCAGCCGGTCGTCGATGTAGTTGACCAGATGGGTCAGTGGCACAGTGATGATGAGGTAGAAGATGCCGGCCAGCAGCAGTGGCGACAGGTTGCCGGTTACGACGGCCTGATCCTGCCCGACGCGGAACAGATCTCGCTGGTAGGTGAGGAGACCGAGGAAGTAGACAAGGCTCGAATCCTTGACGTTGCCGATGAACTGGTTGACCAGAGCGGGCAGGATGCGTCGGATGCCCTGTGGCACCACGATCAGACGCATGCCCTGACTGTAACTCATGGACAGAGCGCGACACGCTTCCATCTGCCCCTTGTCAACACTCTGGATGCCGGAGCGGAAAATCTCGCCGATATAGGCACCGGCAATCAGACTGAGCGCCGCGATCCCCAGCGGGAAGGGGGATGGGCCGAACAACTCCCGGCCGATGCGGGCAAAGCCCTGACCGATCAACAGGATGGTGACCGTTGCGGGCAGGCCGCGGAAAATGTCGGTGTAGATTCGGGCGGGCAGCTTGAGCCATGGTGAGCGGGAAATGCCCATGACAGCCAACACGATCCCGATCAGCACGCCGAAAAAGGTTGAAAATGCTGCGAGGATGAGAGTGTTCTTGAGCCCGATGTAAAACATGCTGGGCAGAACAGAGGCCATAGCATCAAAATCCAGAAAGCTACGCCGTAAGGTTTCTAACCAATCCATTAAATTATTGTCCCGTTTGTTACCGTATGGCGAGAAGCCCTGATCATGAGAATGAGGTCTGCGTTTCAATGCCGGGTCGCATCCATGCAAACCGAAGGCCGGACGTGACTGGAAGGTGGGGGAGCGAAACTGAAACGCATATCATCATGCGTATTTTTCTGCCGCGTCGAGGGCGGATTGCGCCGCCCTCGTGCGTATCGGTAAGCTGGTTATGCGGGATGCCGAGGCATCAGTTCTTTGGCAGATACTGCTCAGGCATCGGGCTGCCCGGGAACCATTTGGAGTGCAGTTCCTTCCAGGTGCCATCCTGCATGGCTTCATGAATCTTCTCGTTGAGGGCTTCGAGAAGCTTCGGATTGCCCTTGCGGACGACAAAGCCGGCAGGTGCATCGAAGGATGCATAGTTCTGCATGACTTTCAGGCTCGGGAAGTTGACGCCGAACTGCTTGGCAGCTTCATAGTCGAGGAAGTGGGCATCGATCATGCCGTTGTTCATGGCTGCAACAGCACTGTTGTTGTCCGGGAAGCGGACCAGCTGGGCATCCGGGAAATGCTTCTGGGCGTAGTCGTCCTGCAGCGTGCCCTGCACAATACCGAGGCGCTTGTCTTTCAGGCTCTCGATGGTGGTCAGGGATTCGTCAGCGGTCAAAACCGAGAGGAAACCGGCCAGATAGCCATCGGTGAAGTCAGCGACTTCCTTGCGTTTTGCAGTGGTGCCGATGGCGCCAACGGCAACGTCAAACCGGCCGTTGGCAACGGAAGGGATGAGGGCAGCAAAGTCCTGACCGACGAAGACAACCTTGTCTTTTTCGAAGCCGAGGCGTTTGGCGATGTCCTGGAAGAATTCCACGTCGAAACCGGAGAAGGTGCCGTCAGCGGTAACAAAGGCATATGGCTTTGCGTCTGACATCGTACCAACCATGATGGTGGTCGGATCAATAAGACCGTATGGATTTCCATCTGCAGCATTGGCGGGAGCTACGAGAAGAGATACAACGAGACCTGACATCATTGCCAGGCACGAACGGCGGGTGACTGCGCCGAAAAGATTGGTGAGCTTCATGCTGTTCTCCATGGGGTCTCTGCCGGCGACCAGGCATAAAAAAGGCTGAACCGGCAAAGTCGAAAGTGTTGCGAGTTTGGCGTTTGCTAGGCCGATCCTTATTAGTGAGACCGGTCTCAATTGAAGACTATGATGAACTTGACTGCGCGTCAACTCGTCTGTAGGCATTTAAGTCATGGAAAAAAAGAATCTTCAGTCCTCATCCGTAACCGTGGCCGATGTTGCCCGGCACGCCAATGTTTCAAAGTCGACCGCAGCGCGCGTGCTCGGCGGCTATGGCGTGACCAGCGAAAAGGTTCGCGAACGCGTGCAGGCCTCTGCCAAGGCATTGAAATATAGGGCAAATGAGCTTGCCAGGTCGATGACCACCGGCAAGTCGAAGACCATCGGTGTTGTCGTGGGCGATATCGAGAACTCCTTCTTCGGCATCGCAGTGCGCAGCATCACCGACGTTTTGAACGCCCATGGCTTCAATGTGATCCTTGCCAATTCCGACGAAAATTTCGATGTGGAACGTGAAGCTGTGAATGTTCTGGTGGGAAAACAGGTGGATGGACTAATCGTCGCACCCGCCAACCGCTATGAAATCGCCCACCTCGAGAATCTCAAGTCGCTCAAATGTGCCATGGTGCTGTTTGACCGTGAGATCCCAAGCCTGAATGTGGATACGGTCGTCAGCGACGATGCGGAGGCTGCGGCGAACGCCACGGCACAGTTCATCGATGCCGGTCACAAACGGCTGGCCTTCGTTACGGCCACCCAGAAAGAGCGGCGGAGTGACGACGGGGAATGGCTGATTCCGACATCTTCTGTCGGTCGCCGTATCGAGGGGTTCCTCTCGGCCTGTTCCCATGCCGGACTGAAGAAGGAAGACTGCATAGTTGTTCTCAACACCGATCCGGACAAGGGGCTGGCACCCGATATCAGCAGCCTGCTCGATCAGCCCGAAAGGCCTACTGCTATTCTTGCGTCGGACAGTCACGTCGCGCTCGAAATCTTCAAACAGGCGCAGGAACGCAACATCGAACTGCCCGGCGAGCTGTCGCTGATTGCCTTCCACAACGCCGACTGGACCGAAGTGACCCGGCCGACAATTTCGGTGATCGACCAGCCGGTTTCCGAAATGGGACGCTGGAGTGCCGAGCAGCTCATCAAGCGGATCGAAGGCAGCACCGAACCGGCACTCAGCCACGTCATCAAGATGAAGATCATCAACCGGCAGTCCGTCGTTCCCCCGAAGTGATGCTGCCTGCCAAGCTGCATGGCGATTGGGCAGACATGAAAAAGGGCGACATCGCTGCCGCCCGTCCAATGGTCTGCCGACCCTTGTCAGTTCGCCGTTCTTCTCAGGCTTCTTCAACCTTGTAGGGATGACCGAACGCGCCAAACCGCGTGCAGGTGTCTGCGGCAAAGCTGGCTGCTTCATCAAGGGATTCCTCGACGGAATGCCCCATGAGAATGCCACTGATATAGGCCGCGATGAAGGAATCGCCTGCACCGAGCGTATCGGTGACTTCCACCGGCTTGATGCCCTGACGATAGCGTTTGCCAGCCACCTGCCAGAAGGCGCCGTCTGATCCGCGGGTCACGCCGACGGTCTCAACGCCGAGGCCAGCAACGGTGGCAATCAGATCATCAATGCCCTGATCGTCGAGTTTCGAGCCGGAGAAAAAGGCCATCGTGATATAGGGGGCGACGCTTTTGACATAGTCCATGCCGAGATGAGACGAGAAATCGAAGGATACGGCATTGGCGCGTTCGCGGATTTTCGGCAATTCGTTTTCAAGATAGCTGAACACCGAGGTGTGGACGCAGCCATGCTCTTCGACGGCCTGAAGGTCGACTTCCTCCATGCGCAGGGTCAGCTGGCGCTGGATGCCACCCTTGTTGGAGCCTAGAAAAACCCGGTCGCCCTTTTCATCAAGATGCACAACAGCCTTGCCGTTTTCGCCACAGGCCTGACGCATGCGGTCGATCCAGATGCCTTCTGCCTTAAGGCTCTTGATGACATGCTCGCCTTCGACGTCATTGCCGACAAGGCCGATATAGCCGGCTTTCTGAAGGCCAAACCGCTTGGCCAGAACAGCAACGTTGAGAGCATTCCCGCCGGGGAAGAATTCACTACGGTCTTTGTAGAAATCGACGACGTTGTCACCGATGCCAAGCAGGGATGCCTTGTTCTTGGGGAGGGTCATTGAGTGGGCTTTCAATTGCTGTCTTGTCGCTGGAATTCTAATGGACCTCTTTCCCGCCGGAAAGTGTCTGAATTGTTCATGCGCCACGTATCTGTTGTTCGGGAGGAGGAGAGGGTGGGCAGGAGACCAGAGGGGAAGGCCCCCCGCCCGTAGTGATCAGTATTCCATGCGCCACATGTAGCGACGGACGGTCAATGGATGGCCACGGCGATCACCAAGCTCGACGGCATAGAGGCGCAATACGAGATTGAACATGATTGGGGTCAGATATTCGGCAGCATCGCCAGCCAGGGCTTCAAGGCCGAAATCGGCAGCGTCGAGCACAGACAGACGCTTGGAATATTTCTCGGCGAAGGCAAGGGCGCGCTCGTCCATCTTGCGTGCGTTGCCAAGGCCCTTGAGAATGATGATCGGCGTATCGAAATCGGTGATTTCAAACGGACCATGGAAATATTCGCCAGAATGGATGCAAGCTGAATGGACCCACTGCATTTCCTGCAACAGGCAGATGGCGAAGGCATATGCGGTCGAGTGGTTGGAACCCGATGCCATCGTGTAGATGACCGGTTCGCGCTTGTGGCTTTCGCCGAACTCGGCAGCAGCAGCAGCATATTTCGCCTTGAGCGCCTCGCCCTTTTCGTGCAGCCCGGGCACAGCCTTGCTGACCAGATCAAACTTGCTGTTGCCTTCCAGCTTGTTGAGGATGCCAAAAACCAGCAGCAGCAGCATGACCGAATTGTGCTTGCTGGTTACCGAAAGTGGATCCCATTCGTAGAAAACGGTGTTCTCGGTTGCCTTGTCCAGCGGCGAGTCTGCCAGATTGGTCAGGGAAATGGTCAGTGCACCTGCCTTGCGGGCATATTCGGTGGCAGCAACGGTTTCCGGGGTGTTGCCCGAATGGGAGCAGGTGATGACGAGCGAGGTCTTGCCAAGACGCACGGGAGCGCGCGCCAGAAATTCTGCCGAGCTGTAGCCATAGGAGGCAATCGCCTTGGCCTCACGGTCTACCACATATTGCCCTTCCTGCAGGAGGGCATAGGATCCGCCACATGCAACAAAATAAATTTCGGAGATGGTGCCACGCGCAGCCACTGCAGCGATAGCTTCATCCAAACCGTAGTTCTTGACTTGATCGTTCATACCGAGATCCTTAGTGACATTATATGAGGTCTTATAGATAATTCGTCATTGAGACCGGTGTCAATATTGCAAAACCGGCATTTTTTGGCAAGTCGAAAGAAAATTTCATTCACTTGAAACATGCCGCTTTGCTAGACGCCGGTTTCCGGTTTTCTCGCCAGGAGTGACGACGGGTCAAACGGCGCGAGCTTTGGCCGATGTTCATGGGTTTGGGCGGTAAATGAGAGAGCCGGGCAAAAAAACAGGGGCGTGACGCCCCTGAGGTGTGTGCTGTCTGGAAAACAGGAGTGGAATCCTTGTTGTTCCTGTGGATCATTGGCCCGAGTGACATGGAAACGGGCTGTTGGTTATCCTTGCAATCCATCGCGCAGGCGCTCAAGGCCGTTGATCAGCGTTGCGCGTGGACAGGCCATGTTGAGCCTGATGAAGCCTTCACCGGCGGCTCCATAAAGGGTGCCGCTGTTGATCAACAGATGTCCGCTTTTGGCGAGCCTGTCTTCTATGGCATCGGAGGTGAGGGATAGGGCGCGGCAGTCGATCCAGGCAAGATAGGTTGCTTCCTGCGGTGTCAGGCGCAGAGCGGGCAGATGGGTCGTAAGGAATTCCTCGACCATCAGGTAGTTCTGGTACAGATAGAGCCGCAATTCGTCGAGCCAGCGTTGACCCTCGCTATAGGCGGCAATGAGAGCCTCCACGCCAAACGGATTGACATCGCAAACCTCATGGATGTTGATCGCCTTGTCGATGCGATTGCGCAAGTGTTCATCGGCCACGACAATGTTGGCAATCTGCAGCCCGGCGATGTTGAACGCCTTGCTGGGCGAGGAACAGGTCACCGATGCCGCAAGAAACGCCGGCTTGACCGTTGCAAAGGGCTGATGCGTATGGCCGGGAAAGACCAGATCGCAATGGATCTCGTCGCTGACAACGGTCACACCGTGTTTCAGGCAGATGTCGCCGATGCGGCCCAGCTCCTCGATACTCCAGCTGCGCCCGACCGGATTGTGCGGATTGCACAACAGCATCACGTGTACATCGGGTTCGGCCGCCTTGGCTTCCAGATCATCGAAGTCGATCGCATACCGTCCATCCTCGCCAGTGATCAGCGCATTTTCCAGCGGTGAGCATCCCATGTTGGCGATGGAGGAGAAGAAGCAATTATAGACCGGCGTCTGGATCAATACCCGCTCGCCGGGTCTTGTCAGAGCCCTGAGGATCGCCGAGAGGGCAGGCACCACGCCAGAAGTGTAGATCACCCAATCCCGCTCGATGGCAAAGCCGTGGCGGCTCGAGAACCAGTCGGTAAGCGCCGCATAATAGGCGTCTGGCACTTTTGTGTAGCCAAAGACACCGTGGGCCACGCGGCGCGAAAGCGCATCGATGATGGCGGGCGCCGTGCGGAAATCCATGTCTGCCACCCACATCGGCAAGCTGTCGGGATCGGCCGAGCTGTCCCACTTGTAGGAATTGGTCCCGCGGCGCGGAATGATGACATCAAACTGCGAGGTCATGGTCTAGGCAACGTCCTGAAGCCCGGTTTCGATGACGCAGGCACCCGGCGTGATGCAATGCTCGTCTATAATGATCTCGCCGATGCTGCGGGCTCTGATGCGGCCGCTGGTCGGGTTCTTGATGCTGATGATGTCCGAGATGATATCGGCCTCGAGCGTTGCATATTCGAAGCACAGGTCGGTGTCTTCCATCCGGCAGTTTTCCATCACCAGATCTGTCGCATAGCAAAGCGGCTGTTCGCCGCGGATGGTGCAATTGACCAGACGCAGGTTCTTCGAGTGCCAGCCAAGATATTCGCCCTCGATGACGCTGTCATAAACGGTGACATTCTCGGTGCCCCAGAAGGCATCCTTGGAGGCCAGATTGGCATTGCGGATGGTGACATTCTTTGCATCCTGGAAGGAATAGTTGCCTTCCAGCTTCATGCCGTCGATCTCGATGTCCGAGCAACTCATGAAGACATAGTCGGCCCCCTTGAGGTCTACATCCCTGAGCGTAAGGTGATCACAGGTCCAGAGTGTTTCTCCGGCATTGGGAAAGCGGCAATTCTCTATGGTGAGATTGGACACCCGACGGAACATCTTGGGAGCCTCGACGGTACAGTTGCGCATTGTCAGGTCGCGGCTGTACCAGATAGCCGCGCGGGCATAGACGGTGAACAGGCTGTCCTCGATCAGAACCCTGTCGCTGTGCCAGACGGGATACTTGCCCATGAACTCGCAATTGCGGATGACGACGTCGTGGCTGTGTTTGAGTGGCGACTCCCCGGGGTAGAAGCGAACATTGTCGAGCTCGGTCTCGCCGAGTGCGTAGAGCGGACGCTCTCCTTCAAAAAAACGGTCAGAAAGTCTGGTCTTGGTATGGATCGTGCTGGTCATTGCTGGTCTGGTTTTCCTGTGTGCGACAAAAGCAGCGGCGGGGACATGGGGAGCGATGCCAAGGCAACACTCCACTCAGTTGCGCTCATCGGGGATGGCAGGTTGGTTCTCATCTCGATGGCAGCTGCGGCGCATTGGTCTCAATGATGGTATGGCCGGAATGTAAGGCAGAATACAGGCGCGGTGTAGACGCGCAGATGAACAACCAAATATGAATGCAGTTCATCAATCTTTCTCGCTTCTGTCGTCCAGATCAGTTGTGAGGGAGGGAACGCCCTGTCGAATAATCAAACGCACCACATCTGGGGGCGATGCGGTGCGGCTGTTTGTTGATAATATGCCGTCAGCTAAAGAGCAGGCGGGGTAATACCCGCTTCAGGGCTCTAGTCAGCTGACACAGGATTATATTGTGCATCGGTCACGGCTTCCATCCAGTCGACATTCTTGCCCTCTTCAAACTGTTGGATTGCGTAGTGCGTGACCGAGCTGGAATCCGTGGCTCCATGCCAGTGCTTCACTCCCGGGGGGCACCAGATGACATCGCCGGCGGCCATGACGAGCCGCTCCTTGCCTTCTTCCTGAACCCAGCCACGGCCCTCGGTAACAACGAGCATCTGGCCAGCTGGGTGGGTGTGCCAGTTGGAACGGGCGTTGGGCAGGAAGGTAACCTTGCCCGCGTTGACGACAAATGGATCCTTGTTCTCGAAAATCATTTCAACATAGGCGGTGCCGGTGAAATTCTGTTCTGGTGCCATGACACCTTTGCGGTCGCTGCCAGAAAACTTCTCCATCCCTTGCGCAAAGGCGCCGGTGCTGATGATGAGAGCTGTGAGAGTGAACAGGGATTTCTTGAACATGGTTTGGTCTCCTTGTTGGTGATAAGCGCCAGCAAGGCGATCTTGGTGTCGCCTTTGTCTGAGGCCCGGCCTGTTCGTTGCGGATGCGTGCACTGCCCTTGCACGGCTCCGCGGCCAGACAACAGGCATGTCTTGCACACCGGTTGCCCTATCAAGATAGGCGATCAAGCGAGGGGATTAATGGCTCGACGGCCACTAACTTATGTGAACGGAATTCATGAAAACCGTATTAGTCATGAACGTCATCACATGATTGTGAAGTCGTGGATGGCCGTGCTTTAACTGCATGAAAAACCCGGAGCCTTTGGCAAGGCCCCGGGGTCCGGTAATAGGTCGGGAGAAGCAAGCACAGTAGCCTGCCGCTTCAAGGGCTGCAATCGCCCCTATTCAGGCTGCACGGTCGGGCGGAACAGGATTTCGCTAATGTCCACATTGGCTGGCTGCGATATGGCAAAGGAGACCATATCGGCCATCGTGCTGGCCGGAACGCCAATCTGACCGACGATGTCACGCACAGCATCCCCAAGCCCCGGCTCGGAAATATGCTGCGTCAGCTCGGTGTTGACGGCACCCGGAGAAATGACGGTCACGCGGATGTCATAGGGTTTGACTTCCTTGCGCAGGCTTTCGGAAAGCGACCGCACGGCGTGTTTGGTTGCGCAATAAACGGCGCCAGTTGCCACGCTGATATGGCCGTAGACCGAAGAGACATTGATCACCTGACCGGATTTCTGCGCCTTGAAATAGGGTAGGGCGGCTGCGATACCGTAAAGAGTGCCCTTCAGGTTCACATCGATCATCTGATCCCATTCATCGATCTTCAGGCTTTCCAGCGGCGACAGTGGCATCAGACCGGCGTTGTTGAAGATGACATCGATCTTGCCGTAGGTCTTGACTGCGGTGTCCACCAGGTTCTTGACGTCTTCGAGCTTGGTCACGTCGGTGGCCACGGCAATGGCGCTGCCGCCCGCTGCGGTGATGTCGGCCACCATGGCCTCAAGCCGGTCGACACGGCGGGCTCCGACGACGACCTTGGCGCCCTGTGCGGCCAGCGAGCGTGCCGTTGCCTCACCCATGCCGCTCGATGCGCCGGTGATGACGACAACCTTGTCCTTGATGCGATCTGTCATGATAATTCCCTCCTTGTTGTGAGACGGCTCTATGTTTGATTGCCGGGTTCTATTATTGTGCGATTTCCAGACGTGCCTCGAACTGGCCGTTCTGCAGCAATGGTTCCATGCTGCCTTCGATGCGCCCGAGGCGCACCAGACCGCTGGCGCTGGGGAATGACTTGTAGAAAATGGCCAGATTTCCCCATGGCGCATAATAGGTGATGTCGCCTGATGATGCCGCATAACTGCGCGGCGCGCCATCGGTCGAAAGACGCCCTGGCAGGTCGGCTATCTTTTCGGTCCGGCTGTAATCGCTGAGTGTAAGCTCAAGCGGCATCATCGCGGCAAAATCGCGCCCGGATGGCGTATCGTCCAGTGTGGCTGATACTGTGTGGGAGCCAACGGTGATACGAATTCGGATTCCTGATTGATTGGGCATGAGTTCATTCTTTCTGTGGGTCAGGCTGTCCATGGGGGCTGGCAAAGCGTCGCCTCAAGCGATCCTGACATTGACCGGGTGCTGGCCATCCTGCCATCAGGCCCGGTGCCGGACTGTGATTGCCTTGGTCTGCATTCAATATAGCGGAATGGGCGCGCCGAACTAAGAGCTCTGGCGCGATAGCATTCATGAGTGAGGATCATTGATTTTGGTGGATTATGCAGGCAGATCCCGGCGCTGCTTACCCCCTAAGTGCTCTGCTCCGCTGCGTTGGAGGTCTGCAAGATGGCGGAAAACAGCCAGAGCCAACCTATTCATGAGACCTGTTCATTATAGAATTCTGTCAGGGTGTATTATACCCTTACCTGAAGCTGGTAGATTCAGCCTTAGGCAGAAGGGTGGCCAACCGGTCTTTTCGACCCAACGGGACTGACACCATGGAAGTAAGTCCTCCAGCAAGGGAAACAGTTAACCAATGCCAGAAACGGGCGACTACACGAGCCAGCGGGACCTGTCACTCCTGCTCAGGGAAAACATCAACGACCTGATTGCCTTGATGGCCGTCGCCGAGGAGCGAAGCTTCACCCGCGCTGCTGCGCGCCTGAATGTGTCACAGTCTGCTCTCAGCCACACCATCAAGGCGCTGGAAAAGCGTCTTGGCTTGCGCCTTCTGACCAGAACCACCCGCTCGGTGGCCCCGACCATCGAGGGCGAGGATCTTCTGGCCACGCTGGCACCGGCCCTCGAGACCATCGAAGAGCGCCTGATTGCCCTGACGGAAAACCAGTCGACACCGACCGGCACCGTCCGGATCGTGGCAACTGACTATTCCATTGAAACCCTGCTCTGGCCCAAGATCGCGCCGGTCATCAAGAACTATCCGGCCGTTCGCGTCGAGTTCGTCAACGACTATGGCTACACCGATCTGGCATCGGCCCAGTGTGATGCCGGGGTGCGCTATGGTGAGCAGGTGAGCGAAGGCATGATCTCGATGCGCATTGGCCCAGATGAGCGGATGGTCTGTATCGGGACGCCGCAGTATTTTGCGGAGTACGGCACACCTCAGACGCCGAATGATCTGGCCGATCATGAGTGCATCAATCTGCGCCTGTCGACCCATGGTGCGCTCTATGCCTGGGAATTTGAAGGCAAGGACAAGCGCGAAATCCGGGTCAAGGTGACGGGGCAACTGTGCTTCGACACCATCATGGCCATCTACCGCGCAACGCTTGACGGTCATGGCCTGTCTCTTGTGCCAGAACGGCTGGTGGAGAAAGATTTGGCCGAGGGACGCCTTCAGATTTGTCTGGGTGACTACTCGCCCTATTTCGACGGCTTCCACCTCTATTATCCGAGCCGCCTGAGAACTTCGTCGGCCTTTCAGGTCGTCCTGGATGCCCTGCGGGAAGGTGTCTGAGCGACCAAGGAGGGGATTGATCGATCTCCCTCATGACTGTCTTTGGACGCGAGGCTATTAACTGAACGGCTCTCTGCCCCAGATCTATGAGGTCGCTTCAATCACCTTTTTAGATCTCAAGGAGATTTTCCATGAAGAAAGTCAAGACCATTGTTGCCGCCTCTGCCTTCGCGCTGTTGTCCGGCGGAGCTCTGGCCGAAGATGCAGCCAAGACCATTCCCGGCGCCGTTGCCCGAGTATCGCCAGCCCTGCAAGCCTATGCCATGGACGATCTCGTCGGAAAGGTCTGGCAGGATGAGACCCTTTCGGCTCGTGATCGCTCGCTGGTGACCTTTGCCGCCCTGATGACCCGTCACGAAACGGAAGGGCTGGGCAAATTCGTCGAACTGGCCCTGGATTCTGGCGTCAAGCCGTTGGAGATTTCCGAGACCATCACCCATCTGGCCTTCTATACTGGCTGGGGCAATGCAACCGCAGCAGCCGAGGCCGCCGCTCCGGTGTTTGAAGCCCGCGGCATTTCTGTCGAGGATCTGGCGCCGGTCGACCCCGAGTTGCTGCCATTCGATCAGAAAGCCGAGGACAGCCGCCAGAATTTTGTTTCCAGCACCTTCGGTACTGTCAGCCCTGGAGTTGTCCGCGATACCGAACAGCTGCTGTTTCTCGACCTCTGGCTTCGCCCCGGTCTTGAACCGCGCGACCGCAGTCTGATTACCGTGGCAGCATTGATCGCTGCTGGCCAGCCCGAGCAGATGACCTTTCACCTGAACAAGGCCATGGACAACGGCTTGACCCAGGCTGAAGCCGGTGCCGTCCTGTCACATCTGGCCTTCTATGCTGGCTGGCCGAAGGTCTTCTCTGCCATGCCGGTTGCCAAGGCGGTGTTTGAATCCCGCACCAACTGATCGGGGCTTTTCTCCGGACAGTCATTGCCGGTAGGATGATGCCGACGGAAAGGCTGGCGATGTTGCAAGCTTTTCTTCGTGTGACGGAGAGCCATGATCATGAGAATCGGAATTGTCGGAACAGGCAACATGGGCGAGGCGCTCGGCAGGATCTGGGCGCATCGTGGTCACCAGATAACCTTCTCCTATAGCCGCAGCGAGGCAAAGCTGCAGGCGCTGGCAGATGAACTGGGCGCGTCCTGTGGCTCCGTGTTGGACGCTGTGGCAGAGGCGGAAGTCGTGCTGCTGGCCGTTCACTGGTCCCGTGTCGAAGACGCCCTGTCGAGGGCAGGAAGCCTTGCGGGAAAAATCGTGGCAAACTGCTGCATCCCTCTCGATGTGGCCGATGAAAATCTGGTGGTTGGCATCGGCACGTCGGGGGCGGAACTGCTGGCTGCGGCCCATCCCGAGGCGCGATGGGTTGGTGCCTTCAATACCTGTCCGTCTGAAAGCCTGCCGCTGGTCCATGCTGGATGCGGCGGTGCCCATCCGCCTCAGTTGATGCTCTATGGTGAGGATGACGATGCCAAGGCCCAGATCGCAACTCTGATTCAAGACGTCGGCTTCGAGCCGCTCGATCTTGGGGGACTGCGCAATGCAAGGTTCGTTGAACCCTTTGCCATGGTGACCGAAGTTCTGGCCTATCGCCATCCCGGTGGCGAGGCGCTCACTTATCGTTTCGAGAAACTGCAAGCGTAAGGCCCCACAGGCGCAAAAGGCGCATCACAGTCTGGGGTCTGTCGACAAACATAGAAAGGAAATGACAATGAAAATCATTCGCGGGGGCAGTGCCCCATCTTTCGCCGGCCCGGAAGACTGGTTTACCGGCACCGTTCGCGTCGATCCCCTGTTCCAGGCGGAAGAGCCAGGGCGCACCGGCGGATCGCATGTGACGTTCGAACCGGGTGCCCGCACCGCATGGCACACCCATCCGGCCGGTCAGACCATCATCATCACTTTCGGCCGTGGCCGCGTCCAGCGCGAGGGCGGTGAAGTCGAGGAAGTCACGCAAGGCGATATCGTCTGGTTCCCAGCTGGTGAAAAGCACTGGCATGGTGCCTCGCCGGATACGGCCATGAGCCACATAGCCATTCAGGAAAGCGTCAATGGCAGCCCGGTCACATGGATGGAAAAGGTGTCAGACGAGGACTATCTGGGCAAATGACCCGGATGCCTTGAACGGCAGGTATGAAAACTGATCATCGGCCGGATTCTGGTTCAGATCCGACCGATGGCTGTTTGTGAAAGGATGGACCGGCCTTCCGGTCAGTCATCCAGCATGTCCTCCTTACGGAAAACATGATCCCGGTCTGCCGCCGATGCGTGGCAGGATTCACACCGTTGCAGATCTTCCGCAAGGTTCGGTTTGCCGTCTGGCCAATAGACGCCGAAGCGCCAGTTGCCGGACAGCGACTGCCCCTTCCACTCGGCTCTCTTTTCCATCACCAGCACGCGATAGAGGCTGCCTTCGCGAAAGTCCTCCATGGTTACGACTGTGCCTTCCGGAAAAGGCGAGCCCGCCTTGGCGGCTTCGATGGCCTGTTGGGATGCGAAGAGCTCTTCGGTAATGCCACCGCGCTTGTAGGTCGAGAAATGCACCTCGCTGCGGTAGGTCTCTGGAAGGGCGACATGGTCGGATGCGACCGACTGGGCCTTGAGTGGTGTGCCCATCGTCAATCCGATGAGCAGGGCTGTGACTGAGCTGGCTTTCAATGGTCCCTCTGATGGTTGGCCGGATCTGGCCGTTGGCAGGCATTTGCAGAGGGAATTGAAACGCAAATGTGCTGCGGGATTAAGAGGGCAGCAACGAAAGCAATAATGATCAAGGTTCATGAAATCATCACCGGTTTCGCTGGATACGGGCCAAGTCGCGCAGCAATTGCTTGATGAACGTGCGGAAAAGGCACCGCCCATCGATGATTTATTATCTCTGCTCATGATGGCTTGTGCCCGGGGAGCGATAGTATTTTTACGTTGGAAGAGCTATCTCGATCACAAACATTTGACCGCTTCCAGATATGCCTGAGATCCGCTGGATACAGGCTGGAAGCCAAAAAGCAAAACAACAACAGGAGCGTTTCGAAATGTCCAGACCACGTATCATTTGCCACATGGTGGCTTCTCTCGATGGTCGCCTCTTGACGGAACGCTGGAACGGATTGCCGCAAGAGGCGCTTGATCTCTATGAAGAGATCGCCGACCGGCTGGATGCCGACGGCTGGATCGTCGGCCGCACCACCATGTCGAGCTTCATCCCCGCAGGGGACGAGAATCTTGAACCCGCATTCGATCCCGCCGCCAAACCGCTCGACCATATCGGCATCCCCGCAGGTCGCAGCCTTGCCATCTGCTTTGACCGGAAGGGAAAGCTCCAGCCACAGACCGATGACGTCGAGGGCAGCCATCTGGTGCTGATCCTGTCGGATCGGGTTTCCCGGTCCCACGTCGCAGAACTCGTTGCCAAGGGTGTGTCGGTGCTGTTTGCCGGACCGGACGGCAACGATATCGCCGGTGCCATCGGGCGCCTGTCGGACGCTTTCAAGGTCAGGGCGCTCCTGCTAGAGGGCGGTGGCGTGCTGAACGGAGCCTTTCTGGAACAGGGGATGATCGACGAGACCAGCACGCTGGTCATGCCGGTGCTCGATGGGGAATCCGGTATCCCGTCCATCTATGACCACGAGGGCAAGCTGCGTGGCAAGAGCCTCAAACTGCTTGATGTCGAAACGCTCGCCTATGATGCCGTCTGGATGCATCACCAGATCAAGCCCGATTGATCGGCGGCTGCGCCAAGGGGGCTCCCGATGGGTGGCCCTGACTATGCGCCGCAATAGACATCTATCGACTTTCTCAAAAGGATATTTCATGCCCATTTCCACCGAGTGCGACGCGCGGGCGGCAACACTGCTCATTGTTGCCATTTCAACCGCCCTTTCGCTGATCATTTTCACGATCCCGCTGACGACGATCAACGCAGTGACCCTCGATCTGCATTTGAGTTCTGGCGAGATTGCCTGGATCATGAGCGGGATGCCGCTCGGCTGCGCGGTCGGGTTGCTGACTTCCGGTGCGCTGGGAGATACCTACGGTCGCAAGAAAGTCTTTATCGGCGGGCTGGTGGTCACCGTCATCGCCTCGGTGGTTGCCGCGATTGCCCAAAGCGGGCTGGTGCTCATTCTGGCCCGTGTGGCACAGGGGCTGGGCAATGCCGGTGTCATGGCCTGTGGCCTCGGCCTTGTCGGTCAGGTCTATCACGGCGAGGAACGTGCGCGGGCGACGGCCATCTGGGCCGCCTCTCTGGGGGGAGGAGTTGCCATCGGCCCGATCCTCGCTTCGATCTGCCTTTCGCTTGGTGGTTGGCAGGCAATCCAGTGGGTGGCAGCTGTTGCCTCCGGTGCGCTTGCGCTTGCCTCCATCCGGCCCTTGCCGGAAAGCACCAGAATTCCCGAACGGATCGACCTCTTGGGCAGTGTTCTGATGATGGCTGGCATGGCCTTTCTGCTGTCGTCGCTGACAGAGCTCAGGATGGGCATTTCGGCGCAGACGCTTCTGATGCTGCTCGCCAGCATTGTTCTGATCACGCTCTTCTGCTTTCTGGAACTGCGTGTTCGCAACCCCATCATCCAACTCGACCTTTTCCGCCGGGCCGATTTTGTCGGGGCGACGCTGGCGGCCTTTGCCTCCGGGGCAGGGGTTCTGTCCATCATGACCATGGTGCCCACGGTGCTGGAACAGGGGTTGGGGATCAGCCCGCTGTTTGCCGCAACAATCCTGCTGGCCTGGTCCGGTATCACCGTGGTGGCCGCTTTGGCGGCTCAGCGGCTGCCGCGTAGCCTGACAGCCCGCCACAGGGTGGTGCTCGGTATGGTGGGGTGCATTCTGGGGCAGATGCTATTGCTGCTGATGAGTGGAGACTATCTCTGGCCGGTTGCCTTGCCTGGACTGTTCGTTTCGGGCGTTGCCAATGGCATTCTCAACGCATCTCTCGGCCATGCTGCTGTTGAAAGCGTTCCGGTGGAGCGGGTGGCCATGGGGTCCGCTGCCAACAACACAGCCCGCTATCTCGGCTCGGCCATCGGCATAACCGTCAGTGCCGTGCTCATCTCCAACGCAGGCAGCTCGGCGCTGTCGCTCGGCTGGCGCGAAGCGGTCATGGCGACCACTGGCTTCAGCATCCTGGGTCTCATTGTGATGGTCCTCATTGCCCGCCGGACCTCCCCGGCCTCCATGGCAGCGTAAACGGTCGGCTGACAGACGAATGATACTGACAGGCGCATGAGTGCGGGGCCGTGATCTGTTTCATGAGCCCCGCCAATAAGTAGAATGAGGCATCCGAGTATTAACCTGTCCCTTCCGTGCCAGTAGATTTGGAGCCATGCAGGGACAGTGTTGCTGCGGATTGGCTGACCTTGGCTCCGCGGATCATGAGCCGACGCGCTCGTTCGTTCGGCTTCTGCCCCCTGGCTGCAATTCTGTCATCCGGGCCACAAGGCCAGGGAACTCTTCTTCGGACAAAAAGTATAACCAACCAAGGGGTATACCATGTGTGAAAAATGCAAGAACGGTCATCAGCACCATCATCACGACGCCATCGATCTGGGGCGCCGCGACGTAATGCTCGGGGGTGCCGGATTGGCCGCTGGTGTCGCTCTGGGCTCCATGTTCGGAGCCACCGGAGCCATGGCACAAGGGGCTGACCCAATGGCTGCCGAGACTGTTGAGGGCTTCGCGTTCAACGCCGCCCACGGTCCGGCCAAGGCCATGTCAATCACCCGTCGTGCTGTTGGTCCGAACGACGTCAAGATGGATGTCCTGTTCGCAGGCATCTGCCATTCCGACATTCATACCATCAATGGTGACTGGGGCCGTGCAGGTCCATTTCCGCTGGTTCCCGGCCATGAAATCATTGGCCGCGTGACAGCCGTTGGCAGCAACGTGACCCGTTTCAAGGTTGGCGACATCGGCGGCGTCGGCTGCATGGTGGATTCCTGCGGCGAATGCGAAAACTGCCTCGCCGGTCGCGAGCAGAACTGCCTCAACGGCACCACCTGGACCTATGGCGCTGAAGACAAGGTGTCCGGCGGTCTCACCTTTGGTGGTTACTCCCGCAAGATCGTGGTCAAGGACCATTTCGTGGTCAACGTGCCGGAAAGCCTTGATCTCTCCCGTGCAGCGCCCCTGATGTGCGCAGGCATCACCACCTATTCTCCGATGCAGCACTGGAAGCTTGAAAAAGGCCAGAGCGTCGGCGTCGTCGGCATTGGAGGACTGGGTCACATGGCTGTGAAGCTCGCCGTTGCCCGTGGTGCGAATGTCACCGCCTTCACGACCTCTGAATACAAGATGCCTTTCATCAAGGCGATGGGCGCAACCCCGGTTCTCGACACCGATGCGGCGACCATGGGTGGCATGATGAACAGCCTCGATCTGATGATCGCCGCCGTGCCCTATGCCTTCGACATGCAGAAATACATCAATCTGCTGAAACTTGACGCGACCCTCGTCAACGTCGGCCAGCTGGCACAGATCGATGGCCTGTCCGGCATGCTGATGGGCTTTGGCCGCAAGAGCCTTGCAGGCTCCATGATCGGCGGCATGGCAGAGACGCAGGAAGTGGTCAACTACTGCGCAGCTCACAATGTGCAGCCAGACGTGGAAATCATCCGCCCGGACCAGATCACAGAGGCCATTTCCCGCGTGACCAACAAGGATGTGAAGTTCCGCTTCGTCATCGACATGCGTCAAGCCTGATAGACAGGCAATGATACAGACCCATTCCTCTGTGAGGCTCCTGCAAGGGAGCCTCATTGCCATTCTGATCACGACAGGACTGAGCGCCAGCGACGCAGGGGCGGAGGAAAGCAGGACCAAGACAATGGCAAACGAAACAAGAATAACACTGACTGTCAGGGACGCCGTTATCAATGCGGTCCTTGACGACAGCAGCACATCAGGCGATCTGTTGTCCAGACTGCCCCTGACCCTCGATCTGCAGGGCTATGAATTCGATTTCTGCGGTGTAATGCCTGTGGCACTCGCCTATGACGAAAGCGAAGCTACTGTTGGCTGGAAAGATGGCGATATCGCTTTCGGGCCGGGAGCCAACTGGTTCACCATACTTTACGGGGGGCAGGAACAATCCGGCTCAAGCGGGCCGCTGGTGAAGTTCGGCCGGATAACGGACCCGCTCTCCCGCCTTGACCAGTTGCCTCGCAGCATTTCGGTCACCATCAACCGTGCGGACTAGTCTCAGCAGATCAATCCCTGCCCAACGAAAAACGCTGCTGGCTTGGCCCGCGGCGTTTTTGTTTTACTGGTCTTGCGATGATGTCACTTGATGATTTCGATACGCGCCTTGAGTGAGCCAGAGGCGGAAAGCACCGGAACAGCGCCTTCATCAAAGCGGCCAAGGCGAACCAGCCCCGTCGAATAGCGGAAATCGCGATAGAACAGTGCCACGTCGCCCCATGGCGCATAGTAGGTGATGTCTCCCGGCTCTGGATCCACTCCGTCGGGTACGTCGGCTGTCGACAGCTTTTCGGCGGGGTAGAAGATTTTTTCGTTGCTGGCATAATCCTCCAGCG
This sequence comes from uncultured Cohaesibacter sp., assembly GCF_963666525.1. Classification (NCBI taxonomy): domain Bacteria; kingdom Pseudomonadati; phylum Pseudomonadota; class Alphaproteobacteria; order Hyphomicrobiales; family Cohaesibacteraceae; genus Cohaesibacter; species uncultured Cohaesibacter sp. The sequence continues at coordinate 3,649,178 of NZ_OY762905.1, forward strand.
TCACTTCGACGGGCAGCATGGCCAGAAAGGACCGGCTTGCGGAATTGTCTTCCAGTGTGGCGTTCAGAGCCTTGCCCTCGATGGTGAAGCGCACGCGGACACCCTCCGCCGACGCCTGCTGTGCCTGCGACGGGGCGGTGATCGTCATGAGCATTGCGAAACATGCGCAGAGCGACAGGCCTGCGCGGGAACCCAATTGTCTCGATGTGACTTTCAACAAATCTCTCCTTATCAGATGTGGGCCCGCTGAGGATGACCTGTTTTCTTCCTCCGCACAACGCTGCCGCAGCACAAGCCAATCATGAAGCGAATGCAACAATCAGGCGCGCAGTTTCCTGCCGGGAGAAAGCTGCGGAATGGGGCGAAGATGAAGGAAGGGCCAGACGGTGCGCCTGGCCCAAAACTCTCTTTGTCTCCAATCGGCTCAGAGGAACTGGCCGTTGTCCACCTGAATGACCTGACCGGTTACGGCGCGGCCCATGTCACTGGCCAGATACAGGGCCGCATAGGCCTGATCGATCGGCTCGGTCGAAGGAACCGTCGTGTTGGTGTATTTGTCGGAGAATTCCAGCATCTCGCTGCCACCCTCCTGTTCGCCTGAGGCCCAGGCTCGGGCCGCATCGGTGTCGGTAACCCCCGGAGCGATCGCGTTGCAGCGGATCTTGGTACCGGACAGCCGCATTGCAATGTTCAGGGTCATGGTGTTGATGCCGCCCTTGGTGGAGGTGTAGGCAACGCCGCAGATCGGTGTGGTGCCATTGACAGAAGACACGTTGATGATGCGCCCCTCGTTGCGTGGCATCATGTGGTTGATCGCCTCACGGCAATAGCGGAACGGTCCGGCCAGGTTGATCTGCAGGATCTTGTCAAAATGTTCAGTGGTTGTCTTTTCAACGGCAAACATTTCACCGACACCGGCGTTGTTGACCATGATGTCGACCTGTCCAAAGGCTGCGATGGCTTCCTTGAAGACACGGGCAGGTGCATCCGGATCGGCATTGTCGGCGATGATGCCGATGGCGTTGCCGCCCTTGGCCTTGATTTCGGCAACGGCCTTGTCGAGGCTTTCCTTGCCGCGGGCCGTCAGGACGACATTGGCACCTTCTTCCGAATAGAGAGAGGCGATGGCGTAGCCGATGCCCTTGCTGGCGCCGGTTACAATAGCTGTTTTTCCTTCAAGAAGTTTGCTTTTCATTGTTGTTTCCTTTCTGAAAATGGTCATGAAATGGAACGCATCGCGTGACATGCGCTTCCGGCAAATGCGGGGAGATGGACCGTCACCTGTGCTGGTTTTCGGGAGACACGATTGCCCCTCGGAACCGAGAGGCTAAGGGGACTGTTCTTATGTCTTGGCAGGGAAGGGGGTGACCATCAGGGTCGCCTGCCGCGCCCGGTCCGATATCATCGGGGCGAGATAGCGGCTGTGATTGTATTTCTCCCGGTAGGCTTCATCGACAAGGTCATTCATCTGGTCTGAGACCGGTGAAAAGGCAACGTCATGGTCCCTATCAGCCAGATGCAAACGCCCCGCCCGCTGTGCGAGCGCCGCCTGATACCAGCTGGAACGGGTGCCGCTGTAGGCGCGGACAAACACGGCATCCCCTACAACGACCGACCAGATGAAGGTCGGGGTGCCATAAGTGGTGCCATCAGCGCGGAAGGGGGATACGCGACAATCATCTGCACTGGCAAACGCCAGCAATTGTTGTTTTTTCCAGACCATCGAAACTCTCCCTCCACGGGAATTGGAGTGGCGGTCGTGGGTGGCCGATGCCGCCCTCAGACCAGAACCAAGGCTCGAAAGCGCCTCGTCGTGATGACATGTCTTATTTGGTTCTGCAGTCCTGCAAATTAATGCCATTCCAAAACCTGACAGTCATGAATTGATTTCATTAACGAATCCGGAGTTTTTGTGGCCCGTACCGGCAATGCTCGACATCGGATAGCGAGACCTGCGTATTGACAGGTGCAATTTAGTTGTATATGCAACTATTATGCAGACGATCTATGACATAACGAATTCTCTGGGGCATCTGACCGGTCTCGCAAGCCGTCTGTTTGGCAATCTGTTGTCGGCGCGGTTTCAGGCTGCCGGGATCGACATGACCCCGGAGCAATGGGGTGCGATTGTCGTACTGCTCGACACGGAAGCCCTTTCCCAGCGGGATCTGGGTGATCAACTCTATCTGGACAAATCCAGTGTCAGCCGCCTGATCGCGGGGCTTGAGAAACGGGGGTGGGTCGAGCGCACAAGAGATCCTGACGACAGTCGGAAAAAGTTGCTGGTCGCCACCGAGACAGCGCGGGATCTTGCCATCCGCTGTTCGCCGATTGCCCGATCGGTCTTGAGCGATGCGCAGGTCGGGCTCGATGACGATGACCTGACGGTCCAAAAACAGATACTTACCAGAATCATCTCGAACTTGAGGAGCGTCGACCCTTAGCAGGATCAGGTCCGGATCAGACCCGGATCAGACAAGTCGGCGCTTCCCGATCCTTCAAACTTCTAGCTTCTTACACAACGGAGACGATCCATGACGAAACGGAATGCCCTGGTAACGGGAGGAGCACGCGGTATTGGTGCTGCCACATGCAAGGCCTTGGCCGAAGACGGCTATCGGGTTTTCATCAACTATGTCAACAGCGCTGCCGTGGCCAACGAACTGGCTGAAGAAATCAACAGCAAGGGTGGCGAAGCCTATGCCATCAAGGCTGACGTGCGTGACGATGCCCAGCTAGCGGCGATGTTCGATGAAGTCAAACCTTATGGCGGTGTCGATGTGCTGGTTTCCAATGCCAACATGAATTTCACGGCCAAGCCGTTTGTCGACCAGACCTGGGAAGAGTTTACCCAGAAGCTGAATGACGAACTGCATGCTTCCTACCAGTCCGCCAAATTCGCTGTCGACAGCATGAAGACCAAGGGCTTTGGCCGTCTCGTGTTCATTTCGAGCACCCTGTCCGAAGCGCCGGCTCCAAGCTTCCTTGCCCATGGATCGGCCAAGGGCGCGCTCGACAGCTTCTGCAAATATCTGGCGCAGGAACTCGGCCCACTCGGCATCACCGCCAACATCGTGGCTCCCGGTCTTGTCGAAACGGACGCGACCAAGGATGCGCCGGATGAGTTCAAGGAAATGATCCGCAATTTCACACCGACCCAGAAGATTGCAACCCCTGAAGACATCGCCAATGCTGTCCGGTTCCTGACCAGCGCAAGCAGTGGCCACGTTACCGGCGTCTATCTTCCTGTCTGTGGCGGAGCCTACCTGCCCTGAGCCATGGCTCCCGGGTCAAAAGACCCGGTTTGACGATTTAGAAAGGGGCGTCCCGATTTTCGGGGTGCCCCTTTTCTGTTGCCGCCAGTTTGAGCCCTGCGAGCACAGTCGATCCAGTCAGCCCCGTCTGGCCAGCAGTTGGCTGAAGATCAAGGCGCCAGCTCCCGCGCCCGCCAGCACCAGCCCCAGCGGCCACGCGGTGCCGTCGGCGCAAAGACCGACCAGCCCCGAGCCGAAGATGCCGCCGCCATATTGGATGGCACCGCACAGGGCCGAAATCGCTCCGGCATCATTGGTGCTGCTTTCAAGGGCTCCTGACAGTGCGTTGGGGAGAATGAGCCCCGTGCAGGACACAAAGCCGAGTAGTGGCAGGAACACGCCCCACGCCCCGCCAAGGTCGGAAAATGTTGTCATCGCCAGTATCGCCCCGAACAGACAGGACCCTGCACCGCCGATCTGCAGGCTCTTGAGGCGACCGATGCGCACGACGAGGCGGGCGTTGACGATGTTGCCCAAGGTGATGCTGACCACGCAGGCCGAAAAAATGAGACCGTAGAGGCTCGGCGACAGGTGGTGATAATCGATGAAGACAAAGGGTGAGCCTGCGACATAGGCAAACATGCCGACATAATAGAAGCCGCAGACGAGGGCATGGACCATCACCGGTCTGTTTCTCAGGAGCCGTCCATAGCCGGCAAAGGCTGCAATCACCCCCGAGGCTGGTCCCGAGGGCACGAGGGTATCGGGTGCACCGGATTGCTGACGCACGGAGCGCGCTCTGGGGAGCGCTCTGGGCAGTGTTTCCGGCAGAGTGAAAAGGGCCGCCAGCGTCACGAGGCCGATCAGAACCAGCATGGCAAAGATCATCCGCCAGCCCCAGAGCGAGACGATCTGTGCCCCGACGCTCGGTGCCACCAACGGTGCAATCGTCATCACAGCCATCAGCAGTGACATCACCTGTGCCGCCCGGTTGCCCTCATAGAGATCTCGAACCATGGCGCGGGAGAGCACAATGCTGGCCGCAGCACCCACCGCCTGCACAACGCGCCAGAGAATGATGCTGGTGACATCTGCCGAAAGGCAGCATCCTGCTGAGCCGATCAAAAACAGCACGATACCGAGAGCGATCGGCAAGCGACGGCCGATGCCATCGCTCAAAGGCCCCCAGACCAGCTGCCCCAGAGATATTCCGACCAGATAGCCGGTGATGGTCAGTTCGATCTGCCCAGGAGCGGCGGCAAGGTCCTTGGCCATCTCGGGCATGGCGGGCAGGTAGAAGTCGGTAGAGATAGAGGCAAATGCCATCAGGGCCGCAAGCACCGAACCAACGTGCCAGAGCGCCAACTGTCGGGGTGGCCTGTGAGAAGCCTTTGTCTGCATGGGAGTGTCTTTATCGTCCTTGGTGGTCGCAACCTTATAGACTTGCCGGAAGGGGAAATCCAGAACCTCACCATGGTCTGCGCTCACAAAGGCTCATGGGCTGATCTCATGAATGCTCAAGGCAGTCGATTTGCGGATGGTTAAATGAAGACCTGCCAGTCTGTTCGGTCCCCATTTTCGACAGGAAAGGCATTTGTCTGTGCTTGTGTAAATACGTATTAAGGGTTGTATTAATTGATAACAAAATGAGTGTGAAACCGCTAAAAACGCACCGAAAGCTCAGAAAATCCAATAGATATTGCTTTTTCTTTTAGAAAATAGATATTTGATTGCAGCAACATACGGATAAATGAATCTTATGGTTGCAAAAAATTCATGTGCGTTTAAAAAGGAATTGCATACGCAATTTATGGTTTAAATTTTGTTTCGATTATTGTTTTGATCGTCAAGAGGTCTTTCTGGGGGTTGGATTTTCGTGAGCGCTCAGCATAGCTTCCTTAAAAGCAGCAAATACGGCAACGAAGAAGAAGTCAGGTTTCAGGGCATACCCATTCTGGACACGTATGAGGATGGTGTTGGGTTCCTGTCGGCAACCATGCCGCGCTATGTGCGGCTGTTTTCCTCTCCTGCAGTGAAGCGCAACGAAAACGACACGCTTCACACGGTGGCCTGGTACGGCGACGGAGCCGGCCAGATCCAGACATGGAGCAGTCTTGATCAGACAAGCAGGGTGCGGGTTGCGACCATCCTGCGTTCTTTCATCGGCGATCTCCTGGCGCGGATCCAGAGGTTTGACGAACCGAAAGCGCGCATGTTGCTGGGCTGGCTCAATATCCTGTCATTCGAGAGTGACCTGCTGGTGATCAACGGTCAGCCGGTCATCACCAACTGGGGCATCGTCCCTGCGGGCGTCGCCACCAATGCTGACCGCATGACCCACCATCTGCTGCGCGGTATCGGGCAATTCCTGCCCGAGCATTATGATCTCACGGAACTGACCCACCTGATGATGGAACTCGGAGGCGGCGGAACCGATGATGCAAATGACACAAATGACGCCGCTCCAGGTGTCGTGGCCGACAGGGCTGCGCAACCGCCTGCGCCATCAGCCCCGGCAGCTGATGTCGGATCAGGCGGGGCCGGACTTGCTACGGGTCTTGCTGCCGGGGCCGCTGTCGGGGCGGCCACGACCTCCTAGGTCGGTTTCGACCCGCTCGACATCCGCTCTTCTGACATCGATTTTGCCTCCGACCCGGATAGTGCTCTAGACAATGCCAGGGGCAGCACGAGAGACGAAACCCGACCAGGTTTCAGGGCTGCAGCTCAAGGTTTTGAGGGCACTGAACCGAGGGTTGGCGTCGGCACCGGATCTGCTGCGAAAGGAGCTGTGCCTGATGGCGCAGGCGTTGGCGATCTCGGACAACCGGGCAATGGGGGCTCTGGCTCGGGAGGAGAAGCTGCGCACGGCAACCTCAAGGACAACGGGGACGATACCCGCGGCAGGGGCTGCTGGAGGCCGGTTCTGATCGCCTGCATCGTCGCCCTTCTGGTTCTGCTGATTGCGCTTATCCCCGGTGTGCTCATCTACCCTTACGGTTCCTCCAACGCCTCCCTGCTTTCCCAGACAACGCTGCATCAATCCGAAGAAGCCCTGCGTGGCCGGATTGCCGAACTGCGCCAACAACTCGGGCAGAGGTCCTACCGTGCCGCTCCCGGCCTTCTTGGTCCGGATGGTGCTGGCATGATTGGGCCTGACGGTAAGGCGGAGGAACCGGTTGGGCCTGTTGCCGCCAGCTCGGTATCTGATCTTGTTCCGCTGCTCGACCGGACAACGGTTCTGGTGCTGGCCTCCGGGCCCAAGAATGAGGTCAGCAGCGGCAGTGGCTTCTTCATCGCGCCGGACCGCATCGTCACCAACCGGCATGTGGTTGAAATGGCTGCCGAGGGCAAGGTCTTTGTCATCAACGAAACGCTCGGTGGCCTGCGCCCGGCGAGGGTGTTGGCCAAGAGCAGCTCCAATGATCTGGGCGACAAGGATTATGCCCTGTTGCAGATGGAAGGCGATCCCGCCCGCAGCTTCTTGCAGCTGACCAATGTCATCGACAAGGGCCAGCAGACCTATGCGGCCGGCTTCCCCGGCTTCTTCATGGAAACGGACTCGAAATTCCGCGAGCTGCTGAATGGTGATACCCATGCTGCGCCGAGCATGGTGTTGACACAGGGGATCGTCACTGTCTTTCAGGACAGCCCCTCCGGCGTCAAGCTGGTGTTGCACAGTGCCGACATCTCGCCGGGCAACAGCGGCGGGCCGCTGGTGGATGCCTGTGGCCGGGTCGTCGGGGTCAACACCTTCATCAAGACCAGCGGCGAAGCGCAGGTGCGCCTCAATTTTGCGCTCAAGAGCGATAGTCTTGAGGAGTTTCTTGCGCGCAACGGGGTGAGTGCCGCCACCGCCAACGACCCTTGTTCAATGGCTCCGGCTCAGGTCAAGGCGGGTCAGTGACATGGCGAAGAGCATCAAGATCGCGTCAACACCTTCTGCCGGGCTAGCGCCCATCGGAGGCGTTCAGGAGAGGGATTTCGATCGGATCGTTGATAGTGTCACTGACGCCCTCGGCGAGGATGTGGCATCTATTTTCGCTGAGCCGGTGGGCAGTCGCGATGGCTCTCGCATCGACTGGTACACCACCCATTTCGGCCGCATCGCTGCACTCGATACGCTTGCTGAAGACGAACGGGCGGCTGTCCTGCAACGGCTGGAGCAGCACACGGCCCGGATCCGGCGCTTTGCAGACGACATCGCCGCTACTGGCAATGCTGGCGACCGCGCCCTCGGCAAGGCGCTGAACAATGCACTGGAAGTGCCCGGCACTTCGCACGTCTATGCGGTCAACGGCAATCCCGTGCTTGTCGCCTGGGGCTATCGCCACAGCGACGCCAGGCCTCTGTCCGGCGGCATCAGCAAGGTCGCGGCAACAAGGGGAGCCGTGGTCGATTCGGTCGCGCCGCAGGTGTTCGAGCCGCAGGCAGTCGAGGAACCGATCCCTGAGCCACTGCCCCCTCAGCCGGCACATAGGCAAGAACTGCGTCCAGAGAAGAGGAAGCGGCGCGTCAGTTGGCTTGCGGCCCTGCTCTGGGCGCTTCTGCTGCTGCTCATCGCGGCCATTCTCTATTTGCTGCTCAAGGCCTGTTCGATTTCGGCGGTCTATCCTTGGGTCAACTATTGCCCCGGGCATTACCAGTCGGACCTTGACGGATTGCAGCAGGAAATCCGCCTATTGGAAAATGCGCTGGCCTTCAAGAACGAGAATTGTGCAGCGTCTGCCGACAATACCGACCCCATCGCGGAGGCGGAATTGAGCAAGCGCCTTGAAGAGCGCAACGCTGGGGCCGGGGCCTTGCAGGTGTCTCTGGCATGGAACGGTCTGGCCGATCTCGATCTGGCGGTGCGCTGTGGCGGGGCTGTGGTCTGGTTCTCTCAGCCCAACAACTGCGGTGCCACGCTCGACACCGATTCCAACGGTCGCGGCATCAGGACGGACAAACCGGTCGAGAATATCGTCTGGCCGACTGAAGCGGCGATCCCGGCGGGGGATCTGCCCGTTTTCGTGTCGCTCTTCAGCCACAACGGCTTTCCGGTGAAGGACATCCCCTACACGCTGCGGGTTGTCAGGCGGCGGGGCGACGAAGTCATTTCCCAATATTCGATCAACGGCGTAGCTGCGGGCAACTGGCTGCAAAAGCCGATGCAGATAGGACTGGCCAACAAGCAATAGGCCAAAGCAGGCAAACACATGACGATATTTGCAGATATTACCCTTGTGCCATTCTCCGGCATTCAATTTGTAGACTACAGCTTCGATCTCAACCAGTTGAACAGCTTCCGCCTGCATTTCATCGAGAGGCCCTATCCTGAGGAGGCAACCGAGGAGGGTGTCCCCTGGAAGTTGCTGCAGTCCGATCCTGATGATGACAATGGCGAAGTCGAGCAGATGGATGACATCGGCTACGACATCAACAAGATTGCCGCCATCGAACCGTTTCTCGGCCAGTGGGTGCCGGTGCCCTATTTGCGCCGCCTGCCGGGGCGCGGGTCCGACGGGGAGATGATGTTCGACAAGGGGCCGACCAACTGGGCCCGCGCCATGGTCGTGCGCGACTATGAGAAGACCGCCGATGACGGCCTCTGGTACAAGGTGATCTTTGCCTTTGACACCGCACTGGCCATGGACGCAGCCGAGAATGTCACGGTCAATGCCAGCGAGGACATGAGCCAGCTCTATGTCGCTCCGCGCAAGCTCGATGTTGAGAATCCCTGCGAGTTCCGTCTGGTGTCCTCGATGAAGAAGAACGGCTGGTTCCTCTCCAACCCGATCCGAGTGGACGGCTACGAGGCGCAGCAGGATTATCAGATCTGGGTGGCCGAATGGCTTGACGAGATGTTTGAGGAATATCTGACCAAGCGCTCCAAGGGGCGGACGCCGCAGCGCAAATATCATCTCGAGCATGCCGCCCGCTGGATCGCGCTGCTGCAACTGCTCGATCAGCTGGTCTCGCCCGGTGTTGTCCGCTTTGTCGACACCATCTCGGACAATCGCTCCGTGCGCCCGGTCAATGTGGATCTCATCCTCGATGTCGGCAACAGCCGTACGTGTGGCATGCTGATCGAGAATTACCCCAACGAGGATTCGGTCGAGCTCAACAACTCCATGAAGCTGCAATTGCGAGACCTGCAACGCCCGTGGCTGACCTATGACGAACCGTTCGAGAGCCACGTCTCGCTGTCACAGGCTTGGTTCGGCAAGGAGAACCTGTCGCGGATGTCCGGTCGCAGCGATGCCTTCTTCTGGCCAACCATGGTGCGCGTCGGGCCGGAAGCCTCACGGGTCAAGTCGGCCCAGTCCGGCGTCGAGTCGATCATCGGAATGTCCGCGCCCAAGCGCTACCTGTGGGACGTCTCTCCGGTCAACCAGCCATGGCGCTTCCCCCAGTCGGACTATTCCGAAGAGGGTGATCTGCCACCGGTCGGCCGCGTTGCCCGCCGCTATCTCAACGGCCATGGCGATGTGCTCTCGCAGGTGCGCAAAGACAAGGAGCTGTTTGCCTCGCTCTATCCCAGAAGCCCGCGCGGTGACTATTCCCGCCCCAGCCAGCAGCTCAGCTATTCACGCTCATCCTTCTACAGCTTCATGCTGTCGGAGATCGTCTATCAGGCGATGGTCATGATCAACGATCCTGCCGTCAGGGCCGACCGGCGCCAGAGTGAGGCTCCGCGCACCCTTCGGCGCATCATCCTGACGCTGCCCACCGCCCTGCCGGTGCGCGAACAGCAGATCATGAAGATGCGGGCCGAAGCGGCGATCGGCTTCCTGTGGGATATCATGAAGTGGAATGAAAGCCCGCCGCCGGGACTTGTCCGGCCGTCCATCCATGTGGCTTGGGATGAATCCACCTGTGTCCAGCTCGTCTGGCTCTATGGTGAAATCAGCTGTCGCTTCGGAGGCCGGATCTGCGAATTCTTCACCATGACCGGCAAGCCGCGCCAGCGCTTCATGCCCGATGAGGCCCCCGCGCCCGGCGCGCCGCTGGAGCCGTCGCTGCGGGTTGCCAGCCTCGATATCGGCGGTGGCACATCGGATCTGATGATCACTACCTATTTTCAGGATGACGACCGGGCCATCGTTCCGGTCCAGACCTTCCGCGAAGGGGTGCGCATCGCCGGCGATGACATCATCAAGGCGGTCATAGAACATTGCATCATGCCGGTGCTGGAAAGTGCGCTGGTGCAATATGGTCTTGCCAATGCAGTGGTCGTGCTTCGCGACCTGTTCCACGGCGACCGGGCGAACATGGCCGAGCATGAAAAACATGCCCGCCGCCAGTTCGTGCAGCAGGTGCTGGTGCCCGCTGCGCTTGGCATCATGGAGCGTTACGAGAACTCCGGCCAGGATCGCTACGAGGTCGTCCACTCGGCCACCATGGCCGAGCTGATCAAGGACGCCATGCATGTCTCGCCGACGGTGCAGCGCTACTTGGTCTCCGGCTTCAGCCAGTTCGTCGACGAGCCGTTCGACATCATGTCGATGGACGTGCCGCTCAATTACCGGCTGGTTTCCGATGCGATACAGGAAACCATGGACGTGGTGTTCGATCCGGTGGCCGAGGCTTTGGCCCATTTCGATTGCGACTTCGTGCTGCTGTCCGGTCGCCCTTCCAAGCTGGCCGCCGTGCAGGACAGCCTGCTCAATCGCCTCTTCATCCGGCCAGACAGGCTGCTGCCCATGGGTGATTATCGCGCAGGCAACTGGTATCCCTTCCGCAGTCGCGACAACACCCGTATCGGCGATCCCAAGTCCTGCGCCGTGGTCGGGGGCATGCTCTGTTCGCTGGCCGAGCACAGCATCACCAACTTCACGCTCTACACCCACATGCTGCAGGGCTATTCGACCTCGCGCTACATCGGCGAGCTGGAAAAGGACATGAAGCTGAACGATGCCAATGTGCTGTTCACCTTCGATGAACTGGAAGATCCCAACGCCGATCGCGAAAAGGTGCTCAAACTCTACACCGAGAGCCTGATCGGCTATCGCCAGCTGCCTTTCGAGCGCTGGGTCACTTCGCCTCTTTATCACATCAAGCTCGAGGACAACGGACCGGCCAAGCCGATTGCCGTGCGGCTGGCCCGCGACATGAACGAGGAACTCGACATTCAGGATGATGACCATCCCGATGTGAAGGCCTCCAAGCTGATGAATTACGAGGCCACCAAGGAAGATCTGAAGATCATCGAGGCGCTGGATGCCAACGAGAGCGACGTGCAGCGCTCGGTGTCGATATCCTTCCGCACCTTCCCCTTGTCCCAGAGCGACTACTGGCTCGATTCCGGCATCTTGAACATATAGCGGGGCGGCACAATCATGGACATCAACGAGCAATTGCTTGCAAGCACCCAGCAGACCGCCAGCGCCGCGCAGGACGGGGTCAACTGGCTGAAGGCTCCCGCCAATGCCGAGCGCATCGGCGAGGCGTCGAAATCGATCGAACGCGAACTCAAGCGCGGCGTGGTCGAGGCGCAACGGCTGAGCGAGGCAGCCACCCGACCGATGGCGGTGGCCGTCTTCGGTGCCAGCCAAGTCGGCAAGTCACATCTCATCTCGGTGCTGGCCCGCAGCAACGACGAGCTTTATGCGGTGTTTGACGGCGTCGACGAACCGGTCAGCTATATCCGCCAGATCAACATCGACAAGGAAGGGGAGTCTACCGGCCTAGTCACCCGCTTCACCATCAACCGCGAGACGACACCTTCCGGCTTCCCCGTCTGTCTGAGATGCCTGTCCCATGCGGATCTGATCAAGATCATAGCCAATGCCTATTTCTTCGACGGACGCCCCAACAGCTTTCCTGAAAGTGGTGAGATCGCCGAGCATGTCACCCGCTTCACCCACATGGCCAACGGGATAAAGCCCAACGGCCTCAAGCCGGAAGACATCTGGGACCTGCAGGACTATTTCGCCCAGTATATGAGCGCCTCGGCTCTTACCGCCAAGCTCGATGCCTTCTGGATGGCGGCAGCAGAGATCTGTCCGACCTTGCCGATAGCCGATCTGGGGCGTTTCTTCTCGATCCTTTGGGGTGGCGAAGAGGCGATCACCCGGCTCTATGTCGATCTGGTCTCGGCGTTGCAGCGGCTGGACTTTCCGAAAAATGCCTATGTACCGCTGTCGGCGATCGATGCGACCAACAAGGACATCACCAGCATCATCACCGTTGCCGGACTGGCCGACCTTTCCGGGGGCTCGGCAGAGATGATCGAGGTCCGCACGTTGAGCGGCGCTTCGGCCACCCTGCCGCGCTCGTCGGTCGCTGCCCTGACGGCGGAAATCCTGATTACCATTCGTGACAAGCCTTGGAACTTTTTCGACCACACCGATCTTCTCGATTTTCCCGGATACCGCAGCCGTGGTCTCAAGGCTGCCGATTTCGAGGAAGACGAACAGGACAGTGACAAGAAGGGTATCGCCAAATATCTGGCGCAGAACCCGGACAAGACGCTGCAGACGCTGTTGCTGCGTGGCAAGGTGGAATATCTCTTCCAGCGCTATGTGGCCGAGCAGGAAATCACCTCCATGCTGCTCTGCGCCCAGCCCAACAACCTCGATGTCGATCAACTGCCGCAGGTGGTGGCCAAATGGATCACCGCGACCCATGGCCCGAAACCGGAAGACCGGCTGGGCAAGGAAGTGCTGCTGTTCTTCATCTTCACCAAGTTCGATCTGCATTTCACCCGTAAGACCAGCGACAGCTCATTCGGCCTTGAGGGGCGGCTTGGTGGTGCCATCGAAAACCCGCTGATCCAGTCCTACGGCAGCAGCGCCGATACCTGGGTGAAAAACTGGACACCGGGCGAGCCGTTCCGCAACTGCTACCTGATGCGCAACCCGAACATCCTCAACCGGGAAATTTTCGAGATCGAGGGACAGAGCGAGGTCGGTGTCCGGGATAGCGAGCAGAGCTTCCTCAACGAACTCAAGGGCACCTTTGTCAGCGTGCAGCCCGCGCAGGAGCATTTCAGGGATCCGGCCGAAGCCTTCGATCAGATGATGACGCTCAATGATGGTGGCGCCTCCCATATTGCCCGCAATCTGGCCCCGGTCTGCAACCCGGCGATCAAGGAACGGCAGATCCGGTTCCGTCTTGACAAGTTGCGCGCCCGCCTGGCCGAGCGTCTCGCCGCCTATTATGTCAGTTCCGACGCCTCTGTACGGCTGGACGAGCGGATTGCGGTGGCCAACCGGGTGCTTGATGAACTCTATGTCTGTGACGAGGAGCGGATGCGCTTTGGCACCTTGCTCAAGGGGTTGATGCTTGATCCGGGCATGTTGGCCAGCCGCCTGCATGAGGCAAGTCTCAAGCGGGTCATCGAGACCCACGCCGAGGAGCGGGAGACAGGCGGCGCACCACTTGCAGCCCCCCTTGCGCCGTCGCGGCCAAGGCCCGGAGCGGGACGAGCCCGGCCAAGGCCCATGGCTGCCGGAGGCAGTGAAGCCCCGGTCGCAACCGAAGTCGCGCCAGCCGCCGCAGCGTCCCTCAACGCGCCGAAAGCCCCCTCGCGCACGCGGCAGTATCTGCTGGCCGAGGCGGCTATCGTCACAATGATCGAGAATCTGTTTGATCAGGCCGACAACCAGAGCCTGTCAGCGCTGACCGGTGTTTCGACCGAGGCCCTGCGCGAAATCGCCAAAGAAATCGCTCTGGCCGTGCGCCGGATGAAACTGACCGATGTGCTGGCCGAGCAGATCACGCGGATCGCCTTTGTGGATCGCCGTGATGAGCTGCTCAACAAGGCAACCCTTGCCGCCGAGCGCATCACCAACGGCTTCATCTCCGATCTGGGCAACGCGCTTGTCCCTGAAGAAAAGCGCGCCGTGGTGCAGGGCGATGCTGGCAACGCACCGGTGTTCCGGGCCCGACCTTCGGCCTTCGATGCAAGCGGCATCACCCTTGAGCCTGACCCCTATGCCCGCCGTTATGTCGATGACTGGGTGCATGCCTTCTTCAAGGTGGTTCAGGACAACGCCCTTGGCGATACGCTGGACGTCGACCCGAAACTCAACGCGCAGTTGGGCGATATTCTGACAAGGCTTTCGAGCTAGGGGCAGACGGCGGGACCAGATAAGACCTGAGACGTCTGGTGGATACGAGCGGCCGCGATTGGTCGCTGATGGCCCATCTGGCAATGGATTGCAAACGAGACAGGTTTGAAAGTGAGCAGGAAATGAGAATTAGTTCGGCACACAAGGAGCGCGGTCCCGGTCATGCTTGGCTGACCATGGAAGAGGCCGCAACGCCAGCGACAGCTCTGGTCATCGAGCGCGAGACCGACAAGGACCGCTATCTCGGTTTGCAGGGGTGGCAAAGCACGCCCCAGAGCCTGCCGATCGAGGCGGTGGACGGCAACCGGATGCTGCTCGGGCCGGGCATTGTCGACTATCTCAAGGATGGTGACTTCATCAAGATCATCATCGCCGGGACCAATCATTTCGAGGAGGATTTCTGGCCCGTTGTGCCCATCTCCGGGCGCAGGTCTTCGGGCTTTGGCATCGTGTCGCCGCAGGGGATGGCTGTGGACGGTCAAGGACCGGTGGCATCCAGCCTCAAGGTCAAGGCTCCGCTCGACAGGGCAGAGCAGCCCGCCACGGACGAGGAGGCAGACGGATCTTCCCATGGCGAGGAAACCGATGATGGCACCGTGTATCTTGATGGTATTCCCATCATCTTCGCCGATCCGGAAACCTTCGGCGCCAAACCGGTCAGAGACAAGCCGGTGACGGAAAAGCCTCCCGTTGAGGCTGTCCCTGAGGTGAAAGCTTCCGAAAAGACGCCGAAGCCAAAGAAGGAGCGGCCAGAGAAGGCACCGAAAGCGCCGATGAGCCGAGCGGCAAAGGGCGGGCTGCTGGCAGCTCTTGTTCTGTTGCTGGTCTGCGGCCTTGGCTGGTATTTCCGCGATTCCTGGCTTGGTGCGCCGGACAATGCCGACCCGCAGGCAACCGCGGAACAGGCCGCACCAGCCGAGACGGCTTCGACAGACGAAACAGCTTCGACCGGTCAGCCCCAGCCGGGCGCGGTGGTCCGGGATCGGTCCTACTGGCAACAGCAACTGCTGGATGGTCAGATGTCCGGCGAGCAACTGTTTGCAGCAGCCGAGGAAACCGCCAGCAGTGATGAGCTCAGGGATATTTCAGCCGACTTCCTGCGCCTTGCTTCCAATAAGGGTTTCATGCCGGCGCTGCGTCAGTATGCCGAAAAATATGATCCGGCCAAACCGGCCGCTGCGGGGGCTGAAACCATCAAGAACGCAACCACTGCCCTTGATGCCTACACGCGCCTGAAGGCTGGGGGCGATGAGGCTGCGGCGGCAGACATCCGGACGCTCTGTCAGCAATTGCAGCCTCAATACTATCAGGACGCAAACGCCCGCACAGCAGTCGATGATTATTGCAAATAGGTTTGAAAGGTTGGCTCCATGAAAAAGATTGTTCTCGCCCTCGCCCTGTTCCTTGCAAACCTGATGGTGACCCCGCTGCCGGGTCTCGGAACAACGGCAGAGGCCCGTGATGCGCAACTGATGCAGGGCAAGAAAACCCTGTTTCGTCGCATCGTTACCAAGCCGGGCGGCCAACTCTTGTCTGCTGCCTCGCCAAGTGCTCAGGGGATCCGGGGCAATGTTCCTGCCTTCTCGGTCTATTATGTCTATGGTGAACAGGATGGCTTCACCGAGGTTGGCATCAACAGCCATGGCGAAGCCGCTGGCTGGATCAAGTCCGACAAGGTAGTCGACTGGAAGCAGTCCATCGTTGTTGCCTTCAACAATCGGGCGGAAGCGGGGCGGGTGCGCCATCTGTTCTTCAAGTCGATGGATGATCTGGCCAGTGACATCGAGGCGAACCAGTCGCCGGATGCCTTCCAGAACAGCCAGAATATCGTCGCGGTGGAGCCGGAAAACGCCATCAATGACAACAACAATTTCTACCTTCTGCCCATTCTGGATCACGAGTCGATCTATTTCCCCGATGACAACGAAGGCAACATGATCGAGGTCGGCTCGGTCACGGCCCCGGAGGTTCGCGCCAACAGGCAGGACTTCCGCGCCGGTGTGGTCTTTGTCATCGATACCACCAAGTCGATGGGTCCCTATATCCGCCAGACCAAGGAGGTCATCGAACAGATCGGCGTCCAGCTGGAAAATTCGCCGCTTGCGGGCAAGGTATCCTTCGGGCTGGTCGGCTTCCGCCAGTCCAAGAGTGCAAACCCGGGCATTGGCTATCACGTCAAGAACCTGCTGCCACTGGATGAGCAGGCCGACGCCGACCGGTTCCTTGCTGCCATTGACAAGATGGACGTGGCGTCTGTGCCGACGGTCGGGTTCGACGAGGATTCCATTGGCGGTATCGCCTTTGCGAGCAAGGACAACAACTGGCAGCCCTACGCCGCCAAATACATGATCCTGATCACCGACGCTGGCCCCAAGTCGCCCAAGTTCGGCGACAACTACGCCCAGCAGCTTGATATTCCCGAACTGGCTGGCGATCTCAACGACAAGGGCATCCGCCTTCTGGTGATGCATCTCAAAACCCCGGCGGGCGCGAAGGATCATAGCTTCGCCGAGCTTAAATACCGGCAGGCCTCCCGCCTTGTCGGGTCGATGAATGATCTCTACACCGATATTCGCGAGGGCAACGTTCAGGAGTTTGGCAACGGTGTCGGCCTCATCGCCGATCAGATCGTGACCACCTCGCAGGACATCCAGCAGGACAAGGAGATCCTGGCCCCGGACGAGAATGACAATTCCACCGAGGCCAATCTCCGACGTGCCGCCAAGGCCTTTCAGCTTGAATATCGCGGCAATCAGCAGGGTGAGCAGGCCCCGGAATTCTATCGGGCCTGGACCATTGATCGGGCTTTCGGCGCCTATGCCCGGCAGGCGCTCGATATCCGTATCCTGCTGACCAAGAACCAGCTTTCGACGATGGCTCAGAATCTGCACGAGATTGTCGATGAAGCCAACCGGCCCGGCGGCATCATCGATGCAAACGCCTTCTTCCAGAGCATTCAGGATCTGGCGCTCCGAACCTCGAATGATCCGACCCAGCTCAGGGAGAACCAGAGCCTCGGAGATGCCATCGCCGAATATCTCGACGATCTGCCCTACAAGAGCCAGACCACAGCCATGACCATGGCCGACTGGGTCACGCTCAGTGCGCCTGAGCAGAGGGACATCATGAACGGTCTGGAATCGAAGCTGCGCTACTATGAGCGTGTCCATGCGGATCCGGACCGCTGGTTCAATCTGCATGAGAATGCAGCGCCCGGCGAAGCCGTGACGACCATTTCGCTGGACCGCATGCCATGATCGAACTGGACGTTCGCGGGATGCGCAAGGAACTGAGGGATACCGACCGGGCGTTCGAGCTCTCCATCCCGGCCTTTCAGGCGCGGGGCGGCGAGAAGATCGCTGTCGTCGGCACCACAGGCTCCGGCAAGACGACGGCCATGGACATCTTCGCCATGGCCAGTCGCCCCACGTCCTGCGACCGCTTCCATCTCAGGGTGGGCGATATGGTCCACGACCTCGGTGTCGTGTCCGGCAACCGCCGCAGCAGCGCCAGACTGCGTGCCAGCCACTTTGGTTATGTCATGCAGAAGAGCCCGCTCTTTCCCTTTCTGTCGGTGCGGGAAAATGTGTTGCTGCAACAACGCATTTCCGATCGCCTCGACGCCCCCTTTGTCTGCCAGCTGCTGGAGCGGCTGGGGATCGCCATGATCGCCGATGCCCTGCCATCGGAAATCTCTGTCGGGCAGCGGCAGCGGGCGGCGATTGCCCGCTCGCTGTCCCACCACCCCTCGATCATCCTCTGCGACGAGCCAACCGGTGCGCTTGACCCGAAGACGGCGCGAGACTGCATCGAGACCATAATCTGGGCGGCCGAGAACACCGGTGCTGTCCTCATCATGATCACCCACGACTGGGTATTGGCCGAGGCCTTCGGGTTCGACTTCTACGAGATCAGTACCAGCACCCAGGCAAACAACTTCATGTGCGCGACGCTGTTGCCCCGCTCGGACAAGAATGGGGGCAAGAGCAGGCTATGATAGCACTCGATCTGGCCATGAAGAGCATCATGCGCGCGCCCAGACCCAATATTGCGGCGATGATCGCCCTGATATCCGTGTTGGTGCCCACCATGTTGCTGTGGAGCATGAAGGTCGGCTTCATTCAATCGATGCTTGACGAGCTGCGAAATTCGCCCGCCAGCCTCGAAATCCGGGTGAAGGGCGACTATGTCCTGACGCAGCAGAAACTGGGGGAGATCGAGGCTCTGAACGGCGTCGGCTTCGTGTTGCCGACAGCCCGCTATCTGGCCTCCCGCGCCTTTGCCAGCCACGACAATGGCCGTGACCGGACGCCGGTTTCTCTGCTGCCGACCGGGGCGGGGGACCCGCTGCTCGACAAGGGCCAAATGCCGTCTGAGGCCGGGGAGGCCATCATCTCTCGGGATCTGGCCGGTAAGCTCGGTCTGAAAATCGGCGATGCCTTCGAGATTTCGACCAATCGCAAGCAGCAAAGGGAAGTGCTGCGCATCCCCCTCACCATCACCGGCATCGTCTCTTCCGAAAGCGTCGTCGGCCAATGGGCGCTGATCGCACCCTCGGTCATTCAGGAGGTCGAGGCTTTTATCGACGGCTTTGCGCTGCCCGATCGAGGCAAGCAAGGCCGACCGCTGGTAGAGCGTCCAGACGTCTACTCCGGTCTGCGGCTTTATGCCGATCGGATCGAACATGTGGCGGGGCTTGCAAGGGCGATGACCGATCTCGGCTTTTCGGTGCAGAGCAATGCTGCCCGGATCGAGGCCATCGAGCGGCTCGACAGGATTCTGAGCGGCATCGTGCTGGCCATCGGGCTGGTGCTGTTCGTCGGCCTTGCCCTGGCAGTCTGGTCGGGCATGGTGGCTCAGCTGGAGCGCCTCAGACATCATGTCGCTCTGCTGGGGCTGATGGGGCAGGGCGTGCTCGGGGTTGCCATGTTCTTTGTCTTCATCGGCCTTTTCAATGCGCTGGGCGGGATTGTGCTGGCCGATCTGATGACCCTGCTGATGGTTCGGCTTGGCAACCTGCAGTTTGAGGGCGTCTACGGCAATCTGACGGCCATCTTCGCCCTGCCAGCCCGCCATATGGCGCTGATCAACGCCGGAGCCTTTCTGCTTCAGCTCATGCTCGCATCCTTTGTCGCCTTGAAGTCAACTCATATTCGCCCGGGAGACCTGTTCCGTGACTATTAGCCTGTTTCGTGCCCTTGGCCCGCTTGTTGTTGGTGTTTCGCTATTCTGCCTCTCCCCCGGTGCAGTCCTTGCCGAGCAGGCGTGGGACGCCGACTATTACAACCCGGCGGGCGATCCCGATGTCCTGCTGCTGCCCATTCCCTGTGGCGGCAAGATCGCTCTCAAGAAGGTGGTGACCATCACCGAGGATCCCCGGTCGCCGATGGGGCCGCTCAGCGACCAGCGCATCCAGATCGGTCGCGAGGCGGGCCGGACCGGACCAGAGGCTATATCGAGGAAAACCATCACGAATACATTTCCGGCACCCTCGTCGATGACGAGACCCACGAGCGCTACTATCTGATCGGCGCCTATGAGGTCACCCAGGGCCAGTATGATGCGGTGATGAAGGGACCGGAAGCCTGCCCGGCGCGCATGTCGCGCAAGATGAATGTTCCCGTTACCGATGTCAGCTGGTATGACGCGATCGATTTCACGCGCAAGCTCAATGCCTGGATTTATGGCAATGCCTCGTCCATGATGGCTACCCTGTCGCAGATCGGCGCCGCCAACGGCTTTGTCCGGCTGCCTTCCGAGGTGGAGTGGGAATTTGCCGCCCGTGGTGGCAGCGCGGTGCCGCCTGCGCAGCGCAACGAGCCGATGTTCTTCAGCGATGGCACGATTGACGACTACGCCTGGTACAACGGCGCCATGTCATCGGCAGGCAAGGCCAAACCGGTCGGCAAGAAGAAGCCCAATCCGCTCGGCCTCTATGATGTCTATGGCAACGCCGCCGAGATTGTGCAGGATTCCTTCCGCATGACCCGCTCCGACCGGTTGCATGGGGCCATCGGCGGGTTTGTTGCCCGTGGTGGCTCCTTCCTTGACAGCCCGGATCTCATCAACTCGGCGCGGCGGGACGAATATCCCTTCTTTGACGCGCAGCTGGGCGGGGTATTCAAGCGCCGCACGATGGGCTTCCGGATTGCCGTCAGCACCTCGTCGCTGCCGCGCGATGTATCCGAGGTTCCCCGGCTCGAAACGGCCTTTGAAGAAACCCAGAGGCAGGTGGAAGGCCCGTTGGACGAACAGCCATTACAGCAGATGGCGGCCGTCGCCAATC
Source organism: uncultured Cohaesibacter sp. (assembly GCF_963666525.1). Taxonomy (NCBI): domain Bacteria; kingdom Pseudomonadati; phylum Pseudomonadota; class Alphaproteobacteria; order Hyphomicrobiales; family Cohaesibacteraceae; genus Cohaesibacter; species uncultured Cohaesibacter sp. Next base: position 3,669,772 of record NZ_OY762905.1, read on the forward strand.
AGGTCCAGAACACCGAGTTGCAGACCAGAATTCGCGACTTGCAGGGCCAGCTTCAGGACGAGTTTGCCCGCCGCAACGAACTAGAGGCCCGCACCATGCGGGTGACGCTCTCCAATGGCGGCCTTCAGGCCATGGAAGTGTTCCTCTCTGCCCGGGCGATCAAGAAATTCAAGGCCGCCTATCAGCAGGCCAGGCAGACCAACACCCATCCGGAATTCTATGCACCGCGGATTGAGGCGGAATTCAACCATTTCTCGCTGATCGCCAATGCCTATTACGAGACGGTGGAGTCGCTTGCCGATGCTGGCCAGCAGGAGCTGCAGACTCAGGCCGGTGTGGTCAGGCAGGCCCTGTCCCAGCGCCACGATACGGACATGGTCCGCTTTGTCGAAGTGCTCGAAAACTCGGTTGCCAAATTCCGCCAGTCCAGAAACCGGCGGAGCGTCCTGCACTTCCTCGACGAGATCCCCACGGCCTCGATCGATTGACACCCATTCCATCTATTCATGTTTCAGAGGATACCAATTGACATGTCGCAGAAATTCACCGCTATCACGGCTTTGGCCGTCTCTCTCGCCCTTTCCGGTTGCGTGACAACCCAGCAGCCGACCGGCACCCTCAGCCCTACCGAGATGGCAATGCGCCAGAAGGAAACCGAGAATGTGCGCATTGTTCAGGGCGTCGCCACGGGGGCTGCCGTCGGCGCCATCGTGGGTGGTGGTCTGGGGCTGCTGCTTGGCGGTGACGAACGGTCGATGGCAAAAGGTGCGCTCATCGGTGCCATCGGTGGCGGTGCGCTTGGGGCGGCAGATGCCAACCGGGTCAACCAGCAGGCCGGAGCCCAGGCCGCAGAGCAGGGCCAGCTCAAATCGATCATCGCCAACGCCGAAAAGAATATCGCCACCTACAAGAGCATGGCCAGCTACACCGGCCAGCTCGTGGCAGAGGAACAGGCCGAGATCGAACGGCTGAACGGCATGTTGAGCGCGGGGCAGCTTGATGCTACGGCCTATCGCGACCAGATGGCCAGTGCACAGAGCAACGTCAAGATCGTCAACAGCCAGATCTCCAATGCCGATCGCGACATCAAGGACCTCGAAGGCGCCGCCAAGAACGGTATGCAGGTCACCAAGCAGATCGAGGAACTCAAGGCGCAGAAAGCCTCGCTTGTTGTCCAGCGTGATGCGCTGGTCTCCGCCTATTCGCGGGTGCCATCCGAAGTCGGCGTAACCATCTAACCAGTGTGAACGAGAGAAGCAGTCATGAAGATGATCCGATCCTCCACCCTCGTCCCCGGCCTTGCGCTGGGTGCCCTGTTGCCGTTGCTGGCGGCTTGCCAGTCGACCTGTACGGGCGATGCCCGGTTTGATGACTACTGGTGCGCTAGAAGCAACCTCAGCAACGGCGTCTATCAGCAGCAGACCAATCAGCTGCAGTCCATCGCTGCTCAGCGTCAGTATCAGGAAGCCAATGCCGAGGCCAATCTCTACGCCCAGCAGGGCGAACTAACCCGGGTGAGAGCCGCATTGGCCGCCAAGCAGAACGAGCTGGCCGCCGCCCGCTCGAACAATGGTCCGGCCAACCAGATTGCCCGGCTCGAGGCGGAAGTGGCAGCTCTGCGCAGCCAGGTCGAAACCCTGATGCAGACGCAGTAGACCTGATCTGATGAAGAGCGCGCGTCTGGCGGCCGTGGTCGCATTATGGGTGGGCTTCGTGGCTCTGGTCACGGGGCTGGCAGGCCTGTCTCTCAAGGCTTGCGGTATCAGGATTCTGGGTTTCGAAGTGAGCTGGTGCACTTCGGGCAGCCGGACGGATATCGCACGCCTTGCCGACCTGCAACAACAGCTTCATACCCTGATGCAGATGAATGCTGTCGAGAGTGCACGCTGTTCTCCCGCTCCGGCCATGGGGGCGACTCTGGTTCCGGGTCAACGAACACCAGATGGGTTGGTCTCTGGCGGGGCAGGGCGCGTTGGACCTGCCGGTTCGCTGCCTGCTGTGGGATCGGGAGGGGCTGGTGGAGCAATGGGCGGCGGTACGGCTGACATTGTCCCGGAAGCCGGTATTGGATCGGGCAAACCGGATGCCGGTTCTACAGGCGCTCCCGCTGCCGAGCCTTCCGATGGGGCTCCCGGCGAGGCCGCGCTTGATGGTGATGGGGCTCCTCCTGGGGCAAAGACCGAAGGTGTTGGCGCAGCTGGTGGCGCCGCTGGCGAAGGAGCCATGCCGCTGCCCGAACCGGCTCCCCATAAGATGGCCGGAGCAGACGGTGGTGCAGGTTCTGGGGCTGGATCAGGCAATGGTGCAGGAGCTGGCGATGGCTTGGGTGGTGGCTCAGGAGCCGGGGGCGGCGCAGGGACTGGTGCCGGAGGTGGATCAGGTGGAGGAACCGGAGCCGGCGGGGGAGGCGGATCTGGTGGTGGTGGCGCAGGCGCAGGCGGTGGTTCTGGTGCGGCCAATCCTCCACCATCGGCGCAATGCCCCGATGGCAAGCCGAAGACCGACTATGTCGTTCTGGCTCTGGATCATTCCAAGAGCATGGGCTTGCCGCTTGATATGGATCCTGCTCTTGCGATCCGCCTTGAGGCCGAAATGGAATCGGGAAGCCCCGATGCATGGAAGGCCTCCCGCACCTACAACGACTATATCGCCAGCCCCGGACGCAAGCGCCTTGATGAGCTGAAAACCTCGGTCGGGGAAGTGGCCCGTCGGCTGGGAGAAGAGACAAGGATTGGGGTGGTCACGTTTGCTGGCTGCCATGGCGTTGTCGACATGGGCGACTATGACAAGGCGAGGCGCGATCGGCTCATCGGCAAGATCAACCAGCTTGAAACCATGCCCGCCACGCCAGCTGCCGATGCCCTCAAGGTCGCGATGGAAAAGGCGGGCAGGGTCAGCGGTGGGCGCGTGATTCTGGTCAGCGATGGCAATGACACTTGCGACGGCGATCCGTGCGCTGTTGCGCAGCGGATATCAGGCGTGCAGGTCGATGTCATCTCGCTCGGCGGAAGGCAGTCCCTTGCCTGTGTGGCGCAAGCAACGGGCGGGCAATTGGTGGAACCTGCACGGCAGGGGCGTAGCCTACAGCAGATCCTTGTCGATCTGGGCCTCAATGGTGCAAGGGAGCAATGCCGATGAAGGGTAAGCGTTTGGTGATACTCGTCATTTTGTGGTTTGTATTCGCCAGCCTCGTCGGCGCGCTTGGCTATCTCACGCTGAAGGCCTGCGGCATCCGCTTCTGGGGATACGGTGTCAGTTGGTGCTCGGCGGAGGAAATGCCGGACAATGGCCGTCTGGATGATCTGCAGCAGCAACTCCACACCCTCATGCAGTTGAACGGAGAGGAAGCGGCCCGTTGCGAACCGGAATTGCCTGAACCGCCCAAGGCACAACCTCCAGAAAACCTGTCGGAAGCACCACCAGTAACCGACCCGGCAATGCCTGCGCCCGGAGGACAAGGGGTATATCGTTTTGGCGCTTGATCGTTCAGCAAGCATGGCGCTGCCTTCGGATATCGACAGCGGTCTTGTCACAAAGCTGGAACAGCGGATGGCTGCCGGAGGGATTCTGGGACGTGCAGCCTTGCTGGTCTATGACGGTCTCAAGAAGAAGCCGGGTCACAAGCGCCTTGATGATCTCAAGGAGTCGGTCGCCGAGGTCGCCGGGCAACTGGATCCGGAAACCGATATCGGGGTGGTCACCTTTTCCGGTTGTTCCGACGTGCTGGACATGGGCAACTATTCCCATGCAAGGCGGGACCGAATGGTTCAGAAGGTCAATCGTCTGAAAGCCGATCAGTCAATCGCAGCAGCCAAGGCACTGAGTCTGGCCGTTCAGAAAGTCAAGCGCAATGGCGGTGGCCGCGTCATTCTGGTCAGCGATGGCAAAGACACATGCGATGGTGATCCTTGTGCCGTTGCGCGACAGAATGCTGACATCGAAATCGATGTTGTCTCTCTTGGCGGTGGAGATGCGCTTGCCTGTGTAGCCAACGCAACAGGTGGCAAATGGCTGGAGCCGAAGCTATTGGGTCAGAATCTTCAGGATGTGCTGGTCGATCTGGGCAACAAGGGGGCAAGGCAGGAGTGTCAGTAAGCCGTCGCAAGGGCTTGCGCCTCACCATTGATGGCCGGGCTGCACAGGTTACCCGAGCCTCAACCGCCTTCAGCCTTGCAAGCACCGTGCTGCTGTGCTTTTGATCGGGCTGTCCGGTTGCCTTTGCCCGTTTCAGGTCGACAAGGGGGCCGATAGTCTCTCTCCGTCAAGAGCATCTTGCGAGATGCTCTCTCCAGAACAAGGCCAATAGCAATGAAAGACAAAACCGTGAGCGATCTCTCCGCCCCATCGCATGGAGAGGACGGGGCCTTCCATCAGCCTGTGATCCGGGTGCGGGCGGGCGCGGATCCGGAAGCACCTCATCTTGCTACGTTGTCGATTGGCGATTGGCAGGTGCCTTGTGTGGTGGGCCGCAACGGTCTTGTCGCCCCGCAGTTGAAGCGAGAGGGCGACGGCTGCACTCCCATTGGCTGTTTCCCGTTGCGCTACGGCTTCTATGATCCGGCCGTATTTGGCGATGAACCCGGCGCATTTGCCTTTCCCTTCAAGGCAAAGCCGGCAAACTATAACTGGAGTGAAGAGGCTTCCGCGAGGCTTTACAACCGCTTCCTGCTGGATATGCGCAAAGACGCACCGTCACGCCTGGGAGAACGGCTGTTCGATCTCTTTGTGCCGCTTGGCTGGAATGATGCAACGCCAGCGATCGGTGGCGGCAGCGCCATCTTTCTGCATGCGGCGCGTGAGGATTTCTCCGGCACGGCTGGCTGCGTCGCGGTTGCCCATGATCATCTCCTCGAGCTGGCGCGCCGGCTTGAGTCGGGCATGGTCATCGATATCGCGCCGTTGGAAATGAATGGGGTCGAGGACTTGCTTGCTTGGCCCTTGCTGGCCGATGGACCGGATGTTGAAACGCTCGAGAGCGTGACGTTCCGTTCGCTCCGCCCCGGCCCGAAGCTGTTGATCACAGGTGCCGTGCATGGCAATGAATCTTGCGGCACCCGCGCGATCTCCCGAGCCATCTCCGCGTTCAAGTCGGGGCGTCTGCGCCTGACGCGCGGTTCTGTGACCTTCGTGCCGGTAATGAATCCGCTCGCATGGCGCAGAAACCAGCGCGAAGGTATGCGCAACCTCAACCGCAACCTCTCGGAAAAGACCGTGCCGGAGGATTTCGAGGACCGCCTCTGCAATGTCATCTGCCCGATTCTGCGTGACCATGATGTTCTCATCGACCTGCATTCCTTCACCTCTGAAGGGGAGCCGCTAGCGCTGTTCGGGCCGTCTGACAATGATGGCCTGCTGGAGCCCTTCGCCCATGCGGATGCCGAACTGGCCCTTGCCAGTGCCATGGGGCTGGGCCTGATGGTGCATGGCTGGATGGAGGCCTTTGACAAGGCCATCAAAGCGCGCAAAAAGGCGGTGGGAGCCGCTGCGGTTCGCGATATCATGCCGGCGAGCCTCGGGGTCGGAACCACCGAATACATGCGGTTTGCCGGCGGCTACGGCATCACCGTGGAATGTGGCAACCACAACGATCCTGCCTCCGCCGAGGTTGCCTGGCATTGCATTCTCAACGGCCTAGCCCATCTCGACATGATCAACTTTTCCCTGCCAGCCGACCGTCCCACGCCTCGTGTCTATGAAATGATGGATGCAATTCTGGCCGAGCATGTCGATGACCGGCTGGTGGAGAAATTCATCACCGGTGCCGAAGTCAGGGAAGGGCAGGTGATCGGTCACCGTGCTTCGGGCGAGGAAATCCGGGCCCCCTATGATGGCGCTCTGATCTTTTCGGACATTTCTGCCGAGCCCAACACGGAACTGACCTTCGTCTGCCGCAAGAGCCTGCGCTTCTCCGGGTGATTTCGGCGTTGCGCCAGTGCTCTCGAGCCCAACAGAAAAGGCCCCGGCTCAATCAAGAGGCCGGGGCTTCCAAGGTCAGGAGAGGTCAGGGTCTTGTCGCCTTCTGCCTACCGCGCGAGGCTTTACCGTACGAGGCAGGGGCGTTTGTTGTCGAACTGCCAGTTGGGAATGAGGAATTGCATGCCGAGGGCATCATCGCGCGCGCCCAGCCCCTTCTTCTTGTAGAGTTCATGCGCTGCCATGATCTGATCAACATCCGGTTCGATGCCGAGGCCGGGGCGTTCCGGCACGGCAATCTCGCCGCCCTTGATGAGGAGCGGTTCCTTGGTCAGCCGCTGTCCGTCCTGCCAGATCCAGTGGGTATCAATCGGCGTAATGCGACCCGGAGCCGCTGCCGCGGCATGGGTGAACATGGCCAGCGAAATGTCGAAATGGTTGTTGGAATGAGAGCCCCAGATCAGGCCCCAGTCACGGCACATCTGCGCCACCCGCACCGTGCCCTGCATGGTCCAGAAGTGCGGGTCGGCCAGCGGGATGTCGACCGATTGCAGCATCACCGAGTGGCCCATCTGCCGCCAGTCCGTGGCGACCATGTTGGTGGCGGTCTGAAGGCCGGTGGCCCGGCGGAATTCGGACATGATCTCACGGCCTGAATAGCCGTCTTCGGCACCGCACGGATCTTCCGCATAGGCCAGAATGTGACCCTGACCCTTGCAAAGGGCAATGGCTTCGGAAAGGGACCATGCGCCGTTCGGGTCAAGCGAGATCCGGCCTTCCGGGAACCTCGCTTTGAGAGCGGCGGCTGCGAGCATTTCCTCTTCACCGGCAAAGACGCCGCCCTTGAGCTTGAAATCCTCAAAGCCATAGCGCTCATAGGCCGCTTCGGCCAGACGTACCACGGCGTCCGGTGTCATCGCTTCCTCGTTGCGCAGGCGCAGCCAGTCGTCGGCGGCATCAAGCTCGGAGCGATAGGGCAGGTTGGTCTTGTTGCGGTCGGCGACATAGAAGAGATAGCCCAGCATGCGCACCTTGTCGCGCTGCTGGCCCTCGCCAAGCAGGGCCGCAACCGGCAGATCCAGGAACTGTCCCATCAGGTCGAGCAAGGCGGCCTCCACTGCCGTGACCGCATGGATGGCGATCCGGAGATCGAAGGTCTGGGTGCCGCGTCCACCCTTGTCCCGGTTGGCGAAGGTTTCGTTCATGGCGGAGAGTATGCCGTTCAGGCGGGCAATCGGCTGGCCTACGACCAGCGGGATGGCATCGACCAGCGTCTGGCGGATCTTTTCCCCGCCGGGCACTTCGCCCACCCCGATGCGTCCGGTTTCATCTTCAAGCAAAACCACATTGCGTGTGAAATAGGGCGCATGCGCTCCACTCAGGTTCAGCAACATGCTGTCCTGCCCGGCAACCGGGACAACACGCATGGACGTAACCTTCGGGGAACCCGTCCCGAATGCTTCTGGCGCTACCATCTTGAATTTCCTCCGAATTGTCGTCTCCTCTCGCGGCTCCTCGTTCCGACTGGGGACGTGTGTGCTATTTCGACAAACAAACAATGAAAGCGCAACCATTATTTTGAAGAGCGCGCTGTTTTGTGGATAGAAAGCGGAATATTAGACTAAATTCCTAGTGTTTTGGCCATTTTATTGAAAGGAGTCGATCCGTTCAATAGGGTGCTTGACAGGAAGAGGAATGAGAACTTACTATAAAATGACAGCGTTTTCATTTGGAGGAAACTTGATTGCGCTGCGTGCTTCGAAACTCCGGTAGCGCCAGAGCCAATACCATGTGCCTGGCTGGTCGGGTCTCGGTTGGCAATCAAAGGAGGAAGGGCGGACGCCATGCGCCGTCGTGATCAGAGCGCCTCAATCGTGCCGATGGGTCGGCAGCAGGATGTTGCCCTGAGCCGTGTCTCGGAAACATTCGTGGGGGCGTTCCATTAGGGAGAGAAAAAATGAAGTTTCTGAAAAGCGGGTTTGCGGTCGCAGTGGCTGCGTTCATGGGCATTGCCGCATCGCAGGCTGTTGCTGCCGATGCCAAGTTCGCCGACAATCTGCGCGTCGTTATCGGCTCCAAGTCGACCGGCGGTGACACCTATCAAAACTCGGCCATCGTAGCACAGGCTCTGGGCGAGAAACTCGGCATCAACGTCAAGGTTGACGCTGTTGGCTCCAGCGCCGCGTTCAAGGCCTTGGCGCGCATCTCCAACGGCAGCACGATCATGATCTTCCATGATCAGTCCTATCTTGGCTATCTCTATGGCGTTAAGGGCTACTTCAACATCTTTGACGACTTCGTAGTCGGTCCGACCGTCGCCATCAACCCGGGCAATGCCTATCTGGTTCCAAAGAGCTCTCCATACCAGACCATCGAAGACATCATTCAGGCTTGCGCCAAGGATACCAAGATCCGCGTAGCCATCCAGCCGGGCGGTGTTTCCGAAATCGGCTATTCGGCTCTGAAAAACGCCATCAAGCTGCGCTATCCGGGCAAGGAAGCTAATCTGGTCGCCGTCAACACCGGTTCACAGGCTGACAAGAACCAGCTGCTGTTCGATGGTCAGGCCGACCTCATCAACGGCTCGGTACAGGCTAACGAACAATACACCCAGCTGCCGGCTGAAGACCAGAAAGCCATGCGCTTTGTCTGGCTGACGGCGCGCGAAGAAACCATCAAGCAGACCAATCCGGAAGGCTTCGGCGCCACCACACAGGCCCATCTGCTCGACTTCGTTTCTCCGAAAGCTTCGGTTACCCAGGATGGCAAGAAGGACTTCACCTTCGATAAGGAATTCTTCTTCCTCTACAACAAGAACATGGACCCGGCTCTGATCGAGACTCTGGACAAGGCTCTTGGTGAAATCTATGCGGAAGGCAAGATCCAGGAAACCCAGAAGAAATCCTTCTTCATTCCAAACTTCAAGCCATCTGCGGAAGCTGCTGCCTATCTCAAGGACAAGATGGATCAGTACGACGTGATCATCAAGAGCATCCACTAATCTTCGGAATCCTTCCGGACCCGGCAGGCTTTCCTTATGGGATGCCGGGTCCGGCTCTCCGCACTCTATCCGTATCCTGAGGCCGGGCGGCAGGCCTGCCCGGCTTTCGGGGTCACTCCGGAGAAACGCAAATGGCAGATGGCAATTCACTCTTCAAGGTATCGATCGACTTCAGTCAGTCGCACCTGTTCTTCCCGCACATCATTCACTGGATCCTGCTGATCCTTGCTGTCCTGATCGCTCTCACCAGTGGTCCGAAACTTCTGCGCCAGATGCGCGAGAAGAAAAAGGAAGACAAGCAGGCCGGACCGCCGACGGACTGGGTGCGCCTGCTTGGAACGCTGGTGCTCACGATCATCTATTTTTCTCTGATGGAAACGGTCGGCGACCTCTTCCCCAACGAGGGGTTCGGCTTCCTGTTCACATCCATCCCCTTCATGTTCCTGCTCTCCGTTCTGTTCGTGCATCAGCCGGGGCGGCGGGAGTTTGTTACCATCACGCTGAGTTCGATCATCTCGCCCGCCGTCGCCTGGTATGTCCTGGCGCAGATGTTCAACATCACGCTGCCCTGACCCGGAAACAATAGGCTGACTCATGGAATTCATAAGCTATCTCACGCCCATGTTTTTTGCGCTGGTCGGGTTCGGCGTTGTGGTGGGCATCATTTTCGGCGCCATTCCCGGCATGACCGCAACCATGGCCGTTGCCGTCTGTCTGCCCATGACCTACGGGCTAGACCTGACCAATGGCCTTGCCCTGCTGCTCGGGCTGTATGTTGGCGGTATCTCCGGCGGGCTGGTTCCGGCCATCCTGCTCAACATTCCCGGCACGCCGTCATCGATTACCACCACGTTTGATGGCTATCCGATGACCCAGAAGGGCGAAGGCGAACGGGCCCTCAAGACCGGCATCGCATCATCGCTGTTCGGCGGGCTGTTCAGCGCCATCGTCCTGTTCTTCTTTGCTCCGAGCCTTGCGGATGTCGCAATCAAATTCTCCTATGTCGAGAAGTTCCTGATCATCCTGTTTGCGCTCACGGTGATTGCCTCGCTGTCGCGCAATCTGCTGCTGGGCATCTTCAGCGGCGTGCTTGGCGTCTGGTTCAGTCTTATCGGGTCCTATGACATTTCCTCTGGCGGCAACGGTGAATATCGCCTGATGACCGAGGCTATGGTGCCGTATCTGGAAAGCGGCTTCTCGCTGCTGCCGGTGCTCATCGGCCTGTTTGGTCTGGGGACCATTCTTCAGGAAGCCCAGAAAGGCATCAAGGAGGAAGTCGGCAAGGGGAAGAAGCTCGAGCTCAACGGTGGCACCTCCTTCAGCCTGTCGGTCTTCAAGGGCCAGATTGTCAACCTGATCCGCTCCAGCAGTCTGGGCACCTTCGTTGGCATGTTGCCCGGCGTCGGTGGCAGCGCCGCCTCGGTTCTGGCCTACACCCAGCAGAAGAACTTCTCCAAGCATCCAGAGAAGCTGGGCAAGGGCGCTCCCGAGGGCGTCATTGCATCGGAATCCTCCAACAACGGCCTGACAGGCGGGGCGCTGATCCCGTTGCTCTCGCTCGGAATCCCCGGAGACTCGACAACCGCCGTTCTCATCGGTGCCTTCACCCTTCAGGGCATCCAGCTTGGGCCGCTGTTCATCGGCAACAATCTCGACACCTGGAACACAATGATGGTGGCACTGGTGTTTGCCAACCTTGTGATGTTCGTCGTGATGTTCTTTGCCATCCGCACGATCGTCAAGGTCATCACCATCCCGAAATATCTGCTCTATCCCGGTATCATCATGATGTGCGTGGTCGGGGCCTATGCGATCAACTTCGGCATCATGTTCGATGTCTGGACCCTGCTGTTCTTCGGCCTGTTCGGGTTTCTTGGCCAGAAGGTCGGGCTTGAGGTGGCGCCCTTCATCATCGGCTTCATTCTGGGCAAACAGGCAGAGGTCTATTTCGTCAAGAGCCTTGAGTCCTTTGGCACCCTGACGATCTTCTTCACCAAGAGCCCGATTGCCATGGTGCTTTGGGTCCTGATCCTGATCTCCGTGGTCTTCTCGATCTACGGCATGATCAAGCAGAAGAAAAACAACAACAAAGAAGCGTGAGGCATCCATGTCCAAGCCCGTTCCCAGCCTGAAGGTTCATCCTGATGACAATGTTTCGATCGTTCTGACAGCAGGCGGACTGCCGGCGGGGACGGAACTGGACACCGGCGCTGTGCTGAAGGACGATGTGCCCTTCGGCCACAAGGTGGCTCTGACCGACATTCCAAAGGGGGGCGCCGTCATCCGCTATGGCGTGACCATCGGCCTTGCCCGACAGGAACTGGTCAGGGGGGCTTGGGTCAACGAGTACATGATCGAACTGCCCGAGGCACCGCATCTTGAAACCCTCAAGGCCCCGACGGTGGCCCCAACCTCCCTGCCGCAGCTGGAAGGCTACACATTCGAAGGCTACCGCAATGCCGATGGCAGTGTCGGCACGCGCAATCTGCTGGGCATTTCCATCAGCGTGCAGTGTGTTGCCGGTGTCGTTGAACATGCCGTCCGGCGTATCCGCGATGAGCTGCTGCCGCTCTATCCCAATGTCGACGATGTGGTGCCTCTGACCCATTCCTACGGTTGTGGTGTGGCCATCGATGCGACTGACGCCTACATTCCCATCCGCACCATCAAGAATATCGCCCTCAACCCCAACTTCGGCGGCGAGGTGATGGTGGTGGCGCTCGGCTGCGAAAAGCTCCGGCCAGAGATGATCATGACCGAAGGCGATCAGACCGCGACGAAAATGTATCTTCAGGACGAGGGCCTGACAGGCTTCTCGGCCATGGTTGACGACATCCTGATGCAGGCGCGGATGCATCTGGAGCGGCTCAACAAGCGCCAACGCGAGACCTGCCCGGTTTCCGATCTTGTCGTCGGCATGCAATGTGGCGGCAGCGACGCCTTTTCCGGTATCACTGCCAATCCGATGCTCGGGGCCGCGGCCGATCTCATTGTCAGGGCTGGCGGCAGCGTGATGTTCTCCGAGGTGACAGAGGTTCGGGATTCCGTCCATCTGTTGCCACCGCGCGCAGCGTCCCCTGATGTTGTGGAAGGGCTGGTGCGGGAAATGGCCTGGTATGATGCCTATCTCGCCAAGGGCGGGGCCGACCGGTCTGCCAACACCACACCGGGCAACAAGGCGGGTGGTCTTTCCGGCATTGTCGAGAAGTCCCTGGGTTCGGTGGCCAAATCCGGTTCAAGCCCGATTGTCGACGTGATCGGACCGGGAGAACGCCTCCGGCGCAAGGGGCTGACATTCGCAGCTACCCCGGCGGGCGATTTTGTGTGTGGAACTCTGCAGTTGGCCGCAGGAATGAACCTGCATATATTTACGACCGGACGCGGAACCCCATATAATCTGCCGACTACGCCGACCATCAAGGTGGCAACCAACAGCACGCTGGCCTCGCGCTGGTTTGATATCATGGATGTCGATGCTGGCCGGATCGCATCCGGCGAGATTACGGTTGAAGAAGGCGGCTGGGAGCTGTTCAGGCTCATTCTTGACATTGCAAGCGGGCGCAGCAAGACGGCAGCCGACAAGCTTGGCATTCGAAATGATCTGGTCCTGTTCAATCCCGCGCCGATTACATAGACGGGTGCGGTTTCCTTCTTTGCGGTTGTCCCAGGGCTTCGCTTGAAGAGGGGCTGCAATTTGGGAAGTTGATACGTGGCTGAGCTATCTGACGAGCAACTGCTGACGGCAGAAACCAAGAGAACGCGACAGGGATCGCAACAGGTCACGCTGGAGAGCGTGGCCAAGCTCGCAGGTGTTGCTCCGACCACGGTTTCGCGCGCCCTCAACTATCCCGACAAGGTTGCCAAGAAGACTCTTGATCGCATCAACGCAATCATCGAGCAGACCGGCTATGTTCCCAATATGCTGGCGGGCGGGCTGGCATCCAACAAGAGCAAGCTTGTTGCCGTCATCGTGCCCAGCCTTGTCAACATCGTCTATGCCGAAACGGTGCAGCATTTTGCCAAACCGATGAAAGAGGCTGGCTATCAGGTGCTGCAGGGTGAGGTGGGCTATTCGCTGGAGGAGGAAGAACAGCTGGTAACGGCCATTCTCAGCCGCCGCCCCGATGGCATTTTCCTTACCGGCATCCAGCATTCCAACAACTGCCGTCGACAGCTGCTGGCTGCCAATATTCCCATTGTCGAGACATGGGACGTGACCCCGACGCCGCTCGATATCGTTGTCGGCTTCTCCCAGCAGAGCGTCGGCAAGCGGACAGCCAACTATTTCTATGACAAGGGCTACCGGAAATTTGCCATCGTCTCGGCAGAAGACCAGCGTGCCCTGATCCGCAACGAGAGCTTCCTCAAGGCTCTGGCCGACAAGGGCATAACCGATGTGCCGACGAGCATCGTGCCGGGCATTTCCAACCTGCAGCTCGGCCGACAGGGAGCTGCCCGTCTGCTGGATGCGGGGTTGCATGACCACCTGATCTTCTGCAGCTCCGATACGCTGGCGCACGGGGTACTGACCGAGGTGCAGGCAAGGGGGCTTTCCATTCCGGACGACATCGCAATTGTCGGTTTTGGCGATCAGAATTTTGCCGCCTACACCTATCCGGCGCTGTCGACTGTGCGGATCGATCGGGCAACCATGGGGCGGGAATCTGCCAGCGCGTTGCTGGCGCGCCTGAGTGGCAAACCGGTAGCCAAGCCGGTCCTGGACGTTGGCTTCGAAATCATCGAGCGCGATACGGCCTGATACGGATCTTTCCAATCAAGAAATAAAATATTGATGTCAATAGGTTGGGTCTATTTCGGGCTGATCTGTATCCTGTTTCTGTGCGTTCCATGCACTGGATGCATGACTGCCGCAGCAGACTAGTCACTTTCACATTGGACGGAATGGGCGTACATTTCATACTAAAGTATAGGAAGTCCGTAGAGAACTGGAGTGTTCACATGTTTAGCGAATTCTTTGAAACCACCCGCCACGTCATCGCTTGCCTGCCAGCCGCTTCGCGCGTTGCCAATGATGTTGAAATTGGCCGTCAGCCAGCTCAGGCCGATCTCGAAAAACTGAATCTGGCGGATGTCTTCCATTTTTAGGAGTCTGCTTTAGCAGTCTTCCCAAGGCCCGGGTGCGACCGTGGTGTGCGCATCGGTTGGCCGACCAACGCCATTGCCTAGCGCAATGTGGTTTTGGCCCTGATCATGCTGTGATACCGATCCCGACTTTGCGAGAGATGATTGCGCATTGCGCGCCGCGCATCTTCGGGATCCCGTCTGGAAATCGCATCCAGAATAAGGCGATGCTCATCCTGCAACTGCATGAGATAGGCGGTCTGTTCCTTTGCTGAAGCGGGCAGGGGACGAAGCCTGTTACGCGGAATCATCGCGTTGCCAAGCTGGGTGAGGAACTCCACGAAGCGGCGATTGTTCGTTGCCTCGGCAATGGCGATGTGAAACAGCGAATCCTCTTTCTCGCATGTTCCGCCATGGTTCATCGCTACCTCTATCTGTTGAAACGCTTCATAGATGCGCGATTCCTGCGCCATCGACAGGCGCTCGGCTGTCAGACCTGCTGCCTCTACTTCGACCGCCAGTCGCAATTCCAGAATTTCTACAATAGACGATATCTGCGACAGGTCGCCAAAGAACAGACCGCGATTGTCAATTGCGCTTGGCTCGGCAACAAAGATGCCGGCTCCCTGACGGGTATGCAGCAGGCCACCAGCCCTGAGCGAGGCAATTGCCTCACGAACCACCGAAAGGCTGACCCCCAGCCGCTGGCTCAACTCCTGCACGGTGGGTAGACGATCACCCGGCTGCAATCCACGTTCCGCAACCATCTGTTCAATCTGTTTGGCGGTCCGGTCGCTGAGCGAGCCGGTCGGCGTCATGCTGGTGTCTTCAAGCGACATGGCGTTCCTGCTGAATCTGGCTTTGGGCCGGCGGCGTGTCGGCGAGTTCTTTAGACCTTTTCCGCACCGCCTTGGCAAGCAAAAGATTGCCAAGCGATGAAATGGATGTAAAATTAATCAGATTAATTATTTCAATTTCGATTATTGAATGCAATCCTGAACAGGCTGTGGCGATGAATATCCACAAGCGATCAGACATAAATGGCGAATTTTGGCCGAATAGAAAATTGAAAGAATGAAAATCGGCGAAGTCACCAAGATTTATCTTGAAAATAAAACAGACTAATTAATATGATGAATATGGAAATTGAATGGAAATACGTCTGCGTTCTGGGAGGAGTGCCGGCACTGTTTCGCTCTTGCTGCGGTTCTTGCTCATGGGGTGGTCTCAAAAGGCAAGATGCGTCCACATGCGATAGCAAGCATAGGTCAAGGTGGCCGCTCGTGGTTGCTTTGTCGGAAACTGCGCTCTTCTCCCCCACACGGATGTGTCTCAAGCCATGAGCGTTGCGGTGTTTGCCCGCGGGTTGGCCCGATGGTACGCTTCGCTCGGGTTTACCCACGAACCCAAAGGGGTGAGCATTATGACGAACCTGATTAACCCACCGGAAAACCGCTTCATGGAAGCCATCAGGCAGGGCGAGACACAACTGGGGTTGTGGCTTGCGCTGACCAGCAATATCGCCGCCGAGGTCATCGGTGCGGTCGGCTTCGACTGGCTGGTTCTTGACGCAGAGCATGCCCCGAACGAACTGACCACTCTCATACCTCAACTCCAGGCCCTCCGAGGCAGCATGAGTGAGCCAGTCGTTCGGGCAACCTGGAATGATCCGGTTCTCATCAAGCGCTTCATGGACATTGGCTTCCGCACGATCCTCTTCCCTTATGTGCAGGATGAGCATGAGGCCGAGGCAGCCGTGGCGGCCATGCGCTATCCGCCGGAAGGGGTGCGCGGTGTTGCCACCATGCACCGGTCCTGCTCCTACGGGGCTGAAGCCGGTTATATCCAGTCCGCCAATGCCCGCGCTTGCGCGCTGGTGCAGGTGGAAACGGCATCTGCTGCCGAACGAATCGAGCAGATCTGCGATGTTGAAAATCTTGGCGGTGTCTTCATCGGTCCGTCGGATCTGGCCGCCAGCATGGATCATCTTGGCGATCCGGGCCACAAGGACGTGCAGGGCATGATGAAATATCTCTGCGATGTCTGCAAATCCAAGGGCGTTCCCATCGGCACACTGGCTCCGGTCACGGCGGACGCCAAACGCTATCTCGAATGGGGCTACACCTTCGTGGCGCTCGGGGCCGAAGTGGCCCTGATGCGGGCGGCTGCCATTTCCAAGCTGGCCGAACTCAAGGATGCCTGAACGGGGATGCCTGAACTGAGGCACCTCTCTGAAGACCATTGACTGAAGAATAGGGGCAGGGGCGCACATGATCCCTGCCACACTCGCATTTCAACCGATTGAACTGGCGCCCCCGGCGCATCAGACAAGGAGCTTTTCTTATGAGTAAAGTAGGATTTATCGGCACCGGTATCATGGGCGTTCCCATGGCGGAACACCTGATCGATGGCGGCCATGAACTGACGGTCTTTGACGCGTTCAAGGTTCCTGAAAGCCTCATCGCCAAGGGTGCAA
This sequence comes from uncultured Cohaesibacter sp., assembly GCF_963666525.1. Taxonomy (NCBI): domain Bacteria; kingdom Pseudomonadati; phylum Pseudomonadota; class Alphaproteobacteria; order Hyphomicrobiales; family Cohaesibacteraceae; genus Cohaesibacter; species uncultured Cohaesibacter sp. The sequence goes on from NZ_OY762905.1 coordinate 3,686,244, forward strand.
CGCTTGGTGCCTCTTCCAGGGATGTGGCTGAAAAGTCCGACATCATCATCATCATGGTGCCTGATACGCCGCATGTTGCCGCTGTCCTGTTCGGTGAGAACGGCGTTGCCGAAGGCCTTGTTGCTGGCAAGACCGTGATCGACATGAGCTCCATTTCTCCGGTCGATACCAAGGAATTCGCCAAGAAGATCAATGATCTGGGCTGCGAATATGTCGACGCTCCGGTCTCCGGCGGCGAAGTGGGGGCCAAGGCTGCCAGCCTTACCATCATGTGTGGTGGTAGCGAGAAGGGCTTTGCAACAGCCAAGCCACTGTTCGATCTGATGGGCAAGAACATCACCCTGGTCGGTGGCAATGGCGATGGCCAGACATGCAAGGTTGCCAACCAGATCATCGTGGCCCTGAACATCGAGGCTGTCAGTGAAGCCCTGCTGTTTGCTTCCAAGGCTGGCGCTGATCCTGCCAAGGTTCGCGAAGCGCTGATGGGCGGCTTTGCCTCCTCCAAGATCCTTGAGATTCATGGCGAACGCATGATCAAGCGCACCTTCGATCCGGGCTTCCGCATCGAGCTGCATCAGAAGGACCTCAATCTGGCTCTGTCCAACGCCAGAGCCATGGGTATCAGCCTGCCGAACACGGCAACCGCACAGGAACTTTTCAACGCCTGCGCAGCCAACGGTGGCAAGGCATGGGATCACTCGGCCATGGTCAAGGCCCTCGAAATGCTTGCAAACCACACGGTAGCCTGATGCGTGATACCAGTTCCTTCCTGCGGTCGCTCTTTGATGCGGCCATCCAGTCAGCTCAGCCAGCCCGCTGCGTTGAACCGTTCCTCCCGAAGCAACCTCCCCGCGGGCGCTTTGTCGTCATCGGGGCGGGCAAGGCGAGCGCTGCCATGGCGCGCGCGGTGGAAGATCATTGGGATGGACCGCTGGAAGGACTGGTGGTCACGCGCTACGGCTATGCCGTGCCGTGCAAGCAGATAGAAATTGTCGAGGCGGCCCACCCGGTGCCTGATGAGCAGAGCCTTCTGGCCGCCCGACGCATGATGGACTATGTCTCCACCCTTGGTGAGGACGACGAAGTTCTTTGCCTGATCTCCGGCGGCGGGTCGACGCTTCTGTCCTTGCCGCTTGATGGCATCACGCTTGAAGACAAGCAGGCTGTCAACCGGGCGCTGCTCGCCTCCGGTGCCACCATCACCGAGATGAATATTCTGAGGCGACACCTTTCGGCGATCAAGGGCGGGCGCCTGGCGGCGCAGTGCTATCCCGCCAGACTGACGACCCTCATGATTTCCGATGTTCCTGGCGACAGTCCGCGGGTGATCGCTTCCGGCCCGACGGTTCCGGATCCGACCACGCGGCAGGACGCGCTCGACATCATAGATCGCTACAAGCTGCAAGTGCCCGATAGTGTTTTGGAACTGCTGAACAGTCCTCGAAGTGAAAGCCTCAAGCCGGGCGACGAGCGGCTTTCGCGCAGCAGTCACCACATTGTGGCCGCGCCGCAACTGGCGCTTGAGGCCGCCGCCACGCTGGCGCGATCGGAAGGCTTTGAAACCCACATACTGGGCGACAGTCTGGAAGGCGAGGCCAAGGATGTTGGGACTGTCATGGCGGGAATTGTCAGGCAGATCGTGACAAGGGAGCAGCCGTTTTCAAAGCCCTGCCTCCTGCTCTCCGGCGGCGAGACCACCGTTACGCTGAAGGGCAATGGACGGGGCGGGCGCAATGTCGAGTTCCTGTTGTCGCTGGCTGTGGGGCTTGATGGGCTCGAGGGGGTTCATGCTCTGGCCGGGGATACCGATGGCGTTGATGGCGCCGAGGAGATTGCTGGAGCGATCATTTCTCCCGATACGCTGAACCGTGCCTTTTCGGCGGGCATGAACCCGCGCAAGGAACTGGCCAACAACAATGCCCATGGCTTCTTTGAAGCATTGGGGGATTCTGTTGTTACTGGCCCCACCATGACCAATGTGAATGATTTCAGGGCAATATTGATCGAGTGATCAGGGCTCTCGGCCATTGGAATGCGGATGTCTGCGGTCGGTCTCCCAAAGCCGGCCGCAGATTTTTTTGTTCTTCTGTCGCCCGATTGAGGCGGAAAGGCGACGCGTGCAGGTTTCTGGCGGGTAGGAGCGTTGCTTTGACTCACCTTGCATTCTACGCACCATGATGTGTTTTTGAAAATCTTTTCCTAAGTAACAAAAAGTATTTAAAATCATAAAAATATATTTAATTGCCAAATTTATAGACTAAACAAAATATAGTAAATATATATTTTTATAAATGTATTATATGTTTTGCTTATTTTCAAATTTGACACTGACAAATTATGGATATAGTTTTTAGGAAATTTGAAATTTGAACGAATTGTCAAAATTGGTCTGAATGGAAAAATATATTCAAAAAATTTGAAACCAATTCAAGTTTGAGGCGTTGTCTGGGTAGGCAGGCTCGGCTGTCGGCGTCACAAGCGACGCCCTCCCAGAAAAGACGCCTTCTTGTTTTCTGCCAGATCGGACCGAGATTTTTGCCTGATGCTACGGCGGTCGGGTTGGATCGCCATCACGAATATGAACGAGTGAATTTGCGAAAGATGATGTTTGCTTTACGGAAAGACAAAGCGCTGGATGGCGCTGCTGTGAGAACGCTTTGGGATTCCCTTTTGGGTGGTTGGCAGTTGGGGGGACTGCGGACGCCTGTCGCCGAATTTTCGTCTACACCGACGCCGACCCCGTCTCCAAACGCGGCCGGGCAGCAAAAGCCTCAGACTGAAGCAGCTGAGCCCAACCGAGCCAACGCCCATGCGCATCCCTTTTCCCGCCTGACGGTGATCGGCGCCGGGTCGTGGGGCACCGCCCTTGCCGCTACCGCAGCGCGCGCGGGCGCTCGAACCACGATTTGGGGCCGGTCCCGGCAAGTGGTTGACGAGATCAACAACGCACACACCAATGCGGTTTTCCTGCCCGATTGCGAGCTGCCACGCAACCTGATGGCAACGAGCGACATCAAGCTGGTGCTGCGGGATGCCGATGCCGTGATGATTGTCGTGCCCTCGCGGGCTATCCGGTCTGTATCGGCTCAGGTGGCTGCCCACATCCCGAAGGGCGTGCCCGTTGCTGTTTGTGCCAAGGGCATCGAGGCGGACACCGGCCTGCTGATGACCCAGGTCGCAGAGACCGAACTCGTCGACCATCCGGTGGGGGTCATTTCCGGCCCTACCTTTGCCCGCGAAACGGCACTGGGACACCCGACCGCTGTCGTTTCCGCCTTTCCCTTCAGCTATGCGGACCGGTTGACGCCGGATGAAAGTCCGGCGGTGCGCTTTGCCATGACGCTCAGTACCGAGGCGTTCCGAGCCTATGTCTCCGATGATCTCGTCGGGGTGGAAATTGGCGGGGCGGTCAAGAATGTGGTCGCCATCGCCTGCGGCATGATGCAAGGCGTCGGTTTTGCGGAGAATACCCGCGCTGCACTCATCACCCGCGGCATCGACGAGATGATGGTGCTGGCCGAGAAGCTGGGCGGGCGTCGCGAAACGGTGGCTGGGCTGTCCGGCGTCGGTGACCTGACCCTGACCTGCTCGTCGCCGACCTCGCGCAACATGTCCCTAGGCCTGCAACTGGGGCAGGGGATTGCCCTAGATGCCTGTTTCGAGGGGCGGCCCATTGTGGTCGAAGGCGAAGCCAACGCCCGTTCGATTACCGATCTGGCTCGCCGGCTTGGAGTTACCATGCCGATTTGTGAGGCCGTGCGGCGAATTCTCTATGAAGGTGCCGATATCGAAAAGACCTTTGCCGCGCTCTGGTCGCGCCCCATCGAGGCCGAGCCGAGTGCCATGGATCTGTCCTATTCCCATCCTGCGCAGCAGGCCATGATTGGCCGCGTCAGCAACACGATTTCGTGATACTGAACAGGACAGACATTTGAGTTTTCATTGGAGCAATCATGAATCAGTTGACTACAGACATTCAGCCGGACATTGCCCGGAAGCCCTTCGTGCTGGCCACGGACCTCGATGGTACCTTCCTTGGCGGCAGTGATGCCGATCGCAAAGCCCTCTATGACTGGATCGAGGCCAATCGGGACAGTGTAGGCCTTGTTTTTGTGACAGGGCGTGACCCGGAATTCATCGTCGAGCTGACTTCGCGTCAGGGTGTGCCGCGCCCGGAATTCGTTGTTGGCGACATAGGCACGACCATCGCAAGAGTGACGGCTGAAGGCCATGTCGAGCCGATCCCCGATCTGGAGCATGATATCGCTGCTGCCTGGGGTGATAGCGGCGACCGTGTCCGCGATGCGCTGGCTGACATCAGGGGCCTGACCATCCAGCCAACCCGGTTCCGCTATCGGGTCAGTTACGACATGGACCCGGCGCTGTTTGACCCGTCCGCCTGCTCGATCATCGATGCCATGGGGCTTGACTGGATCATCTCCGCCGACAGCTATTTTGACGTGCTGCCCAAGGGGTTCTCCAAGGGGCCTTCGCTACTCAAGCTGATCGCCCATCTTGGCCTTGACGCCTCCCGTGTTCTTGCTGCCGGGGATACGCTCAACGACCTCACCATGCTTGAGTGCGGCGTGCCCGCCGTGGCGGTGGGCGGGGCAGAGCGGCCCCTTCTCGAGCGCGTCAGCTTTCTCGATCATGTCTATGTTGCCGAAGCGATCGGCGCTGCCGGCATTGCCGAGGCCATCCGGTCGCTCGCCATGCACCCGGACATCTGACACCCGTTTTTCAAACCGAACCCTATTTCACCCATTGAGCAAAAGGAAACAGAGCTAGACCCATGTCTTCTGATCTTGTCATCGTTTATCATCGCCAACCCTATGAAGAAGTCGAAGTCAACGGTAAGACCGAGCTGCGGGAAAACAAGAGCCCCAACGGGATCGTGCCGACCCTCAAGAGCTTCTTCGGGGCCGTCGACCACGGCGCCTGGATTGCGTGGAAACTGGCCGAGGATCCTGCCAACCCGGATTTTGAGCAGGTCATCGAAGTGGAGGACGATCACGGCAAATACTCTGTCTCCCGCCTGCCGCTATCTGCCCATCAGGTCAAGCAGTTCTACCATGTGACCTCCAAGGAGGCCTTCTGGCCGATCCTGCATGGTTTCCGCGAGCGTTACAACTATGACCCGGTGGATTGGCCGAACTTCCGCGAGGTCAACTGGGCCTTTGCCGAGGCTGCCGCCGCCGAGGCGGCCGAGGGCGCCATGATCTGGGTGCATGACTATAACCTCTGGCTGGTGCCGGGCTATCTGCGCAAGATGCGTCCGGATCTGCGCATCGCCTTCTTCCACCACACGCCATTCCCCTCGGCAGACATGTTCAATATCCTGCCGTGGCGCAAGGAGATCATCGAGAGCCTGTTGCAGTGTGACGTGGTCGGCTTCCACATTCCGCGCTATGCCGCCAACTTCGTGTCGGCGGCCAGCAGTCTTCTGGATGTCGAGGTGTTGCGCCGTGAGCTGGTCAGCGAGGACATGATTTTCGAAGGCACCGCCCTTACCGAACGCCGGGTTCCGACCCTTTTGAGCTGGGAAGACCGGGAGATCGGTGTTTCCGTTGCTCCCGTCGGTGTCGATGTCGACTATATCACCGAGTGCGGCAATGATCCGGTCAATATCGAACGGGCCAAGCGCATCGCTGCGGAGATGGGCGATGGCAAGCTCATCCTCTCGGTTGGTCGTACCGACTATACCAAGGGCGGCGTTGAGCAGCTCGACAGCTTCGAGCGTCTGCTGGAGAAGACCCCGGAGCTGATCGGCAAGGTGCGCCTGATGCATGTCTCCGTCAGCGCCAATCGTAACATGAGCGCCTATAACGAAATTCAGAATGACATCGAGGCCGCAGCCGGTCGCATCAATGGCCGCTTCGGCACCCTTGCATGGCAACCGGTGACCCTGATTTCCCGCGCCATTCCCTTCTCCGATCTGGTGGCGTATTACCGGGCGGCCGACGTGGCATGGATCACACCGCTGGCCGACGGCATGAATCTGGTGGCCAAGGAATATGTCGCTTCCAGTGTTGATGGTGATGGCGTTCTGGTACTGTCGGAGTTTGCCGGTGCCGCAGTCGAAATGGGGTCGGCAGTGATTGCCAATCCGTTCTCGCACCGCTCGATGGATGAGGCCATTCTGACCGCGCTCAACATGCCCGAGGAAGAGCGCCGCACCCGGATGAAGCTGCTGCGTGACGCAGTCTCCCGCCGTGACATCAAGGCTTGGGGTGATCAGCTGGAGGCGGAATTCTCTGCTCTCAAGGCTGCCCAGCGCCGCCGCACCTTCCATTCTGCCTATCAGCGTGGGGCCTGACACAAGCGCGCTGGATTGGTTTGCAGCTGTTGAAACAGAAGCCGGGTGACAACCCGGCTTTTTTGTATCGTGGCGACGGGCTTCTGCCGAGGGTGTCGGGTGAGGGAGGTGGCGCCGGGCTGTGATGCCTCGCCAATCATCGGCCGATCCTCGGAACGCCTTGGACCGGTCCATATCCTGAGCATTCATGATAGGCAGACAAACAAAAGGGGCTCCTCGAGGGAGCCCCTTTGTCATGGTCGGGTCTTTCAGATTTTCGTGTCTCAATCCGGCAGGGCATAGACGGCAACCTGATCGCCGACGGTCGGCTTCAGGATTGAGTTGCCCCCCGAAACAAAGGCCACATATTCCTTGCCCTGGTATTCATAGATCGCCGGGTTGGCAACCACCGGGGCCTGCATCTGATCGGACCAGAGCACCTTGCCGGTGTCGAGGTCATAGGCGCGGGCCTTGGCGTCCATGGTTGCACCGATGAAGATCAGGCCGCCTTTGGTGACGGCGGGCCCTCCGATGGTGGGCGAGCCCATGCTTTCAGGCATGAAGAAGCCGTAGCGCTGGGATTCCCCGATCGGCTTGCGCCACTTGACGTCGCCCGTGTGCATGTCCAGCGCCACCAGTTCGCCAAACGGAGGCTTCCAGCAAGGCATGCCGAGCCAGTTCATGGCGTTCATCAGGCTCATGCCATAGGGCGCACCGGTCTGCGGATAAAACCCGTTCTCGTTGCCCGATCCTCCGTTGATCCGGTCATAGTCTGCCCTTGCAAAGAGCTTGATGTATTGCACGATATGCGAGGTGTTGACGATGGCCGTCTGGCTTTCCGGATCAAAGGCAACACCACCCCACTGCACGCCACCAGCGCTGTCCGGATAGGTCAGGACCCCATCGCCCCTGGTGGTCGGCGGGCTGTACATGCCTTTGTAGCTCAGTTTGTCAAACAGCGCCGAGCACGAGCCGCCGCCAACAATATCGGCGATCTTCCAGACCTCAGGTTTCTTGGATTGATCCAGCAGAGGAGCCGGTTTGGTCGGGAAAGGCTGGGTGGCGGCATAGACTTCTCCCTCGACGGAGCCATCTCCCTGCGGCACGGGACGTTCCTCGATCGGCCAGACATCTTCCCCTGTCTCGCGGTTGACCACGAACAGGAAACCCATCTTGGTGGCCTGAATGAGCGCAGGTATCTCCTTGCCGTCCACTGTGATGTCCATCAGGGTGGGGGCGGAGTTGATGTCATAGTCCCAGATGTCGTGATGCACCCATTGGCGTGACCAGACGACCTTGCCGGTTTCCAGATCCAGCGCCGTAGTGGAAGTGGCGTAGGGGATCTGCTGTTTGCGGTTGCCGCCCCAATAATTGGGAGACGGCGAGGCAACCGGCAGATAGACCAGCCCCAGATCATCGTCCACCGACATGGCGGTCCAGACATTGGCTGTTCCGGTCTGGCGACGGATGCTTTCCGGAATGGTGTTGAAGGCCCATTGCAGGGCACCGGTCTGCGGATCGACCGAGAAGACGGCCCCCGGAGGAGCTTCGGCAAATTCCCAGTCCTTGCCGGCCCAGCCCATGATCAAGTGATTGCCAGCCACGGTCGGCGGCTGCAGCAGCGAAAGCGGGAAGCGGTCGGGACGCGTGTTCCACTGGTTCACATCCAGCACACCGTGATCGGCAAAGCCATCGCAGGCCTTACCGCTGTCGGCATCAACGGCAAACAGGCGTGCATCCATGGTGCCGATATAGACAATCTTCTGGCAGGGCTCACCGGCAACCGGATTATCCGTCTGCCAGTAGGCAACGCCGCGGTTCTTGAGTGCAGGCTGGGTGAGAGCCTTCAGGGTGGATTGGGTGTCGAACGACCACTTCTCCTTGCCCGTTGCCGGGTCGAGAGCCAGAATGCGATAGAAGGGCGTTCCGATATAGAGCGTGTTATTGGCAAAGATCGGCGTGGCCGACCAGACAGTTGCCGGTTTGTCGCCGCTGCCGTCAGAAACATCGCCCGTGTGGATCTCCCAGACTTTTTCCAGTTTGTCCACGTTGCCTTTGTTGATCTCATCGAGGGGTGAATATTTCTGCGCGTTGAGCTGGCCATGGAAACTGTTCCAGACCGGAGCCTTTGACACGAGCGGAATGCCCTTGCGAGGGCGTGACTTGTCATTGAGGATCGGGGCGACGACCGCCTCGTCAATGTCTATAGTGGGCATCGGAGCGATGTAGCCGCTGGCGGATGCACCTGGGGTGCCCGCATCTGTTGTCGCGGGCTCGGTGTCGTTTGTTGTGGCGGCCGGTGTAGGACTTGTCTCCTGACCAAGGGCGGGTGCCCCGCCAATGCCCATGCCCACCGTGAGGCTGACAAGGCTGCCAAGCAGCATTCGGTTCATCTGTTTCATGCTGCAACTCCTTGGCGGGCCTTGGGCGGTGAAAGGGGTTTGATACCGCTGGCGGTTCCCATGACCGCACCGGCAAGAGCGACGATCATGGCCCCAATCAGCAGCCATTCATGCAGGAAATACCCTGCCGCAATGGTGCAGACTGCATCCACTAGAATGAGAAACTTGAGGGTTGCCCGCACCATGCCGGATGGCAGGATCGGGTGGATGAGGGCTGCGACCAGCATGATGGCCGTCGAAAAGACCACCAGCCCGGCACCGATGGAGCCGTTGACGCCAGTCAGGGGCGTGATGAAATAGTAGATCGTGATAACCAGCCCGATGGCTGCTCCGAGAATGAGCAGCAGGGGCCCCGAGGAAAGTCGGTCGGGTGAACGGTACATTTGCTATCCTCTCAATTGATTGGCTGCACAGTCCGTCAATGCCCGGCAGGGCATATGGCAAGGATCTCGCGAGACTGTCGGGGAAATCCGCTCGGACTGCAGTCTTATGCTTTGGACGCTGCCACTGCTGAAGCGGGCAGCGTATCGGATACAGAGAGGAAACGTCTGGCATCAGGGATTGTTCCCTCGGAGTGGTTTGAGGACCGCATGGCAACGGCCGAGAGCCGGACCGGGGTTGGCCTTTGCCTGTCAGAACCCGATGCGACTTTTCGGTGTAGAAAGGCACAAAGCACCTTCGCTTGGCTTTTCCGGCCTTGTCCCGCAGTGCGGGGACTCTCACAATGCTGTCAGGGAGTGTGAGCTCTTGTCTCCGGGCCGATTATCGCGAACGAATGGTCGTCTGCAAAGGCCGGATGCCGGGAGCAAACCGCAAGGAAAGGATATCTGATGGACAGGAAAGCGCTGGGCAGCACCGGTTTCGACATCGCCCCGATCGTGTTTGGCGGCAACGTATTTGGCTGGACGCTCGACGAACAGGAAAGCTTCCGTATTCTCGACGCCTTCATTGATCATGGCTTTGACGCGATCGACACGGCCGATGCCTATTCCCGCTGGGCGGAGGGCAACAAGGGCGGAGAATCCGAATCCATCCTTGGCAAGTGGTTCAAGGCGCGCCCTGGTATGCGCGACAGGGTCAAGCTCTTCACCAAGGTTGGATCTGACATGGGCATCCCCGGTCACAAGGGGCTGAAGTCCGAATGGATTCTGAAGGCGGTAGAGGATTCCCTGTCCCGTCTCGGCATCGACTATATCGACCTCTATTTCTCCCACTGGCCAGACCCGGATGCCGACCACGCCGATACCCTTGGCGCTTATGACAAGCTGCTCAAGGCTGGCAAGATCCGCTCTATTGGCGCATCAAACTATGACATGGCATTGATGACTGGAGCGCTGGAGGCATCCTCGGCCGACGGGCTACCCTTCTATCAGGTGCTCCAGCCGGAGTATAACCTCGCCTCGCGTGAGAAATTTCCCGCCCCGCTCAAGGATTTCTGCATCGAGCGGAACATCGGCGTGATCACCTATTTCAGTCTCGCTTCTGGCTTCCTCTCCGGCAAATACCGTACGGAAGCGGATTTCAAGGGCCCAAAACGCGGCGACATGGCCAAACGCTTCTACAATGAGAAGGGCATGCATGTGCTGTCGGTGCTTGATGAGGTGGCTGCAGGTCACAATGCTGAGCTGGCAGAAGTTGCTCTGGCCTGGATCATTCGCAGCGAGGGCGTGACCGCACCGATTGCCAGTGCCACCAGCCTTGCCCAGATCGAAAGCTTCGCGCGGGCGGTTGAACTTGCTCTCAGCGACGAGGATATGGCACGCCTGACCGCAGCCGGGCTGTGAGGCGTCAAACCACACCGCCAAAACAGAGAAGGCACCGCCCGGGCGAATGGGCGGTGCCTTTTTCAGCCTGATGCATCCCGTGCGGGGCGATGCATCCTGCCGAAGCTATTTCAGGAAGCTGAGCTTGTCATTCTGCGCCTCGTAGGACGGCATGCTTTCCAGCTGCTCCTGCGTGAATGGCGTGTAGACATGCAGGGCGCCCTCTGCGTCGGCATAGACATTCAGCTTGTCAGCTTCCAGTTGAACCGGCTTGGCATTGATGCCCAGAAAGCCTCCCACGTCGACGATATAGGCCTCGACGGTCTGGTTGGCATCAAGCAGCACGTCACCAACCTCTCCGATTTCCTTGAGGTCCTCACCATAGACGGCAGTCCCGATCAGCTGATCGGTGCTCAACTTGTTCTGATCGATGATCAGCAGGTTGGCGTTGGTCATGGTGGATACGCCGTCGCGGTTGAACTCGGGCGCTGCCTCGAGCTCTTCCTTGGTAGACGCCATCACCAGATGGCGTTCGCCTTCCCAGGTCATCCACTGCAGGCGGGTGAAGTCCACGGCGACATCCTTCTCGCCGAGGCCGATGAAGCCACCGACGCCGACCACGGCCGCTTCCACGGTGCCTTCGTCATCCAGAACGATGTCGTTGATGTCACCGATGATCGTGCGCACGCCATCAACGTCCTTGACGGAGGAATAGACCGTCTCGCCCATCAGGCCACTGGCAAGAATCTGCCCCGGAGCGGCGGTCAGATAACCGTTGCGGCTTTCGGTGGCGTCAGGGGAGACTTCCTTGGTGAAAATGCTGAACCGGATGGTCTCGGTGCCTTCAGCACTGACACCGGATGCCGAGCCCTGAGCCTTCATCTCCATCTGACCATTGTTGGTCATCGCACCGGATTTTGCGGAATTGTCCATGGCAAATGCACTGGTAGACATCATGGCAACCAAAGCAGTGGTGGCAATAAACTTGTAATTCATCATTCCTCTCCTTGTAAATATTTTCGTTAAGTGAGGAAAAATGAAGATTATCATGTAATAATCTTCATTTTCTCTCGTCTTGCAGGAGTAAAACGGGAGTGAATGAAGATGGTTCCGAATTAATTTTCAAAATTCTGTCTGATGATGGTGAAATTGACTATACGGGCATTGAAATTTTGGCAGTAACTCCGGATTTTTCGTAGGAAATATTGACGTCGCTGCCAATGATCTTGTTGAGGCTGTGCTCGATCAGGATCGAACCAAACCCGCGCCGCCGTTCTTCATTGAGCCGCGGGCCACCGGTTTCTCTCCACAAGATCGTGAGGGTCGGCTGCCCGGAAGGTGGCGTATCGATATCAAAACTGATGGCGACATGGCCGTCCCTGCGCGACAGGGCACCATGCTGCATGGCATTGGTTGCCAGCTCATGGACCACCAACCCCAACGCAATCGCCGCATCGGCATTGATGGCGATCGGTCGTCCCTCGATGGTCACCTGCTCTGCATAGTGGCTGGCGAAGGGCTTGACCTGGGTCTGGATCAGGCTGACCAGATCGATGTCTTCCCATTCCTGATCAGACAACAGACTATGAGAGGTTGCAAGGGCGGCAAGACGGCCAGAGAAGGCGCGGGTGAAGCGCTCTGGTGACTGGGTATGGCGCAGGGTCTGGCTGGCCAGCGATTGCAGGATGGCGAGCATGTTCTTGACACGGTGGTTGACCTCTCGCAACAGCAGCCGGGTTTTCTCCTCGCTTCGCTTGCTTTCCGTAAGGTCGATGGCCACGCCGATGATCTTGCGGGGGTTGCCCTGTTCATCGCGCTCGAACACATGGCCAAGGGCAAGAACATAACAGCCCGTGCTCTGGACACGAAACTCGACGGTGACGTCCTCGTCCGACCCATACATGTCCTTGAGTTCTTCATGCAGACGCGCAAGGTCGTCGCGATCGAGCTGCCGGAACAGCCGCTTGCTGGTGACGGTTCCCACTTCCTGCAGGCCAAGCAGCTGGCGCATTCTGGCGTCGCACTCAATGACCTGTTCGTCCTGATCCCAGCTCCAGGTCGCCACCCGCCCGGCCTTGAGTGCCAGAGCATAGCGAACGTTGGCGCGGGATAGGTCGAACTCTTCCATTGTCCTTGCTCGCGCCGACTGCTTCAATTCGAATAGGGAGGCAATCAATTGTGCAGTTCGTGGCAGCAGATCGTCGTTGCCCGCCGCCCATGACGAGGTGCGCCCGGAGCGGTCCATGAGGCACAGGCTGCCGATCGCATGACCGGCCACCATGATAGGGATACCCCACACAAGACCCGTATAAGGACTCTCGATGCCATCCTGCGCGGTCAGCAAAAAGGCAGGTTGCCATTGTGAGCGCTCGATGAGGCAGGATACGGCGATCCTGTCAGTGATTTCGGTCAGAGGCGTGTCGACGCTGGAGCAGGCCTGATAGAGCACCTTCTCATCTTCCACCACCGCGATGAAAGCTGTATCCGCTTCTGTCTGCTTCCTGATCATGTCGATCAGGGTATCGAAATCTGAATCCGGGTAGATGCCTAGTCCGCGAATTTTTTCGACGGCCTTCAGGCGCCCTGTATCTTGCACCAACGCAAGCAACTCTTTGTGCATGATAGTCAAATCGATCATTTCAATGGCGGCCTCAACTCAGCAAATGATCCGGTTAATCTGGATAGCTTCGCTTTCCTGCAAGAACCGTGTTCCTGCCTCTGCCCTTCTGGCTTGACGGTGTTGTGGATTGGAACCCGCGGCTACGCGCCCGCGTGTGTTTCATATCCCAAACGCACACAAGGCGAAAAGGTTCCAACAAAATTCAAATAAAAATATGGCGCGATTTCAGGAACAAAGCGTGGTTTTCCCGCATTGGTCTGGTGTCTGGCAAACAACAACAATGACAGACACGACAACAAACATCCTAAAGGAGAGTGCGTTATGGCTGTTGCCAACAACAAAAGCGAAACCGCCAAGGAAACTGATCTGAACAAGCAGATCGAAGAGCTTCGCAATGACATCGCCAGCATCACGGAACTGCTTGCAAAGCGCGGGTCCGAAGATGTGATCAACCTGCAGGACCGTGCCCGTGGCGTGGCCAAGGCGGCCGTTGAGAAGGCGCAGGAGAAACTGACCGTCCTCAACGAGGACGCCGGTCGCGCTGAAGCCCGCATGATGCTGGAAATTCGCAAGAAGCCTCTGGCCGCCGTCGGTCTGGCCGCAGGGGTTGGCTTTCTGGCAGCGCTTCTGGTGCGCAAGTAACCCATGGGCGCTCTTGTCTCCATCTTGGTCGATCTCGCCGGTCCCGGTATGAAGCGCGAGCTTCGCGGAGGCGTCGAGGACGGACTGCTGATTGTGGCATCCTCGATCGCCTTTCTGATCGGAACCGGCTTTGGTCTGCTGGCGCTGTATATCTGGCTGGAGCGCACTCTGGGGGGCCTGGAGGCGTCGATAATCCTCGCCGCTCTGGCCTTCTTTCTCAGCGCCATCGTGCTTTTGTTGCTGGCGCGTCGTCGTCGACTGAGGGCACGTCTGAGAGCCGCCGCGCGGGCTACCGCCGGTGTGGACTTTGCCACGACACGGGCGATCCTGCAGATTATCAGCGCATCACCGATGCTGATGATGGCGTTGGGAGCCGGGATCACCGCTGCCGGATATGTTTCGCGCAAGCGGCGCTAGAGTCTTTGATTGCGCTCCATGCCGATTTGAAATTTTGCCCGAGAATGAGGTCGGACGCCTTTGTGCCGGTCTGACCCCCATGCGCCCATCTGTGAGCGCAAGTCCTTACAGGTGCGGGCTTTTATTGGAAGAAAGGATCTCATTATGACTGTTCAAGCTGTATTGCAGACTGCACCCAGTGAATCCCACCTTAACAATGGGCTGGACACCACCTATCGCAAGGATATGGCCGAGGCCCTGTCAGATATTCTGGGGGCTACCTACAAGCTGACCGTTGTCTGCCACATCTATCACTGGAATGTTGTCGGTCCGCTGTTCAAGTCGCTCCATGAGCTGACAGAGGATCACTACAACAATCTGTTCGTGGCTGCCGACGTCATTGCCGAGCGCATCCGCGCTCTTGATGCCCTGGCGCCCGTGCGGCAGGGCAACTTCGGTGCCTTCATGCCCGAGCGCGGCGAGGTAAAGGATCTCAAGGCCAAGGACATGGTCGAAGACCTGATCGTCATGCATGAGGAGCTGGTGCGTACCATGCGCCGCGCCGGGCAGGCCGCCGGCGACGCAGGCGATCTGGTGACCGAAGATATGCTGACCGCCCGTTTGACCTTCCATGAAAAGGCACTCTGGATGCTCCGGGCAATCGTCAGCGAGTGATCGCGAAGCCGGAAAGGGCAAGGCTCGCTTCCTGCCCCTCTTCATCCAGCAAGGATGGGGAGGGGTTCTTTTTGTGCCGACCCGGCGAGAGAGTAATCTGCTTTTGTGGGGAAGGCGTGTGGTGGGGGACCAGCTCGCGGAGCGTCTATCGAGACGATGTCGGATGGAAGACAGAAAACACCCGGATCGACTGAAGAGGCGCCTCTGTCTTGGAAGAAGTGGATCTATTGGACCTCAAGGGGGATTGACCAAACAAAAGGCCCGATGCGCTGGAGGCGCATCGGGCCGAAAGGGTATAACAGGATTTGGTGATGAAAAATTCGGGGCCTCAGCTTACAAAGGCCTGGGAAACAACGGAAGCGGCAGTGTTGTCCGGATGATAGGTTCCATCTTCATCCAGCGACAGCAGCTCCTGAAGATGCGTCCGGGCCCGGTTCACCCGGCTCTTGATGGTGCCGACCTTGCAATTGCAGATCTCGGCAGCCTCCTCATAGGACATGCCCGATGCGCCGACGAGAATGATCGCCTCGCGCTGGTTGTCCGGAAGCTTTGACAACGCCTCGCGGAAATCCTGCAGATCCATCTGTCCGTGCTGGGCTGGCTGGATGCTGAGATTGTTGGTGAAGGTGCCTTCGCTGTCCTGCACTTCCCTGCCGCTCTTGCGCATCTGGCTGTAGAACTCATTGCGCAAGATCGTAAAGAGCCAGGCGCGCATGTTGGTGCCGATCTCGAAGCTGTCCTGCTTTGACCAGGCCTTCATGACAGTGTCCTGCACCAGATCATCCGCCCGGTCATGCTTGCCGCACAGCGACATGGCAAAGGCTCGAAGGCTCGGGAGAACGGAAAGCATCTCCCGTTTGAAACTGTTGTCAGCATTTTGCATGTTGAGCGTTCACCTCTCACCAAGGCTGTTTGCGGCGCGTTCTGCTTCATCCAGCCGCTCAAGCAGATCCAGAAAACGGTCTGGAATGGCTTCCTGTTCGGTCTGGGTGTATAGCGCTTTCAGCTTCTGCGCGATGGCACCATTCGGATCCAACTCTTCGTCCGGGCGCATAGATCGCCCCAACATGTCGGATGCGCTCAAAATGCCCTTTTTTACATTATCTTTTACCATTTAGAACACCTATAGAGGCCAAGGATTTGTCTCGGTCTTGCTATCAAAACGCCCCATTCGCAAAATAGTTCCCAAAAAAGATCCAAGGGTCGGGAACTTTTTTTGGATTGATGAATTGTATCGATATACTACATTTTCGATGTTTCTATCGATCTCATCAAGGAGAGTATTATAGATGACGCTTTCTACTCGAGTTGCCGCGCATCTTCCCTATCTTCGTCGCTACGCTCGTGCTGTGACGGGGTCTCAAACGTCTGGAGATGCCTTTGTGGCGGCCACCCTGGAAGCTCTGATCTCAGATGTTTCCCTGTTCCCCGAAACCGGCAGTGACCGTGTTTCCCTCTATAAACTTTTCTCTGATCTCTACCGCAGGGCCAATGTGGATGTGCCTCCGGCCCAATCGCCCTATGGTTGGGAAAGCCGGGCGCAGGCAAACCTGCAAAACGTTCCTCCTGCTCCGAGACAGGCCTTTCTGCTGGCCTCGGTCGAGGAATTCGCAGAGCATGAGATCGCGCTCGTTCTTGGCGTCGAAACCGACGTGGTGGCAGACCTCCTTGGCGAAGCCTCAGTCATGATTTCCAAACAGGTCGCGACCGATGTCATGATCATCGAGGATGAGCCGCTGATCGCCATGGACATCGAGCAGATGGTCGAAAGCCTTGGCCACCGGGTCACCGGCATCGCCCGGACCTACGACGAGGCGATCGAGCTTTACAACAGCGACAAGCCGGCGATGGTGCTCGCCGATATCCAACTGGCTGACGGTTCCTCCGGAATCGATGCGGTCAATGATATTCTCAAGGACAGCGATATCCCGGTGATCTTCATCACCGCCTTTCCTGAGCGATTGCTGACTGGCGAACGCCCGGAACCGACCTTCCTTGTCACCAAGCCATTCAATGAAGACATGGTCAAGGCGCTGATCAGCCAGGCCCTGTTCTTCGACGGAAAAGCTTAGGAAAAATGCGAGTGAGGCATGGAACAAACTCCTAGTATTGATCGTTTAATAGATGTAGTGCAAAGGAGAAATGACATGCTTTATTACGCAGTGGTATTTTTTATTGTAGCAATCATCGCTGGTGTACTTGGGTTTGGTGGTATTGCGGGGGCTTCAGCCGGAATTGCGCAGATTCTGTTCTTCCTGTTTCTGGCGTTCCTCGTTCTCTCCCTGCTCATGCATCTCGTTCGAGGACGATAGGGTGATAGACCTGCATCTCACGGAAAAGCGGCTCTGATGGATCATCAGAGCCGCTTTTTTTTGCCTTGGCACTGCCTAGTTCAGAGAGACGCTGACAGGACCGAAAACGAATGCGGCAAACAAAAAGGCAGAGCCGGGTCCGGCTCTGCCTCGGTTCCGTCAGATGGGGTGGACACCCGTCAGCGTCGCGCGATCCAGTTCTCGATTTCACGTTCCGCTTCCTCTTCGCGCTTGCCATAAAGCTCTTGCAGTTTGCCTGCGAGCTGCTTGCGGTTGCCTGCAATCACATCAATGTCGTCATCGGTCAGACGACCCCATTCGGCCTGCAACTTGCCTTTGAACTGCGCCCAGTTGCCTTCGATCTGGTTCCAATTCATAACGTTCCTCCTTGCTTTGTTGAACATCGGGACTTCATTGCGTCCTCATACTATCAACGGTCCAGCCTTGCGAATGTTCCAGAAATTTTGGGCAGGGTACAAGATCTGAAAGCAAAAAGACGCCACAAATGGGCAGTAATTCTTTTCCTGTTATTTCGCAATTAAGCATCTTTTGTTTCGCCCTCAGCGGTTTTCGGGGATGACTTCTTTTTGGGATGCCAATTTGTTTTGACTTTTTCTATACTCGCCCGGCTCGCCAGAAGATTGTGGCGGGTATCCCTCAGTGACGGAACGCCCATGCACAGACTGATTGCCCCCATCGTCTTCTCCACGGTCATGATCATCGGAACCGGGGTGTCCCTGATGCTGTACAATGGTGCCGAGCGGGCACACGAGAGCCGGGCCGAGGATGTCGCCGGTCAGTTGGTGGACCGTGTATCCCTGCGTCTGTCCCAGCATTTCGCACTTTTGAGGGCAACCAATGCCTTCTTCAAGGCCTCGCCGACGCGCATCCAGCACCAACAGTTTGCCAAGATCATTTCAGGCTTTCGGTTGGAAGAAAACTATCCGGGGCTGCAGGGGATCGGTTTTGCCGAGGCCTTCAATCCGGACGATGATGCCGCGATGAATGCCGTGCTGGCCTATGACTATGGCGACGGGGCGAAGGTCTGGCCGGAGACTGATCGGGGCGAGAGGGCGGCCATCGCCCTGCTGGAGCCAATGGACGATCGCAATCTGGCGGCCATCGGCTATGACATGTACTCCGAACCGGTCCGACGCTCCGCTATCCGCAAGGCGTATGAAACCGGGGAGATGGTGGCCTCCGGGCCTGTCGAGCTGGTGCAGGAAATCACGGCGATCAAACAGGCCGGTTTTCTTGTCTATTCACGCTATGAACGCAGTGAAGCCAGAAAAGCCGAGGGAGCCTTTGAGGCCCTCGAGCAGCCCTCGGTCGACCGTAAACCGGTAAGGGGGGTAATCTATGCGCCCTTCCGGGCTGGTGATCTGTTCATGACGGCGCTGGCCGAGAAGCCACAATTGCCTGTGGCCCTGCAGGCGCATGACCTTGATGACAAGAGCCATCCGCTGTTCAAGTCTGCGCTCTATGACGATGTCGACAAGTATGGTGATCGCGTGACGCGGGTTATCGCAGTCGCCGGACGGCAATGGGTGCTCGACATCCGCGTCCAGCCGAAACAGACCCTCGATCTTGAGGATGTGGCGCCCTATGTGTCGATTGCGGTGTTTTTGCTGCTTGCCACCATGCTGGCCTGGATCACCCATTCGCAGCTGAAGGCGGTGCGAACCGCCAGAACAATGCAGGAGTTGTCGGAAAAGAACCTGACGGAAAAGGACCTGCTGTTGCAGGAGATGAAGCACCGGATCAAAAATTCCATCGCCCGGATTCTGGCCATGGCGCGTCAGACCGCCCGCCATTCCGATACTCTTGAGAATTTTTCCGACAGCTTCACGGCCCGTCTTCAGGCGATGGCCAACGCGCAGGATGCCCTGACGCGCTCTCATTGGCAGCGGGCGGATCTGTCCGATCTGTTGTCACGGGAGCTGGGGCAGGTTTTGGGAGAGGACCAGTTTGGCGGCATGATTTCCGGACCAACCGTGGAACTGGACGAGACCACGGTTCAGGCCTTCGCACTCACCTTCCACGAGCTCGCAACCAACGCCCTGAAATACAGTGATGTTGCAAGCGACAACACGGCTCTGAGCGTTCGCTGGTCGGTTGATCTCAGGGGCAAAGACCGCATTCTGACGCTGGTCTGGCAGGAACGCAGTCAGGAGCCGGTGAAGGCGCCTGACCACAAGGGATTTGGCACGCGACTGATCGATGCCAATATCCGGGGTGAATTGCGCGGCTCCATCGACCGCCGTTTCGAGGAAAACGGACTGACAGTCGAGATCACGGTGCCCCTTGTGACAAAGGCCAAGGGTCCGTCAAAGTCAAAGCCGGGCAGTGCGCCGGCCGCCGGGTCCGGCAAGGAACCAGACAATCAGGCCAAGTAGCGGGAAGATGATTATGCCCAGGATCCACAACAGCTTGACGCCGGTGCTCTCGTGGCTGCCAATCACCTTGACGATGGCGTAGATGTCGAGAAACAGGATGATGAGGCCAACAAGGCCATAGCCGGTAAACATGAAAAGCTCCTTGTGCAGGTGTGCAGGGGCAAAGTGCAAAGTGCCGCATGATGCGGCCCGATGATCATAGCGATGCGGGGCGGAAGGAAATGACCCGACCTCATCCATCCAGAGCTACAGGACGGCGCTGTCGGGTCAGCCCCAGTCAGTCGGCCAGCGTTCGCAGTTCGATTTCGCTTACGGCCAGCGCGAAGTTGAGGCCGGTCTGGGCGGAAACACTGATTGGCTGCAACGCAATGGTTTCCTTGGAGCCGCCGACCAGAAGGTTGCCGCCAACGCCAGCTCCGACGGTCGCTTCGGCGGTGATGCCGCCATAGTCGCCTGCCAAGGCACCGGGACGATACTTGTCCGTGGTCGGCGCCAGAACCAGCCATGAGATCACGCCATGATCCGTGGTGCCGATATCCAGACCGAACTTGTTGATGGCGCCGAAATAGGCCTCATCCGGAACACCGCTCTGAGCGGATTTGAAGGTGCAGGACAGGTCCTTGGTGGACTTGAAAATGAAGCCCTTTCCTCCTTTCACGGCGCAATCCAACTGGCCGATCTCGACCCTGTCGATGGGCTCGGCGCGCACCGGAGCGCTGACGGTGAGGGCGGGGAGCGCCGCAAGAAAAAGATACTTGAACAATCGGGTCATGGGGTCAATCTCCAGGTCTTTGTCAAAAACAATGTGTCAAGGTCTGGAAGTCCGCCCATAACGGGCCCGACTTGCATCCCTGTTTGACGAATAAACGTAAGACCTGCCTGTTTTGTTCCGCACCAGGTGAGCGCTCACGGTTGATCGCATCTGGAAACCTTGGATCAAGCCATTGAGAAACAAGAAGAACCAGTTTTCAGAACAGTGTTTTGGGATGTGTGTCCGCCGGTGCGATCAGATCGGGGCCGGAGGCGCTGCTGTTGCCCACTGCGCGGTCGACCGGGTAGGAAATAAGCTCCCGGTCGCGGTGCTCTTCAAGCAGCAGACGTGCCGCGTCGACCGATGTGTGGGGGCTGACCCAACTGTCAAATACCGAAGGCTTGAGGATGATGGGCATACGCGAGTGGATTGCCCGGATTTCGTCCACGGCCGGAGCGGTCAGAATGGTGCAGCTATAAAGGTCAAGCGTCGGGTTGTAGCTTGAAAGACCGGCAAAGGCGAAGGGCTCGAAATCGGGCAGATGCAAAAGATGCGGATCCTTCTTGCCGTCTGCCTTGCTGGTGGTCCACTCATAATAGCCGTCCGCCGGAATGAGACAGCGTCCGGTCTTGTAGGCATCGCTAAAGGCTGGCTTGTTATGGGCTTCTTCCGAGCGGGCATTGAACATCGGGTACCGGCTTTGCAGCTCCTTGGCCCAATGGGGCACCAGCCACCAGCGCCCTTCCAGCAGCCGACGCTCGCCTTTGACCTCGGTGACATAGAGGACATCGTTGGTTGGAGCTATGTTGTAACGGGCAGGCAGATTGCGCTGTCGGTCTTCTGGCCGGATGAGATTGTACATCTCGTGAATATCCGCCCATGAGCCCTTCAGTATGAAACGTCCGCACATTGCCTTGTCCTTCCGGGTGCTTGCCGATGGCGCTGTTGCACCGGCTCGGGCTCGCCTTGATGATGGCAGAACCTTGCGTCACTTTGATCGGCATCGCAATCCCCTTTGTCTGCGCCTTTGCTGCTCACGCAGTTTGTGCCGATGACCGGTGATAGGGCCGGAAGGAGGACGTGATCTTTTTGCCATGGCTTGAAAAACCCTCGCACCGGAGCCATTTTTCCCTTGCATCGATTGGCAAATTCCCGCATGGCTGACCTCGCTGTCCGGCCTTTCCGGCTCGCTCCATCGCGGGGCTGGGTCAGACAGGATGCGGATCGTTGATCGAAGAAGTCGGTCGAAGGAAATGTGATCCGGCTTTTCTCTTCTGAGCAAATCTCGCGGACCTACTCAAGGATGGTTGCCATGGCCAAGATATTTGCACCAATCGCCTCTCTGTTGCTTTCCGTCACCCTGCTGCTGCTCGGGCATGGCTTGCAGAGCACCCTGATTCCGCTTGCCTCGCGTGCCTTTGCATTCAGTGACCTGCTCATCGGCTTTGCGGCGTCGGGCTATTTTGCCGGCTTTGTCATGGGCGGCATTGTCACCCCGCATGTCGTGGTCAGGGCCGGTCATATTCGCGGCTTTGCGGTGATGGTGTCCTCGATGTCTGCGGCGGCATTGCTGCATCCCCTGATCGCCGATCCCTATGCCTGGATCCTGTTCCGTTTCATCACCGGCTTTTCGGTCTCTGGTCTCTATCTGATCATCGAGAGCTGGCTGAACGAGTTCGCCGACAATTCAAACCGCGGACTGGTGATGTCGACTTACATTATCGTCAACTACGCGGCTTTCACTTCAGGGCAGCTGATGGCAACGCTGGCGCGGCCGGAAAGCTTCTATCTGTTCGCCGTGGCATCGATCATCATCTCCGTTGCAGTCATGCCGGTCGCCATGACCAAGGCCGCCCAGCCGGCTCCGATCGCCATTGTCAGGCTCGATCTGCGCAAGGTGTTCAAGACCTCGCCCGCAGCCATCGTCTCGGCCTGTCTGATCGGCATGGTGGTTGGCTCGCATCTGACCTTTGCGCCCATCTATGCGGTAGAGAGGGGCTATGATGCACTCAAGCAGGCCCCGGTCTTTGCCGCCATGCTGTGCCTCGGGGGCATCATCAGCCAATGGCCGATCGGGCGCTTTTCCGACCGCATGGACCGCCGCGTCGTTCTTCTGGTCATCAGCATTCTGGGCGGGTTGGCCTCCATCTCCATCACGCTGCTGCATGATCTGCCATTCTACGCCTTTCTGGCGGTCGGCGCGCTGATCGGGGCCCTGACCCAGCCTGCCTACTCGCTGGCGGCAGCGCATGGCTATGACAATGCCAAGGAAAACGGTTATGTGCGCATGGCCGCGGGGCTGCTGGTTGCGTATGGCATCGGCTCGACGATCGGTCCCACCGTCACTTCGGTGCTGATGCAATATTTCGGGCCTGACGCGCTGTTCCTGTTCCCCACCGTTCTGCTGGCGGTCCTGTCGGCCTATCTGGTTTGGCGTATTCGCCAGAAGGACCCGGTTCATGAGGCCCAGAAGGAAGACTTCGACCTTGCCGCGACCGCTGCGGTTGCCGGTGTGGTTGCACCGGAAATGTTCAGCGAGGAAGACCGGTTCGTGGTGGTGCCTGAATCCTGGGAGCCCTCTGAAGAGCCGCAGGCTGTGATCGAAGCAGAGCCAGAGCCAGAGCCAGAACGGGCACCTGATGGAGCCATAGAAACGGTTGCGTCCGACGGCGAGCCCGAAGGGGGCCGTGGCGACGTATCTGGCGAAGCGGACAGGGGCAACCGCCCCGAAGGCACGTCATAGTCCAAGATCTGGGCCTTCGCAAAAGGTTCCCGCTCCAGAAGCACGCCCCTGACATCAGAGTTCAACAACAAAAGGCCCGGAGCATTGCTGCCCGGGCCTTTTGCTTTTGGAGACCAGTCTTGTGACGGAATGTCAAAGGCAGGTCGGGGGACAGGGTGTCGTCAGGCCGCCGCTATGCTCTCGTTGCGCACGTCATCCAGGAAGCTGTTGACGCGGCTCTTGAGATGTTCGGCTTCCTGCTGCAACTTCAGGGATGAATCGTTGACCATCGAGGATGTCTCGCGGGTCTTCTCTGCCGTTTGCGTCACATTGCCGATGCTCATGGAGACTTCGTTGGTTACGCGGGAGGCCTGAGTGACGTTTGTTGCGATTTCCTCTGTTGCCAGTCGTTGCTGGTCCACAGCTGTGGCAATCTGACTGGAGATGGTGCTTAGGCTTTCAATGGTTTGGGAAATCTCCGAAATGGCATTTACCGCCAGATCCGTCTCATGCTGGATTTCGGAAATCTGCTTGTCGATTTCCTCTGTTGCCTTGCTGGTCTGGTTGGCCAGTTCCTTGACCTCGGCGGCGACCACGGCAAAGCCCTTGCCGGCTTCTCCGGCGCGTGCAGCCTCGATGGTCGCGTTGAGAGCAAGCAGGTTGGTCTGCTCGGCAATTGCCTGAATGAGGGTGACCACTTCAGAGATCTGTTTGGCCGCCTGGGAAAGACGTTCCACACGCTGGTTGGTGCTGGAAGCTTCGGACGAAGCCTTGTGCGCCATGTCGTTGGAGGTCTGGACCTGCCGGGCAACTTCGCTGACTGATGCTGCCAGTTCTTCGGCGGCAGAGGCAACGGCTTCAACGTTGCTGGACGCCTGAGCGGAAGCGCTGGAGACCTGTTCGCTCTGGGCCGAGGTGCTCTGGGCATCGGAGCTCATCATCTGCGAAGCATCCTGCAGGCCCTTGGCTGCATCGCCAACGGTTGCCAGCATCCGGGCCACTTCCTGATCAAAGGCCCGGCAGAGTGTCTGCACATTCTCGCCCCTTGTCAGGGCTTCCTTCTGGTTCTTCTCATGCTGGCTTAACAGGGCCTTGCGGTTGTTTTCGTTGTCGACGAAAATCTGCATCGCCTTGGCCATGGCTCCGATTTCGTCGGAGCGGTTCTGATCGGACACCGTGATGCTTGAATTGCCGTCAGCCAGCGAACGCATGTTGGCGACCAGACCGGTGATCGGCCGGTTGATCGAGCGGATCACGAAGAAGGAGATCGTGCCGGCCAGCAGCAGCGACAGCAGGGTTGCGAGTCCGGCAAAGGCAGCCTGGCTGTAGAATGCGGCGTCCATATCATCAATATAGACCCCGGTGCCAATCATCCAGTCCCACTCGGGGATGGCTTCCGACCAGCTCAGTTTTTCAAAAGCCTCTTCACTACCCGGCTTCGGCCAGTTGTACGCATACTCACCGCCACCCTTTTTGGCGATATCAATCAGGTTGCGCACGAGATAGCGGCCATCCGAATCCTTCATGTCGATGAGGTTCTTGCCCACCAGCTTCTTGTTTGGCAGGACCAGGTTGGTACCATCATATTTGTAGACGAACAGATAGCCGGCTCCGCCATCGTAGCGCATCGCGTCGAGCGCCATCTTGGCACGGTCCTGAGCCTCTTCTCGGCTCAGTTCACCGCTTTTCTCAAGGGCGTAGAAGGCCTGAGCGACGGCCTCTGCCGTGTGGGTGATGTCTTTCAGACTGTTGATGCGCTCAGTGCGCATCGAGCTTTTAAGATTTGTCAGGCTGATTGCCGAAAGGGCGATCATGAAAAGAAATACTGCGATTGTCGGTGCTGCTATTTTCCAGGACAGCGGGAGCTTGGCGATATTCATTTTGAGGGTCCCGAACTTGTTATATTTACGGTAATCCTCGGGTAAAGCGACTAATTATTTATTAATAAATCAAAATATGGAAATATATTGAAGAAAAAGAATAGTAGGAAAACTGTCTGAATCAAATAGTGAGTAAGAAAAACTCTCAATTAGCTACGTAGAAATAACTAATCGCCAAAGTAATTCTATCTTTGATTGTTTGAATCCGTAATTGCAACCGATGTCCAAAATCGTCTCGTATCAGGCAGCGGCTTGGCAGATCACATGCCGCTGGATGCAATCCCCATATGGCTCTTGCGGATCTGACGGGGCCCTGATGGAGTCAGAATGCCAACGTTGCGTTTCTCCCTGATCCAGCGGGTCATGCCGTCAAAGGTCAGAGGACGCGACACCAGGTAGCCCTGAATAGAACAGTTGGCGATCTGGGATACGGTCGCGAGCTGCTGATGGGTTTCGACGCCTTCGCAGACAACCCGCAACTGCATCATGCGGGACATCGACATGACGACTTCGACGATGGCTTTCTGCTTCTTGTTGACGACGATGTTGTTGACGAAGGAGCGATCGATCTTGATGCCGTCGATCGGCAGGCTTGAAAGATGCGAAAGCGACGCATAGCCGGTGCCGAAGTCGTCGAGCTCCACATGAACTCCGCGCGCCGACAGTGTTTCGAACAGCTCGTTGATGTTGGTATACTGGTCATCAAGCAGAATGCCTTCAAGCAGTTCAACCGCCAGCAGATCCGGATTGATGTCGTATTTCTCCATGCTCTGCAGGAAATCGTCGATCAATGTCTGCCGTTGCAGGTGGGCAGGGGAGAGGTTCACCGACAGACGGCCGAAGGAAAGCCCTTCGTCGATCCATTGCCGGGCCGACCACATGGCCTTCTCGAAGATGGTCTTGCCAAGGGCAGAGGCCATACCGTTTGCCTCGACGATGCCCATGAACAGGCCCGGAGGAAGCTGGCCACGTATGGGATGGTTCCAGCGCACCAGCGCCTCGATGCCCGTGATGCTCTCGTCAATGGTGCTGATCTGCGGCTGAAAATGCAGCTCGAACTCGTCCATCTTGAGCGCGTGGCGAACGTCTGCCTCGATAGAGGCCTCGCTGTCGAGGCGCTCTTTCATATCCGAGGAGAAGAACTGGTATCCGTCGCGGCCCATTTCCTTGGTCTTGTAGAGAGCCAGATCGGCATACATCATCAGAGAGGACAGATCCGAGGCATCGTCCGGATAGATGGCAACGCCAAGGCTGACTGTTGGCCAGAGGGTCGAATTCTCGTAAGGTACAGGAATGGCGATAAGGTCTGTCAGCTCCTGACACAGATTTTCAAGCTCGGTGCTGGTGACATCGTTGACAATGGCGACGAACTCGTCTCCGCCCCAGCGA
Organism: uncultured Cohaesibacter sp.; assembly: GCF_963666525.1. Lineage (NCBI taxonomy): Bacteria > Pseudomonadati > Pseudomonadota > Alphaproteobacteria > Hyphomicrobiales > Cohaesibacteraceae > Cohaesibacter > uncultured Cohaesibacter sp. The sequence continues at coordinate 3,712,487 of NZ_OY762905.1, forward strand.
TAGGGCTGAAAGCTCGGGACCTTGGAGGCCAGAAACGCCAGGCGGGATCCGATCTCCTTGAGCAGATGGTCGCCTGATACGTGTCCCAGCGTGTCGTTGACCCGTTTGAACTTGTCGAGGTCGATCTGGATGATGGCAAAGCGAGAGTCCGGCTGCTTGTTGCTGAACAGCGCTTCCAGATCCTGTTGCCCACGGGCCCGGTTGGGCAGGGCCGTCAGGGCATCGAAATAGGCGATGTGGCTGAGAGCATCACGGGCGCGCACCAGTTCGGCCTCGCGCAGGCGTTCCTCGGTCACATCAATGAAATTGGAGGTGATATCGCCATTGGGAAGCCTGGTGCTGTAAAGAACCAGATGGCGTCCCTCTATGGTCTCGAATGTTGCTTCGTACTGGTCAGCGGTCTTGAAGCGTTCAACGAAGATGTCGAGCCAGTTGTCGGGCAGTTCCTGCTTGAAGTTCCAGAAGCCGATTTTATGTCCGGCTTCCAGAAATTCACGCACCGACATACCCGGGCGGATGAGATGGGCCAGTTCCTTGTGATAGTTCCGATAGGCTTCGTTGGCCGTGACCAGCTTCGCGTCCTTGTCCCACAGTGCGAACCCGCCGCGCATGGAATTGATGGAGTCGATCAGGCGTTTGTGGGCCTGTTCCTGGGCCTGTTGTGCGGCAAGCAACTGGGCGGCTGAAGCTTCCGCTTCCTCGTTCCTGCGGCTAAGGTGCTTCAGCATGGCCTTGTGTTCGGTGACGTCGTAATAGGCAGCGACGATGCTTCCATCTTCTAGCGGCCAGCTTTCAATCTCGATTTCGCGTCCTGTCGGCAGTGTCTTGGTACACTTGAGTTTCTTGTTCAGTGAAAGCGGCTCGTTGGCCCCATCAGCAGACAGGGCTTCTCCGACAAAGCTGATCGTACCGGACTGAAGCTGCTCCTTGAGAACATCCGCATAGATCTTGCCGACCGGAAACTGGTCAGGGGTAATCTCCATCAGATCATAGAAGGACTTGTTAGCCAGCAGCAGGCGTTGGTCGGCGTCAAATACACTGATGCCACCGGGGAAATTCTCGAAGGTTGTCTTCAAAAGCGCGCTGTAGCTCTTGAGTTCGGATTCCTTCTTCTTGATGTCCGTGATGTCCGTCCGGATCGAAATGATCTCTTCCAGCTTGCCTGTCGTGTCCATGATCGGGACAATGGTGGTCGTGATCCAGTAGAGCGATCCGTCCTTGGCCTTGTTGCAGATTTCTCCGGTCCAGCTCTCGCCTTTCCAGACGGTCTTGTACATCTCTTCGAAAAAGGCGCGATCATGCGTACCAGAATTCAGGATTCGGTGGTTCTTGCCAATCAGCTCTTCTTCGCTGTAGCCGGAAACCTCGCGAAACTTTTTGTTCGTATAGGTGATCCGGCCCTTGGTATCGGTTATGGAAACGATCGCATGGGCATCAATGCCCAGCTTGTGCGATGCCAGTCGGGCCGCCAGCTGATGAGACTTGTCTCGTTCCCTTTGCAGAACCTGTGCCTGCTTTTTTCTGTTCTTGTAGCCAACAAAGAGCAGAAAGCCCAAGGAAAGGGACAAGAGCAGAAGAAACTGGGAAAAGAGCTTGAAGAGGGGTTCGGTTTCCTGCTGGGCATCGGAGGCGATGAAAAAGTTGAGAACCACTTCATCCATCAAGGTCAGAACAATCAGGCCCGCCAAGAGGGCGACGAACTGGTTTCTCTTTACAAGGTCTTTCATTGCCACCTCGATTTCGGCAGGCTTGGTTCTGGCCGCCGCTTCCTGATCCGACAAATGGGCACGGCGCAGGGCCATGGGTTTCGCAGGTCATCTATCGTGATTGGCTTAGAATTATCTCAGAAAAGTTTGAAATAAGTATAAAAGGAAGGGCACAAATTTTGACTTCAGGCATGAACAAAAAACTGCGCCTTACTAGGCGCAGTTGAATATTATTGCATTTGCAATCTTGTGAATTCTCTGGCGCTCAAGGTTAACCGGCAAGTCTGGCCTCACCTTTTGCGAGTTTTTGCGTGCTTTGACTACGAATGGTGGTGAGGAAGATGTCGACCTGATCGGCCAGAACCTCGATCTGCTCCCTGAGCCGGTTGGTGTTGTCCGACATGGTCTCGGCGCTTTCCGAGTTCGACTTGACGAGATCGCTCATGACACTGGTGTTGTTGGCAATTTCCCGTGTTCCGGTTGCCGCATGAACGATGTTCTCGCTGATTTCGCCTGCGGCCACACCCTGCTGTTCCACGGCTGCGGCGATCGTGCCGGAAATGGCGGTCATCTGATGAATGGTGAGTTCCACTTCGCTCACGGCCTCAACCGCGTTTCCAATGTTGGTCTGGATGGCGGAAATCTGTCCGGAGATCTCTTCCGTGGCCTTGCCGGTCTGGGCTGCTAGGTCCTTCACCTCGGCTGCCACCACGGCAAAGCCCTTGCCGGCCTCGCCAGCGCGGGCCGCTTCGATGGTGGCATTGAGTGCCAGCAGATTGGTCTGGGCGGCAATGTCCTGAATAAGGCCAACGATCTTGCCGATGGCAAGCGAAGCGTTGGAGAGGGTGGAAATCACATTGCTGGCCCGTTTGACTTCATCAACGGCATTTTGCGAGACCTTGCCACTTTCGGTGACCTGATTGGAGATTTCGCAGATGGAAACGGACATCTCTTCCGATGCACTGGCGACCGCCTCGACATTGGTGCTGGCTTCTTCCATGGCGGACTGGACCGCCTGCAGCCGCTCGTTATTTTCAAGGGACCGATGGGCAAGGCCGTTGGATTCTGTTCCCAATTGCTGGGCAGCCTGCTGTACCTGGGCGATGACCGAACCGACCTGCTTGTCGAAGGCATCGGCCATTTCACCGACCATGCGGCATTTTTCGGCCTCTGCTTCGGCGTCGCGTTTGGCCTGCTGCTGTTCGAGCTCCTTACGCTCCTTGGCGTTGTCTCGGAAAATCAGCAGGGCACGGTTCATGTTGCCGATTTCGTCCTGCCGGTCGCTCACGTTGATCTCGACGTCGAGATTGCCCTCTGCCAGTTGCAGCATCGAGCGGACAATCCGCAGGATCGGACGCGTAAGAGACGTGGCAATGAGGAACGAGACCAGCGCAATGATCAGGAGAACCGTAGCGGCGCTGGTGAGCAGATCTTTCAGATTATCCCAGAACAGGGCGTCCAGATCGTCGATGTAGGTGCCCGTGCCGACAATCCAGCCCCAGGGCTCGTAGGCCTGAACATAGGACAGCTTGGGCGCAGGCTGTGTGCTGCCCGGATGTGGCCATGAGTATTCGACGACACCACCTCCCGGTTGGCGGCCGACCTTGACGAATTGCTGAAAATACAAAAGCCCATCGGGGTCTTTGGCTTCGGTATAGTCCTTGCCGACGGTCGAGGGATCGGTTCCATGCATCAGCATGCGATGATCCATGCCGTTGATCCAGAAGTAGTCTGCGCCATTGTATCGGAAATTGGCCAGAAGGCCCATGGCGACTTCCTTGGCCTTGCCTTCCGTCAGGTTACCTGCCTTGACGTCATCATGCAGTGCACTGATGGTCGATAGGGCGGTTTCTACCAGATGGTGCAGTTCTTCGGCCTTGGACTTCTTCAGGTCGACCTTGCTGACAAGGCTTGCCTGTAGAGTGAGTACTCCAATTCCAAGGACTGCCAAAAATACAATGGAGTAGATTTTAGCACTCAGACCGCGCGCCCAATGGGGCAATAAAGACAACAAGGATGACAGCATGATAGGGGCTCCCGTGGCGAATTTCGTGTCGTGAAGGGGTCGGTGCTCTGGAATTTTGAACTCGTTATAATTGCCAGTATTCTCAAGTAAAATAGTTAAAAAATGTAAAAAAATTAGTATTTGACTGAATGGTGGTGTTTCATTTCGAGAAAAATTCAAGGGTAAAACTGTATACTGGAATTCTATTGAATATATTTATTTGAATATGAAGTTTTGTTCTTGATGTATATCGAAATCAGCCGAATAACATAATGTGATTTTTTTATGAATAATTAACTTGGTAATTTTACCTCGAAATTCGCATGAATTTACTTTGCTGGTTGTCAGTTTTGATTTTGGTTACTTTGCAATATTGAAGTATCTCCCATGCGTAAATGTGTGGGATTACAAGGGCTGCGAGCCAGCGAATTGCAAACTTGTCTTTGGTGCTTCAACAAGCGGCGGCGAGTGGAGCCGGCCCTGACGGAAGCAAACTTCGAACCGCAGGTTTGGCGTCAGGTTTGTTTCGGAGGTTGCGCCTGCTTCCTTGAAGTGGATCCATGCTTTGGGCAAAGTGCGTACGATTTGGACTGGCCTTGCTCGGTTGCCAATGATAAGACTGACTGCTCTGATCGAACTTAGGCAAATATTGGTCGCGGCAATACTTCTTCTTCGAATTTTCGTGGCGGCAATTTGCTGCGCATTTCATAGCCATCCCTATTTGAACTTGATTCCCTCGCGCCTTCGCAGCGCCGGGGGATTTTGAGGAACCCCGTAATGACAAAACAGAACGGTCTGCAATCTGCAGGGGCCGCTGACAATCAGGCGCGAGGTGCCCGGGCAACGCATATTGCCGAGCCCAACATGCCTTTCGTGGAATTCATCATCCTGATGGCACTCTTGATGTCGCTCGCGGCTCTGTGCACGGATTCCATCATGCCCGCATTCTCGGTCATCGGTGCCGAGTTTGGTCACTCCTCGCCACAGGAGCTGCAGAAGATCATCACCATCTTCTTTGCCGGGCTTGCCATCGGCCAGTTGATCTATGGCCCGCTCTCCGACCAGATAGGCCGCAAGAAAGGCATGGCCATCGGGCTGGTGATCTTCATCATCGGCAACGTGATGAGCTGGTTCTCGACCAGTTTTGAAATGCTGTTGCTGGGCCGCTTTCTTCAGGGCTTCGGTGTCGCCGGACCGCGCATCGTCATGATCGCGCTGATCCGCGATCTTTATGCCGGTCGCGAAATGGCCCGCATCATGTCCTTCGTCATGGGGTTGTTCATTTTTGTGCCCGCTCTGGCGCCGATATCCGGACAGGTCATCATGGCGGTCTCTGGATGGCGATCGGTGTTCTTCACCTTCATTCTACTCGCCACGATGGGCGGTATCTGGCTGGCGATCCGCCAGAACGAGACACTGCATGTTTCAAGGCGCATCAAGGTGACGCCGAGAAATCTGCTCAATGGCTCGAAGGTGATCTTCACAACGCCAAGCTGCGTCGGCTACATGGTTGCGGCGGGCTTTGTGCAGGGGCCTTTCATGCTCTACTTGAGCACGGCGCAGGATCTGTTCCAGACCACTTACGGGCTCGGCACCTATTTCCCTTTCGCCTTTGCCGGTCTGGCGATTTCGGTTGGCTTCGCCTCCTTCATGAACAGCCGTCTGGTTCTGAAATTCGGCATGCGCTATCTGGTCCGCCGGGCGCTCTATGCCATGATCACTCTTGCGGCGCTGGCAATGCTTTGCAGCTTGCCGTTTGGCTTCGTGCCGGAGCTCTGGATGCTGTTTGTCTTCTTCTGTCCGATGTTCTTCAGCGTTGGCCTGCTGTTTGGCAACATGAACACGCTTGCCATGGAAGAGGTCGGGCGCGTGGCGGGCATGGCTTCCGCCTGGATCGGAGCCATCTCAACCCTTATCGCCATGACCATCGCCACGGTGATGGGCCAGATCTATGACGGGTCCATTCTGGCGCTGGTGGCAAGCTTCCTGGTTGGGGGTTCGGTGACGTTGCTTCTGACCATCCTTACCGAGCGCTGGCGTGAGCACAAGGACAAGGCCGCAGCAGCCTCTGCCTGAGCCGGGGCGAATTGATGGCGGGCCAATATAAAGGGGAGGCGCACAGCAAAGCGAAAATGCCTTGCAAGTGTCGCCTGTCGTGCGGATTATCCTTGAAAAGGCCCTAATTCTGGGCAGAGGATGCCGCAAGGTAAAAAGAGACCGCGACAACGGCACCATCAGAGGAATGCCACGGCCATGGAAAGCAAGCCAGAAGGTCCATCAAGCTTTGAATTGCTCAGGAGCGTGAGCATAGATCGCCACCTGCTGGATGAACTGACCGCCAGAGGCTCGATCGATCAGGACCTGCGCCTGGAAAGCCTTGGCTGGCTGCATCCCGGTCACCTGTGGGCGCGCTGGACGATGGTCATGCTGATGGCTTTCGGGGCAGGACTCGTGCTGGCCGGGATTGTCTTTTTCTTTGCCTTCAACTGGGCCTCCATACCCGATCTGGTCAAGCTCGGTCTCATCGAGTCCGCAATCATCCTAACCGCGCTTGGTGCTTGGCTGTTGCCACAGGAGGCCTTGCCCGGTCGCCTGTTGCTGCTTGCCGCGGCGGTTCTGACCGGTGTCTTTCTGGCTGTTTTCGGCCAGATCTACCAGACCGGAGCCGACGCCTGGCAGTTCTTTGCGCTCTGGGTGGTGTTGATCACTCTCTGGACAGCCATCGGGCGGCTTTTGCCGCTCTGGGTGTTGTGGCTGCTGCTTGCCAACCTGTCCTTTTTCCTCTGGTGGAGCGATCAGCCGGGGCTTGAGGATGATCACACCAGCCTGATGTATCTGGTCCATGCGCTGGCCAACGGGGTGGTGCTGCTTGTCCGTGAATGGCTGTTGCCCGACCCAGTCGAGACCGAGAACGAAGCCTTTGGCTGGCTCGCGCCACGCTGGACGCGTTGGCTGTTGCTGGCTGCCATGTTGAGCTTCCTGTTTCCGACGCTGATGATCTGGATTGCCAACTGGGAAACGGCAAGTGCCTCGGTTGCCTTGTCGGCTCTGGTTGCTGCCGGGGTCACGCTGGTGCTGTTTCTGGCCTTTCGCTTCTGGCGACCCGATGTGCCGGCACTGGCCATGGAACTGCTGATGGTCTGCATTCTGGTCATCATGGCGGTGGCCATCATCATGTTCGATGATATTTTCGCTTCTCTGGGAACGACATTTTTCACGGCGATTGCCGCCGTAGTCTGCTTCGGCGGGGCTGCGGGCTATCTGCGCAGCCTGCTGGCGCGCGGCATCGATGAACAGGAGGCCGGGTCATGACCGAGACGCCAAACCCGAGAGTCTTCCGCTTCCTGATGGAAGCACCCGGTGTGCTGGACTGGCTGAAGCATCTGCGTGACAGCCAACGGATTGATGTCCACCAGCTGGATGTGATTGCGCGGGACATCCTTGTCATCAAGACACGCAGAACAGAAGAGGCGCCAATCTACCTCAGGGCCCTCAGCGCGATCGGGGCCATCATCTCCGGCTTCCTGTTTCTCTATCTGCTCTATCTGTTCGGCCTGTTTGATCTCAGCATGGTCAACCTCAGCGTCAACGGTCTGGTTTTCATCGGGCTGGCGTCGCTGCTCTATCGGCTCGGCATGAAGAAGACCAGCCTCAGTGGTGATTTCTACATCCAGCTTGCCCTGACCTTTCTGCAGGTTGGCAAATTCGCTCTGGTCGCAGGGTTGGGCCAGATCGTGCATGACGCATTCGATCTCAACTGGTTCTGGACGATCTCGGCCATTCTCGGGTTGGTGATGGTGCTCAGCTTTGTTGCATTTCCCTCCACCATCGAGCGCTTCGTTGCTGCCTTTGTCTTTCTGGCCTCGTTGTGGATCAGCCTGCTGGCCGATACCCCGCGCAATCTTGAGCTGGTCGGTTTCGATCTGTTGCTGGGGGCTCATATTCTGGCGCTTGCCGCCCTGCTGCGCTGGCCTGCGTTGCGTCAGTCTCTGACGTCCTTCTATGACGCACTGCTATTGTCGCTCTGTCTGGCCATCGGCCTCATCGAGAGTTTTGTCAACGGCGGGGAGAGCTATTGGGGTGACCTGTCGGAAAAGATGCAGATGTTTCTGGGGTTTGGCTATAAATGGTCAATCCAGGTGACGCTGGCGATCACGCTGGGGGCATTGATCCTTTGGGTCACCGGTCGCAAGGGCAGGCTTGGCCAGCAGGCAGGACTGATCTCGGAACCGATCCTGGCTGCCTTTGCCGGTGTTCTGGCGTTGGCGCTGCTGTCGAATGCCGGCATCCTGCTTGCGATGGGGCTGATGATCCTCGGTTTTGCCACCCACCGGCAGGTGCACACCCTGCTGGGATTGCTGTTCGCGCTGGTCTTCGGCTTTATCTACTATTACATGCTGGATCTGACGCTGTTGCAGAAATCCCTGATCCTCATTGCATCCGGGGCCATTCTGCTGATCGGGTCCGGCTATATCTTCTGGCGCGGCTGGTCGAACAGCCCCGATGAGGATACTGCGAGCAATGGAACGGGTGGCCCCGCGCCATCAGCGGTCACGCGGAGGCGCAGCCTATGAGACGACATCTTGTTCTGCTGGCGTTGCTGCCTGTTCTTGCCGTCCTCAATTATTCGCTGTACGAGCGGGAGACCTTGAGACGCGGGGGGGAACTGGTGCTGCTTGAATTGGCCCCAGCGGATCCGCGTTCCCTGATGCAGGGTGACTACATGCGCCTGCGCTATGAAGCAGAACAGAAGGCTGGAGCTGCATGGAAGCGCCTGACAGAAGAGGATCCGGACCTTGAAACCCGGGGGCCCACCTCTCGCAAGATCGTGCTCAGCCTTGATGACAAGGCAAGAGCACGCTTCGATCGCTTCCACAGGGAGGGCGAGGTGCTTGCCCCACAGGAGCGCCTGCTCAGCTTCCGCTTCCTGCCCGACAAGGGCAGCAGCAGCATCCGGATCGAGCCCCAGTCCTTCTTCTTTCAGGAAGGCCATGGCGACCAGTTCAGCGCGGCCCGCTTTGGCATGATGCATCTGGGGAGCGATGGAGACCATTTGCTCGTCGGGTTGGCCAATGAGGCCTTGGCGGAAATCAGACCGTAGGCTGGGACGGTTACGAAGGCATTCAGCCTCCAGGCATGGCGTTATGGCAAGCGCGTCGTCCGGTCAGGCCGAGCACTGGCAATGCCACAATTAACGCAAAGCTAACCATAATAAGTTAAGCTTTCGGGTGATATCCGCGCCCGGGTCTGGATTTTGACACTCGGGGACATTGCCATACTTGCTGGATTTAGAGACCCGAATGCTCGAATTTGCCCGAATGCTCATGTCTATTCTCGGTTTGGGGCTGCCATTCGGTCTGATCATGGTGATGTCCGGCCGAGTCAAATATCGCAATGAACTGGACACGTTTCTCAGGATTATTGCCGCATTCTGCATCTCAATCATCGTCTATTGGGCCATCGGATATGGGCTCTACAGCGGCGAGACCATTCAGGGTTTCATCGGATCCACCACCGGCTTTTCCCATCGCAATGACCTGCTGCAGGGAGAATCCGACCTGCGACTGCTGGTGCTGTTCACCGTTCCCGCCATTAGCACAGCTGCCGCCATGGCCGAGCGCGGGAAATATCACTCCGGTAATCTGCTTTCCATGTTTGTGGCTGTGGCCATAGCCCCGGTGGCAGCACACTGGGCCTGGCACAGTGACGCCAGTGGCGACGGATGGCTGTTTGCTCGCAAATTTCTGGACAGCGGCGGCACCATTGTGATTTTTATTTCGTCCGGCTTCGCTGCTCTGGCGGTATCGTTGAGCCTTGGTGCGCGCCTCGGGCGCTTCCCGATGCAGATGGGACGACCCCGTGGCCAGGGGCCAACCTGGTATGGCATGGGGGTCATTTCCGTTGTCATTTCCATCGTCACGCTCACGGCAATGAATTCCTCGAGCTTGGGCGAAATGACAGCCGCCTTCTATGTGCTGCTCATCGGTTCCAGCTTTGCCACCTTGGCTGGCTCTTTCATGCTGGTGATCATGCGCCGGGGCGAAATGACACAGAATATCTCGACTTCAGTGCTGGCCGGTACGGTCGCGCTGACCTCGGTCGCAGCAAATGCAGAGCCGGCTGACGCGGCCCTTACGGGCATGCTCGCTGGAGCCGTTTCCATCGCCTTCAACCGTATTCTGGTGACCATCGAGGTGGATGATCCGGGCGAGTTGATTTCGGCTTTCCTGTCGGGCGGATTTGTCGGTGGGCTGATGGCCCCGCTCGCGCTCAAGGAATATGGCGACAGCCTCGCCAATGAATTTGTCACCCAGTTGATCGGCATCGGAGCCATCGGTGCCTGGTCGTTCCTCGTCACGTTTATTGCAGCGCAGTTTTTGAGGTTCGCAGGTGGTTTGCGGGTCAGCGAAATCGATGAAAAGCGAGGTCTTTCCGTTACCCATTTCGGCTTCCTCAGTGAACCCGACTTCATGATTTCCAATGTCATGCGGCTCAATGACCGCCAGATGCTCGGCTCCGGGGAACGCAACTCTGTACTGGTCAAGATCTCCACGGACTTCACGCAGGCGATAGTCAGCCTGCATGATGCCACCATCCGGGCAACTGATCGCATCCTGTCTACCAGCACCGACCCCAGAAAAGGGGCTGCCATGGTGGCTCGAATCCGGCTGGCCGAAGACAGTGTCCGGGTGAAAGCGGAAGATATCATGATGCTGCTCGAGGAGATCCTGCGCAAGGGAGACGAGGGGGACCTCAACAGCGAGCGGTTTCTGCAGTGGGGCCAGGCAGCGCTCGACCGCCTGCTGGTCCCGGTGAAGACCGACATCGACAAGCTGGCGCGCCACATTCCGCTACAGGCCGAGTTGGCAGAGCTTGAGGGGATTGTCATCACTGCGGCCGAAGTTCTGTCCGCTGGTGCCCACCAGATCGAGCTGCTGCGCGATCTGGAGGAGGCTCAGATCGATGGCTTCTTCGCCAATGACCACATTTGCGACATCGCAGCTCTGCTGCATGAGCGCTCAGACCGCATCAAGGCGCTTGCCGAAGTGCGCAACCGCCCAATCCAGATCGATTGCCCGGTCACCGAAGGGTTGACCGTCATTGGTGATGCAAACGCCTTTGCCCGTATCCTGACACTGACAGTGGAAGGGGCCCTGAACCGGCAACTGTCTTCAGGCATCAAGCCGGTGCGACTGGAACTCAAGGAGCACAGTTCCGGGCAATATGTGGTGCTCGATTGTCTTGACACCGGCACCTCGTTGTCAAACCGGCAGATCAGGGCCATCCGCGAGCCACTCTCCGAAGACCGTGCCCTTGACGAACTGGGGCTCAATCAGATCCTGCCGCTGATCCTGGCCGCTCGCCTCGTTCGATCTATGGGAGGAGAATTTGCCATTTCAAGCGAGCATCAGGCTGGCACTCACCTGCGCTGCCGCTTCAGGAAACGGCAGAAGAAGGGGCAGAATCCGGGCCGCAAGGCAGCTTGACGCCTCGTTGCCAATGGCAGATCTCTAACAAATCGGACTTGCCCGCCGGCCGGCGAATGTCAATGCAGGGTTTCCCGGGCAATGGGGGTCCAGGCGGCATTGATGTGATGCTGAACAAGGCTCAGCTGTTCGCTGACTGGTTTTGAGGCATCAAGCTCTATCCAGTGCACCGCGTCACGATGACCAAGGGACACCTCCTGAAGGCTCTGGAGGTCCGTCTGCGAAACGATAGCCGCCGGGGTGATGACCGAATGCCCCTGAGGTTTCATGGGATGGGGCAGGAAGGCCGAAAGCGCTTCCCTGCGACGCAGGTCTTCCTTGCTGCAGGAAAAGAGGCTGAGCGCGATCAGGGAATTCTCCATGCCCGTTTCCTCGGCCAGATCCGACAGCTGCTGCCGGAGCATCGGGGTGTCGAACGCGCCTTCCAGAATGACCGAATAACCGGCGGCCAGAGCATGTCGTGCCTTGTCGGCCATGCGGCGATAGACCAGTTCCCAGACCGAATTGCGGCTCGATGACTGAGGCAGATCCTCCACGCGTTCCACCTCGTAGAGAGCAAGGCATTCCTGCTCTGCCGAGAGATAGAGCGCACCGGGCATCCGTCCGGTGGTCGGGGCCAGCAGACGGGCCAGATTGGAGCGGTCGGTCTGGCTGCCACCGCTGATCGCGATCAGTCGGGTTTCGTCCTGCAACAGGCTGTCGCGGGCGGTCTTGATATGGCCTTGCAGGACGGTTTCTTCCGTGCCGCCCTGGAACAGCCCCGATGGCATCGTCTGGCCGGTGGCCGCGCGCGCATTCAGGGTTGCCTTGATATTCTTGGCATCGGCGAGGGCCTGCAGGAAGATATAGAGGTCCAGTACCTGCAAGCCTTCCAGAGCATGGCTATCGAACAGGCGGTTGCAGTAATGCGAGAAGACCCAGTTGGCCTGCCGGGTGAACCCGCGCGACCACAGCTCGCCAATCAGGGTGGCCAGATCGTAGAACGGATCGCCTATATGGTCGCGCATCACGCTTTTCGAGCCGTTGACCTTCGGGTTGACCATCCGGAGCCCGTCCGAAAGCTTGACCACGTTGCGTAGACGCAGGTTGCCATGGATCTGGCCGAACAGACCCCGGTCGGCCCGGCGCTGTATGGCTGCTCTGGTGCGGTCGAGCTGGTCCTGTGCCCGGTTGAAACAGGCCCGCAGGGTGTTTTTCTTGGACTTGATGCCGAGCTTGCGGACCACTGGCTCCAGATCATCAAACATCTCGTCCATGAGGTCGAGCCAGGAATGGACGTGCCTGGCTGGCGTATCGATCGTGTGCCCCGGCGTGACCAGACGGGCCAGATCTCGGCATTCGGCGAAATTGGGCTGATAGAGCTCTGCCAAATGATCGTAGCGCTTGGAGAAATCATAACGGCGCATCACGATCACCCAGTCGACGATGGCACTCTCGTCGCCATGGCTGATGGTGTCGGCAACCCGGCTCTGCTGTTCCGCTGTCGGAACCTGCATGGTCAGCATGGTGCCACGCTGGCGAACGGGAATGAGATCGAGATACAGCTCCGGCGCATAGTTGCGCCCCAGCAGTACTTCCTTGGCTGCCAGACTGTGGCGCTCATCAAGCGAGAAGGGCTCGTTGCGCCCAAGGGCGTTGCGACGCAGCAGCTTGTAGCAGAATTCCCCCGCCATGAAGAACAGGAACTGGGGCGTCTCCATGCGCTCGACAGAGGTTTCCAGCCCATAGCTTTCCGGAGCGCTCAGAAAGGCGATGACCTTCTCCTGCAACAGCGCATAGCGATCCATCGACACCGGATGGCGCTTGCTGAGAACACTTTCGGACTCGTTGGAAGATAGTGTGGCTGGTCTGCTGCGTTGGGAATTTTCAATACCCATTGGATCCGGTCCTGATCACTTTTACTTGGAGTAAAACTCTCACTTTGCATGCAAAGGCAAATCAAAAGGCTATCGAGAGCTCGGGCCGGAGTTTGGCGAGGATGGCGCGTAACTGCATTGATGGAAATCAAGATAAATAAAAAGTAGAATTTCTAAAGTATAACATAGACATAATGTTTAGCTTTATAGTTTGAATGCGAGAAATGTTATAATCAGGACAGGTACCCCAAGTGTGGTTCCCGAGGTTTCTGCAGTCATCGGACGGCAACGACAGGCGCAATTTCTGTCTCGGACGGATGTTCTTCAGAAACGTTGTAAAGAGCTGCCGTCACAATCAGAAAAATTCTGTCGGAGGAGAAGGAAATGGCTCAGAGCATCATGCACAAGATAAGACTGAACCTGGCACGCAATGCCGAATTTCCGGCAGGAAGTGCGCTTCATGGTTATGAATTCGTCGCCCCCCTCAACGAAGAACGGTTCATTGATCCGGAAAACTGGCGAAATCACCGGGAACAATGTCGCGTCCGTCGCTTCTGGGCGGGGGAGAATGACGAGATCGGCCATCTCATTCACCGACCCGGAGGCAGTTGGGCTTTCAGCTACGACATCAATGGAGAAGACGATGTCGAGGCGGGCTATCGCTTCGGCGCCCATGCCTTCACTCCGGGTGAATATGTCTCCATCAAGGATGAGGATGGCGAGCTCTACACCTTCCAGGTGGTAACGGTTGAACCAATCTGAAGGAGGCATTTCGCCGCTTAAAATAGGGTAGGTTGTCAGATATCTGATACAATATCCTGTATTTTTCCTCAGGGAGAAATAAGATTTTACGTGGCCCTGACAAAAATTTGAGCCATGTCAAAGAGACGATATGCGAGAATCACCATGCTCGAATGGTTCGGGAACGAAGTCTCAGTCTGTTTTGAGTCCCCACCTTCGTCCAGAACCGGATTGCAAGGCCTCGCCCTTTCAGTATTTCGGGAGAGAGCCCGGTGAGTTGCCTGCAAGACCACGGAAAAAGAGAAGAGAGAAGAGCGCGGCGGTTTTTCTTTCAGCTTTTCTGAACAAAGCGGGAGTGCAATGGTCCCCCATTATTGCACTCCCGCGATTTTTTGTGGACTGGCGGCGGAGCATCATCTCATGGCTGCCAGAATCTTTCGGGCCAATGGAGCCCGTGCCACCCTCTCCGGCACCTTGCATGACCGTTGATCCGCCGCGCGCGATGTTGCACAGGGCTTTAAGCCCACGCCCGATGTCTTTTGGGGGCCCCTGACGATACGTGCGCCAAAGGACTGCCTTAAGGGCTTTCGCGTCAGATGAGGTTTGCGATCTTGTCCGAAATATCCGGCACCTGAAAGACCATGTGCACCAGATCCGGGTCGTCCGGATCCATGCGCGTGTCAAACCCGAGGGCTTCGCACATCTGTCGCATGGTTTGGTTGGAGCGCAGCACTTCGCCTTCCACTTCCTTGAAACCGTCCTTTTCCGCATAGGCAAGGATCAGCTTCATGAGGATCCAGCCCAGTCCCAACCCCTTGAGATCCGATCGCACCATGACGGCATATTCACCCTTTTCATGGTCCGTATCACCCATCAGGCGCACAGAGCCGAGCATTTCACCGCTGCCCTTGTCCAGTGCAATGAAAGCCATCGAGCGGGCATAGTCGATCTGCGTCAGGCGGGCGATGAAAGCATGGCTCATGCTGCGTGCGGCCGAGAAGAACCGCAGGCGCATGTCATCATCGGTGACGCGCTCGAAAAAGGAGGGGAACAGGGCCTCGTCTTCCGGTCGCATGGGGCGGATGAAGGCAATTCGCCCATCCTTGAGCTGGCGCTCCTGCTCCCATTCGTTGGGGTAGGGTTTGATGGCAAACCGCTGGTGCGGATGGTCATGCTCAGCGGTCGGGGCAACGCGCACCCGGGCGTCGGCAATCACGTTGCCGTTGACGTCGGCGAGCACCGGGTTGAAATCCAACTCCTGAATTTCCGGGAAGTCAGCGATCATCTGGCTCATTCGAACCAGCATTTCCGCCAGAGCATCCTTGTCGCAGGGCGCGGTATCCCGATAGCCCTCAAGACGGCGGTTGACGCGGGTCTTCTCGATCATGGCCCGCGCTGACAAAAGGTCAAGCGGTGGCAGAGCCAGCGCCTTGTCGCGGATGACCTCCACTGCGGTGCCGCCACGGCCAAAGACCATCACCGGGCCGAAGACTTCATCGACCATCATGCCTGCCAGCAGTTCAATGGCGTGAGGCTTGCGGATCATCGGATGCACGGTGACGCCCTTGATGTTGGCGTCCGGATGGGCTTCGCGGGCTCGCTCCATCACCTGCTGGGCGGCCGTAGCCACTGCGCCGCTGTTGGCCAGCCCCAGAACGACGCCGCCGATATCGGATTTGAAGCGAATGTCGGGGCTGTTGATCTTGACCACTGCAGCTCCGTGGCTGGCGATGATCGGAGCCGCCAACTGAGCAGCTTCCACCGCGCTGGCGGCCGCGTGCGATGCAGCCATTGGCAGGCCATAGGCTTTCAGCAGGGTCGAAACGTCAACGGCATCGAGGCAATCATGCCCATCGACCAGCGCCTCGTCGATCACCGTGCGGGCAGCCTCATAATCGGGCTGGAACGTGCCAAGGGCAGGGGGCATCAGCATCAGTTGATCCTGCGCCTTCATGTGGCGCAGGACATAGCTCAGGCCCTGAATGGCATCGGCAGGTGTTTCGAAATGGGCGATGTCCGCATCCTCATAGAGCTTGACCACATCAGGCCCGCCGCCAAGCCGAACGGCAAAGACCGGCACGCGTCGCTTGCCCGCCTTCTTGCGCTCGGCCATCAGGGCTGCGACGCTGCGGGCAGCATCCTCGCTTGAACCAATGGCTGACGGGCTGAACATGCCCAGTACCGCATGGACGCCCTTGTCATCCATGACCACATCGAGAGCCGCCTTGTAGCGATCGGTGTTGGCATCGGTAACGATATAGACGGGGTTGTTGCGTGACCATCCCGTGGGCAGGATGTCATCCAGCCTGGCGATGGTCTCGTCTGAAAGAGTGGCCAGACTGCCGCCGCTTTCCACCAGGTGATCCACGGCCAGCACACCGACGCCATTGCTGTTGGCCACGATCGCCAGATCATGACCCTTGAGTGTACGGATATGGGTGAGGGTTTCCACCGCATCGAAGATGGCATGCAGGCTGAACACCCTGAGCAGTCCAGCCCGCTCGAAGGCGGCATCATAGACTTCGTCGGCCCCTGCCAGCGCACTCTTGCGCGAGGCGACCGCCGCCAGCCCCTGCGGATGACGGCCCGTCTTCATCAGGATCACTGGCTTGGCACGTGCAGCAGCCCTTGCCGAAGTCATGAACTTTCGGGCATCGCGGATATTCTCGATATACAGCAGGATCGCGCGGGTTTGCGGATCCATGGCGAAATAGTCCAGCATGTCGGCAATATCGACATCAGCCTTGTCACCCAGCGCCACCATGCCGGAAAAGCCGACATTGTTGTGGCTGGCCCATTCGGCAACAGATGTCACGATGGCACTTGACTGGGAAATCAGCCCCAGGTCGCCAGAGAGGCCCGGGACGTGACTGAAGGAGGCATTGAGACCGGCCATGGGCGACAACACGCCGATTGTGTTCGGGCCGAGCAGGCGAATGTGATGTCGGGCGGCGACTGCTGCGGCCTCATCGGCCAGCGAGCCCTCTCCTGCGCCCATGTTGATGGACAGGATGATGGCGCCGCGGCATCCCTTCTGGCCGAGCTGTTCTATGGTTTCAACCACGGATGGCGGAGCGATGGCGACGATGGCCAGATCGACGATCCCGTCGATATCGGGGATAGACCGGTAGACGGGGATCCCTTCCACCGTTCCTCCCTTCGGGTTTACCAGAAACAGTTTTTCTCGATACTTGCCTTCCAGAAGGTTCTTCACCAGCGCATTGCCGATGCTTCCTGTTGTTGCTGATGCCCCGATCAGGGCAACGTTGCGAGGGCGAAAGAAGACATCTAGATTGAAACTGCTCATATCGAAATCGGAGCCTCGGTCTGAGTGGACCCGGCATTACGGGCCGAGCGCTGAAAAGACAGATCTGGCAATAGTTTCTGTCAAAGTGCTTCGATTCTCAAAGGTTTTCGGTCCAATTCGTCCAGAAGTATAACGTGCCTTTTCATGCATGAGACGTATCGGTTGCTGAACCGAAAAGTTGTTTATTGTTTCGAGCTATTTCCAAACAGGGTTAATCATTTCATAATGGTCGATTGGATGAATTTGTCAGTATTGATCTCAATGCGGGCGTGTTTGTAAATAGAAGTACACTTGTTCATAAAAGAAAATAACAATATTTGAATAAAATTTATGTAATTGGCGTGAATGGGTGGTCTGATTGTTGGATTGCTAACGCGATTGTTGCGGCAAGGAGTTAAAGCATATGAACAAAAATTTAAATCATTGCTGATAGTCTGGAGAAAACTCGTGGAATTGCTGCTGGGAGGCCAACAGTGGAACCAGAAGAATTCAATCTGGAGATTCGAAGGATCAGGGCGGATATAAATAGCCTTGGCAACAAGATCCGGGCGGCAGATTATGGACACTCCTCTGACGCCAAAATGGTTGCCAAACAGATGGGAGACCTCAAGGAGCAGGTGAACATGCTGCTTCATCAGGTTGCCCCCATCGAGGATATCCATCTCAAGAGTCTCTCCGTCGAAAACAGGCTTGAGCGTGTTGAGCGACGTTTGAAAAAGCAGGACGAAATCAAGCAGCTGATGTCGGTTGAACAGCTGCGCCATACCTGGCTGCCCATTTTCGCCCTCATCCAGTTGGTTTTGAGTTGGGCGATCTTCTTCAAGTGATCGTGCAGGTCAGGCAACCATCTTGGTATGCAAAACCCGGTAGTCCAACGGACCCCGGGTTTTTTGTTGTCTGGTCGGCGCCCGATCAGGCGAGCATCAATGGGCCATCAGGCACGGAACCGGCATGGTATCCAGCATGTCGCGCGTTACACCACCAAGGATGAATTCTCTGACGCGACTGTGGCCATAGCCACCCATGACCACCAGATCGTTGCCGTTGGCTTCAACATGCTTGACCAGTGCATCGGATGCCCCGCCCTCGGTGGAAGGGATCTTCAGGACGGTCACATTGACGCCGTGGCGGGAGAGATAGACAGCCAGATCGGCCCCCGGATCACCCGGCAAATGCAGCTTTTCGGCATCGACGATCACGACCTGAACCTCGTCGGCCTTTTCAAGGATCGACATGGCGGCATAGACGGCGTGTGCCGAGGTTTTTGAACCGTCCCAGGCAACCAGAATCTTCTTGGCCGAGAAGGCTTCCACCCCGACATAGGGCACCAGCAGAATGGGGCGGCCGGAGTCGAACAGGGCCGCTTCGATGAGGTCTGCCCTCAGTGGTTCCGGACGATCCGGATGATCCTGTCCGATAACGATCAGGTCGCACATGCGAGCGTGGTTGAGCAGTGTGTCCAGCCCACCCGGCATGATGTCCAGAATACGGGTTTCAAACGGGGTGCCGTTGACTTCGGCATATTCGGCAAAACGCTCGATCGCAGATTCCGCCTTTTCCTTGGCCCTGTTTCTGGCATCGGCAATAAACTGATCTGGAACGGGTTGCACCATGAGCGCCGGCACAATCGGTTCGATCAGTGGCGCAACGCCTGTCAGATGGGCACCCATCTGGGAGGCCAGTTCGTTGGCGATCTGTACCGTGGCTGTCGTGAGATCCGTTTCAATGTCCAGTATGCAGACAACGTCTTTAATGGCCATGTTTGGCTCCTCTATATGCCGGAGCACGAGCGACTTCTGCCGTGCACCATGTGTATATTGCTTGAATTATTTCCGGCCTTGCCACAGGCATGAAGAGACCGGAGCAATATCCCTTGATCAAAACTATGCCGCCGGGCTTTGCCCGGTATCTTTGACAGGGATCAATCATTTCCCCGAATTAATGGCTTCGGGTATATACTTAGGCAGTAGATGTGACCAAACCAGCATGCGGGATGCTGAAATTATAATGTTTCCAGCGTGATAGCCCGCACTTGTCAGAGTGGTTGTGAGGCTGCCGCCGCCGCTTTCAATGCCTTCAGGTTGGCGCGCTTGACAGAATGCTCGCGCCAGATGGTGAAGGCTCCGGCTGCCACGACAATGACGCAGCCCAGCAACATGACCATGGTCACGTCTTCGGTGAAGATGAAATAGCCGATCAGCAGTTCATAGACCAATTGGAAATAGGTGATGGTCTGCACGGTCACTGCCTCGGTGAGGGCCAGCGCCTTGATCAGGAAATAGTGACCGCTCACGCTGGTCAAGCACAGCCCGCCGAGCCACAACCAGTCGACCGGCGTGATTGGGGCCCAGAAGAAGGGGCCGATGATGCTGGTCACGATCAGACCGATGACTCCGGTGTAGAAGAAGCTGACGAATGCCGTATCATGCCGCCCTGCGATGCGGGTCATGATGTTGTAGAAACCGAGGGTTATGGTGCAAAGAACCGGCATGACCAGCCACGGGGACAGTTCCTGTCCGAACGGATTGATGATCAGCATCATGCCGCTCATGCCAATGACAATCGCCAGCCAGCGCCGCCAGCCAACCGTTTCGCCCAGCAGCGGCACTGAGAGAACAGCAACCACCAGCGGACTGGCCGCGAAGATGGCCTGGCTCATGGCAAGGCCTACGTAGGCGAAGCTGAGGATGGAAATGATGATCTGGCCGACCAGCAGAAAGCTGCGTGCGATCTGCAGCCAGAGATGATTGGTATGAATCGCCTGTCGGAACCCCTTCTTCGATTTCAGCGCCCAGAGAATGGCAAAAAGCGCAAACGCCCAGTAGCGGACCATGGTGATCTGAACCGGAGAGTAGCTTGAGCCGATGACCTTGGTAATGGTGTCCTGGGCGGCAAAAATCGTGACTGCAAGCATTGCATAGAAGGGACCGGAAAGTCTCATGGGGCAGCTTTCAAACGGGGGAGGGGGCGACAGAACTCGGAGAAAACCGAAAAATCGCATTATTCGAGAATGATGATAATTATCCATTTCAATCGTTATAAATTCAAGTGTTTATTCGATGAATGAAAGAACTATCCAGATTCCCGTTACCCCGGCCGCAGCGAAGGTGCGGCAGCCTATGGTGCCCTGACAATGCGGAGGGATTATATGGAGCGGCTGGCTCTCCGGGCTCGCAGGCACAAAAAAAGGGGAGCCGAGGCTCCCCTTGTCAAGCTGCTGTCTTGAAACGGCTCAGGCGGCCCGGACCGACGACAGGAAGCTTGCGATCTGATCGCGGATGCGCTGGGTTTCCTCTGCCACGGATTGGGACCCCTTGAGCACTTCACGGGCGCTTTCCGAGGTTTCGGATACCGAAGCCGTTACTTCATCGATGTTGGCATCAACTGCGGTCGTGCCATGAGCCGCTTTCTGGATGCTTGAGCTGATTTCGAGGGTTGCCTCACCCTGCTGCGACACCGCACTTGCAATCGAGCTGGTGAAGCTGTTGACATTCTGCATCGAAGTGGCGATCGCCTCAATGGCCTGTACGGCATCCTTGGTTGCCAGCTGGATGTCGTTGATCTGGTTGGAGATTTCCTCGGTTGCTTTTGAAGTCTGGTTGGCCAGCTCCTTCACTTCGGCAGCCACAACAGCAAAGCCCTTGCCCGCTTCGCCCGCGCGAGCCGCTTCGATTGTGGCGTTGAGCGCCAGCAGGTTGGTCTGTTCAGCGATGTCGCGGATCAGGGTCAGAACCTGCCCGATGCGCTGGGCCGAGCTGTCAAGGCTTGCCACTTTCTCGTTGGTGTTCTGGGCTGCTAGCGATGTGTCCTGAACAACGCGCTGGGTTTCGCCGATCTGGTTGGAGATCTGGTCGACGGAAGAGGCCAGCTGTTCTGCCGAAGAGGCGACAGATTCCACGTTGGTGGTCGCATGGGTGGATGCGGTTGCCACCTCGCGGGACTGCGAAAGGGTGCTCTCTGTCTTGTTGAACAGGGCCTGCGCAATGGTTTCAAGATTGTCGCTGTGGTTGCCGACGCGGTCGAGCATTTCGCCTATGCTTGATTGGAACTGGCCGATCAACTCGTCAATCGAGCCGGAGCGGGCCTTCTCCCGTTCCTGAATCTGTTCCTGTTCCTCGGCCAGAGTGGTCGCCCGATTGCGGGCAACGTTGGCCTGATCGATTGCCTCGTTGGCGGCGGAAATGGCCTTTGCCAGCGTCGCTGTCAGCCAGATCAGAACGCCAGCCTGAAGGATCAGCACGGCAGCATGCATCAGGACCCGAACAATGTCGGCACCATCCGGGAACACGGCCATCGGGTAGACGAAGTTGAGCAGCAGGTGATGGACGGCCACCACAGCCGCGCCAACCACGATCGTGCGCCAGTTGCACCAGCCAGCCAGAACTGCCAGCGTGGCAAAGAAATACATGTGCCAGTCGATCTGGTAGGGATGTTCGGAGAAGATATAGACGATCAGGGCGACCTGCGACGCAAGGGCCACGGCGCTCAGATCCTGGGTCATCAGGGAGGCGCGGCTCTTGAGCGCGGAAAGCGTCGTGACACCGGCGCCGACCAGCGAAACCGCCACGGCGATCCAGCCGGTGTTGCTGGACAAGGTCAGGGTAAAGACAGCAGCCAATACGACATTCAGCCATAGCAGGCCTACGATGAATTTCAGAAATTGCGCTCTGATGCTATTTAGGTTGATCATGACACCTACTCGCTTTTTATTTTTATTCAGTTGATCCGTCGAGTGAAGGCGGCTCAAGCCTTCGCTCTTTCAGCAGACTTGCCGGGAGGCAGGCTGAGAATGCTTCACCACTTCCAACAAACCAGGCACCCGATCGGTAAAGGCGCGAGACGAAGCCGTCCTTGTCCGAAACCCCGATTGCGATCCAGGGCCTGTTGCCCGTGCCGACAAAGGCCCCGCCAGCTCTTGCGATGACTTCGACGGCTGCCGTTGGTCTTGACCATGGCGAAACGAACACCACGATCTTGTTGCCGACGGCGCGTGGCAACGAGGCAAAGCCGATGACACCTATTGTCAGGACAATGAAAAACAGGCCAATGATGCCATAATGGCTCTGGCTCGGTTTGTCCGGATCAGGGGTGGTCACCCCTTGGCAGCTGGTATAGGCGTTTCCTCGCAAGGCGCGCTCTTGTTGTTGTTTTGTGGTCCTTTTATGGTCACTCGTGTTATGAGGAAAAGTGATTAAAAAACAGGTAACTAAGGCAAGGTTTCTGATCTAGGGTTAGGAAATTGTTGCAATTTCATGAAGATATGCGGGAATTGTTAAAAATACTAAGTAGATACACCTAAAAGGCCGCGTTCGATGTGCACCTGAAAGCGCAATGATCTTGTAAGGCGGGCGCAGGTTCGCAGGGCCGAATGCGGTTTGCAGTCAGCGGAAACATGGTCCGAAGCTGAAATTGCAGATTTATTGTGGCTTGTAACTGAGAAACGTCAGCCTGGTGTCACCATAGCTGCGGTCTTCCAGCTGTTCGAACCCCTCCGGGATCGAAAGCTCGGCCTTGGCGTCTTCTTCCCAGACGATCAAGGCACCCGGTACCAGCCACCCGCCCCTGTCGGCGCTGGCCAGAGCCTGTTCACCAAGCCCCTTGTTGTAGGGCGGGTCCATGAACACCAGAGTGAAGGGCTCCATCGTGCCTACATCTCCAAGCTTGGTGGCGTCACGGCGGAAGATCTTGGCGACACCATTGAGACCGAGGGTTTCCATGTTGGTGCGGATCAGCCCGCGCCCTTCGACGCCATCCTCGACAAACAGGGCCGCCTTGGCCCCGCGTGACAGGGCCTCGCAGCCCAGCGCCCCTGTTCCTGCAAACAGATCCAGCACCCGGGCATCGACAACAACATTGTCATAGCTGTGGGCAAGGATGTTGAAGAGTGTTTCCCGAACCCGGTCGGTTGTCGGCCGGATATCCTGACTTTTCGGGCTGGCGAGCTGTTTGCCTTTGGAGCGTCCACCTACGATGCGCATGATCGGATCCTGGGTTGGGCTTGGATGATGGGCCGTGGGGCACCGCCAAGACAATGCTACGATGCCATCGGAAGAGGAGGGCAGAGACTGCCCTCACTCCGAGAGTATTAAAGGGGCGCCTTAGGCTTGTCCCTGTCAGCGCGAACCGCGATCCGAACCGCCGCGCGGTTTGCCGCCGCGGAAGCCGCCGGGACGATCTCCGCCGCCGCTACGTCCGGACGGACGGTCCCCAAACTTGCCTGCCGGACGGTCCCCAAACTTGCCCGAGGGACGGCCACCGGAACGTCCTTCGGAGCGTCCTTCTGGGCGAGCGTCGGAACGAGCGCCTGATGCGCCGAACTTGCTGCCACCGGGTCTGCCAGCGCCGGACTTGCCAGCGCCAAACTTGCTTGGGCCGGAATGGCCACCCTTCTTGACGATGCGGGCATTCGGATCCATCAGATCGGCCTTGTGCGGACGGCCGCCTACCTTGCGGGCGCTGCGTCCCTCGGTCTTCTTGCCGTCGGCGCCTTCTTCACGATAGACGAAGTTGGTGCGTCGTGGAGCCGCCGGGTCGAACTTCTTGCGTTCGGCGTAAGGTACGGCATTGTAGCCGACCTTTTCACGATCAGCACCGCGATCATCACCGTCGCGACGATCCCTGCGGTCGCCGCGATCCCGCCGATCGCTACGATCCCGATCACCACGATCCCGATCACCACGATCCCTGTCTCCGCGACTTCTGTCACCGCGCTCCCGGTCACCGTCCTCGAAGCGCTTCTTGCCGCCCTTCTGTTCGGACATGACGCGGGCGCCTTCCTTGGCAGACAGATAGCCGCCCTTGGCACCGCCGGATTTCTTGCGATCGTCCTTCTTGTCCTGTTTGGGCTCTTCCTTGGGCAGTTCGGTCAGGATCGGAGCGTCGAAGTCGGCACCGGCTTCCTCAACGAGGCGTTCGCCAAGCTGGTCGCGCAGCACGCGGCCCTTGACTTCCTGCACCTTGCCTTCTTCCAGATCCAGCAACTGGAACGGGCCGTAGGACACGCGGATCAGGCGGTTCACATCAAGGCCGAGATGGCCCAGAACCTTCTTGACTTCGCGGTTCTTGCCCTCGCGCAGGGCAACCGTGATCCAGACGTTGTCGCCAACCTCGCGTTCCAGCTGGGCATCGATCGAGCCATAGAGCACGCCTTCGAGCGCAATGCCGTCAGCCAGACTGTCGAGCTGGGACTGGGTGACCTTGCCATAGGCACGCACGCGATAGCGGCGCAGCCAGCCGGTGGTCGGCAGTTCGAGAACCCGTGCCAGACCGCCGTCGTTGGTCAGCAGCAACAGGCCTTCGGTATTGATGTCGAGGCGTCCAACGGTGATCACGCGTGGCAGGCCCTGCGGCAGCTTTTCAAACACCGTTGGCCGACCTTCCGGATCGGACGTGGTGGTCACCAGACCACGCGGCTTGTGATAGAGCCACAGACGGGTGCGCTCACGCACCGGCAACGGTGCGCCATCGACCAGAACCTTGTCTTTGGTGTGGATGTTGACTGCAGGTGTCTCCAGCACCTTGCCATTGACCGTCACACGGCCTTCCTTGATCCAGGTTTCCGCATCGCGACGCGAGCACAGACCTGCGCGTGCCATGATCTTGGCAATGCGCTCGCCTTCTTCCAGCGCGCGGGTCGGTGGAGTATAGGCCGGACCTTTCGGCTTGTCGTCAGCGGGCTTCTGGAAGCGCTGGCTGTTCATCCGGGGTGCCGAGGCAAAGCTCTTGCCGGTGCCTGCACCAGTGCCGCCACCAAAACGGCGTCCCTTGTCGAAGCTGCGATCCTTGTTGAAACTACGGTCTTTGTTGAAACCGGCGCCACCTTCCCGTTTGGGACGGCTGTTGGGGCGACTGTCGTAGCGGCTGTTGCTGCGGTCACTCTGGCCGTCCCGTTCAGGACGGTCGCTGATACCGCGCATGTTGCGCTCTTCGGCGGTTTCGCGGCGCGCATCGATACTCGGTGACCAACCGGCATCCCGGTCATCTCCCCGCTTGTCAAAGCTCTTCTTGCCTGCGAATTTGCCACTTGGCTTGCCGGAGAATTTTCCGCCGGGCTTTCCGAAGGATTTGCCACCCGGTTTGCCGGAGAATTTACCGGAGAATTTGTTAGAGGCATTTTTGCGCATGCCGCCGCTCTTGTCGGAGGTCGATGCGAATTTGTTGCGATGGGCGCCGTCGCGGCGCGCATTTTCGGAACCTTCTGGCGACGTCGCGTCGGCAGAACGGTGTCCTTTGTGAGCAGATTTGCGTTCCATGGCGAAAGCCTTTACCACAAGTGCTGAACAGAAGGCGAGAGGAAATCGTGCTCGCGAATGCATAGCTGTCAGATTTTGGCGACAAGGCTAACAGAAGAGTTGAGACATGGCACAAAACCCGGCCAATGCGACCCGAAAAGAAGCGGCTGAAAAGGCCAGCTTCATGGAAATGGCGCTTGAGGAAGCCCGCAATGCGGAGGCGCGCGGGGAAGTGCCGATCGGTGCGGTTCTCGTCCATCAGGGAAAGATCCTGGCGCGGGCTGGCAACCGGACCATCGAAACCAATGATCCGACCGCCCACGCCGAGATTGTCGTGATCCGCGAGGGCTGTGCCAAGCTCGGGAGCCAGCGATTGCCTCAGTGTGATCTCTATGTGACCCTGGAGCCTTGCCCGATGTGCGCTGCTGCCATTTCCTTTGCCCGGATCCGGCGGCTCTATTATGGGGCCGTCGATATCAAGGGCGGAGCAGTCGAAAGCGGTCCCCGGCTTTACAGCCAGCCAATATGTCACCACGAACCGGAAGTCTATTCCGGCATAAGCGAGACACAATGCGCTGACCTGTTGACGTCCTTCTTCAAATCGCGACGAGACTGAAAGTCAAACGGTGACTGAAGGCAGAAAGGCCATCGGGAAAGGGGCTTCAGGGATAGTCTCGGGCACGGCCTCAGAGCGAGTGGTGGGCTCTGTGTCTGCCGTGCAGAAGTCTCTCGACAAGAACGACGATTTTATCGGCAAAATACAGCCGGGACTCCGTCGACAGAATGCCGTCGTCGTCTTCCTTGCAGAAAAACATGATTGATGAAACCGGTACGCCGAATATCTCGGAATACTTTTGAATGATCTCTGGTGTCGGCCGAACCATGCCGAGCTCGTAATCCAGTGCGGCTTCGGACGAAACGCCCAGCTTGCTGGCAACCTCGTGAATGGTCATCCCCTCGTTCTCACGCATCAGAGAGAGAATTTTGTTGAGCATGGAAGTATCCTTACCGTTATCCAATGACAAAGTGTTCTCCTCCTGAGCGCCACCGTAGACCTCTTGGACCGCATTGCAAGACAGGCAGAAGTATTACTTAAGATGATGTGCGTAGGTTTGGACAGATTTGCACAGATTGCAAGCATCAGGTGCATGGCTGCTTTGCGGTACAGTCAAGTGGCCGGCAAAGGGGGCGGAAATGGCGCCATCCAGAGCCGAAATCGCAGATCGGCGGAAGCCGTTTGAAGCGCGATCAGGTCTGTGGCAGACTCAATGACCAGACGAGCCGACCGTGGTGATTCTGCCATTCTTTTCCTCCAGATCATGTGTGCCCCAATCGATGAGCGAAAGCCTTTCCAAGATCAGACAGCTAGACGAAGCAACCATCAACAAGATCGCCGCTGGCGAAGTGGTTGAACGGCCTGCAAGTGTCGTCAAGGAACTGGTGGAGAATGCCATCGATGCCGGGGCAGACCGGATCGAAGTGGTGACGGCCGGTGGTGGCAAGAACCTGATCCGTGTATCGGATAACGGGTTGGGGATGTCCCGGCAGGACCTGCAAATGGCCATCAGGCGTCACTGCACCTCCAAGCTCAATCCGGATGATCTGATGGACATCCGTCATCTGGGATTCCGCGGCGAGGCTTTGCCTTCCATTGGCTCTATCGCTCGGCTCGGCATCACCTCGCGCCACGCCTCCGAGCCGCACGCCTGGGAGATTGCCGTCGAGGGAGGCAAGGAGAGCGAACCCAAACCCGCCGCTCTCAACATCGGTACGCGGATCGAGGTCAAGGACCTGTTTTTCTCGACGCCTGCCCGTCTCAAGTTTCTCAAGACTGATCGGGCCGAGAATATGGCCGTTTCCGAGATCGTCAAGCGTATCGCGATGGCCAATCCGAAGGTGCGCTTCAGCCTGACTGGCGAAGACCGCTCCCGCCTCGAATATGCTTCCGTCAACGGCCCGGACGCTCATCTGGTGCGCATGGGGCAGGTGATGGGCAAGGACTTCCGCGACAATGCGGTCGAGATCGACGCCCTGCGGGATACGGTGCGGCTCACCGGCTTTGCCGGGTTGCCAACTCTCAACCGCGCCAACAGCCTGCAGCAGTTCGTTTTCGTCAATGGCCGTCCGGTGCGTGACAAGATGATGCTAGGTGCCATTCGGGGCGCTTATGCGGACTATCTCTTCGGAGGCCGCCACCCTTGCGTTGTGCTGTTCATTGACCTTGATCCGCACGAGGTGGACGTCAATGTGCATCCCACCAAGGCCGACGTGCGCTTTCGTGATTCCGGTCATATTCGCGGGCTGGTGGTTGGGGCCATCCGGCAGGCCATCGCCGCAGCCGGGCATCGCTCCACCAATACCGGTGGCTCTGCGACGCTGGCCGCCCTGCGTCCTGACGGGGTGCGGGCGACAGGAGCTGGCAGTTCGATCCTTTCAGGAACTTCTCCAAACCTTGCTACCGGCACGCCCGAGCGCCCGGTGACAGGGCTGCGCCCACAGGCCTATCAGCCAGTCAGACCGGCCAACTGGGATTGGCGCCAGAGTGTCTATGCCCCCGACGATGCCGATGATGCGGTCGCAGCCGACGGACTGGCCCCTGGGCCGGGTAGCGTTGAAGGTGGCTTCTCCCAACCATCCGTGGGCGCAACATCAGGGCTGGCCGAGGCTGGCATGGGCAGCGGCTTTGCCGGGATGCCTGTATCGGGGATGCCTGTATCGGGGATGCCACGATCCGATATGCCCCCATTCGAAATGCAGGGCCGCATGGCTGATGTGGCCGTTCCCTCGGCAGACGCCCGCGCCAACGATAGCGACCTCGATGCCGCCGCACTGACTCGGCCGCTCGGCGCAGCGCGAGCGCAGATTCACGAGAATTATATTATCGCCCAGACCGAGGACGGTCTGGTGATTGTCGACCAGCATGCTGCCCACGAACGTCTTGTCTATGAAAAGCTCAAGGCCTCCCTTGCCCAACGCGGCATCGCCCGACAGGGATTGCTGATCCCCCATGTGGTGGAGCTTGACGAGGATGATGTTCACCGCCTGCTCGAAGCGGGTGAGGATCTGGAACGTCTTGGCCTGACGCTGGAAAGCTTCGGGCCGGGTGCCGTTGCGGTGCGTGAAACCCCGGCCATCCTGGGAAAGCCCAACATCGAGCGGCTGGTACGCGATGTTGCCGATGATCTGGCCGAGTGGGACAAGTCGACCCGCGTCGAGGAAAAAATCCTGCATGTGGCTGCCACCATGGCCTGCCATGGCTCGGTACGGTCCGGTCGTCGCCTGCGGGCCGAGGAAATGGATGCGCTGCTGCGCGAAATGGAAGCAACGCCGCATTCCGGCCAGTGCAATCATGGTCGCCCGACCTATGTGGAACTCAAGCTGAGCGATATTGAACGGTTGTTCGGTCGGAGCTAGTGACCACGCGAGCGGGGTGACACCCACTCGATCTCCGGAATGTCCTTGCCGGTTGCCTCCGCCTCCGATGCGTCTCCTTCTGCTACGGGACAGGCATAGGTGAAGCGATAGCGCGGTTCGACCACCAGTCGACCCTTGCTGATCGGGCACGCCTTGCGGCCCGTTTCATCGAGATATTTGCGCGCAGCCCGCAGATGGGCTTCCCTGCCGGGCAAGACATTGGCCATGCCCAGTGCCAGCCCGTTGATCAGGCCACCCTTGAGGGATGCCCCGAGTGGTGGCGTCGTGGTCACCGTCTTCTGCTCTGCATTTTCCATGATGCGATAGGAAAGACCATCAAGCTCCACATGGCGCACGTCGGTTATTGAAGTCACATCCTCGGTCACGCCAGAACAGCCGGCAATGGAACTGCCAGCAAGAAGAAGTGCGGCGCAGATTTTGCACCGAAATCCGGAGGCAGCTGCAGGGAAGGGTCTGGCAGCCTTCATGATGATTCCCTTTGATACGGATTTGACGTGTTGCAATCTTGTCGCGTATCCGATTGCCGGCACATCGAAAACGGGCAAAAAATGTCCGGGCGTCCGGCCTATCCCCTGCTTTTTGCCCCCTGTTCGCGGAAGGGCAAGGGCACTCGTCATCTCCCTGTCACACCAATCAAGTGAAACAGTCCCCAAATCCAGATTGGCTGATGTTCCATCTTCAAACCAACAGGCGAATGAGCAAATGAACCATATCCGGCATGTCCTTGACGCAGCGACCTACTCCTACGCCGGGTTTCTCCGGCTTTTGCAGGAGACGGCCGCACAGGCCGAATGCATGTTCTTTGCCATCCTGCTGGCCATCTATACTGCGGTTGGTGCGGATGCAGGACAGTTTGCCATTCTCGGCTTTCTCTTCCTGTTGACCATTGCCATCGAGGCCCTGAACACGGCTGTGGAAGTTCTGGTGGATCATTTGACCAATGAATTCGCCGAATTCGCCCGACAGGCCAAGGATCTGGGGTCGTTTGCGGTCTTTTGCGGCTTGACCATGATGTCGCTATACAGTCTTTATGTGGTCTATAGTCACCTGTAACCGAAGAGACTGACAGCATCATGCGCAAGAACCGTCCGCAACTCACAAGGGTCAAGAACCAGATTCCGGGTCGGACCCGCGCGATCAAGGGGACCGGCGGCATCGCGTTGTTGATCCTTGCCTACTATCTGGTCTTCGGAATGTCTTTCGATGGCGAAAATGTCTACCTTTTGGCGGGTGTTCTGATTGTGGCGTTTGCCTCTTTCGGCTTTGGCTGGGCCTTCGCGTCACAAGGCATCATGGGCTGGTCTCGCCAGTATGAGATTGATCTGGACCGCCGCGAGTTGACGCAGGTAACGGCATCGATGCTGGGGCGTTCCCGGCCGTTTGTCGTGCCATTTGTGCGCATTGCCGGGTTCCAGTTGCTTCCCGCTGATGGCTCCAGCGATCCTGATGGCCGGACCAATGTGGAATTGGCCGATATCCATGGTGGCATTCTGCTGCAGATCGAGACTTTCGCAACCCGCGCCGAAGCCGAAGACATCGTGGCGCGCATCAAGGCCGCCGTCGCCGAGGATGCGGACCCGGACGAAATAGCGTCCTCATGATGACAGGTCGGACATTCGGCCCCAGCGCACCCGCGACCACAGCCTTTCGTGAAAACAGTAGAAGACGAAGCTGACAACGGCGGAAGCGATGGCTATGCCGCTGCTCGCGGTCAGCGAGCGGGTGAAGAGGTAGCCCACGAGGGTCATGGAAACGAGCCCCATGAGCTGCCAGCTGATGGCCTTGGCGATTGTTCTTGTTCTGCTGTCCATTTTTCCTATCCGTTATTCTTGTCCATGTGACACGGCTTTGGGTTGGCTGTTGCGCTGTCCCTGAGCGACAGGCAGGCACATCGCGTCCTTGCTGTGCGGTCGTCCCGCGCAGCAGTCTGGTTGATCAATGAAACTAAACTGGATGCCGGGGGAGGGAGACTGTCTGAACAGGTGTCATTGTTTTCTCGGCTATTCGTTTGTAGCGCAGAGTTCGGGGGCTAGACAGTCTGTTCTTTTGCTGCATAAAATGCAGTTTGCAGACTTAAATCAACAATGGTGGAGAAAATGGACAGGCGAAACCGTGCATCCCTCTTTCGTGAACGGTTGCTGGCAGCGATGGACCACAGCGCCATGTCGCGCAGTGCTCTGGCGCGGGCAACCCGGGTGGATCGCTCGACCATCGGGCAGTTGCTGAAAGAGGATCTCGCCCGGCTACCCAATGCCCAGCTTGCGGCCGACGCCGCCATGGCGCTCGGCGTCAGCACCGACTGGCTGCTCGGGCTCACCGATCGGCCTGAACGACCCGGCGATATCGTGGCCGCGTCTCTGGCGCTGAGCCCGGCCGAACGCAGCGCAGCCGATGCCCAGATACTGGATTGGCACAAGGAAGCGGCCGGCTACAAGTTGCGGCATGTTCCCGCAACCCTGCCGGACATGCTCAAGACAGAAGCGATGCTGAAGTGGGAATATGCTTCTGCCTTTGAAAACGCTTCACAATTGGCCATCGAAGCCATGCAGGAGCTGTTCGCGTGGCTTCGTTCCGGTCAATCGGACTATGAGATCGCCATGCCGATGCACGAGTTGAACGCCCTTGCCTCGGGCAGTGACTACTATGCGGGTTTGGCGCGCGAGGTGAGGCTGGAGCAACTCTCCTCCATCTCTCGCTTGTGCGAGGATCTCTATCCGCGTCTGAGGCTGTTTCTGTTTGACGCGCACCATATTTTCAGCGCGCCGGTGACCATCTTCGGCCCCAAGCTGGCGGTTGTCTATATCGGGGAGTTCTACATCGCCTTTCGCGAGAGCGCACGGGTGGTCTCGCTGACCAGCCATTTCGACCGGCTGATACGGGAAGCCTCGGTCGATCCGAGGGACGTTCCCGGCTATATCGATGCACTCAGGAAGGACCTTTGAAGCACGGCCCCTCCAGTTGCCGGGATCATGTCGGACAGGGAAACCTAGCGCTTGCTCGGGCCGGAATCGAAGCCGACCAGAATCTGAACATTGCGCTCATGCGGCATCGGAATGGCTATACCCTCGTCGACCTTGGCAAACAGGCCGGAACGATCCGGCGGGGCCAGCATCACAGGCACCTTGTGCAGCTGGGAATAGAGCACAGCGTCCTTCTGCTTGATCACGATGCGCAGCGGCAATACGGCCTTGTCCTTGTCGGTGGACTTCGGCCCGCCAAGAACCCGGCCTGCAACGCCGACCTTGATGAACATTTCGGCACCCATGTCGGTGCACTCCCGCGCGGTCTGGGTGATGTTGGCCTGATGGATCAGCATGTTGGCATTGCCCTCGCCATCCTTGGCGTAGGACTGGTAGACGTTGGTGTCACCCAGAATGCTGACTGAAGGGCAGTAGCCGTTGATATTCTTGGCGTTGGAAAGAATGAGGTTGGTGGTGCTGTCGACGATCGCGCCACCGTTGGCCACATCTGCAGCGCTCGAAGTCACGCCCGGTGTCGCTGGGGCAGATGCTGGGTAGGTTGCCTGACTATCTGTGGACTTGTTGCCAAAGGAAGGCATCTTCATGCCGCCGGGGCCGGTTATGCAGCCTGATAGGGAAAGACCCAAGGCGCCCACGGCCGCCAGTTTGCAGATATTGGAAAAAGATACCGACATCATCCACTCTTTCTAAACGCACCACTAAATACGCATCGCACGGCAAAGGGGATCCTGTGTCTTCAGAGCGACTCGATCCTGGCCCATGCCCTTGTTTGGCCCAGACTTATAGCATAATTGAGGCCGATGGCGAATAATAACCGGCATCCTGCCAATTGCAATTCATCCAGAGAGCCAAATTGCCGTCCATCGTTCCTTTCTTGCATATTCCGGCAGCGAAAATCCATTCTCTTTACAGGGGAATCTGCCTGAGAATGACTTTTCCAAACCTTCTCACCTTGACATCAGCCGGTTCACACTCTTCATATCCCTATTGATGAGCGATTTGCTTCAACCCCTCCCTCAAGGTGAAGACGACATGAGCAAGACGAACCCGCCGCTGGAAATTCTTCTGTGCGCCCCCCGTGGCTTCTGCGCAGGCGTTGACCGGGCGATCCAGATCGTCGATCTGGCTCTCAAGACCTTCGGAGCTCCGGTCTATGTGCGTCATGAGATTGTCCATAACAAATATGTGGTTGAAAGCCTGAAGGCAAAGGGTGCGGTGTTCGTTGAGGAGCTGGACGAGATACCGGCGACCAACCAGCCGGTGATCTTCTCGGCGCATGGGGTGCCAAAATCGGTGCCGGAAGCGGCAAAGGCGAAGAATTTCTTCTATCTCGATGCCACCTGTCCGCTGGTTTCCAAGGTGCACAAGGAAGCCATGCTGCACGACAAGCGCGGCCACGAGGTGGTTCTGATCGGCCATGCCGGCCACCCCGAGGTGATCGGCACCATGGGGCAGCTTGCCGACAACGTGGTCAAGCTCATCGAGACGGTGGACGATGTGGCAGACTTCGAACCGCGGGATCCGGACAATCTGGCTTGGATCACGCAGACGACCCTGTCGGTGGATGATACCGCCGGGATTGTCGATGCGCTGAAGGCCCGCTTTCCCAACATTCAGGGGCCGAACAAGGATGATATCTGTTACGCCACCACCAACCGGCAGGAAGCGGTGAAGACCGTTGCCCCACGCGCCGATGTGATGATTGTGGTGGGCGCTCCCAACAGCTCCAACTCCAAGCGCCTGCGCGAAGTGGGCGAGAGGGCCGGCTGTCGCCAGTCTCTGCTGCTTCAGCGCGCCGCTGACATTGACTGGGACAGCCTAGGCGACATTTCGTCGGTTGCCATCACGGCTGGTGCCTCGGCGCCGGAAATCCTGGTCGAGGAAGTCATTGAGGCCTTTTCCGCCCGCTATGCGGTGACCGTAGAGGTCATCACCATCGCCAAGGAAGACATGGTCTTCAACATCCCGCGTGAATTGCGTGAAGCGGCCATCGCCGCAGGGGTGCTGGAAGAGGGCCCCAAAGCGGAGCCCGTCAGATAACAGCCGGAGCCATCAAGCCTGAAGGCTCGAACAGAAAGAATGGGGAAGGGCCGGGTACGGTCCCCTCGCATCGGAAATAGAGAAGACAAGTTGAAAGGGGACCGATATGGCGGTCTATACGGAAGTCAGCGATGAAGAACTGAGCGCCTTTGTAGACAACTACAATGTGGGTGCGCTCACCTCCTACAAGGGCATCGCGGAAGGTGTCGAGAACTCGAACTTCCTTGTTCAAACCGAAACCGGCCCCTACATTCTCACGCTCTACGAAAAGCGGGTCAACCCGAGCGATCTGCCCTTCTTTCTGGGGCTGATGGAGCATCTGTCTGCTCGCGGTCTCAACTGTCCGACACCGTTGAAGAATCGCGAAGGCAGGGCTCTTGGCCATCTTGCCGGGCGTCCCGCCGCCATGGTCACCTTCCTTGAGGGCATGTGGGTGCGTCGCCCTTCCGTCGAGCAGTGCGAGCAGCTTGGGGAAGCCATGGCCCGCATGCACAAGGCTGGCGAGGGCTTCGAGATCGTGCGTCTCAACGCATTGTCGGTCGGTGGCTGGCGGCCATTGTTTGCCATGTGCGCCAACCGGGCCGATGAAGTGCAGAAGGGCTTGCAGGCGGAAATCGAGAAGGAACTCGAGTTCTTCGAGGCTCACTGGCCGCGCGATCTGCCCAAGGGCATCATTCACGCCGACCTGTTCGTCGACAACGTTTTTTTTCTGAGGGGCGCCCTGTCGGGCATCATCGACTTCTACTTTGCCTGCAACGACCTTCTGGCCTATGATATTGCCATCTGCCTCAACGCCTGGTGCTTCGAGCCTGACGACATGTTCAATGTCACCAAGGCCCGCGCCATGCTCAAGGGCTACCAGTCGGTTCGTCCGTTGCAGGTGGAGGAATACAATGCCCTTCCGCTTCTGGCCCGCGGGGCAGCCTTGCGCTTCCATCTCACGCGCCTCTATGACTGGCTGAATGTGCCGGAAGGGGCGCAGGTCACGCCCAAGGATCCGATCGAATATCTCAAGAAACTTCGCTTCCATCGCTCCATCCGGACACCGATGGATTATGGCATCGAGCGCTAGGATCCTGGAGGATCAACGGCGACAGCACAGAGGGACAGGATGAGCAGTTGCGGCATCAACACCGGGACGAAGGCCAAGGATGATCCCTTCCTGTTTCACAATCACTATCCCCTGCCGGTTCGTGTAATGATCGGACTGTTCGGGGGGGTGTTGTGGCTGTTGCCCTATGCGTTGCTGGTCGCACCCCAGTGGAACCGCTTCAGCTGGGTGCTGATCCCCTATGGCATTCTGGGGCTGCTCGGCGCGGCGGGCGGAACGTCCTTCCTGCTCTCGGCGCTCATGGGAGAGGCACGGGATACCCGCCTTGATCTGGAGGGACAGCAACTGATCCAGACAACCCGCGACTGGCTTTTTCGCCGCCGCGAGACCCGGACGCCCTTTGCCGATATTTCCATTCTGGAGTTTCACCGCCCCAACTGGGCGACCGACGAGACGGTGATCGAGATCCATCCCATTCTGGAGAATGGCGACAGCCTGCCCGCCTTCGGTGCCTTTCCTTCCGCAGAAGAGGCTGAAAAAATTCGCGAGTTGATGGGCTTCCGCTCACACGGCATGGTCGAGGTTTCCGGCTTGCGGGCACTCTCGGATCGCTGGCGTGGTCGCCTGAAGGTGATCAATGGTGGCCAGAATGGATCTGACCGCAACGACGACACCCCTTCAAATTCAAACATCCACCGTCTGCACTAGAGGACAGGCCATGCCTTTCGGCATCTAGCCAGGCAGGGCTTCGAACTGAGGCAGAGCGGCCAGATCATCATCCCACTCGGCACGCGATCCGGTGAAGATGTGGGCTTCGGCGCGCATCGCTAACGGTGTGTCGAGACATCCGGCAGGCACCAGAACCAGTCCCAGTTCGGGCTTGGCAAGGGGCACCGCCGAGCCGCAGTTTTTGCAGAAGCAGCGGGCATGGCGGCTCTCGGGAACATGATAATGGCACAGAAGGTCCTCGCCGCTGAGCCAGACCACACTTGCCGTCGTGCTGAACAGATTGGCGGTGTGGGCGGTGCCGCTGGCCTTGCGGCAGCGCTGGCAGTGGCAGAGAAAGAAATGCTCGAAGGTACCAGAGATCTCGAAGGCCACACCACCACACAGACAGCTTCCCGTGTGATGATTGGTTTGATGCGTGGTCTGTTCGGTGTGAGACATGGGGTGTTCCTTCTCGCAGGTCTATAGGGGGGTGTCGGCAGGGTATCAATAACCGCTGGCAACTGCGTTGGCCGGGCAAACAAAAGGCCTCTTTGCGAGGCCTCAGGTCGTGTCGTCTCCGGCGATCATCAGCCGTTACTTAAGGGCATCAAAACCCGATTTGAAGCCATTGAGCTCAATGGGAATGCCGATGCCTTCTTCCGGCGTCTGGAAGACGATGAAGGTAGCAGTCTTGCCCCCTTCCAGAAGCTTGAGCAACTGGTCATCCATGATGACTTCGGCGATGCAGCCCTGTGGCAGACAGCGCACGAAGCCTGCATTGCCCACATCGGTGGTATCCACGTGCAGGCCGAGGCCATGGGGCAGCAGCACACCAAGCGGTGTCAACACGCGCAGGATGCGGGCCGACTTGTCAGCGGTTTTCAGAATGATCACGGTGAGCCCCACATTGTCACGATCCGCCGCAGTCACATACTGCATCAGCGCGCACTGCTCGGATGGCGCACCCGGAGGCGTGTCGCAGCGGATTTCCCAATCGCCATGCTTGGAGCGTACGGCCCCTTGCGCATTGGCGTCACTGGCCGAAAAGCCGATGGTCACGAGAGATGTCAGGAGAAGGGCTACGGCAAACAAGGCGCCAGATGGCAACTTGCTGAAATAACGAACCGGGGCGTGCTTGCAGGTCATTGAAAGTGTCACCATGACTATCGCCCTAAAGGGCATGAAGGGGCATGAAGCGTTAGGGACGCAAACCGGACTCTATTTGCCTGATTCGCCGACCCGCTGTCTTGGAAATGCTTCCACAGACAGCACTAGGCTGCAATTGTGGCAATAAAATTTTGGGGATATTTTCGGTGCACTTTGCCTTGTGAGGGGAATGACGCATGTGGATATTTTTGAATATTAAAGAATAAATTGTGAAGTAGGGCATTCTGTCGCACTAATGGACTATGCGCAGAGGTTGCGACATCCGGTCGCATGTGTCTGAATATTCCTGACTTGATCTGAATCAAATTGAAATTCGGTACGACCCTGTTTCCGGGCCGGTTTCCAGGAAGGCAAGACAAGCGGAACCCGACCTGATCAGGAGCGGAAAGACCCTCTGGCCCGAGACTTCGCCCGAGATCTGGCCAGAGATCTTGCCCAAGGCCATTACGGCGCGTCGAACCACCATTCCAGGAAGCAGATCAGCAAGACATCCGGTGATGCGGGTTGACCGGCGCCCCGGATTTGAGAGGTTTGACAAGGGAGGAGCGACCGTGGTGTTCGCCAAACAGGGTTTCAACAGGCAATGCCTCATCCGCACGGCGGGCCGGGGCATGGCGGCATTCATCGCCGCAGCAGTCGTCTGGTGCATGTCGGCAGGCGCACCGGCGCTGGCGTCACAGCCCGTCAAATGGGGCGCGTCCCTGCAACCGGCAGCCTCGCCGGTGATGGAAGACGTGCACTGGTTCGGCAGCTTCACCTTCTGGATCGTCATTCCGATCGTGCTGTTCGTGGCGCTTCTGCTGGTCATCGTTCTTGTCCGCTTCAACGCCAAGGCCAACCCGGTTCCCTCAAAGACATCGCACAACACGCTGCTGGAAGTCGCATGGACCGTGGTTCCGATCCTCATTCTGATGGTGCTGGCAGTTCCGTCCTTCCGCCTGCTCTACAAGCAGATGGAGGTGCCCGCCGCCGACCTCACCGTCAAGGTGACCGGTTACCAGTGGTACTGGGGCTATGAATATCCCGATACGGAAGGGGTCAGCTTTGACTCGCTGATGCTCTCCGACGAGGAACGGGCTACCAAAGGCACCGGCGAGCCACGCCTTCTGGCCGTTGACAACGAGATGGTTGTCCCGGTCGGCAAGGTGGTGCGTCTGCAGATTACCTCCGCCGACGTCATCCATTCCTATGCCATGCCTGCCATGGGCGTGAAAATGGACGCAGTGCCCGGCCGTCTCAATGAAACCTGGTTCATGGCCGAGCGCGAAGGCATCTATTACGGCCAGTGCTCCGAGCTTTGTGGCAAGGATCACGCCTTCATGCCGCTTGCGGTGCGGGCGGTGAGCCAGGAGCAGTTCGACCAGTGGCTGGCCGCTGCCGCCGACGATGTCGAAGCCGCCAACAAGGCGCTGCTCGCCGGGATCTATCCGCAGTCGAACCTCAAACTTGCCGCGCAATAGCGCCAACGCACAAGGGAGCAAACTCATGTCTGTAACCACTGCCCCAACTGCGCATGGTGATGCGCACGCAATTCCGACCGGCTGGAAGCGCTGGGTCTATTCGACCAACCATAAGGACATCGGCACCATGTATCTGATCTTCGCCATCACGGCAGGGATCGTCGGTGGCCTGTTGTCCGGTGGCATCCGTCTGGAGCTGCACGAGCCCGGGCTGCAGTTCTTCAAGAACCCGCACATGTTCAACGTGTTCACCACCGGCCACGGGCTGATCATGATTTTCTTCATGGTCATGCCTGCGCTCATCGGGGGCTTTGGCAACTGGTTCGTCCCGATCATGATCGGCGCACCGGACATGGCCTTCCCGCGCATGAACAACATCTCCTTCTGGCTGCTGCCTCCGTCCTTTGCGCTGCTGATCATCTCGCTGTTTGTTGAAGGCCCTCCGGGCGGCACCGGCTTTGGCGGTGGCTGGACGGCCTATCCGCCGCTTTCCAGCACGACGGGCCACCCCGGACCGGCGATGGATCTGGCGATCTTTGCGCTGCACATCTCGGGCGCTTCCTCGATCCTTGGTGCCATCAACTTCATAACCACCATCTTCAACATGCGCGCGCCGGGCATGACCCTGCACAAGATGCCGCTGTTTGCCTGGTCGGTTCTGGTCACCGCATTCCTGCTGCTGCTCAGCCTGCCGGTCTTTGCCGGAGCCATCACCATGCTGCTGACGGACCGCAACTTCGGCACTTCCTTCTTCAAGCCTGAAGGCGGCGGTGATCCGGTACTCTACCAGCATCTGTTCTGGTTTTTCGGCCACCCGGAAGTGTATATCCTGATCTTGCCGGGCTTCGGCATCATCTCGCACATCGTTTCCACCTTCTCGCGCAAGCCGATCTTCGGCTATCTCGGCATGGCCTATGCCATGGTGGCCATCGGCGTTGTCGGCTTCATTGTCTGGGCGCACCACATGTATACGGTCGGTCTCGATGTCGACACGCAGGCCTACTTCCTGTTTGCGACCATGGTGATTGCGGTGCCAACGGGCATCAAGATCTTCTCTTGGATCGCCACCATGTGGGGCGGCTCGATCAGCTTCCGCACGCCAATGCTGTGGGCGGTGGGCTTCATCTTCCTGTTCACCATTGGTGGTGTCACTGGCGTGCAGCTGGCCAATGCAGGCCTCGACCGCGCCCTGCATGATACCTACTATGTGGTGGCGCACTTCCACTATGTGCTGTCGCTCGGGGCGGTCTTTGCGATCTTTGCCGCCTGGTACTACTGGTTCCCGAAGATGTTCGGCATCATGTATAACGAGACGCTCGGCAAGCTGCATTTCTGGGTGATGTTCATCGGCGTCAACCTGGTCTTCATGCCACAGCATTTCCTTGGACTTCAGGGCATGCCACGTCGTTACGCCGACTATCCCGATGCCTATGCCGGCTGGAACGCCGTTTCGAGCTATGGCTATTACATCACCTTCGTGGCGGTCTGCATTTTCCTTTACGGCGTCTTCGAGGCCTTTTCCAAGAAACGTGTGGCCGGAGACAATCCGTGGGGCGAAGGGGCCGATACCCTCGAGTGGCAGCTGTCTTCGCCGCCACCGTTCCACCAGTGGGAAGAACTGCCCCGTATTCGCTAGGGGCAAAGGGCAAGTGAGGAGGCCCGTCGCCAAGGCTTGATCGCTCGAGCCTTGGCCTTTCAGGCACCGAACTCTGACCGAAAACCAGCAAGCCAGGCGCTTGAGAGCAAAGCGCCTGCGAAAAGAAGATCGAAGAGAAAGACAAAAGGACCGGATAACAACGAGGCAGGCTGAAACCTGTCGGGAGAGAGACCATGACCCTTGTGGACCATGCGGACCATGCCGAGCGCAAACAGGCCCTTTCGGCCGTTGCCACCACCAAGGCGCTGACCCGAGCCGATTACGGCGCGGATTTCGGCGGCGCGGAGGTGCGCGACTATATCGCCCTGCTCAAGCCGCGGGTGATGTCTCTGGTGATCTTTACCGCCCTCGTTGGCCTGATGGTTGCTCCCGGTCATTTGCACCCTTTGGAAAGCCTCATCGCCATTCTCTGCATCGCCATCGGCGGTGGCGCCTCCGGGGCGCTCAACATGTGGTATGACGCCGACATCGACGCAGTGATGAAGCGCACCGCCAACCGGCCCATTCCGGCAGGACGCATCACGCCGGGTGAAGCCCTCAGCTTCGGCTTGACGTTGTCTGTCGGCTCCGTGCTGATGCTCGGCCTGCTGGTCAACTGGCTGGCCGGCGGGCTCTTGGCCTTCACCATTTTCTTCTATGCGGTGGTCTACACCATGTGGCTGAAGCGCCGCACGCCGCAGAATATCGTTATCGGTGGCGCGGCAGGGGCGTTCCCGCCGATGATCGGCTGGGCGGCCGTTACCGGCACGGTCAGCATAGAGTCCATCGTGCTGTTTCTTATCATCTTCATGTGGACGCCGCCTCATTTCTGGGCGCTGGCCCTCATCAAGAGTGATGACTATCGCGCCGCCAAGGTGCCGATGCTGCCGGTTGTGGCCGGTGAGGCGGTCACCCGCTCGCAGATCCTCATCTATTCGCTGCTACTGGCGCCCATCGGAGTTTTGCCTGCACTGCTCGGTTTCGCCGGTGTCACCTATGGAGCCCTGTCGGTGGCGCTGGGTCTCTTGTTCATCGGGGCAGCCTTGCGGGTCTATGCCCTGCGCGAGGGAGGCGCGGCCAGAAAGGCCGCCGGACAGATGTTCGGCTTCTCCATTCTCTATCTTTTTCTGCTTTATGCGACGCTGCTCTTCGAGCGCCTCGCGGGACTTCCTGCGCTGCCCTCGCTCCTCTGAGCAAAAGGCAACCGGAACCTCATGACCCTGTGAAAGGACATTGTCATGGCTGAAATCATCGAACGGGTCACCCTGACCGACACCCAGAAGAAGCGCCAGCGTCGTCGTTCCATGGCGATTGCTTTCGCGCTCGGCGCTCTGGTGTTCATTTTTTACGCCATCACCATCGTCAAGATGGGGCCGGGCGTTATGAACCGGCCGCTTTGAACCGGTTGGCGCAACAGGAAAGTGTGATCCGATGAGCGAACAGAACACGACAGAGAAAAGGGAAACCCGCCCGGCCGACAATGCCCGCGCCAACCTGCGTCTGGCCTATGGTCTTCTGGGTTTTGTTGGTGTGATGGTCGGCATGGCCTACGCCGCCGTCCCACTCTATTCGCTCTTCTGTCAGGTGACCGGTTATGGCGGTACGACGCGGGCGGCAACCGCTGCCCCGGCGGCCCCGATTGCCCGCAAGATGACCGTACGTTTTGACGCCAACGTATCCGGCGGGCTCAGCTGGACCTTCCGGCCCGAGACCAAGCCCGTGACTCTCAAGGTGGGCGAGACCGGCGAAGCCTTCTACAAGGTGGTCAACCTGGGCCAGCATGCGTCTGCCGGAACCGCCACCTTCAACGTCACGCCGCAGGCTGCGGGTGCCTATTTCAACAAGCTGGAATGCTTCTGCTTTACCGAACAGACGGTCAATGCGGGCGAGACCAGCCACATGCCGGTGATCTTCTTTATCGATCCCGATATTGACAAGGATCCGGATCTCAGATTCATCGACACCATCACCCTGTCCTACACCTTCTTCCCGCTGGAAAAGGAACCCGCCGACAAGGCGGCCAAGGTGGGCGGTAGCCCCGCACCCACCGACAGGACATCGACGCGCTTGGGAGGAGCAGACAATGGCTGAGGCTCATAGCAAGAACCACGACTATCACATCATCGACCCCAGCCCCTGGCCGATCATCGCCTCGGTGTCTGCCTTTGTCATGGCAATTGGCGCAGTCACGCTGTTCCATGGCGGCACAAGCCTCATTCTGCTGGCGGGCCTTGTCGGCGTCCTCTATACCATGCTTGGCTGGTGGCGCGATGTTGTCAGGGAAGCTCATGAAGGGCACCACACGCCGGTGGTTCAGCTGCATTTGCGATATGGCATGATCCTGTTCATCGCCTCGGAAGTGATGTTCTTCGTGGCCTGGTTCTGGGCTTTCTTCGATGCCAGCCTGTTTGCCGACGAGGCCAAGCAATATCTGCGCACGGAATTTCTTGGCGGTGTCTGGCCTCCCAAGGGGCTGGAAGTCATCGATCCGTGGCACCTGCCGCTGTTCAACACGCTTCTGCTGCTGGCCTCGGGCACCACGGTGACATGGGCGCACCACGCATTGCTGGAGAATGATCGGGACGGGGTCAAGAAAGGGCTGGCGCTGACCATTCTGCTCGGCGCCGTCTTCTCGGCGGTACAGGTCTATGAATATGTTCACGCCCCGTTTGCCTTCAAGGAAAGCATCTACGGTGCCACCTTCTTCATGGCGACCGGCTTCCATGGCTTCCATGTGTTTGTCGGTACCATTTTCCTGATCGTCTGCCTTATCCGGGTCTACAAGGGCCATTTTACGCCAGAGCAGCATTTCGGCTTCGAAGCCGCTGCCTGGTACTGGCACTTTGTTGACGTGGTCTGGCTGTTCCTGTTCACGGCCATCTATGTCTGGGGCAATTTCGGCGGCACCATCGGCCACTAGGCCGGTGCCGTGCACCGCTCGGCCGGTGGAGGGAGTGTGGATCATGGCGGAAAGTGGCGGCAGCATTGCCCGAACGGCCCTTGCGGGAAAATGTCCGCGTTGTGGCAAGGGCAGGCTTTACCGGAGTTTTCTCAAGGTCGCCGATCGCTGCGATGTCTGCGGCCTTGACTATGCCTTCATCGACAGTGGCGACGGACCGGCAGTCTTTGTCATCATGATCGTCGGCTTCATCTCCACCGGTGGGCTGCTCTATACCGAGTTCACCTATGAACCTCCGGTCTGGCTGCAGGTGATCATCTGGGCACCGGTCGCCATCCTGCTGTGCCTTGCCTTCCTCTATTGGCTGAAAGGGGCGCTCATCGCCCAGCAATACCGCACCAAGGCCGAGCAGGGACAGCGGATCAGTGACGCAGGATCAGACTGACCAGATCCGGCACGATCTCCTCCCATCCGGCAACGGAGGTGAAAAAGGACAACCCACCCATCGCGAAGACGGAAACAGCGTTGAACAGCATAATGGTGATCAGCGCCACCCGTTGCCAGGCCTTGTGATAGAAGGCGAGGCTGATGTTGGCCACATTGATCAGGACTATCACCGGCAGTGCCACGGCCAGCGTGCGCAGGTTTGGACCGAACAGGCCGATGATTGCCACTCCGATCTGGACCGCCAACGGGAAGAACAGATTGAGCGAGAAGAAGACGAGGGCAAAGCGGGCAGGTTGGGAGCGCATGTCAGCAAATCCTCTTTGCGCGGGGGCTTGAGCGGATGTTGGATGGCACGAAGGCCGGAATCCCTATAGCATCCCGTCTGGTAGCACAAAGACATGAGGAGCGTGTGGGAAAAGTGATGTCCAGAGCGAAATTCTGGCTGTTCAGCCTGAGTGCCCTTACGGTTTTTATCCTCCTTGTATCGCTGGGTAACTGGCAGGTGCGACGGCTGGCCTGGAAGGAACAGCTGATAGCGGATGTGAACAGCCGCGTCGCTGCATCCCCTGAGGATGCTCCGGGGCCGGACCAATGGACAGATCTTCAGCCCGATGCAGCAGTCTACCGCCCCGTGCGTCTTGTTGGTCACTATGACCACAGCCACGAGGTCCATGTCTGGTTTGCCCTCAATGAGCCTCGAGGCGGCCCGCTGAGAGGACCCGGCTACCTGATCATGACCCCTTTCATCACCACCGCTGGCTGGCAGGTGATCGTCAATCGCGGTTTCGTGCCCGAACCGTTGAAAAAGGCACAAAGCCGCCCCGAAACGCTGATCTCGGGCGAGGTGACGCTCACCGGTCTTATGCGGTTTGACGAGCCGAAAAACTGGCTGAGTCCGAAGGCGGACAGGCAAAAGAATGTCTGGATCGTCCGGCAGGTTGGCGAAATGGCG
This sequence comes from uncultured Cohaesibacter sp., assembly GCF_963666525.1. Classification (NCBI taxonomy): domain Bacteria; kingdom Pseudomonadati; phylum Pseudomonadota; class Alphaproteobacteria; order Hyphomicrobiales; family Cohaesibacteraceae; genus Cohaesibacter; species uncultured Cohaesibacter sp. The sequence continues at coordinate 3,756,596 of NZ_OY762905.1, forward strand.
ACCTATCTGGATATGGATCCGGCAGCCACTGCGCCCTACTGGGTCGATCTTCTCAAGGGGCAGGGGGTGCCATCCGGCCCTGGTGGGGTGAGCCTGCCGCAGGGGGGCGAAACCCGCATCAGCTTCCGCAACAGTCATCTGCAATATGCACTCACCTGGTATGGGTTGGCAGCGGTGCTGGCCGTGATCTTCCTGCTTTTCCTGCGGAAAAGCCGCCGCAAAAGCCGGCCCGCGGCGTTGGAACACGCCGATAGCGGCAAATAATTGGCCCCAGCCCATTGACCTCATACGTCCAAAGGTCCACATGAAGGATTTCGTGCGCCCTGCCGGTTTCCGACCTGTCAGGCTGCACGCTTCGGGTTGATGCAGACGATAGCAAGGATGGACAAGATGCTGGTGATTTTTGACTGTGATGGCACGCTGGTGGATACGGAAATCATCTGGGCCAAGGCATCCATCGAGGTGTTTCAGGAAGAGGATCTGGAAATGGATCTGGATTCTTACAACAGCACCTACGCCGGCATGACCAATGCCGAGATCGTCCAGCTCATTGAAGAAGAACTGGAGCGCTCTTTGCCGTTCGACATTCTGCAGCGTATCGAAGACCGCGCGATGCAGAAGATTGAGACGATGAAGGTCATCGAGGGCGCGCACGAAATGCTCGACCAGCTCGACTACCCGCGTTGTGTCTGCTCCAACACCGGCTCGGAACGGCTGGAGAGCAACATGCGGCGCGGCGACCTGTGGGACCGCTTCCGCCCCTATGTCTATTCCGCCATGGAAGTGGGCACCAAGCAGCCCAAGCCGGATCCGAATGTTTTCCTGCATGCCGCAACGGTTCTTGAGACCGATCCGGCCGATTGCATCGTCATCGAGGACAGCACCCACGGTGTTCAGGCCGCCTGTCAGGCCGGGATGCGGGTGATCGGCTTCATTGGTGCCAGCCACAGCTACCCCGGTCATGGGGAACATTTGATGGATGCCGGCGCGGAAACCGTTGTGCGTCGTCTCGTCGATATTCCGGCGACTATCGAGGCGCTGAAGGACTGGCACGAGAAATAGAGGGCCTTGGAGGCATCCGACCGGATGGGCAGCAGGCTTTCCAACCGGTCTTCTGTCAAAAGGCAGAGTCTTGGCGGAAAGCCGTTGCGCGGCTCTTTGCTGCAGTCGCGCGTTAACTTTCAATTAAGCATAATACGACAATTCAAGCACATTCCCGTTTCCTCCGGTTCCACCCGGTAACGTTTTACTATTTGTGAATGCCCCCTGTGGTTTGATTTGTCACAAACAGGGCAGGGGGTGAACAATGGCTCGACGGGGAAATATGGAGGGTGTGCTCGCAAGAGTACGCCTAAAATTGGTCTGCTGCATCATCTTCTCCATGGTCACAAGCCTGGAGGCCTACTCGGCATTTGCCTATGCCGATGAGCTGAGCAGGCCGCAACATGACGTCATCCTGACTGTGACCGGCAGGCTCGACAACCACAATGCCAACGGGGCGGTGCTTCTTGATCGTGCAATGATCGAGAAAATCGGACTCAGGGAGCTTCACACCCATACGGCGCGTTCGAAAAGTGCCCATCTTTGGCATGGCGTTCTGATGCGGGATCTTCTCGATTTTGTCGGTGCCAAGGGTGAGCAGGTGGAGTTTCATGCCCTTGACGGTTACAGCGTCACCATCCCCATCAAGGATTTCTATGAGCACGATGTGTTGCTGGCCATTCGTCAGAATGGAGAAAATCTGAGCGTCCGTAGACGCGGCCCGACACGGATCATCTATCCCATGGATATGGATGAGTCGCTTCTTGATCCGAAATACACAGCGCGCTCCGTTTGGCAAATCGAGAAGATGATTGTGAAATGAGACTGTATTCCAAGGCTTTGGCCGCCGCATACATGGTTTCTGTCGTCGCGCTGCTGGTGCTGGAGTTCTCCCAGTTCCAGAAGGTGGACCGGTTGCGCGGTCAGATTGCTCAGAGCTACGAGATGATTACCGGCCGCGATGAAGGCATTCGCCTTGAGCTGGATTATCGACGGTTCAGGAGCATCGTTGCCAAATATGCACTGGGCGTCAATCTCGATCCGAGCGATATCGGCCCCGTCGAAGGGCCCGATGGCAACCGCGGCGATGCTCAAGATGTTTCCCACCAGACGGTTCACAAATGGTTTGACATTCTCTGGAGCCGCGCTTTCAGCATCAATACCACCAGCGTTGACATCCCGCCGGACCAATATGAGCACTTCAATCAGATGATGTCCGGTCTGAGGGTTTCCCTGCGAGCGATTGATCCGCTCGTCCAGTCTCTGGAGCCGGGCGACTTCATGAAGCTGCAGAAGATAGATCGGCAACTGGCCCTCTATGAAGACGGGATTTCGTCCATGGCTGCCATCGTTGCCCAGACCCGGGTGAAGCGGGCATCACAGTTGCAGAACCGTCTCGATGATGCGCTGAAGTCGATGGATGTAATGCTGCTCTCCTCGGCTGTCGGTGTCATGCTGATCCTCACCCTGTTCGGAACCGAAGCCTACAGGGCACGCAAGGAAGAGACCAGAATCAAGGGCCGGGAGGCCCGTGTCCGCTTTCTGGCCGAGCATGATCCCCTGACCGGCCTTGGCAACAGGTCCTTCCTCAATCAGAAAATGAACCAGTTCATCAGGTCCGCAAACGAAACCGGCAAGGGCTTCAACCTGATCCTCTTCGATCTGGACAAGTTCAAGGACGTCAACGACACATTCGGCCACCCGATGGGAGACCGGCTGTTGAAGAATGCGGCAGCGCGCCTGTCCAATATCTTCGCGCACGAAAGTGACATCGTTGTGCGTCTGGGGGGCGACGAGTTCGCCATTCTGCAGTGCGCCGATTTTGCCGAAACGGAGCGCTCGGTGGTCCAGGCCATCAACGCCCTGAGTTCGGCGTTCGATCTGTCCGGCAACGATATACGGATTTCCTCGTCGGCAGGCATCTCTCGTTATCCGGATCTGTCCAGTTCCTCCGATGAGCTGCTTCGCGACGCCGATCTGGCGCTGTATGAGGCCAAGAGCCGGGGACGTCAGACCTATTCCCTCTATGAAACCGGCATGAGCGTTGCCATCCAGAATCGGGTGCGTCTGGAAGCAGACCTCAGGCATTCTCTGTTGCATGGCGGCAAGGGACTGGAAGTCTACTACCAGCCGCAGGTGACACGGAATATGGAAACCGGTCAATGCCGTGTTACCGGCGTGGAAGCCCTGGTGCGCTGGTTCCATCCCGAGCAGGGCCAGATCCCCACCATGGAATTCATCGAAATCGCAGAAAACTCCGGTCTGATCGGCTCTCTGTCCGACTGGATCTTCCGGCAGGCCTGTAGCGATCTGGTGAGTTGGCACAAGGCGGGGCACAAGCTGCATCTGTCCATCAACCTCAGCCCGCATCAGTTGAACAACTCCAATCTCGATGTGGAACTGATGGACCTGCTCGACAGCACCGGTTTCGACCCCAACTACCTCACCGTCGAGATCACCGAAAGCGTCGATGTTCAAGACACCCGCAAGGCGGCAAGCATGCTGTCGCGCCTGTCCGCCAAGGGGATTTCCCTTGCCATGGACGATTTCGGCACGGGCTATTCGAACCTTGGCTACCTCAAGAGCCTGCCGCTCGATGTTCTCAAGATCGATCGCTCTTTCGTTCAACAGATCGAGGACAAGGAAGAGGATCGCAAGCTGGTGCGCGGCATCATCAACCTGGCGCGCGGCATGGGGTTGAAAGTGGTGGCCGAAGGGGTCGAGACCGAGAAGCAGATGCTGTTCCTGCAGGATCAGCGCTGCGAGATCTTTCAGGGCTATCTGTTCGGCCGACCCATGCACAAGCTGGCGATTCTGGCGATGCTGTCCGGCGCCAGTCAGGACAGTGGTGAACAGGGCACCGATGATCTTCAGTCCCGGCAAGCCCCGCAAACATCGAACGAGACAGTCGTCGGGCCAACCCGCCCGGAACTGACCCTGATCAAGGGCAGATCGCGATAGGGGGTGCGTTGGCATCTGCAAGACATCCGACGACGGACAAAACAAAGGCGCAGCAGCCATATGGCTCCCGCGCCTTTTGTCAATGGTCAGACGAGAGGGGCTATTCCTGCTCGGCGACGAAGTCCTTGTAGTCTGCTTCGCTCATCAGATCATCGAGCTGGCTCTTGTCGGTGATCTTGATCTTGAAGAACCAGGCGTCGCTCTCGGCGTCGCTGTTGACCAGAGCGGGCTCGTCTTCCAGCGTTTCGTTGACTTCGGTGACTTCGCCGTCGATTGGCGAATAGACTTCAGACGCGGCCTTGACGCTTTCCACGACGGCGGCTTCTTCGCCCTTTTCCAGTTCGCGGCCAACTTCCGGCAGTTCCACGAAGACGACATCGCCGAGCTGCTTCTGGGCAAAGTCGGTGATGCCGATGGTGGCAATCTTGCCGTTCACTTCAACCCATTCATGGTCTTCGCTGTAATAGGTGGTCATGTGTGAGTTCCCTTGTCGATATGCAATGATTCTGATTGTTGCTTTGTCAATAAGTGTTTGCCGATGGTCGGCTCAGGGTTTGCGAACATACCGTTGCGGAACGAACGGCATGCTGGCGATTTCTGCTTCAAGCGCACGTTTGCGAACCACCAGATTGACCTTGGTGCCGATGTCAGCGAAGGCTGGTGCCACATATCCCATGGCAATCGGGATCTGCAGGGTCGGGGCGAAACCGCCTGACGTCACCTGTCCGATCACGTTGCCATCCTGATCCTGAATCTCGGCGCCTTCGCGCGCCGGGGCCTTGCCCAGAAGTCGGATGCCGACGCGAATCCGTTCCGGGCCTTCTTGCAGACCCTTGAGGATGCGCTCGGCGCCCGGAAAGGCGCCATCGTCTCGGCGGCTCTTCTGGATTGCCCAGCCAAGATTGGCTTCCGCCGGATCGGTGTCTTCGTCCAGATCGTGACCATAGAGGCAAAGGCCGCTTTCAAGGCGCAGGCTGTCGCGTGCGCCAAGTCCGGCCGGTTCCACTTCCGGTTCAGCCAGCAGCAGGCGGGCCAACGCTTCGGCGTCGCTCGCGTTGCAGGAAATCTCGAACCCGTCCTCGCCGGTATAGCCGCAGCGGGAAATCCCGACGGCAACTCCGTTGATCTCATCGGGGGTGTGGCTCATGAAGGAAAGGCCCTCGGCCCTTGCTGCGTGACGGCTGAGTGCGTCCACGGCCTTGGGGCCCTGCAGGGCAATGAGCGCCTTGTCATCAAGCTGTTCGAGGGTGATGCCTTCTGGCAGGTTGGCGCTGAGGAACGCATAGTCCTTTTCCTTGCAGGCTCCATTGACGACCAGCATCAGCGTGCCATCAAGGGCCGGATCTTCCGGCCGTGTCACGATGAAGTCGTCGATGATGCCGCCCTTCTCATTGAGAAGCACGCTGTAGCGCATCCGGCCAGGTGCCAGCTTGGTGAAGGCTGACGGGGTGATGGCTTCCAGAGCACTGGCGGTGGTGGCATGATCCGGTCCTACCAGCAACGCCTGCCCCATGTGGGAGACGTCAAACAGTGCGGCGTTGTCGCGGCAATGAAGGTGTTCGGCCATGATGCCGGCAGGGTAGCGCACGGGCAGGGCATAGCCGGCGAAATCGACAAGGCTTCCGCCCAGTTCCTCGTGAAGGGCAAACAGGGGTGTTTTCCTGGCTTCGCTCAGGTCAGCCATTGCATCTCTCTTTCTGTAACGGGCGCCAAAATGCGGCGCTCACGGGTTGCACGGGTGCAGACTGGTCGGCTCCGTGAGGAGTTTCCATCTTGCATCGGTGCCTCCTCTGTCACAGAACCTGAGAGATTTCCCGCCTTCCTTTTGGCTGACCTGCCCACGCATCCGGGCTTTGGCCAGTCGTCATGAAGACGGCTGCTTCCTTCGGTGAGCCTTGAGGGTAGGCCATGGTCCATGACGCTCGCCTTCGAGGCTGCTTTCCAGAGTTCGCTGGTCTGGCGGTCCCTTGTGCCTGAGAGTTTCCGAGGCGGTTGCTCCTTCGGCGCCCTTGTTGTCCTGCCTTGCAAGACTGGGGGGCTCTCCCGCTGACCTGAAACCAGGCCGCCGATCGGCGGTATGGTCTGCAGGATCGCGATCATTCTTCCTGCTTGTCAAAAGTGCTTGGCAGGCCCGGTAAAGTCAAGCCGGGAATACCACGATTGTTCGTCTGCCATCGACAAAATATGTGCGAAACCCGCGTCGGTGGCGAGCAGCGGGATCATTCTCTCCGGGTGCTGCTCAAGAGCCGTTTCAGGCGCGCTTCTGTGCAAGCACCAGATGACCATAGATCGGCTTGCCCTCATCCGAGCGCACCACGATCAGCTCGAAATGCTTCACATCCATCTTGTTGGCATCCAGCAACTGCCGGATATAACGTTCGGAATGGGCGAACCGCTGCTTGGGGCCAACCTTGTAGGCTGCGCCGTCAAAGGCATCGTCCGGCAGGGTTTCGGAGGAAAAGGCAAACAGGCCGCCGGCGTCCAGACAGCGGGCCACATGGTGGAACTTCTCTTCCAGCTCGCCCAGATAGGGCAAAACGTCGGTGGAGACAATGAGGTCCCAGCCACAGGATTCGCCTTCGCCATCATCCTCGATTTCACTCAGGAACTCGACCACATCGCCAGCATAGAGATCGTCATAGACCTCCTTGTCATAGGCTTCATCCAGCATGCCGGTGGAAATGTCCACACCGATCATGTTGTCCACCTTGTCCTTCATGGAAATGCCTGTCAATCCGGTGCCACAGCCCAGATCCAGCATGCGGGCAAAGCGCCGCTCCGGCTGATACTTGACGATCATTTCGCGCACCATCATCGGCACGGCATAGCCAAGGTCATCCACGAGAATCTTCTCGAAGGCGGCCGCATGCTGATCGAACAGCGTTGCGACATAGGCAACCGGCGCCTTTTCCGGCGACGGGCCGCGCTGCATCGAGGCGAGCCTTACAGAAGCGCCGGCGTGGTCATCGGGGTCGAGCTCCAGCGCCTTGCGATAATGCTCGGCGGCTTCGTCGAATTTGCCGGCTTTCTCCAGCTCCAGCGCTGTGTTGTATTCCTCTTGCAAGGCGTCTAGGTCAATCTCGGACATGGCCCTCTTCCAGATGTCTTCCCCGCAACGGGTGGTGTGGCAGGTTCGCTTTGGCGATAGCTCTACACCGCCCCATAAGTGAGGGCAAGTATCTTGCGTCACGGCAAAGGGTTGGCTAGACAGGGCGCAACGACATGAAAGCCGAAGCAGCACGGACGGAATGGGCACTCGGAACCGCCATGGGAAATGAGGCAATTCATGCCGACGGAGCCTGTTCCGGACATCCCGGGCCATCGCCCTCTATGCTCTCAGCGCATGCGCGCGAGAACGAGAAGTCTATAAAGGAAGCCGCCGCAAGGGGCATAAGGAGCCAGCATGGGCAAAGTGACAATCTATACCGACGGAGCCTGTTCCGGAAATCCTGGTCCGGGCGGCTGGGGTGCCCTGTTGACCATTGGGGAGCATGAGAAGGAACTCTGCGGCGGCGAAGCGGAAACCACCAACAATCGCATGGAGCTGACTGCTGCGATCGAGGCACTCAATGCTCTGAAGCGCCCCTGTGAGGTGGATCTTTTTACTGACAGTCAATATGTCAAGGGCGGTATCACCGGCTGGATCTATGGCTGGAAGAAGAACGGCTGGAAGACCGCAGCCAAGAAGCCGGTAAAGAATGCCGAACTGTGGCAGGCGCTAGACGAGGCCCTGCGGCGCCACAAAGTCGATTGGCACTGGGTAAAGGGGCACGCCGGACACGATGGCAACGAGCGGGCGGACGAGCTGGCCCGCCGCGGCATGGCCCCCTTCAAGGCAAAGTCCTGAGCCTGCTGCCGTCTGGATAGACTTCAACAGCGCAGCAGCGGCATCAGATTGCTGATATGAGGTTGGGTCGCCGTGCGCACGTCTTCCGGTGCGCCTTCCATGGCCACTCCCATTCGCCGCCCATTCCGCCAGACGATTCGGACCTTGTTCAGAAGTCCGGCCTTGCGGTCCAATAGTGACAGGGTTGAGGGAAGCATCGTTGCCGGGTCGACTTCCAGCTGCATACCGCTCCCCGCCTCATTGCGAATGATGCAGTCTGCACTGACCATGAAGCCGCGAAAGAACAGCTTGCCGCCCTTGAAGACACGGTGACGTTGGTCCTGTCTGCGTTCCTGTTTCTGTTCCATCTTTCTACGCCTTCTGCCTTTGAACAAACGGTCTGTTTGCCAGCACCATTCCCTGAATTCTAAACTGCGAACGGCTTTGTTTAAAGTTTCTTAAGAATAAACCTTATGGTTGCATTAATGGAACGTTAAGAAAAGAGCCAGATTTTGTGGTAAATACGATTTTGTAATAAAATTCAGATAGTTAAATATAGATGTGTGATAAAAAGGATGCCTTGAACGGTGCAAAACACACGGGCTGGTGGCGTATATTCAATCTCGTTTCCGGGTTTTATAATTTCCTTGATCTGCAACCGCCCATGGTGACGAACCCACAAATAGAAAAAGGCAGGCCGCAAGGCCTGCCCTCAAGGTCGATGTGTGAGATCGTGCCAGTTATTCAAATTCTTTTGCGGCCCCGTTCACGGTGCGTTGCCAAAGGCTTGGCTTGCGTCTCCGTCGGGTTGCAATAATGGACAGGCGGCGGATGTCGGCGCCCGGCAGTTGTTCGACAGCAGTCATCTTGCCCCTGAATTGCACACCGGCTCTTTCGCCATCACTCCAGATGACATCGGCATCAACGATGCTGCCGGTCTTCTTGTCGAGCAGGGAGATCTGCTTAGGCAACAGGTGAATGTCGTCACGATTGAGCAGCAGGCTCATGCCAGCTTCGCTCTCGTTATCGATTTGACAATCTATTGCGATACTGAAATTGTCGACAAAGAGCTTGCCGTCCTTGGCGACTGCAGATCGTACGGTGCGTCTGCGTTCTTCCCTTTGTTTGATTTCACTCATACCAGTTCATCTCTTTGATCAGAACAAGCGGTTGCTTGAAAAGCCTTTCAGAGGCTTTGATGGGCAGTGAAGTATTTAGATCAAATTTTATCAATTTTAACGGGCAGTCGCATCTGAAACCTTATAAGACCGTTAACAAAGCGTATACGTATTTCTGTGTGCGACCGCGAGTTTCTCGGAACATGGTTAATTCTAGAGCCAATCCGGGGGAGGGAGGTCCTTCCGGCTGCTTGCGCGCACCGCTCTTACCTCTCCGTTCCGTACAGTCGCGCGGTGAACCAAGAATCTAGGGGTTTTTGCGCAAAAGCGCCCCGAACAGGCCCGGCAAGGTTAATAAACGAGAACGAACTGAGTACGTCTGGGGATAACAGAATTGGTCGCTGTGGAACGAAAAAAAATTTAAATTTCCACCTCCTGCGTTCTTGACAGAACGTGTTGCTAGATTTCTCAGAGGCTTAAGAAATGGTTAACTGGGGATTTGTGGATAGGTTAAAAAATGCTTGATGGCCTCAGTGGAAAAGGGCCGGAAAGAATCATTTCCAAATTCTCTTCGGCTTGCCAAAGTGGCCACACGACATCTTCAGACCGGGGATATTGAAAACAAACAAGAGGTCTCCGGACCGAACGTGGTTTCAGGACTAGTCTCCAAACAATAAGACGTGCATGCCGGGGTCAGGTACTCGTTGCCGGGCAGGCCCTCTTTGCTGTCGATGGCGGATGCCGGTTGCGTTTCTGATGCGGCACATCACTTGGAACGGGATCGGTATAAAGGATGGCAAGACCAAAAATGAAAGGCGAAGCTGACGTGAATAAGACAGACAATGCGGTAGAAATCGGTGCCTATTTTGAGCAGTTCATCTCCAAGCAGGTGGCAAGCGGACGGTTTACCAGTGATATGGAAGTCCTGCAGGCCGGATTGCGTCTTCTTGAAGAGCAGGAACTGCGTTTTCGTCTGGAAAAGAGCAAGCTGGCAGGCAGCTCGATGGACGCAAGCGAGCTGAATGAATCTGAAATGGAAGCCAGTGAAATCTCCCGGTCTGTGACCGAGGCCATGCGGGCGCTTGCATCTGCTGCTGGCGAACCCGGCCACTCCCTGCCTCCTATTCCCGTTACCAAAGGATTGCTGCGTTCGCAGATCGCTGCGGAGTAAGATCAAATTTGCAGTAATGCCCCTGTCGGATGACGGGGGAACGACGAGCCTTTCTAAGAAAGCAGCGCCCCCCGCGCTGCTTTCTTTTTGTATAAGGCTGCTGCCTGTCACCTCATTGTCACGGCGCCTTGTGGCCGCCGCGGCCAGGACTCGGAGAACCGGCAGCCTGATGTTTGTCCGGTACCCTGTCGAGTGGGCAATCCGTCCTGTGATCTGGTGAAAATCAGACGGCAATCCGACCCGCAATCCGGCTTGGCCTTGAAGGTACTTGCCCTCAAAATGTCGAAGATGTAGGGTGCCGCGGACAAAGGGAGTGCGCCATTTGCCTAGAATGCGGCGCCTAGCAATAAGGGCTTTATTGACGTGAAATATGTAAGCACGCGGGGCAATGCGCCCGAACTGGGCTTTTGTGATGCCATTCTGGCTGGGCTTGCCAGCGATGGGGGCCTGTATGTGCCCAAGGTCTGGCCGGTGCTGACCGACGAAGAAATCGCTTCGCTCGCAGGCAAGAGCTATGCCGATATCGCCTTTGCGGTCATGTGGCCCTATGTCGAAGGCGAAATTGCCGAGCAGACCTTCCGCACCATGATCAACGAAGCCTATGCCACCTTCCGTCACGATGCGGTTGCTCCGCTGGTGCAGACCGGAGCCAACGAATTCGTGCTCGAGCTGTTCCACGGTCCGACGCTGGCCTTCAAGGATGTTGCCATGCAGCTGCTGGCCCGCTTGATGGATTTCGTGCTGGCCGAGAAGGGTGCCCGCGCCACCATCGTTGGCGCCACCTCCGGCGATACGGGCGGCGCCGCCATTGAGGCGTTCCGCGGTCGTTCCAATACCGATATCTTCATCTTGTTCCCGAACGGCAAGGTTTCGCCGGTGCAGCAGCGCCAGATGACATCCGTGCTTGACGACAATGTCCATTGCATCGCGCTCAATGGCAATTTCGATGATTGCCAGGGACTGCTCAAGGACATGTTCGCCCATGCGAGCTTCCGTGATTCCATCGCAATGTCCGGCGTCAACTCGATCAACTGGGGTCGCATCATGGCCCAGATCGTCTATTATTTCTCCGCGGCCCTGTCACTGGGCGCGCCCTATCGGGCCGTGTCCTTCACTGTGCCGACAGGCAACTTCGGCGACATCTTTGCGGGTTTCGTTGCCAAGCAGATGGGGCTGCCGATTGACAAGCTGATCATCGCAACCAACCAGAACGACATTCTGGCCCGCACGCTGGAAAGCGGCAGCTACGAGGTCAAGGGTGTCACGCCATCGGTTTCGCCGAGCATGGATATTCAGGTCTCCTCCAACTTCGAGCGTCTGCTGTTCGAGGTGCACGAGCGGGATAGTGCCGCAGTCAACCGCATGATGGCTGGCCTCAAGCAATCGGGTTCCTTCTCGATCGATGAGCAGCCTCTGGGCCTGTTGCGTGCAGGCTTTGCCGCAGATCGGGCGAGCGAGGAAGACACCGCCGCAACCATCAAGACAGTGCTGGCCGACAGCGGCTATCTGCTCGATCCCCACTCGGCGGTCGGCGTCCATGTGGCACGCAAGTTTGCTGCCGCCGTCAGCAAGGCAGCCGAAGCCGAAGAGGGCGATGAAACGCCCGTTGTTCCGATGATCGTGCTGTCCACCGCCCATCCGGCCAAATTCCCGGCCGCCGTCGAGGCCGCATCCGGCCAATATCCGGCCCTGCCGGTCTGGCTTGGCGATCTGATGGATCGCGAAGAACGCCTGACGGTCATCGACAACAGGCTTGAGGACGTCGAGGCCTTCATTCTTGCCCGTTCCCGTGCTGCCAATGACAAGGAAGCCTGAGGAGCAGGATAAATACAACACGATCACCAATAAGAGAGCGCGCTCCCGAACCCGCCTCGAGCCTTTCCGGAAGGCTGAGCGACTGGGATGACAGGAAGCGCGCCTGCGGTGGCCCCGGCCAGCTTGCGCCGGGGACATCGACCAGGGAGCAAGAACACTCGTGCCAGTCAACATGACCCGGCTTGCCAACGGCATGACCGTCGTTTCCGATCAGATGCCTCATCTCAAGAGCAGCGCCGTCGGCGTCTGGGTCAACGCCGGGTCGCGCTCCGAAGAAGCCAACGAACATGGCATCTCCCATCTGCTCGAACACATGGCCTTCAAGGGCACGGAAACGCGCTCGGCGGTACAGATCGTGGAAGAAATCGAGTCTGTCGGCGGCGATGTCAATGCCTCCACGGGAATTGAGAATACCTCCTATTTTGTCCGTATTCTGGAAGAGGATCTGCCGCTGGCGGTGGACATTCTGGGCGACATTCTGGCCAACTCCACCTTCGATGAGGAAGAGCTGGAGCGGGAAAAGCAGGTGATCATCCAGGAAATCGGTGCCGCCTATGACATGCCGGAAGACCGGGTCTTCGACCACATCCTGGAGCAGGCCTTCCCGGATCAGCCGCTTGGTCGCCCTATTCTGGGAACGCCCGAGACGGTTCAGAGCTTTTCCTCCTTCGACATCGACAATTATATGGCGACCCACTATCACGGCCCGAACATGATTCTGGCTGCAGCCGGTGCTGTCCGCCACGAGGAGCTTGTCGATCTTGGCGAAAAGGCCTTTGCCTCCTTCAGCAAGACCCCGCCCAAGGATCTGCCCGCGGCCCACTATCGGGGCGGCGAGAGCCGCGATGTGCAGAAGGATCTGATGGAGGCGCAGGTCGTGCTTGGCTTCGAGGGCCGCCCCTTTACTGACGACAACTACTACGTCGCCCAGTTGCTGGCCGCGATCATGGGCGGCGGCATGTCCTCGCGCCTGTTTCAGGAAGTCCGTGAGAAGCGGGGGCTCTGCTATTCCATCTACACCTTCCACTGGGGGTTCGTGGATAGCGGCCTGTTTGGCATTCATGCCGCCACCGCTGCCGAGCATCTGGAAGAGTTGATGCCGGTGATGACTGGCGAACTCACCCGTGTGATCGATGATCTGACAGCTGCAGAGCTCAACCGCGCCCGCGCCCAGATCAAGGCAGGCTTGCTGATGGGCACTGAAAGCCCGTCGTCCCGTGCCAGTCAGCTGTCGCGCCAGGTGGTGCTCTATGGTCGGCCGCGTCTTCTGGAAGAAATGGAAGAAACCGTGGCCGATGTCTCCGTCGATGATGTCAAGGCACTGGCCGAGCAGATCTTCTGCCATAGTGTGCCGACCCTGTCCTCTGTCGGGCCCGTCCGCAAGCTGATGCGGGTTGATGAGGTTGCCAGCCGTCTGGGCTCGACCAAACCACGGACCTGAGCCGCCATTGCCGTCGGTCTGATAGCATCTCTCCCTGCTGTGGAGCCGGGTGTTTCCGGCGACACTTGGCCTCTCATGCAGATATCGGGGATATTTTGGAAAGAATCGTAATGCTTTTGGCAACGAGGGCCTTTCCCTTGCTCCTTGCTGTGCGCTAAGCTCATGGGGTGCGGAAAGTGTGCCGGTGGCCCGCATGCCGGCTCAGCTTTGGTTCAGGCCGTCTGGTGGGGAGGGCAAGTTGGAAAGGCACGGACATGGTCCCGGATAAGGCAGCCCGTTTCAGGTTGGGAAGGTCCATTTCGACGGAAGGCATTTTCTCGACGGCGGTGAGCGCTGTTCTGGGAAGAGTCTCTCTGCGCGGTGCCGTGCACCCCAGACTGATGGGTACCCGCGTCTATCTGCGCCACCCGATCAAGAGCGATTATGTGCAATGGACCAGAGTGCGGGCAGACAGCGCCGGTTTTCTCAAGCCGTGGGAGCCGATCTGGCCACGCGACGACCTGACACCCAGAGGGTTTCGCCGCAGGCTGGACCAATATCAACGCGACCGCAAGTCTGGCCGCTCCTTGCCCTATCTCATCTTCGATGCGCGGGACAACCGGTTGCTTGGCGGCGTCAACGTTTCCAACATAAGGCGAGGTATCTGCCAGACTGCAACCATTGGCTACTGGATGGGATCCGATTATGCCGGACAGGGCTACATGAGCGCCGCCTTGGCCTTGCTTCTGCCCTATTTGTTTGATTGTCAGGGGCTCCATCGTGTCGAAGCTGCCTGCTTGCCATCGAACAATGCTTCGATTGCCGTGTTGAGAAAGGCCGGCTTCCAGATGGAAGGCAAGGCCAGAAGCTATCTCTGCATCAATGGCGCATGGGAAGATCATCTGCTCTTCTCTGCCCTGCGCAGCGATGTCATGAAGTCTGTCGGTTTCTGAAAAGACTGGATGAAATGAGAGTCAAAAAGGCGATTCCGCAGGGCGCTGCGGAGCGCCATTTGCGCGTGGCACAGACGGAAAGTCCGGATGAATAACAAGCATATAGGGGGAAACCTAGCAGGCCTGTCCGGCAAAGCGGCCTTTTCCTTTTAAAAAGGCACGAAATTGAGAATTTCGCCTTGTATGGCGAAGAGCAAAATTTTAACTATGGTGCACTGCATCCGTATGGGTGCTGATTGAGAGAGGGCCCCTGGTGAATCGCGTATCCGTCCTGATCATATCTCTTCTGGCCATGATGCTTGGCTTGGTGGCCACGTCCGCAGCCTGGGCTGTGGAAGCGGTCGATGTCAACGCAGACACAAAAGTTCTCAAGCTGGACAATGTGGTTGAGTTTTATGAAGGGGATCAGGATCGGCTTCAGGTATCGACCGCACCGGGACCAGACGGTATCGTTCGCCGGATCGAAGTGCGAGCCCGCCAACAGGGCGTCGTGCCCGGCTGGTTCGTTTTCGCGCTTGCCAACAATACCGATCGGCAGATCGACCGCTATCTTGTCGTGCCCCATTTCCGCCTGTCCGGCTCAGGTCTGCTGAAGCCTGATCTGGGCGCGCGCCGCGTCTATGCCATTTCCACCTCGCAGGGCTTTGCCCCTGAACGCATTGCCGATACCGAAGCCGACGTTTTCCGCGTCACGCTCGATCCGGGCAACGTGGTTACCTTCGTGGGCGAGCAGAGCGCCAAGAGTCTCACCAGTCTCACCCTGTGGCAGCCGGAAGCCTACAAGGACTATGTCAACAGCTACACCTTCTATCGCGGTATCGTGCTGGGCATTGCCGGCCTTCTGGCGCTGTTCCTGACCATCCTGTTCGTGGTCAAGGGCGCAGCCATGTTCCCGGCCGCAGCCCTGCTGGCGTGGTCGGTGCTGGCCTATCTGGCCATCGACTTCGGCTTCATGGGCCGCCTGTTCGACATTCCGACAGCCCACGAGCCCATCTGGCGCGCCGTGGCCGAGGTGGCTTTTTCCGCCTCGATCCTCATTCTGCTGTTCACCTATCTGACGCTGCATCGCTGGCACGTGCGCTATCTGCACGCCTCTGGCGTCTGGTTGCTGTTCCTCATTGTCGTGCTTGGTGTGGCGCTTTACGATCCCTCGCTCGGAGCCGGTATTGCGCGCCTGTCGATGGTGATCACCTCGGTTGCCGGTTTTGCCGTCATCCTCTATCTGGCCTACACCGGCTTTGACCGCGCCATCATGCTGATTCCCACGTGGATCCTGCTGCTGCTCTGGCTGCTGGCTGCCGGGGCCTCTGTTGCCGGCCTGCTGGACAACGACCTGGTGCAGCCTGCGCTCAATGGCGGTCTGGTGCTGCTGGTGCTGCTGTTCTGCTTCACCATCATGCAGCATGCCTTCTCGGGCGGCATTCTGGCACAGGGCATCGTTTCCGACAGCGAGCGCCGGGCACTGGCGATCGTCGGTTCGGGCGACATGGTCTGGGATTGGGACGTGCCGCGCGACCGCATGCACACTTCCCGCGAGGCCGAAAAGCTGCTTGGCCTCAAGCGCGGTGCTCTTGAGGGACCTGCGCGCGACTGGCTCGACCTCATCCACCCGCAGGACAAGGACCGGTTCACCACGATGCTGGATGCCGTCATCGAGCAGCGCCGCGGTCGGGTCAACATGGACTTCCGCCTGCGTGCCGAAGATGGTCATTACCACTGGTTCCAGCTGCGCGCCCGCCCGGTTGTCGGTACAGATGGCGAGGTCGTCCGCTGCGTCGGAACTCTGCTCGATACGACCAACCAGCGCACCGCAGAAGAGCGGATGCTGCATGACGCCGTGCATGACAACCTCACCGGGCTGGCCAATCGCGAGCTGCTGCAGGATCGTCTGACCGCAGCCATGAACCGCACCAAGGCGGAGGGCGCAGCCCGTCCGGCAACCCTGCTTATCGACATCGACAATTTCCGCCATATCAACGACAACTATGGTTTGTCGGTGGGTGATTCCATTCTGTTGACCGTTGCCCGACGTCTGACCCGGCTGTTGAAGGTGCAGGACTCGATTGCCCGTTTCTATGGCGACCAGTTCGCGATCATCCTGTTGTCCGAACAGCAGCCAGAGCGCATTGCCGTTTTCGCCGATAGCGCCCGCAAGGTGCTCCGGGCGCCGATCGTCTTTGGTGAACGGGAACTGAGTCTGTCGGTCTCCATCGGCATTGCCATTCATGACATCCAGAGCCACGCCACGGCGGGAGATGTGATCAACGACGCCGAACTGGCACTCTATCACGCCAAGCGCATGGGCGGTGACCGCATTGAGCCGTTCCGTCCATCCCTGCGTCAGCAGGGCAAGTTGCGGGGCCCGCTCGACAAGGATCTGCAGTTTGCCCTAGAGCGCAAGGAATTCGAGATCGTCTACCAGCCGATTGTCAGTCTGGAAGACCGCATGATCAAGGGCTTCGAGGCACTCAGCCGCTGGCACCACCCGCAGCGGGGCCTGATTTCTCCCGCCGAGTTCATTCCGGCCGCCGAACGCACCGGCTTCATTCTGCCGCTGGGCCTTTATGTGATGGAGCAGGCTGCCCGCCAGCTCAATCATTGGCAGCAGTCTCTGGAAGGGATGGACCAGCTCTTCATGAGCGTCAATGTGTCGTCCCAGCAGTTGCTGCGCCATGATCTGATCAATGACGTCAAAACCATCCTGTCGCGCTCAAGTCTCAACACCGGTACCCTGAAGCTGGAATTAACCGAGAGCCTTGTGATGGAAAACCCCGAATATGCCTCTCAGGTGCTGACGCGTCTGCGCCAGCTTGGGGCCGGGCTTTCCCTTGATGATTTCGGCACGGGTTATTCGTCCCTGTCCTATCTGCAGCATTTCCCGTTCGACACGCTTAAGATCGACAAGAGCTTTGTTACCAGTGACAAGGGCACCTCACATGTCATCCTGCAGTCCATCGTCAGGTTGGCGCACGATCTGGATCTCAGTCTGGTGGCGGAGGGCGTCGAGAGCGAACGCTCTGTCGAACAGCTGAGTGCCATGGGCTGCCCGCTGGGGCAGGGCTATCTGTTCGGCAAGCCCCTGACGGCAGACGAAGCGGAAGTCATGCTCGGCAAGCAGATCGAGCTTGCGCGCCAGATGCAGCTTGAAATGCAGGCCCGGCGCCAGAAGGCCGCGCAGGAAGCGGCTGCCCGCAAGGCCGAGGAAGAGCGCCAGAAACGTGAAGAGCAGCGTCGCAAGGAGATCGAGGAACTGGAACGCGCCCAGGCACATGCCCGGGCTATCGCGGCCCAGAGTCTGAAGGAGCCCGAGCCAGCCACCAAGCCTCAGCCAAAGGCAGATGAAGCGAAATCCCAGGAGGACGAGTCTCTGGAGGCCATGCTGGCCGAAAGCCTCGCCTTCGATCTGGAGGGTGACGAGACCGCATCTCAGCCTGCTGCTGGCAACACATCCAAAGAGGCCAAGGCTGATCAGGGCAGGCCGTCGGAAGACAAGTCTGTCGAGGACAAGGCGGCCGCACCGGCCCATGCGCATCTGAAGGCTGCCGGTATCACAGCCGCTGCTGAACGCGCTCTTCAGACGAAGGCTGCTCCTAGACCTCAGCCACAGCCCCCAGTACCATCTCAGGTACAATCTCAGACGCCAGCGCTTGGCCAGCAGCCCAAGGCGGCTCCGGCGACAGCTGTCAGTGCAAACGGCAACAACGGCGGCAAACCGCATCCGGCAGCACCCGCCGCGCAGGCAAGAAACCTCTCTCTGGAACTGGAACAGTCGCTGGAAGCAGCCGTCGGATCAGCCGCTCAGAAGGCCGTGACCGACATGTCCGCCGCTGGCAAGGCTCAGGCGGTCAAAGCCAAGGCAGCAGAGACCCTCGGTTCCCTGCGCGACAAGGTCAGTGGTGCCAAATCTCTCTTCTCCAACCCGTTCAAGAAGGCGGAAGGCAGCAAGAAAGAAGCCGAAGCAAAAGCCGCACAGACAGGTTCCAAGGCTCCGGCTCATCGCGATGCGCGTCCCGTGCCCATGCCGAAACTGGCAGAGGCCCACCGTCCGGGGGTTGATGCTGCCCGTCAGGCTCAAACCCAGCCAGTGCAGCATGCGGCTCAGGGGGCGCAGGCTCCCCGTCCCGTGCCTGCTCAGGCTCCTGCACAGACGGTTCATCGTCCGGCTCCTCATGGCGCACCGAATGCGGTCCCGCAGGGCACGCAACCGCGTCCCGCGCAGCAGACTGTTCAATCGCCAGCACAGCGTGAGGCACAGCGAGCCACACAGAATGGACCACAGGGAGCCGCTTCCTATCCTGACCAACCGTCCGCTCCGCAGACCGGACCACATGCAGCCACCCACGCCGCTCAGCAAGGTTTGCAGCAGGGGGCTCAGTCATCTCAACCGGCTCCCCAGGCCGGGCCAATCATCCACGCACCGCAGGGTATGGACGAGCAAAAGGCACAGCCTCATGGGCCAAGAATTCACGCTCCTGAAAATGGCGACCCACAGCAGGGTCGTGCCAGTGAGGGCAATCACCACGAAGCCCATTCCGGCGACGGGAAGGCCGCATTGATGGGCACGACGACAGCCGCCCAGCCATCAGTCCTGTCATTGCCTCCGCTTAAGCCGCAGGCGCCGGTGCCGAACGGTCCGGTCATCCATGCCCCGATCCATTCCTCCGATGGCCCAGCCGCGACGTCCGCTCCCGCAACCCATGCCGAGGCACAGCAGAAGCCGGTGATACCGGCTCCTGTCGAGGACGACAGCGACGAGGGGGAATTCCCGTTCAACATGCCGGATCTGTCCAATATCGATCAGGATATCGCGTCTGCCATCCAGCAGGCCATGCGCGGGACGAAGAAGTCTCGCGGCTGATTGTAATCGGCAAGGCAAGGGTAAGATCGAGTGCTCGGCAAAGGCCTCGGGCGCTATTAGGCGTGCCCGGCTTCGCTGGAGAGCATCGATATGTCGATGCCCATCAATCTGAGGCTGGCTTCATAACGCTTTTCCGGAGCGCATTCAAACAGCAGTGACGTGTCTGCAGAGCAGGTCAGCCAGCTGTTGTTCTGCAGTTCGTCTTCCAGCTGCCCCGAAGACCATCCCGCATAGCCCAGCGTCAGCAGTGCCGAGCTTGGTCCGCGCCCCTCCGCCAGTGCGCGCAGGATTTCAACAGTCGCCGTCAGGCAAACGTCATCCGATACCGCGAGCGTCGAGCTTTCCAGCTTGTAGTCAGAGCTGTGCAGGACAAAACCACGCCCCTGATCCACCGGCCCTCCGTCGAGCACGTCCATGCGTCGGAGCGGCATCGGCAGATTGATCATGTCCTCGCCTTCACGCAAGACATCAACCTGTCGCAAGAGGTCGGGGAAGGTGATCTGGCTGGAAATATGATTGATGACCAGTCCCATCGCTCCGTCTTCAGAGTGGGAGCAGAGGTAGACAACGGCACGCTCGAAGTACGGTCCCTTGAGGTTGGGCATGGCAATAAGAAACTGCCCCTCCAGTGAGGAGGGCATCATGCTCATCCGTTGTCTTGCGATGCCATTAATCATGATCTAAGGGTAACTGCGACTATGGTAAGCTGTAAAGCGCTTCCATTGCATGACTTGCACTTCGGTCCTTTTTCATCACATAAAATTGTGTGTTGCCTAAGGCGCAATTGGCTATCTTCCTTTCAGCCTGTCACAATGTGATCAGAATTTTTGCACAGGGTGATCAGGTGTAGGACCTGCCGAGTTGCAGCCTGAGTCAAACACGCTGAAGCACATGTGCGTGGTCGCTCAAATTTCTGCTTTTTTATGAGTCAACCAATTGAAAATAGTCGATAAAATTCAAAACTCTATAGCTGTGTCCGTGCTCGTTGGTGCGCTCCTTTCGCCAGTCCTTGCGGCCGCCGCCGTGTCGGAATGGCAGGAGGCTGAAGGTGGTCGGATGCGCCTTGTGACGGCTGGCCAGAAGGAAGGAGCGCTCAAGGCCGGGTTGGAGATCGAGCTTGAGGAAGGCTGGAAAACCTATTGGAAAGTGCCCGGAGACGCGGGCTTGCCGCCGGATCTTGACAGTTCTGCATCGGAAAATGTGGCGAAAATCGAAACCCTGTGGCCCGTACCTCATCGGATAAAGGCGGGCGGTACCGAGATTCTTGGTTACAAGGAGGGGATCATCTTTCCGTTCCTTGTCACTCCGAAGGACAGCCTGCAGTCGGTGACGCTGAACCTTGCCGCTCAGATTGGTCTTTGCGCCGAGCTGTGCGTTCCGCTCTATGCCGAGATGACGCTGGACTTCCCCGGTAACGGCTCTCACGATCTGGCAACGGAGTTGCTGATTGACCGGGACATGGCCCTTGTACCCTCTGGTCCAAGGGACGATTTTCGTATTGACGAGATCCATGAGGATACGGCGGCGGACGGCAGCAGGCGGCTGCTTATCGCAGCGCTGATACCCGATGGCTATGGCAAAAAAGATCTGTTCGTAGAAGCGCCGGAGGGTTGGTATTTGCCCCTGACATCCCATATGGAAAACAACGTAGACGGGCGAGAGCACTTTTCGCTCAGCCTCGAAGGGATGCCAAAGGACGCTAGGACCGAAGGCGCCAGACTGACTTTCACGTTGACCAATGGCGATGACGCCGTGGTCGAAACAAGAATACTGCAAGAGTGATTTTTCAAACCAAGAGGAGAGGGTTTCATGATCAAGGTAGGTGATAAGCTGCCAGAAGCAACTTTCATTGTCATGGGTGAAGATGGCAAGGAACAGCGTACCATTTCCGATCTCTGCGCAGGGCGCAAGGTCGTCATTTTCGGCGTTCCGGGTGCGTTCACCCCGACTTGCCACCTCAACCATCTGCCCGGTTACATCAACACCATCGACGGCTTGCATGAGCTGGGTGTTGACGAGGTTGCCGTGGTTGCTGCCAACGATGTCTATGTAATGGACGCCTGGGCCAAGGCCAGCGGTGGCAAGGGCCAGATCACTTTCCTGGCAGACGGCAACGCCGACTTCGCAAAGGCGACCGGCCTTGACCTTGATGCCTCTGCTGGTGGCATGGGCACCCGTTTCCAGCGCTTCTCGATGGTCGTTGAAGACGGAACCGTGACCCACATGAACCTTGAGGAAAATCCCGGCGCCGTGGTCACCAGTGGTGCTGCCGGCATCATCGCCCAGCTCAAGGGCGAATAGACCCTCGGGGCACTTTATTGGCTCACTGATGGTAAGACGCCAGCGACCGGATGGTTGCTGGCGTTTTTGTTTGGGGGGATTTGCCGGGCGGCAAGCCCATGGTGCTAGAACAGACTGCCCTGCGCGTCGTCGTCGCCACTCTTCTTGCTGCGGCTGCGGGCTGGCTTGGTTTGTTCCTTGAGGCGGGCAAGGATTTCCTGCTCGATGGCCTCGGTCAGCTTGGCCGTGGCCTTCTCCAGCCGTTCAGCGGATGCCTCCTCGCTCAATACCTTGGCGACGGCTTTCTCAACCGGAGCACAGTCCTCGCTCGCCGTTGCTGCCTCGGCGATTTCCGGCGTTTGCGGCTGCGGCACGCTTTCTACCGGGATGTCCTTGGCCTTGGCTACGCGGCGGCGGGCGCGTTTGCCTGCGATCGAGCGCAAATGGGCCTCGATGTCTTCTGCCGAGATGGCCCCGGAAGCCATGATGCCCGTTGTGGTGCCTTCGCATGCCTCGCCAGAAGCATCAGAACCCTCAGCGATATCATCGGCTCCGTCCGGCTCATCGGCAGGACGGCCAAGGCTGACCGGCCCGGGTTCATAGCTGTCGATGAGAGAAGCCGTGGCGTTGATCGAGCCGTCAAGGAAGCTCAGGCTCAGGGAGGAGCCGGGATTGATTTCCTCAGCCCGGCGGATCAACTTGCCGTCGCGGTCGCGCACGAGCGCAAAGCCCCGCTTGAGCACGCCCTTGTGCGACAGGCTTTCGAGCAGGCGGCTCACAGCATCAAGCTGCTTGCGCTTCTGGTCTCTGGTCAGCAGCGAAACGCGATTGAGCCGCTCGCCCCGGTCCATGAGGCGCTCTGTCTGCAAGGCAATCCGGCTCGTGATAAGTTCACCGCGCAGGCGCACGGTGATGCCGGAGAATTGCGAACGCTTGCTCTGGGTCGCGATGGCAAGGCTCTTTTGCAAACGGTCATTGCGGTCCGACAGGCGATCCTTCTGCACTTTCAACCGCTCCGTCACCAGCGTCGGGCGCAGCCGTCCGCTGGCCACGTCCAGCCGTGACCGGCGCACCTGGGTGGAGCTGATTAGCCCCTGTTCCAGCCGCCCCGAGGCCATGTCGAAACGTTGGCGGGCGAGCGCGAGAATGTCCCTTGGCTGCGGCAGGGCGCGGGATGCCGAGCGCAGGTCGGAGCGGCGGCGATCCATCATGCGCGCAATCGCTCCATATTGTCTCAGATGCAAATCGCCAAGGGTCGCCACCAGTTCGGCCCGCACCGGCAGGGCGATCTCGGCCGCTCCCGTCGGGGTTGGCGCGCGCAGGTCGGCCACATAGTCGATGAGTGTGACATCGGTTTCGTGCCCCACGGCGGAGATCACCGGAATGTCGCTTTCGGCAACTGCGCGGGCAGGGGCCTCCTCGTTGAAGCCCCAGAGGTCTTCCAGACTGCCGCCGCCGCGTGCCACGATCAGCAGATCCGGGCGTGGAATGGGGCCTCCAACCGGCAGGGCGTTGAAACCGCGCACACCGGCTGCGACCTCTTCAGCGCAGCTCTCCCCCTGCACCCGCACCGGCCAGACGATGACATGAACCGGAAAACGGTCCCGCACCCGGTGCAGGATATCGCGGATGACCGCGCCAGTTGGCGAGGTAACCACGCCGATGACATGGGGCAGATGGGGCAGGGGCTTCTTGCGGACTGCATCGAACAGACCTTCGGCGGCCAGCTTCTTCTTGCGCTCTTCCAGAAGCGCCATCAGCGCTCCGGCTCCGGCCGGTTCCATCTGGTCGATGATCATCTGATATTTCGACTGGCCGGGAAAGGTCGTCAGCTTGCCGGTGGCCACCACTTCCAGACCCTGCTCGGGCCGGACTGCCAGCTTGCTGGCTGCGCCACGCCAGATGATGCCCGAGAGCACCGACTTGTCATCCTTGAGATCGAGATAGACATGGCCCGACGCCGGACGGGTGACCCGACCCAGTTCGCCGCGCACGCGCACATAGCCGAACTGATCCTCAATGGAGGATTTCACCGCAAAGGAGATTTCCGAGACGGTGAATTCGGTTGCGTTGCTGGGCGCTTTTTCGGCCATGATGATTCCCGGTTGAGATTCGTTTGAATTGGTCCATTGGTGCCCATCTTTGCCCGCCCGGTCAAGCATCTGGCCCCGCTTTTGCGTCAAAGCATGAGGGATCGCACAATGGCCTCTTGCCCTTGGGGGAAATTCAGAGCAGAAAAGGGGAAAACAGATGTCTGAGCGAGGAGCGCCGCCATGTCCCATTATGATTTCAAGAGCCAGCGCCTCTGGGTGGAGCAGGATATTGCCGAGCGTATCGCCATTCCGTGCGACCGGGCTCAGGCCAACTATCTGCTCAATGTCCTGCGCATGGAAGAAGGTGATCCGATGCTTGTCTTCAATGGCCGGGATGGCGAGTGGAGGGTGGAAGTGCGTCCCATGGGCCGCAAGAAATGCGCGCTCATTCCGCTTGAACAGACCCGACAACAGCCCGATCCGTCCGCCAGTGACCTGCACTACTTGTTCGCGCCGTTGAAGTCTGCCCGCATCGATTACATGGCCCAGAAGGCCGTGGAAATGGGGGCCAGCCGCCTGCGTCCGGTGTTCACCCAGCACACGCAGGAACGCCACCCCAAACTTGACAAGATGCGCGCCAATGTCATCGAGGCGGCCGAGCAGTGCGGCATCCTTGCCATCCCCGATGTCACCGAGCCTGTGACCATAGGCCGATTGCTTGCCGACTGGGAAGACGATGATGAAGGCCGGCACATCATCTTTTGCGACGAGGGCGAGTTGGGCAAGAACCCGCTGGCAATCCTCGACACCATCCGCGGCGAGGGCAACACGGTACCTCCGCTGGCCGTGCTCATCGGGCCTGAAGGCGGCTTTTCGGCCGAGGAACGGGAAATGCTGCGGGCGTCGTCGTTTGTCACGCCAATTCCGCTTGGACCACGGATCCTGCGCGCCGATACGGCAGCGGTTGCCGCGCTGGCAATCGTTCAGGCGGTTCTGGGCGACTGGGCCGACCGCTGACACGCAAGCCAAATGCCGCAGGAAGAAGGGGTTGTTCCGCCTCGGTCTTGCAGATAGGATGAGGCCTTCCAGCCTGCACCGGACGATTGGGCAAGAGACAGGCCAGCCCGGCCAATTTGCCAGATCGCCAGCTTCCGGTTCCAGATAGTCAGAAAGTCCGATTGATCATGGTCATGTCCGCCGAGGCCTGGGGCCTTTTTCTTGTTGCCTGCCTGATGCTCAACATCGCACCGGGGCCGGATCTCGTTTTTGTTCTGTCTCGCACCCTTGGCCATGGCCGCAAGGCTGGGTTTGCCGCTTCTTTCGGGGTCTGTTCCGGCGCGATGGTGCATGTGCTCGCTGCAGCGCTTGGTGTGTCGGCCATTCTGGCCACTTCTGCGACGGCCTTCATGCTCGTCAAATATGTCGGCGCTGCCTATCTCGTCTGGCTTGGCATCAAGGCGATGCTGTCGCGGGAAGGGATGTTGCAGATCGAGGGCAAGCACAAGCCGGGAGCGACCGCATGGTCCATCTATCGACAGGGGGTGTTGATCGATGTGCTCAACCCGAAGGCCGCCCTGTTCTTCATGGCCTTCCTGCCGCAGTTCATTCCGCATGATGGTTCTCTTAGCGCTCAGTTGATCCTGCTGGATACGCTATTTCTTGGCGCAATCGTGATCGCCTCCGGCCTGCTGGTGGAAGCCGGCTACATCATGCTGGCCGCACCTCTGGGGACCTATCTGCGCAACAATAAGACCATTGCCCGCCGGATTGACCGTCTGGTCGGAGGGCTGTTCATCGGGCTTGGGGCCAAGATCGCTCTCACCGACTGAACGTTAGACTGGCCGAATGCCCGCCAACCCGCGGGCATTCGGGAATCCATCAATCCGGTGGCTGGTATCCATCAATAAGTTTGATTTGCTGCATCCTGCACTCTCCTGTAGGGGGGAGGGGAACGTCTCCCGTTCGACATCTTGTGGTCACTGACCATCAGGGCACGTTCCATTCAACGCTCCGGCTGTTTTTCAAAGGCCGTATAACCACATGACGCGAGGCGCGGGCCATGGCTGCCAGCACACAAAATTCTGCCGGTTTCGAGGGTGACAACCCCGTTCTTGGCATTCTCCTGATGGTGCTCTTCTGCATGCTGATTCCCTTCAGCGATGCCTGCCTCAAACTGCTTGGACAGACCGTGCCGGTGCTTACTGTCATTGTGGTGCGCTTCTCCCTGCAGTTTCTCTTCATGGGATCGCTCATGCTGATCCGGAAGAGAACCGTCAGCCATCTCTTCCATCTGTCGTCCTATATCTGGTGGCGGCTGTTCTGGCGGGCTGCAATGCAGATGTCCGGCATCGTGTTCATCTATATCGGCCTGCAATACATGCCGTTGGCCGATACCACAGCCATCTGTTTCATCTTTCCGATCATCATGCTGTTCGTTGGCCATTTCGTCATGAAGGAAGCAGTCGGCCCACATCGGGTCGTGGCCGCTCTCATCGGTTTCGCCGGAACGCTGATGGTTGTCCAGCCCAACTTCATGGAAGTGGGGCCAAATGCGTTGTGGCCGGTCGGCGTGGCGTTCACCTTCGTGATCTTCATGCTGGTGACGCGCCAGACAAGCCGCGGCATCGACCCGCTTTCCGTACAGGTGTTGTCAGCCCTTCTTGCGCTTGCTATCGTCTCCGTGCCGATCCTGCTGCTGAATGGCGAGGGCTATGAGGCCTTTGATCTCAAGTGGCCAGTTGGCAATGAATGGATATTCCTGCTCGGGGCCGGGCTGATCGGCTCTCTGGGCCATCTGCTGATGACGGCTGCTGTCCATCTGGCGCCTTCCGCCACGCTGGCTCCGATGCAATATCTGGAAATCCCGTTTGCAACCCTCATTGGCTGGATGATCTTTTCCGATCTGCCCAACAGCCTGGCGGCCTGGGGCATTGCTGTGACCATCGGCGCCGGGCTCTACATCATCTATCGCGAACAGAAGGCGCAGCGCGCGAACCGTCTCAAGGCAGCGCTTGATCTCCCCGCCGAAGAGATCGCCTGAATTTAATGGCTGCGTCACAATTATTTGCGATGTAGCATCACTGACCCATTGTAACACCAGAACCGAATGCCTAATTTGGCAATACGTGATGGAGGCCGAGCCTGCTGTCATGCCTGCCACACTGCAAGGAGCCTACCTCATGGCCGCTTCCCCGAAAGAAACTGTTACCCTGACCCTGAACGACCGCGCCGCCTTGATCGAGGCCATTTCGTCGGGGGAAAAGCCGAAGGAAAAATGGCGGATCGGTACCGAGCACGAAAAATTCACCTTCTACAAGGACAGTTTCGAGCCAGTGCCCTACGAGGGCGAGCGCGGCATTGAACGGCTGCTGCTGGGCATGGAAGGCCTTCTGGGCTGGAAACGTGTGGAAGACAAGGGCAAGATCATCGGTCTGGTTGATCCCATCGATGGCGGGGCGATTTCTCTTGAGCCGGGTGGCCAGTTCGAGCTCTCCGGTGCACCGCTTGACAATCTGCACCAGACCTGCCGCGAAGTTCACATTCATCTGGCCCAGCTGCGCGAAGTGGCAGACCCGCTTGGTATCGGTTTTCTTGGCCTCGGCGTTTCGCCGAAATGGCGCCTGAACGAAGTACCGGTGATGCCCAAGAGCCGCTATGGCATCATGATGAAATATATGCCCAAAGTTGGCAGCCACGGTCTGGACATGATGTTCCGCTCCTGCACCATCCAGGTCAATCTGGATTTCTCCAGCGAAGCGGACATGGTCAAGAAACTGCGCGTCGGTCTGGCCCTGCAGCCGATCGCAACGGCGCTGTTTGCCAATTCGCCGTTCCTTGATGGCCACAAGAATGGCTATCAGTCCTTGCGCGGGGCCATCTGGCACGATACCGACAAGGACCGCACAGGAATGATGCCGTTCGCCTTCGAGGAAGGCTTCGGCTATGAACAGTATGTCGATTGGGTTCTGGATGTGCCGATGTATTTCATCGTTCGCGATCACACCTATTACGACATGACCGGGATGACCTTCCGTGAGTATCTGGGTGGCAAGCGCAAGGAAGGCGTGCCTGACACGATGCCGACCCTTCAGGACTGGGAAGATCATCTGACGACCGTATTCCCCGAAGTGCGCCTCAAGCGCTACATCGAGATGCGCGGGGCCGACGGTGGCCCATGGCGCCGGATCTGTGCCCTGCCGGCACTTTGGACCGGCTTGCTTTATCATCAGCCGGTTCTGGATGCCGCGTGGGATCTGGTCAAGGATTGGACCGCAGAAGAGCGTGATGCCCTGCGCGTGGGCGTCGCCACCCATGGTCTCAAGACCCCGTTCCGTGACACCAACGTACTGGCGATTGCCAAGCAGGTGGTCACCCTGTCGCGCAAGGGGCTGGCCGCAAGGGATCGCCTCAATGGGGCTGGCTTTGATGAGACCCAGTATCTGGCAGCTCTGGAAGAGACCGTCACGCTTGGCCTCACTCCTGCTGACCAGCTTCTGATGCGCTACAACAACGAATGGGGCGGCAACATCAACCGCGTCTTCGAAGACTTCGCTTACTGATCCTGCTTCGGTCTGGTCGCTGGCTCCATTATCTCTCCATTCTGCATCATGCCTTGCCTCGCACAAGTTGCTGTCGACTTGCTGCCGGGGTGAGGCGCCCCCCTTGAAGATCTGCGCCCCTGCAACGCTGGTGCGCTCACCCACTCACGACTTTGTCGTTGAGCCTGGCCCCAAGGAAGCGGTGAAAAAGCTGCGCCGACCGATAGTGCCTCATGCGCCTTGTGTTAGGATGGAGCAGCCTGTCTGCGGGGATTTGAAATGAAGCGCTCCATTGGATTGACCCTTGCCATCCTGCCTCTCATGCTGATGACCGCCTGCGTGCCGGTCAAGATCAGCGGCCAGAAGCCAGACGGAACAAAGATCCGGCTGTTGTTCTACCCCGGTGGCGACAAGCTGCAAGACCTTGTTATCCTCGATGACCACAATTATTTCGGCACTGTTTCCGAGCTCGACAATGCTCCGGCCAATGATCTGCAATTCACCCTCAGTGATGGCCGGACCTTTGCAGCCGAATGCACCGCCGTGCAGGTGGACGCGGCAAACAATCCCAAATGCATGGAATATGAAGTCTACCGTAGCGAGGATGATGCCATACCCGAGCGCACGGTCTTTTATCGCCCGCGCTGGTATTGATTCGGGCCTGCCTCCTTGCGGAGATAAACAAAAGAAAAGGCCAGATCCGCAATGCCGGAGCAATTGGCGGAATCTGGCGAGGTGATCTGGTTCAGGGAGGTTTCCGCATCGACAAGCCTCGAGCAGGAAAAAGTTGCCTCATCTTGTCACATGCGCGCAGGTATTCTGATGACGGGCACTAGCGCCAGCGCCCGACCATCTCGACAAAGCCGTCTCCGGTGACTTCTTCACCATAGATGTAGCCGTTGACATTGATCTTGCCGTCAAACTTGATCAGGTTGCCGATCTTGGAAACCACTTCGCGCTCCTGATAGGGCAGGCTGATCTGCAGGCAGGTTTCAAGCGGTTCGTGGGAAAGCACCACATGGCGCGGGTAGCGGCGGCCAGACAGGCGGCTGTCCATAAAGTCGTTGAGTTCGAGCGGCGCGATCTTCTCGATGATATGCGTTCCGTCCGGCAGCACCACCGTGCAGCAGGTATCCTGCTTGTTGCGGGCAAAATCCCATAGTTGCGAGGCGCTCAACCGGATGCCGTTGCTGAGTTGCGAGTAGAGATTGATCCACTGGCGCTGTTCAACATTGCGGTCGAGGCTGAAGCGTCTTGGCAACGCACCCCACTGGCGGTTGAGCCACATGGCGCCGGTGACGTTCTGCGGTTTGCCCATCAGGGTCACGCAGCCGGACATCTGGATGCACGGCAGGGCGAACTTGTATTGCTGCGCTCCCAGAAAATGGAAGTCGCCTTCGCCATTGTTGACCAGAATGGGCATGTTGACCATGCCGAACAGCTCGATGGAGGCGTCTGGAAGCTCGGCCGTGATCGTCAGCTCGCTGCCGCTACCCTTGATGTCGAGGTCACGGGTCGTGAAGCGCAGGGACTGCCCGCCGATTTCGATGTCCTTGAGGGGAACCGTACTCTCGGCTTCGCGGATCCAGCCGGTATCCAGATCCATCAGACACATGCTGATCGAGATCTTTGCCTCACAGTTGAGCTGCTGGATGATGAGAAGCTGAACACGAAAGCTGAATTGCTGTCCGCCGCCTCTCAGATTGGTCGAGAACTGCCAGGATTCGAGCGGATGCAGGCCACCATGCCATGCGAGATCGTGCGACAGGCGAGCCGGTGATTTTTCAACCACCTTGCCCCTGTATGGGGGTCGGTAGGTGATGTCTTCAGGTGTTTGTGCCTTGAGTTGCATACAGGACCTCCCTTTAAGCGAATTCCGTGAGAAGCCAGAAGCGGCTCCGCGTTTGGATAGTGCGCCAGGGCTGGCTGACAGGCGGTCCGGAACAGTGTGCGCTGGTTTGAAACGGATCTGCGCACAATCCTGAGACCAATCGTAACGCCGGGATACTCCTCCAGACATCGGCGTTGAGGCTGGAATGCGCGAAAACTGCTGGAGCTCTTGGGGAACTTAAGACTGTTTGAACGCGCCTTTCAATGCCTCCCTGGGCATTTCTGCTTATTCTTCAAGGTTTGCCTTCTGCTTACAGGTGATACAACACAATTGTGTCATCAATATTATTGCCACTTGACTTGTGTAAGCTTTGTGCATTGGTCGACCAATTACGACTCTTAATTACCCTGCAAGTATATGTTAGCGCTAGATAATGCCCTCTAGTCAAGGGAAATATTGACGCCTGTCATATTTTTAATTTTGTACCGAATACTGTAGAAATCGATGCACTATCAACAGGCAATACATTGGAGATCGTGCTGAAAAAATGGACAAAAATATAGACGATTCTATCTGATTTTTGGTCTAAAACTTGAGAACTGCCTTATTTTCGGGACAATAACGAATTTGTTCAAAAATGTTGGCCATTTTGTGCGTAATCGGCTGTCATTAGACTATCGTATTGCCAATTTTCTCTGGCACCGATCCTGCTGTTTTGCGCTTCATCCGTGGGTGGCAAGGGTGGCTTTTGCAAGTGTCGCCGGTTGGTGTCTTATCTCGAGGCTGCATGGCGCCAGACATCAGAAAGGGCCCCCGGAAATGATGTCCGGGGACCCTTTCACTGCGGGGTCAGATCTCGGGAGCTGCAGCATTCGATCTGCAACAGTGCCTGCCGATTGCTTCAGAGCGCATGTTGGGTCGTTGGGTCATGCGGTCAAGCTGGTGCCAGGACCGCTGACAAAACCCGTCTGGCTACATTCTGCACCGACGACGCGGGCCACCATATGGCTGATACGAGCAATCCCATGCCCTGAAGCTTCTGTAGCTTGCGGCACATGCAGGTATGTTGCAATAGCCTACCGGACCACGATAGATCCTGCGTGGTGGTGGCGGAGCCCAGCGTGGAGGTGGCGGTGGAGCCCAGCGCCTGACTGGTGGACGCCAGTAATTCCTTGGTGGTGGGCGCCTCCAGTACGGACGCGGCGGAGGGGCGCCCCAACCCGGGGGTGGCGGACCGAAGGCATAGGCCGAACCGGATGGCAAGGTCAGAGAGCCAAATGCGGAAAGGATCAATGCTACGGCGACCGTGTAGACGAGTTTCATGATCGTAACTCCTGTCGCAAGAGTGAAGGTCGTTAGCTAAACGATAGAACGCATTACCCGGTATTGCTGTCCATTATCGCACTTTTGCGCCAATCCGTCGATTCAGATGAATGTAGCAATCCGGAAACAATGGTCTGCTTCTCCATCCAAGACCTTATGGTCGTTGAATTTTTGCGAGACGCCAGGTTTCTGGCCAGTAACAAAGGCAGAGAGGATGGTGCTATCCGACGCAAGGAAGCGCCCGTCAGGGCTGCTGTAGGCCTAATTATCAAGATGCGTGATGATTTGAGCATAAATAGTCATTAGAAGTGATGGATTAGATCTGGTAGGGTCCGTTTTCAATTCCCGGAAGACCCCGAAGTGGCCGGGCCCGGAACGGGCTCGCTTTAAATGGCAAGGACCTGCCTTGCCCAGGATCGTTCTCATGAGTGAAACTGCCACCCTGTCGTCGACAGATCGTCCTGCGACCATTTCGCCCGGCCCGTCCATGTCGGGCAAGGACATGGGGCTCTACGCCATAATGATCATTGTCTGGGGAACGAGCTGGATCGCCATGGCGCACCAGGTGGCCTTTGTGCCCGCGATTATCACCGGCATCTACCGTTTTGCGCTGGCTGCAGCCGTCACGTTTCTCTGGGCCGTCATCGGCAAGTATCCGCTGCGTTTTCCGCTGCGCGCTCACTTGCGCATGGCGATGGTCGGCGTCTTCATGTTCTCGAGCAATTTCGTGATGTTCTATTACGCTGCCAGTCATATCGCTTCCGGGCTGATGGCAGTCATCTTCTCTCTTGCCAGTCTCTTCAACATGATTCTCAGTGCGCTGTTTCTGGGCGTCCGTCCTTCAAGACAGGGATTGATCGGCACAGTGCTGGGGCTTTGCGGTATCGGGCTGATCTTCTGGCCTGAAATCCGGGCAAGCGCGGGTAACGACGGTGTGCTGCTCGGCCTTGGCTTTGGCCTTTGTGGCACCTTGCTCTTCTGCACCGGCAACATCCTTTCGGTGTCCAACCGGAAGTTCAATATTCCCCTGATCAGCGCCAACAGCTGGTGCATGACCTATGGCACGCTATGGCTGATTTTTCTGGCCTTTGTCCTCGATGTTCCCTTCGTGATGGACTGGAGCGGTGAGTACTGGATAGCTATGGGCTGGCTGGTCGTGATGGCCTCTGTGGTTGCCTTTTGGAGCTACATGACCCTGCTCAATTCCATCGGGCCGGCGAAGGCTGGCTATCTGACGGTGCTCTTTCCCATCGTCGCCCTGATCTTGTCGACGCTGTTCGAGAATTATCATTGGACCATGTGGGGCCTTGTCGGGCTTGCCTCGATCATCGCCGGCAACATTCTGGTGATGAGAGGGGGCAGGCGCAAAGGCGCCTGATCGCGTTGCCCGTCCGTCTGACCGGTCTTGTTCTTCAGTCTTTGGGGATGCTTACTGAGCAATCTTCTGTGGCTGAGGGTCCTGTCTCGGCCGCCACTGGGATACGGACCCATCCATCTGGGCGATGTCGAACAGGGGTTCGGGCTTGCGGTTGTAGCTCAGAATGTAGCCAAGCATTTCATCGCGCTTCTTGAGCAGCTTGCCTTCACGATAATAGATCAGGATGGAGCAGAACTGGGCACCACACAGGCTGCTCATGGGCATTTCCCTGTCGCAGCTCAGACCCTGATGCGACAGCACAAGATCGAGATGGCCATCGCCGTCAAGATCAACCTCATAGACGCCTCGGAAGTCAAATTTGCCCGAGCCTCCATCGCAGCCCTCCTTGATCTGCTGCTTGATGAGATAGAGTGTGGCATTGGTATAGTCGGCCGACGCCTGCCCACTGAGGCTGAGCTGGGCAATCAAGGCGAGCCCTAAGACCGGCAGCCATATTTGTTTCGTGCGTAGCATGTGCCACTCTCCTGATATCCGGTGAAGAGACCGGCGCTTCATGGCGCACGGTCTGTTCGGGTTGGTATCCGCAATTGTGACAATACAGAAAAAATCTAAAGGGATTATGCAAACGCACGGCATTTGGGGAAATCGCACTGGATGACATGTCAGGGCGAGGGATTGTTCCGCATAGGGGAGGCCGCGAGATGGCGGGAGAGAAGGACGATCCGCCCTCCCGCTCCATTCTGGCATTCAGGCCTATTCTGCGGCGATGGCGTTGCTGCCCGAAACGTTGTCGAGGGCGTTGACGATATGGGCCGCCAAGGCATTGTGAATGCGCTCCTGAGCATTCTCGGATCTCAGCAGCGCGATGTCGCAATGGTGCAGTTCGGGAAAGCCTTCCCGCTCGCCAAGCACCCGCATGTCCGAAGTCAGTGCGCTTTCCGGCAACACCGAAACCGCCAGCCCCGACATCACCGCACCGGTCTGCGCGGCAGCGGAGGAACTGACATAGGCAATGCGGTATTTCCGGCCGATCCGCGACAACGCAGCAGTGGCCGCCGCCCGCCATGAGCAGGTCTTGGTGCCCAGAGCCAGCGGAATCGTGGACTGGCAGTGAACGGAATGATGCGCCGAAGAGACCCACAGCAGTGGCTCGGAGCGAATGATGCGACCGTTCTTTTCCCGTGTCCGGTCTCCATGGGTAACGATACCCAGATCTAGCCGCCCTTCCTGAATGCGTCGGTGGATGCAGGAGCTTTGCTCGCATACCACCTCGATCTCGATGTTGGGGTGAGTCGTGGCAAAACTGGCGAGCACCGTCGGCAACAGACGCGGCGCATAGTCATCGGGCAGGCCCAGCCTGACGGTCCCCGACATGGCATCGGCCGAGAAGGCAGCAATGGTTTCGGCATTCAGCGAAAGCATGCGGCGGGCGAAGTCCAACAGCCGCATCCCGGCGTCCGTCACCCGGCTCTGGCGCCCATCACGCACAAAAATGGTCTGGCCGACCCGCTCTTCCAGACGGCGCATCTGCATGGAAACCGCCGACTGTGTCTTGTTGACCTGCTCGGCGGCCTTGGTAAAGCTGCCGGTTTCTGCGATGGCGATAAAGGTCCTGAGCTGGTCAAGATCAAGAAGGGCATTCATCAGAAATCTCCAATTCCACACTCCCGGCACGACGATCTTGCCAGCGCTCCGGAGGTCGTCAATCCGTGGGTCCCAGATGTACCATTGATCCATTTTTCAATCCATCACTAAATGAGATGAATTCTATAAAAAACATTCGTTGGATTTATTGTTCAGATTCTGGAATAAAGGCACCAACAGCAAAGGACAGCTGATCCGACGGTGGCGAAAGCCCGCAACAACGCGCCTTTTTCCGCCATTAACAGTGTCCGATGCAAACGCGACAAGGTGGTGTGCGTCTGGTCCTTTGGGGACCAGACGGCTGCGACCGGAACCATTGACCCAGCCTATCTCCATGGCGCTTTCAGACGCTCATGGCAGATGACGACAACCAAAGGAGACAAGATATGCTGACAGTCATTCTTCATTCTGCACTTGCATCTGCAGTTGCCGGCGTTGCTCGTCTCGTGGCAGCTGGCGCAACAATCGCACGCAATCGTGCGGCTCTGAAATCCCTTGCCGAACTGGATGAACGCACGTTGGCGGATATCGGTTTGACAAGAAGTGACGTGATCACCGCTTCGGCCCAGCCGCTCTATCGCGATCCGTTGCTGATCGACCCTTTCGATGCGCGCCGTCGCATCCATTCCCGCGAGCTGGACATCCTGGCGCGCTGGTACAGCCCGGCTTCGGACCTTGAGTATCCGCAACCGGCTGAAGAACGGACTGCAGCGAAACAAGCGCCGCTTTGCTGTGATCCGAAGGAAGCGTAATCAGAATGCCGGGCCGTCGGCAGCTTCCAACAGACGGCCACCCATTTGACTAAGCAGCCAGGGGTCGTCCTTGAGATCCCTGTTATCCTTGGCCCGCCACCTGTGGCGGGCCTTTTTTTTGTCTTGAGCATCAACCGACGACGATGACATGCACCGCGCGCGGGCCGTGGGCACCGAGCATGATTTTCTGTTCGATGTCGCCCGAACGGGATGGCCCGGTGATCATGTTGAGGGCACGAGGCATGTGGGCCGTGCCGCCGAGATCCCGCAAGCGATCATGGATGCTTTCATAATTGCCGGCGATGTCGTCGGCATGGACAACGATAATGTGGTTCTCTGGCAGGAAATTGATGGTCGTGGGGTTGTCCGGTCCGGAAGCCAGAATGGACGTGCCGGTTTCCGCCACGCCACCAAGGGCATGGTTCACCCCGACGAGGTCCGTTCCGTCCGACGGGCCGAGTTTGCGTTCAAGTTGCGGCTCGCTCTGCCAGTTGACCGCCGCAAGCCGCGGGTCCGAGCCGGTGATGATCGACTGCGGCAGATTGTGGGCGCGAAGATAGTCTGCAATCGCTCCGGGCAGATCGTCGTAGGAGGCAATGCGCGCCGTGGTCGAGGAGACCCGCTCGGCATAGTCCATGAACATGGCGACCTTCTCATAGGCGCCGACCTCGCCCCGTTTGGGCACAATGCCCACAGGTTTTGACGCAAGCCGCTCCAGCACTTCCGCCCGGGCAGTTTCGCGGTTCGGGTCCGCAACGGCACCGACTGCGGAAAGCGAGCGCCGGATCTTGCCGAGAATGGCGGATTTGGCGGCCTTGTTGTCGTGTTGCTTGCTCATGCCGCATCTCCTTTGGTCTGTCCGTTGCTGGCCTGCCGTTCGGCCCAAAGCTGCTGGAAGGTCTTGCCTTCAGGGGCCGGGAACTCGCGATGCTTGGTCCAGCCGCCAGCCGCAGGCAACCGGCGCATGAGCGCGGTCTGAGGCGCAAGATATTTCATCAGCCGCATGCCGAAGCGCATGGTCTGGTGATAGAGGCGCGGGCGACGGGCAAAATAGGCCCAGCCCTTGAGGCCCCAGCGTTGCGGGGTGGGGTTGAGGTGACGCTCATATTCCCGCTCGCGCCAGTGTCGCAGCATCTTGGGCAGCGGGATGCGCATCGGGCAGACGCTCTCACAGCGCCCGCACAGCGTCGAGGCATTGGGCAGATGACCCGCCTTGTCGACCCCGATCAGCGACGGTGTCAGCACCGACCCCATTGGGCCGGGATAGACCCAACCATAGCTGTGGCCGCCAACGGCGTGATAGACAGGACAGTGGTTGATGCAGGCGCCACAGCGGATGCAGCGCAGCATTTCCTCGAAGTCCGTGCCCAGCATTTCCGAGCGGCCATTGTCCAGCAGCACGACATGATACTGCTCCGGCCCGTCCGGATCCTCTGCCCGGCGGGGGCCGGTGGAAATGGTGGTATAGACGCTCTGTTCCTGCCCGGTGGCCGAACGGGCCAATAGCCTGAGAAAGACGTCGAGGTCATTGAGAGTCGGGATGACCTTCTCGATCGAGGCCAGCACGATATGCACCCGACTGAGGGTCTGGGTGAGGTCGCCATTGCCCTCGTTGGTGACGATGACCGACGAGCCGCTTTCGGCGACAAGGAAGTTCGCCCCGGTGATGCCCACGTCGGCGGCGAAATATTTCTCGCGCAACACGGCCCGGGCCTCGCCAAGCAGCGAGACCGGATCATCAAGGTTGCGGTTCGGGTCAAGCTGGGTGTGGGCGCGGCGGAAGTCGGCCTCGACCTGCTCCTTGGTCACATGCACGGCGGGGGCGATGATGTGACTGGGGTGCTCGCCGCGCAACTGGATGATATATTCGCCAAGGTCGGTTTCGGTGACCTCCATGCCGTCCTTTTCGAGAAATGCATTGAGCTGCATTTCTTCCGAGATCATCGACTTGCCCTTGGTCATCGTCCGGGCTCCAACCGACCGGCAGATATCGCGCACGATTTCGCAGGCATCCTGAGCCGTCTCGGCCCAATGGACATGGCCACCGCTGGCGGTCACCTTCTTCTCATATTCGTCGAGATAGACATCAAGATGCTTGAGGCAGTGGGTCTTGATGTCCCGCCCGAGATCGCGCAGGGCCTCGAATTCCGGCAGGGCATCGACCGCATCCTGCCGTTTGCCGATGAAGCCAAGCTCCACATTCTTGAGGGCACGTTGAAGGGTGGCGTCGGCCAGTGCCTCGCTGGCGTTCTTCTTGAAATCGGGTGATGTGATTTCCATGCTGCTCCCCTCCTAGCGTCCGGATTTCTCGCCGATGGCAGGGCCATCCGCCATGTCGGCCAGCACTTCGGCAATGTGGCGCACCTGAATGGCCGATCCGTCGCGCTTGAGCTTGCCGGCCATGTTCATGAGACACCCCATGTCGCCCGCCAGCAACGTTCCGGCTCCGGCATCTGTGATGGTCTTGGTCTTCTTGCTGACGATGGCATTCGAGATGTCGGGATATTTGACGCTGAAGGTGCCGCCAAAGCCGCAGCACACATCGCTGTCCTTCATTTCCTTGAGGTCAACGCCGGGAACCGAAGCCAGCAGCTTGCGCGGCTGGTCCTTGATGCCGAGTTCCCTCAGGCCCGAGCAGCTGTCGTGGTAGGTGACCGTTCCGGTGAAATGGGAAGAAACCTTTTCGATACCGGCCACATCGACCAGAAAGCTCACAAGCTCGTAGGTCTTGTCCGCCACCGCCACGGCTCGATCGGCCCATTCCGGTTCGCCAGCCAGCAACGATGGATAGTGCTTGCGGATCATGCCAGTGCAGGATCCGGACGGGGCGACGATATAGTCATAGCCCTCGAAGGCCTTGATCACCTGTTTGGCCAGTGCCTTGGCATCGTCCTTGTCGCCCGAGTTGTAGGCGGGCTGCCCGCAGCAGGTCTGGTCCCGCGGAACCTCCAGCTCGAAGCCGGCGTCTTCCAGCAGCTTGACCGCAGCAAAGCCGACAGTGGGGCGGAACAGGTCCACAAGACAGGTGACGAACAGGCCGACCCGCTTGCCTTTCGTGTCCTTCGGGGCAGGGGAGGCGAAATTCATTTCAATCTGGTTCATTGGTCTCGGTCTTCTTCAGGCACTGGCGCTTTCAATGCGTTCGGTTGGCCGGCACGGATCCCTCGGCCCGGAAGGACATGACCGCTATCGGTCCCTGTGCACCTGCCATGTCTCCGGGTGTGCAATATCCCGTGCCCGACCGTTTGAAAAGCTCTGGATGAGAGGATGGTCTGGCGGCAGTCTGGCGTCTATTGCCCTGATGTGCAAGGGCTCGGAAATCAGCTATCCCACAATTCGCGCCCTTTCCCCCGCTCTGTTCCATCTGGCTTTTGTCGTGAGACTGCGGCGGTGACTGGAAGGAATTGAGCCGATGGGACCAATGGGACGGAATGCGCGCTTTACAATCGGCGTTAACAGAGTCTGAATGGACCCCTGTCGACGGCTGGTTACCGGGCCAAACCATGACTATACTGCATGGAAACCTCGGCGGATATGATTGCGGGATCATCGGGGATGACGAAAGCCAGCGGTTTGCATTAAGGATAATTCGGTCTAAAACGGAAGATGCATCGCGTGCGTCGCGGGCCGTTGCCGACTTGATCTGCACAAAAGAGGGGACTGTGCATGAAAGGTTCTGCTGTTGCCGTTCTGGGCTGCGCTGCGGCGATCTATGCCTTCCTTGCGGGGGAGTCTCTGGCCGGTCCTGTTCTTCTGGGCGCGGCTGTGCTCGGTCTGCTGGCCAGTTGGTGGCGAGCCCGCCCGGTGCTGCTGCTTGCGGTCTTCTCACTGGTTGCGCTGGCTTTTGCCTGTCTGCCGCAGGGGCTTGGCTATCTGTCGGGGCTGTTCGGCGTCGATATGGGCATGCCTTCCAATCCTTTGTCCGATGCGGCTTTCCAGCCTGTTCCGCTCCTTGTGTCCCTGGTGGTGCCCTTCGCTGCGGTTGGGGTGGTCGCGTTGTTGTTTGTCCTTGGCTGTCGCAGACAGAGCGGAGGTGTTCGGTTGAGCTCCCTGGAGGTAAGCGAGGATCTGGGCCTGTTGCTTTGTCTTGTCTCGCGCCTCACCGGATTGCTCTATTTTCCGCTCATTCTTCTGCCGGTCTATTGCCTTTTTGCCGCCTGCAGGGGGACGATCCTACCAGACCTTTCCCTGCTGCATTGGCGCAGTGATCCGGCCTCTTTTCCGTCGGCCCCGCCCGATACGACCGGCTGGCTTGTGGCACTTCTGGTGCTTGGAAGCATCGCTGCGGCCTACATGCACGACGTTCAGCATCGTTATGTCAGGTTGCGTGGACGCATGGGGCCGAAGGGGCAGGCATGGGTCGAAGGCCTTGGCGGTGTGTTTCTGCTGCTGCCGACGTGCTGGGCGCTGGTGACACTGGGCTGGAGACAGGTCGCAGGGCGCTTGTCAGACTGGCCGGCGGCCTCATCGGGTCCAGACGTCTCGAACCTGATCCTTCTGGGCGCCGTTCCTGACTGGCTGCTTCCCGTCACACTTGCTGTTGCCTTCCTTCTGCTGGCGGCAGCAGCCGTGGCAATGATCCTGCGCTCCCTAGTCTATCTCTAT
This sequence comes from uncultured Cohaesibacter sp., assembly GCF_963666525.1. Lineage (NCBI taxonomy): Bacteria > Pseudomonadati > Pseudomonadota > Alphaproteobacteria > Hyphomicrobiales > Cohaesibacteraceae > Cohaesibacter > uncultured Cohaesibacter sp. Next base: position 3,796,143 of record NZ_OY762905.1, read on the forward strand.
GGTCCGCCCTATCTCAAGAAGCGTGCCGGAACCCACATCGAGACGAGCCTTTCCAATCCCGAGGAGCCCGTTGACGCATGACCGACTGGCTCGACATCGCCCTGGGCATCTGGCGTCAAGGGGCACCTTTCCTGATGCTGGCGGCATTGCTGCTGATCATGCTGACCGGCTACCCGCTCGCCTTCATCACCGGCGCTGTGGCGCTGGTCTTTGCGATCGTCGGGGTTGCCTCCGGCCTGATGGATGGCTCGCTGTTTGCCGCGTTACCCGGCGATATCCTCTCGGAGATCGTCCTCAACCCGATGCTCCTTGCCCTGCCGCTGATCGTGCTTCTTGCCGAGCTACTGGTTTGCAGTGGTCAGATGGTCAGCGCATCAAGGGCTTTAAAAGCCACCTTCGACGCCAGTGTCTATCACTCCGAGCCTGACGAAGGAACGATGTCAGGCGTTCGTTCTGCCTGGCGGGAAGACATGATGAGGGAGCACATGGAAAGGTGCAGGCGCGAGCCGAACCGCAGGCGCTCGACTGCCATCGCGTTGTTGCTGCCGGCGCTCATTCTCATGCAACTCGTCGCCCACCAGTTTGCCGTGCCTCCCGATTATCTCGTCATGGCCCTGACGCTGCCTGCTGCGGCGCTCGTCGGTCTTTATTCCGCCAACTGGCTGGTCCACCTCTGGGGGGCCGCCCACAAACGCCGCCTGCTGCGGCTTAAGCTGGCAGATAGCCCCGCGCCAGCCTCCGGCCGGTTCAGTGCAGCACGGTCAGCCACTGACCGTCCCCGGGGCAAAATGCTGGTTTGCCTTGGCCTGCCTCTGGCTTTCGCTCTTGGTGCTCTAGTGCTGCTGCTGGTCTGGAAACTGTCTCTGCTGGCGATTTTCGCCATTCTCTGTCTGCTGGCGATCGCTGTGTCGGCCTGCCAGCTCAGGCTGTCGCCGGTCATGCTGATCACCAGCCTCAACAGGTCCGCTCTCGCCACTGCCAGCCTTTACACAATGATCATCATGGCGCTGATCTTCAACAAGGTGTTTCTGGCTCTCGGTGGCGCGCAGACCATCGACACTCTCCTCCTCATTATCAGGGAGAGCATCGCGTCTGTGTCTCCGTTGCTGATGCTGCTGGCACTGCTGGTCGGCCTCGTCGGGCTTGGCATGCTGTTTGACTGGCTGATCATGGCCCTGATCATCCTGCCTCTTTGCATGCCGGTTTTTGCACATTGCGACTTTGGGGCAAGGCTGACAACATTCTGGCCTGCTGCCACCTTGCAGAGGGGAGGGGAAGATGGTTCCAATGCGCTGATATCCGTGCCCTTTTCCCTGCCTGTGCGGCTCTGGCTAGCGGCCCTTGCCTGGACGGCGCTGCTTTCCGCTCTGGTCACCTTCAGTCGACAGAATGGCGAGATCGCGCAAAAAGAGCTTGTATCATGGACCGGAAAGATAAAAGATAGTCCTGCAAGTATGGGATTGTTTTTGGTGTTGCAGATCGTTGGCCTGATTGCAATCATCATCATGCCGCAGCTGGTTCTGTGGCTTCCTTCTGTAATTGTTGAGTGAGTAAGCCTCTTCGTCCCGGTTGCGGTGACATCGAGAGGGGCGGATTATTTATCCCATCTGCAATAGACCATTGAACGCTAACAAGGCGTCAGGCAGCGTTTGTTCCATCGTGGGCAGCGCGCAGGAGATGCAAAGGTCAATGGAGGAGGCAGGAAAGCTGAGGAGCTGCGAACAGCGCCTCGGCTTTCTCTGTTACTGCCGCCGATCAACCGCTTCAGATCATGAGAGACGTTCATGCCCGATTTGTCCGATGCAGCATCCACGGTTTCCCTTCGAGCCGCCGGACCTGAGGATGCTGCGGCCATCGCTGCGCTCAAGGTGATCTGCTGGCGTGCGGCCTACAAGGGGCTGATGCCCGAGGCGAGCCTTGAAAGCCTTGCCGCGGACGACGAAACCCCGCACTGGCATGACTGGCTGATGGACGGCAACGCCGGGCTTCTGGCCCATCTGCTCTGGAGGGAAGGAGACCTGATCGGCTACGGGTTGGCCGGGCCGATGCGGCTCGGAGATCGCCCTGAGCGGGAAATAGAAGCCGATGGAGAGCTTTACGCCCTCTATATCCATCCTGACGAGCAACGCAGGGGCAACGGACAGATGCTTCTCTCCTCGCTCATCGAGGCGATGAAGGGGCGGGGCTACAAGTCTGTCGGCGCCTGGATGATCGGAGGCAACCTGAGGGCGGAGCGGTTCTACCTCAAACTCGGCGCACAGGAAGTGGGCAAGCGGGTGGAAATCCATCAGGGCCGTATCGCATATCGCGAGAAGTCGTGGATCTGGAGCGATCTGCCAAAGCTTCTCGCCCGGCTGACGATCCGCTCGGTGTAGGGCGCCAGGGAAGGCAACAGATGGGGCAGGGCATCAGCAAACGGCGATCTCCAGAAACAGAAATCCCGGCGTAGCACCGGGATTTTCATCGCTTCTGAATTGGGGCCGGTTCTGGCCCTGATGGTGTGCTATGTGCAGCACCGGAAGACCCTTACTGAGCCGAGAAGGTCTTCAGATAGGCGATGACGTCTTCGCGCTCATCTTCCTTTTTCAGCTTGAAGGTCATCTTGGACTTGGCTTCGACGCCGGCACCCTTGAGGAAATCCTTCGGATCAAGAAGATAGGCCATCAGCTTTTCATCGTCCCAGGTGACACCCTGCTCACCCAGCGCGATGTAGCCTTCAGAATATTTGAAATCGGGAACCGTGCCGATCGGGCGACCGACAACGCCGGTGAGCAACGGGCCAACCTTGTTCTCTGCGCCTTCACCAATCTGATGGCAGGCCTTGCACTTCTTGAAAACCTTCTCACCCTTTGCCGCATCGCCTTCTGCGAATGCTCCGAGGGTGGAGGCAAGGAAAAATACGCCGGCAACAGCAACCAAACGTTTCATACTCGCGGTCCCTTTCTGGTATTGGCAGCCAGCATCCTTGGCAGGTCCATGCATGACTGATGGTCTATAAAGGCAAAATATCCTACAAGGCAGTTTGATCAACCAGTCCATTAGACACACGCGCCCCGGTGGACGGTAGTCCGGCCCGACGAATCCCGCCTTGTCAGATATGAACAATCTAGTGGACTTATGGTTGCAGCTCTACCGCCATTTGGCAAGAGACAGATTGTAGCGATTCTAAAAATCCTGTTACCGCAAGGGGCTTGCCGCCAGACGCGAGCCTGTAGCCAGTGCGCAGCAAACCGCGGTGGCTACGCGACTAGGAAGTGTCGTGCTCACATGGAACGCGGGATAAGATATTAGCTTATCATTAAACATAACTTTTGAAATACACTGTTTTCGAAAGAAGTAACATAATGAAAAGAGCCTCTTAAGGAGATTTTATCATCTGCAGGCTATAGGTGATTTTGGGTATTGGAATGGGACGGTTAGAATGGACACTGGTTCGACTGTGCCGGCGGAGGATCTTTTTCCGATCTACGATGATCTGAATGACGGCATTCTCATCATTGATCCGACTGGCAGAGAACTTTACCGAAACAAGGCAATGGAGCGGTTACCGGAACATCTGGAAAACCGGCTGATGGGCTTTATCGGTGTGGATGAATGTGTCTGCCAGAAAAGCCGTGAAGAGAAACTCGTCTCCCGTTCGCAATTGGAAGGCTGGCATTTCAAATGTCACTCCTATGGTCGGAACAAGCTCGTCCTCGTCAAGTTTGATAATCGTCTGGGGCTGCGCATCAAGTCCCTGCGGTCCCAGTTCGCCGATGCGATTCGCGACGGCATGCCCGCAGCCTCTGCTGCGATGAAAGTGCTGCGCGAGCATGTGAACTCCCGCTGGATTGCCATCGGGGTGATGGATCGGGCGCTGCCCGGTGTTACCTTCGATCTGGCCTTCGATGGCGATCATCTGGAAGCCAACCGCTTTCCCAATCTGGTGGCGCAACCTGACAGTAAACCATGCAGCCATGATGTGCTGTTGACGTCCCGCCTCGAGGATCACTTTGTCAACGCCAGCGAATTGCGGGCGCTGGGCATCGGTCATGTGGTCGGCATGAGCCTGCGCAACCATCGCAATGACTGTGTTGGCTATGCCCTGCTGGCCGACGAGGAAGAACCGCACCACATGAGCCACAGGGTCACCCTGCTCAAGGAACTGGCTGTGCTCTATGGCCCATATTTTGAGGTCAGCACCGCCCAGCAACGCGTGCGCAAGGCTGTGGCCGATGCCAACACCGACGTCGTTACCGGCCATGGAAACCGGCGGGCGCTCGAGAGCTTTCTGCAGGAGTGTCTGGAGGAAATGCATCGCGAGTTGCAGGAGGCCGACGTTCAGACCCTGTTCGATATTCACGCCATGCGCAACTCGGTTGTCATGCTGATCGATATGGATGGTTTCAAGCGCGTCAATGACTCGATGGGACACGGCGAGGGCGACCGGGCTTTGCGGCTGGTTGCCGACAGTCTACAGAAGATCGACAAGAACAGTCGTGTCTTCCGCTTTGGTGGCGATGAGCTGGTACAGGTCTTCCCGCGTGCGGGCACATTGGATGCCGATGAACTTCGAGTTCAAATCAACAAGGTGGAGCGGGCACTGGACAAGGAGGGCTTCAAGGATTTGGGCCTCAGTTTCGGCATTGTCCATCTGTTCGAGGGAGATGGGACCTACGCCTCTCTGATGACCTTGGCTGATGCGCGCATGTATCACGAAAAGCGTCTGCGTTCCGTCGCCTTCGTCTAGCGCTCCTGAGCAAACGCATGGCGGATTGACCGCTGCCGTCCCGGCTTCCGTTCCCTGTCCAGAGTTCAAAAGAAAAAGGGCTATCGCGAAGATAGCCCCCAGTTGGATCCGATCCCGGATCACTCTCAAGTCAAAAACAAAAGTGGAGTGGCAGCAGTCAAGTCCCTCCCAATGTACGGCTGCCAGCCGGTGTCAATCAGATGACCTTCACCGATGCGCCAACAGGCACCCGATCGTAAAGGTCGATCACGTCTTCGTTGCGCATGCGGATGCAGCCGGAGCTGACAGCATGGCCGATAGACCATGGCTCGTTCGAACCATGAATACGATAAAGGGTCGATCCCAGATAGAGGGCGCGGGCACCAAGCGGGTTGCGCGGACCGCCTTCCATGGATTCGGGCAGGCCCGGCTGGCGGGCGCGCATTTCAGCTGGCGGTGTCCAGCGCGGCCATTCGGCCTTGCGGGAAACCCTGTGGGTGCCGGCCCATTCGAAGCCGGGACGTCCAACACCAACGCCATATCGCCGCGCTGTTCCGTCATTGTTGACCAGATACAGATAGCGCTCGTTGGTATTGATGATGATCGTGCCTGGCTTTTCCGCACCGTCATAATCGACCACGGTCGGCAGGAAGCGAGGATCTACGCCGCGTACGCGGGTTGCTGCGACTTTCTTTGATGCTTCATAGGTTGGTCTGGCCGGCACGGAGGCGACCCTGTTGATCAGAGGGCGCTCGTCCACCGGTCGTGCAACCGTGCGTCCGGGACGCAACTGCATGACCCACGGCTGGATCTGGTCAGGGCTCAGCATCACCGGTGGTGGCGGAGCATAGCGTATCGAATTGGCCGAAACCGGATGCGCAATGCTCGAAAGGCCCAAGGCAACAGTACAGGCAGAAATAAGCAGATGCTTCATCGATAGAACTCACAACACAAAATCGACGACACAAATGGCCACCGGCCACAGGCGAAACAGAAGCGAATTCAATCAGTGCAATATACTTAACAGTTGCTTCTGTATTTCATTCAAATTCTAGTCATGAAACCAATCAGAAAGGTTAATGAAAACTTGATTGTTGGACCAATTGGAAACAGAGTTAAGAAAGTGTGAGTGCGGACAATTTATACTTAACAAAAGGGAAAAATGTTCTCCCAGGTTCCACTGTAGACCCCTTTTCTGCCTTGGTTCGGCCAATTGCGCCGCATTTTGCTAGACTGAGGGGGCCGGTACGATGGCGCCCAGAGGCCAAGGGTAACGCGCAAAGGTGAACGCTACGGCGCTGGGAAGCCGTGCGCCGGGTTAAGACGCCGCTATTCACTGACCGGTAGGGCGCCGATCGGAATTCCAGGGCAAGGCAGAAGATCAGTGCAGGCCGGTTGCCTGCCGCGCGTGGCGCAACAGGCTGGTCGTCATTGGCTTGACCTGCTTGAGCGTCATGCCCGGTTTCAGATCCGGACTGTAAAGCATGTTGAGGATCAGGCGATCGAACTGGGTGAAATAGTCGAAAGTGGTCTCGTCATTGAACACCGAATGCACGAGACTCTTGTCATCATTTACAGGCCCCAGCCCCTGCAGGATCTCCTCGACCATGCAGCGCCGGAATATAGAGTGCCCCTGATCGGAAACAATCACCGCGTCCGAGCGCAAGATGCCAGACCGGCGCGACAGGACACGGACAATGCACTGGCCCGGCACGTCCATGGTCTGGTCGTTGTAGACCTCTTCCTGCACCGTGCGGACATAATCATCCCGATCAACCACATAGATATGGAAATTGGCATCCTTGCTGTTGTTGGCCATGCGCACCTGTAGCCCCGGAATGCTGGCGGGCAGGCTTTCAACAAAGCTGCGCACGGTCTTCAGCCTGTTTCGTCGAGCCCTGTTTTCGATCCAGACCTTGACTGGGGTGACATATTTCTTGACCCGCTTGGATTGCGTTCCCCAACTGAGGGCTTCGATTTCGGCGCCGAACACGGTCTTGTAGAATCCATTGGCCACTTCATCATCATCAAGACGCGCGGCCGAGGCTGGCTGGACGATGAAAGCCAGCAACAACACGCATAGCAGGGCAGAGAGCGCCACTTGCATGGCACGCGGGCGTTTTTCACCAGCCGGATCGTTAGCCAGTCTGCGCATGGCAAACGGTACACATTCACAACAAATCAGCATTTAGCGTGTCCACTCCACCCCGGACAGATGATCAAACCGATATGGCACTGCATGTGCAGGACAATCGCCAACAAGCGCCTCCAGTGACCCCGTGGCCGGCGTCATGTTACAATGGCCATTTGCGCGGGCAACGTCAATTCATAGCTTCATTCCGTGACGCGTTTTGCCGCGCTTCACGGTGCCGCTGCAGGCAACGCTCACTCCATCCTGCAAGATGGGCCTTGCGTAAACCGTGAGCCGGCTGACGTGCAGACTAGCCTTCTTATTTCCTGCTCTCAAAAGAATAGGTAAATGAACTTAAATTTAACAGTGATTATTTGTCTAAGTTCCTAAAGAAAAAAGTCTTTAAATAAACTGCAGGCAAAAACCTAATTTTAACGAAGGATGGCTATCGTGACGGCAATAAGTCTGTTCGACTTGGTGCCTTCGGACTGCATTTCGACGATAGATTGTCGTGCTATCCGGCTTTTTGAATATTATGAGTAATTGAGTTTGGGAGTATAGTTGGAATGGCGCTGGCAATGAAACCATTTCGAATTGAACAGATCCTGGGAGATGCGACACCGCTGAAATCCCAGGCAGTGAGCAGCGCGCTCTCGAACGATCAGCACAAGCAGATCATGGACGAACTGGCGGCCTTGCGTCGTCTGGTCGAGCCGGCTCAGGAACTCAACACCAGTCTGGTCGAAACCTTCCGTACAGAACTGAGCGAAGCGGTCAAGATCAAGGCTGAAATGGACCAGATCTACGAGGCCATTGCCGAAACCAAGCGCGAAATCGCCACGCTGCATGTCAACGGCCTGCATTCTGCCGAAATGAACCGGGTAACAGACGAACTCGACGCCATTGTCTTCGGAACCGAGCAGGCAACCGAGCAGATTCTTGAAGCCGCCGAGATCATTGACGGCAATTCGACCAAACTGTCCAAGGTTCTCACCGGTGAGGAAGACCAGTGGACACACGAGATTCAGGACGCCGTGGTGTCGGTGTTCGAAGCCTGTAACTTTCAGGATCTGACCGGGCAGCGCATCACCAAGGTGGTCAATGTCCTGCGCTTCATCGAAGAGCGTATCGTTGCCATGATGGATATCTGGGGTGGCATCGAACAGTTTCAGGAGATGGAAGTCATCAACCCGTTGGAAAAAACCGGCGATGCAGCCCTGCTCAATGGTCCGGCTCTTGCCAACGAAGAAGGCGTGGCCAGTCAGGACGATATCGACGCCCTTTTCGACTGAGCTTTGCCTCGCGGTCATCCGATTTCAAAGCCCGTCTGCATCGATTGATGCGGCGGGCTTTTGCTTTGACGCGCCCGCCGATATCGTGTAAGGAACAAATGTGGAACATATTGACCGGAGGCAGACCGATGACAGACATGACAACAGATGCCAAAGCTGATGGTTTGCCTGAAGGTGGGCCTGATCTTGAGCCAAGAGACGGCTTGCTGATCGGGGAGGATGGCAAGACCCGCTGCTGGTGGCATGGCGGCAAACCGGACTATCTGGCCTATCACGACAAGGAATGGGGCCGACCGGTCAAGGATGACCGAACCCTGTTTGAAAAGATCTGTCTTGAAGGCTTCCAGTCGGGACTCAGCTGGTACACCATCCTGAGAAAGCGCGAGAATTTCCGCGCCGCGTTTGCCAATTTCGACATCGACAAGGTTGCCTCATTCACCGAGGCCGATATTGAACGCTGTCTTGGCGACGAGGGCATCGTGCGTCACCGCAAGAAGATCGAGAGCACCATCAACAATGCCGCAAGGGCAAAAGAGTTGCGCGCCGAGTTCGGTTCGCTCGCTACCTATTTCTGGGCCCATGAGCCAGGGCCGGATGAGCGGCCAGCTCGCTTTGGTTTTGAGGACTTGCGGCAACTGGGCAAGACGGAGCGGTCGGTTCAGATTTCAAAGGACCTCAAGAAACGCGGCTGGTCCTTTGTCGGGCCAACGACAGTCTACGCTTTCATGCAGGCGATGGGGCTGGTCAATGATCATCTGGAAGGCTGCTGTTGCCGGGAGGAAGTCGAACGGTTGCGGCAGCAATTTGACCGCCCCTGAGAGCCTGTCGGGAGTTGCGTCGACACAACGCCTGTCTTCCAGCACGGCATACTGCGCGATTGGCAGGATCGATTTTGGAACCATTCAGCCGCTCGGACGTATAGTCATGAGAAAGCGGCTGAAGGGACACGATTTTCGGCGCCTTGCGGCAGGATAGGACGCAAGGAAGAACGGCAGGGTTTTCCAACGCGGGTAGGCATTCAGTCATTCTGGTCGCCTCGGCGGTTGCCAATTGGTGGGATATACGTAAAAAGATATATGTTTGCTTTTGCCGTTTGATCAATGCGTTGTTTCCATTCAGTCAATCCGGCCCCTGATAGGGGGAGGCCTTATGGCCCTTCCGGCTGCTGCATCGGCATTTATCTGAGAACCAAGTCATTTCCGAGAGGACAAAATGGAAGAAATCACTGCCCAGGTCGGGGCTTACACGCCAATCATCATAAATGTCGTCAAGGCGATCGTATTCCTCGTGCTTGGCTTCTTTGTCTCCGGTCTGGTGGCCAATTTCATTCGCAGCCGTATTGTCAATCACCCCAGGATCGATGACACGCTTGGCAATTTTGCAGCCTCTGTCGTCAAATGGCTCATTCTGGCCTTCGTCGGCATCGCGGTGCTGCAGCTGTTCGGCTTTCAGGTTACCAGTCTTGTCGCTGTTCTGGGTGCTGCCTCTCTGGCCATTGGCCTTGCGTTGCAAGGAACCCTCAGTGATCTTGCCTCCGGGGTCATGTTGATCATCTTCCGTCCCTACAAGCTTGGCGATTTCGTTGATATCGCCGGAACCACGGGCACGGTGAAGTCCATCGACCTGTTCGTCACCGAGCTGTCCACCCCGGATAACATCAAGATCGTCATGCCAAACTCCAAGGCCTGGGGTTCGATCATCATCAACTATACCAACACCACCACCCGCAGGGCGGAACTGGTGTTCGGCATCGACTACGCAAATGATCCGGACAAGGCCATGGGCGTCATTCTGGATGTGGTCAACGCCGACGAGCGCAGCCTCGGCGATCCGGCTCCGTGGGTTGGGGTGACCAATCTCGGGGATTCCTCGGTGGACATCACCCTGCGCGTCTGGTGCAAGCCGTCCGACTGGTGGCAGTTCAAGTGCGATCTGCTGAAGAATGTAAAATATGCTTTCGATGCCAATGGCATCGATATTCCCTATCCCCACACCCAGATCATTTCCGTCAGCAAAGAAGCAAGGGAAGGCTGATCGTCTCCTCGCGTACCTGCTGACGAACCTTGTGACAATTCTCAGAAGGGCGGCCCGCTCACCTTTTTGCTGGTCGCCCTTTTACTGGCGCCACCTTCGAGAGGAGGTGGTGTTGCAAGGGTATTAACGCTGCCTTATCGGTGTTATGTCCGGGGTTAATGCGGATTCTCGCCGCGATTGGCAGGAGCCGCGCAGACGCGCGCCGATTTTGATGTCATTTACGTGAAGTTTCGCACCCAACTTCCCCCGATTGTGCGCTCTTCTCTTGCCGCATTCGACTGGATGGGCTAGGAAAAGCGCGCAAGGCGTGCATGAAAGCCGCGCCCGTTCCAACATCCATTCTAATCAAAGTGACGTCCAATCATGGCAAAAGATAAAAAGCCCAACAAGCTCAAGGCCCGCCTGCCGCGCGGATTTGTGGACCGGACTGCGGATGACATCCGTAGCACCGATGACATGATCGCTAAAATCAAGGCAGTCTATGAGCATCATGGCTTTGATCCGATTGAGACGCCGACCTTTGAATATACCGATTGTCTGGGCAAGTTCCTGCCCGATACCGATCGCCCCAATGCCGGTGTCTTCTCCGTTCAGGATGATGACGAGCAGTGGATGAGCCTGCGCTATGACCTGACGGCGCCGATGGCCCGCCACGTCGCGGAGAATATCAATGAGATCCAGCTGCCTTACCGCACCTATCGCGTTGGCTATGTCTACCGCAACGAAAAGCCGGGGCCGGGCCGTTTCCGCCAGTTCATGCAGTTCGATGCCGACACCGTCGGCGCTCCGGGCGTCCAGACCGACGCCGAAGCATGCATGATGATGGCCGACACCATGGAAGCCCTCGGCATCGAACGCGGCAACTATGTCATCCGCGTCAACAACCGCAAGGTTCTCGATGGCGTGATGGCAGAGATCGGCTTTGGTGGTGACGAGCATGCCGAGTCCCGCCTCACGGTTCTGCGCGCGGTCGACAAGCTGGACAAATTCGGAGCTGACGGGGTGCGGCTGCTGCTCGGCGAAGGCCGCAAGGACGAGAGCGGCGACTTCACCAAGGGCGCCGGTCTCAGCCCCGAGAATGTCGAGAAGGTGATTGCCTTCACCGACGGTACGCTCGAAATGGACAATGATGGCACACGCGAGCTCGCCACAATGCAGGCCATTTTCGACGCCTGTGGCTATGGCGAAGATCGCATCAAGATCGACCCGTCCGTCGTTCGCGGCCTCGAGTATTACACCGGGCCTGTCTATGAGGCCGAGCTGCTGTTTGATGTCACCAACGAGAAGGGCGAAGTCGTCCAGTTCGGCTCAGTTGGTGGCGGTGGCCGTTATGACGGTCTGGTCAAGCGCTTTGTCGGTCGTGATGTTCCGGCAACCGGCTTCTCCATCGGTGTTTCCCGCCTGATGACGGCTTTGAAGAACCTCGGCAAGCTGGGCAATGAAAGCATGGTCGCACCGGTTCTGGTCACCGTCATGGATGGCGACGTCGATAGCCTCGGCCATTACATGAAGATGGTGCAGGATCTGCGCTCTGCCGGTGTCCGTGCCGAGCTTTATCAGGGCAACTGGAAGAAGTTTGGCAACCAGCTCAAATATGCCGACAAGCGCGGCTGCCCGCTGGCCATCATCCAGGGCTCGGACGAAAAGGAAAGAGGCATCGTTCAGATCAAGGATCTGGAAGAGGGCAAGCGCCTGTCCGCCGAGATAGAGGACAACGCCACCTGGCGTGAAAGCCGTCCGGCTCAGGTCGAGGTGCCGTTGGCCGAGATGGTCGATACCGTCAAGAAGATGCTCGCCGATCAGGCTGCGGACCGGGAAACGGTGCGCGCTGCCGCGACGAAATAACCGCTCAGCCGGGAAGGCGAGAGGAGATAGCCATGACTCATCTGACCGAAACCATGCGGGACGCGCTTTCCCGCCAGTTCGATGCGGCAGGTGCCAGAGTGATCGATCTGCCGATCCTCTATTCTGCGGATCTGTTTGTCGATCTCATCGGCGAGGATATCCGTCGTCGTCTCTATGTTGCACCCGGTGCCAACGGCGAGGCGATGGCCCTCCGGCCCGAGTTCACCATCCCGGTATGTCTTCACCATCTGCGCCACGGCGAAGCAACGCGCAAGGCAACCTATGCCTGCCTTGGCCCGGTCTTCCGGCAGCGGGCAGATGATGAACCCGGCGAGTTCCATCAGGCTGGCATCGAGCAGATCGATCCGCTCGGCGGCTTCGAGTTTGATGCCGCCAGTGTCGCCAGTGCCGTTGCCATGGTGGAAAGCCTCTCGGACAAGCGCCCGATCGTGACCATTGGCGATCTTGGCCTGTTCTCCGCCCTGCTCAACGGGCTGGGCACGCCTGCCGTCTGGCAGCGTCGCCTTGAAGGGGCCTTCGGCGATCGCCGTGTACTCGACCGCATGTTGCGCCGCCTGAAGCAGGGCGGCTCCGAGACCCACGGTGCTTCCGCCGGTCTCGCCCGTATCCTCGAAGGCAAGGCCCCTGAAGATGTCCGCGAGGCGGTCGAGGAAATGCTCGATATCGCAGGACTTTCAGCCGTCGGTGGGCGCTCTGTTGGCGACATTGCCGAACGCTACATGGAAAAGGCCGAGCTGGCCGCCATGGCGGGATGGGACGCCGACAAGATTGCGATCATCGCCCGCTACCTGTCCATTTCGGGTTCGCTTGATGATAGTCTGATGCATCTGGCCGCCTTCGATGATGAGGTCGGCGCCATTCTGGGCGATGCCCTTGTTGGCTTTGCCGAGCGCATCAAGGCGATCAAGGCTGCTGTGCCTGAAGGCACCGAATTGCAGTTCAAGGCCGATTTTGGCCGTCGCCTCGATTATTACTCGGGCTTCAATTACGAGCTGCATTTTGCTGGAGAAGACAAGCCGGTTGCCGGTGGTGGTCGCTATGATCGCCTGCTGGGTATTCTGGCTTCCCGCGCCAGACGTGGCAATGCGGTCGAAGCTGTTCCGGCGATCGGTTTTGTCATCTGGCTCGATCGTCTCACGCAAACAGAAGCCCGGGCCTAAGGAGTGAGCCAATGAGCAAGACCCCTCTGATCATCGCCATTCCCTCCAAGGGCCGCCTGCAGGAAAACACCAACGCCTTCTTCGCCCGCGCCGGTCTTGACGTGGCCCGCCCCGGCGGATTGCGCAACTATCGCGGCCACCTCAAGGGCATAGACAATGTCGAGATCGCCTTCCTGTCCGCTTCCGAGATCGCCAAGGAGCTGAAAGCCGGCTCTGTGCATCTGGGTGTCACAGGCGAGGATCTGATCCGCGAACATCTGGCCCAACCGGAGAGTTACATCGATCTGCTGATCAAACTCGGCTTTGGCCATGCCAATGTCGTCATCGCGGTGCCCAAGGCCTGGATCGACGTGCGCAACATGGAAGACCTCGGCGACGTGGCCATGGACATGCCGGCCCGTTATGGCCATCGCCTGCGCGTAGCCACCAAATACATCAACCTGACCCGCGCCTTCTTTGCCAGCCACGGCATCATTGACTACAAGATCGTTGAGAGCCTTGGTGCAACCGAAGGAGCGCCCGCTGCAGGCTCCGCCGACATCATCGTGGACATCACCTCGACCGGCTCGACCCTTGAGGCCAACAACCTCAAGATCCTCGATGACGGCGTCATGCTGCGCTCGGAGGCCAACCTCGTCGCCTCGCTGACGGCGGACTGGTCGGACGAGGCCAAGTCGGCTCTGGCGGAAATTCTCGATCGCATTCAGGCAGAGGAAGTTGCCCGCACCGTCCGTGAGATCACCGCGGCCCACTATGATGCGGCGACCATCAGCCAGCAGATCTGTGACGAGTTCGAAGCATCCGGGATTGCTGCACCCTATGGCCACAACGAGCATATCGTTCGCCTGCACGCGCCGGAAGCCTCGGTCTATGCCATCGCCAGCCGCTTGAGGGCGTTGGGGTCGGTGTCGGTGTCGGTCGGCCGCCTTGACTATGTCTTCGAGGCATCCAATCCCCTCTATGATCACATGCTGGCGCGCCTCGGGCAACAAGCCTGAGGAGCCCGCGCCCGGTATGCGGGTTGGCCTTGATTTGGACTCATTGCTAAGGGCACTCTTTCGGGGTGAAGACAGCGGGATTCGAGACAGGTTCGGGGCAAAATGCCAGTCTTTGACCAGACGAACGTCCGACGAATGCTGTCGCCCTTTCAGCAGCAGATGAGCATCCTATGACCATGACAAGAGAATTCTCCCGCCGCGCCACTCTCAAGCTGGTCGCCGCCGGTCTGGCTGCTCCGGCACTCATCCGTGCCAGCGTGGTCAACGCCGCCGAGCTCGACCGCGCCATCGGCAGTCTCGTCATGGTGGGCTTCTCCGGCAAGAGTGCGGGCGGTTCCTTTGCTCGCACCATCGCCGGACATATCGCCAAAGGCAGAGCAGCGTCGGTTGTTTATCTCTCCACCAACATCGGCAGCCGCAAGGACGTTCTGGGGCTCAACAAGCTGTTTCATGATGCGGGCGTGACGCATATCGCCATTGATCATGAAGGGGGCACCGTCCAGCGTCTAAAGGAGCAGCACGGCTTTACCCGCATCGCACCCGCGCTGACCATCGCCCAGAAGACCAGCCCCAGCGGCGCCGAAAAGATCTATACCACAGCAGCAAGAGAGCTGGCCGAGGCGGGTTTCACCTTCAATTTGGGGCCTGTGGCCGACCTGCACCGGGCCTATAATCCGGTCATCGGCAAGAACAAGCGCGCCTATGGCAAGGATGCGGATACGGTCATCAGCTACGCAGGCGCCTTCGTCAGGGCACATCGTCGCCATGGCATCACCACCGCGCTCAAGCATTTCCCCGGCCATGGCCTTTCCAAGGCCGACAGCCACAATGGCTTTGTCGACATTCGCGAAACCTGGCAGCCGGAAGAACTGAAACCGTTTGCAGAACTGGTCCGCCTCGGGCTGGCCGACGTGATCATGTCCGGCCATCTTTATGTGCGGGTGGGCAAGGGTAATGACGGGGAACTGGCGACCTTCTCAAGCACTCTGGTTCAGGAGGTCATGCGCCGCCGCATGCACTTTGGCGGGCTGATCATGACGGATGATCTGGATATGGGGGCGGTTCGCAAGATTGCCCAACCAAGGGAAGCTGCCATCAGGGCCGCTCAGGCCGGCTATGACATTCTCTTGTTGTCGAACACCCTGAAGCCGAATGCCGACCTGCCTGCTGAGGCTATCGGCTGGATCCGGGAAGCGGTTCGGCAGGGGCAGATTCAGGAGAGTCAGATTCTCGCAACGGCAGCCCGTCTGAAAAAATCCCGCTCGGCCTGAAATCCTCACAGACCCTGCCTTCCCGTGGCGGCAGCAGAGCCCTAGCGCTGATGCGAAAGGGCTTTTGCCAGTTCCGGATAATGGAAGACCAGTGTTGCGAACACGGTTTCATCGACGGCATAACCAAGGCCGGCCTGAATGAGGCGTGCGCTCTGCTCGGTGCGGCTCTTGAGGCTGGAAAGGGAAAGTCCGCTGCGTGCGCCCAGATCATAGGCAGAGCGGTAGGACATCACGCGTGTACGGAAGCCCGCTTTCAAAACCTCAAGCGTCGCCTCGCTTGGCGCCTTGGCTGGTTTGATCTCGCTCCTGCTTTCCGTTTCCTTTGCAAGGCTGGAGGCGTGATTGACAGGAAAATCGAAACTCTGATCGACTGCTTCAAACATTGTGTTTCCTTCCTAACAGGCCCATGGGAAAACGCCCATGCACGGGTTTGGAAGACTGACGACAACAGGTATGGGAACTCCGCTGAGTTGCGTCCATCTTCGCGGTTTGCAAAGATGCCGCCACATCCCCGTACAGGTGCCACCTTGCCGCGGTTGGCAGGTTGGCGAGGGCGTCAGCCCTTCTCATGATGATGGCGACACGAATAAAGCATCTTTGAGATATAATCAAGTATCTTGTGGAAAGTTCCTGCGAGGAGAGTATTTTTTTATCGGCCGCCCTCCTTGGACGCCTGTCCAGGTTGCTCGCATAAATTGAACTTACGACCAATTTGAGGTTGTTTTGCGAACGGCAGCACACCGCATCGCCTGGGGGCCTTGGTGGAAAGAATTGCGGGGAAGGCTGCCCAAAAAGAAGAAGAGGCCGTCAAGTGACGACCTCTAGTAACGGTATATGTGTGGGGACCGTTCTTCGGAAAGACCGCTTATTATGCTCTTTTGGTGCCTTGTTGGGGGACCGACACCATCGGCATCTTTTGTTGTTGGCCTTTCTTGTCTTTTACTATATTCGTTCTTTATTTGAATTTCTATAGTCCTTCCAATTTTGTTGCTTAGTAGAACCCCAATCCGGGGCAGTTATAAAATGCAAATATTTATTTCCCTTATTGAGTTAGGCGGGTATTTGGGCGGAAAATTAAATATTACTTATCGGAATTTTTAAATATATTGTGGTTTTTAATGGTTTAAATGTCGTTTATACAAACAAAAATAGGTTGATAGCCAAGAATATTTAAATATTAAAATGGTAATTTTTGAATTTTGATCGTGTATTATACGGAATAATGCTTTGTATGTTTCAATGCTATGGTTTGTTTTGAATTTGAATAGAAATCTAGACGAACTGACACGCAATAAATGCACCTCCCTTATAGGTGTAACACGTCTTTGAATGTTTCTCGGGGTTGTGTCTTGTCCAAGCTTTATGCATTTTTTAACCCACCGGGTCATTTTTGTTGATTACCGATGGTTGTGGGGAGAAAAGGCCCCAACATGGGCGCGGTCTTGATTTTCATCGAGCATCAGCGCATGCATCGCTGAGAGATGCCTTGGGCATTCATGCGAGCCACCCAATCACTGACGGTGCTCGACTTGGATGAAATCCCCTGGGATTGTCCTGTGGCTTTTGGAGTTGGGTGATGTTGTGCGCTCTGGATTATGGATTGGCGCAAGGGGTTGATGACGCAATCATCCAACTCGTGAGAGCGGGGACGATCGGAGCGATCGCCTGTCTACCGGTTTCCGATCTATGGCCAAAGAGTGCGCTGGGACTGCAGGCCTTTCTGAAACAGGCCCACAAGCGGCCCATCGTCGGTCTGAGCCTGACCCTGTCGGGTGAATTTTCTCCTCTCTCGACCGGTTTTACTCCCGACAATCGAGACCATCAGGGATACTTGCCACGGCTTGAAGACCTGGCCCGGGCGGCTCGTCGTTTCGAGCTGGACGAGGCGCCACTCGAGGCCGAGTTTCGCGCCCAGTTCAGACGCTTCACCGCACATCTGGGTCGAAAACCCGACTTTCTGGTCCTTCAGACTGAAATCCTGTTCTTCGGATCGGCCTCGCACGCGGTAACGGCAACACTTGGCAAGTTCGAAGCCAAGGGTCTGCCAGTCATCTGCCCCTTCCTGCCGCTACCGACCAGCTTCAAGGATCGCTTGATCAAACGCTATGCCTGGAAAACAAACGATCAATTGCGCGAGCCGTGGATCCGACGGGCGATGATGGAGGTCCTGGACCCCGGACGGTTGCCGCCAAGAAGCAGTTGGCTACAGGACGGTAAGGTCTGGTCAGCCATTCGTCCGGCTTTCGAGGACGATCGCCTCAAGCGATTCGACAAGGATCCAATGATGCGGGTGCACCAACTCAGCTGGCTCTGATCGTCTGATCGGATTGCATTGTGTTTATGGATGATCCGACTTCTTGCGGGAAGATCGAGCTGGGCCACTTTGGCTTATGCAACAATTCCGTGCAAAATTTTCAGGTCTCCACTTGAGTTCCTGAGGGGTAGAGGTATGCTAATAGCACATCACTGATGAATATTTGGGCGATTTCATTGTCGGGTCGTCTCAATTGGTGTCGTGCTGGATGTCGCGAAGCAAGCAGGAAGACCAGGCCATACGGGTCTGTTTCCGTTCGTCATATCGGTATTCTTCTCAAGAACAGGCCCGCGTCAGGCGCGTTGCCTAGAGGTGACGATACGGTTGGAACAGCGGAATGGCTTTTGACATATGTCACTGAAATGGTTGATCTTACTTCTCGTGAAGTTAGCTATTCGTGAGGGCCTGTTCCGGTGCCGGGCTCTGACAGACTGAACAGATGCACGTGCCGGATTTGATTGGCTCAAACTGATCATATGTGAGACACAGTCGCGGTCGGACATCATTCGATTCTGCGACAAGGCGGGCCGCTTTTCGGGGGACTGGTGGCCCGCCTCTTTCGCATCTTCCTGCAATTATCTTCAAAACCTGACTCGGAATTGTGCTGTTTTTTGCGTTCCTTGCGCCAACGGTCATCGTTTGTGTAACGACTGTATCGCTATGTGGGGCAATTTTTGCTTCTGTTTCACCGTCTCAGATTTTTTCAACATGGAGAAAATGCGCTCGGCCCGATGAGCCTCTGGAGCGCCGGAGGCCGACAGGGTTTCTCTGCCAGCCCATTGGCTCAATCGCTTCTTGCGCAGGTTTAGACAAGAAACAACTCATAGCGGCCCTGGCCAAATGTCAATTTCGGGCCGGTGTGTAGCAGTTCCCCCATGCGGAGCAACTGGATGATTTGCTGGCGGCCCTCTTCGGGCAGCAGGATCTGCATGAGGCCGGTCTGGCCTTGCATCGCAATGGAGGCACTGCGCCTCTGGCTGACTGCCCGATACCATTGAAGGGAGGTCAACCCGCTCTCATCATAACGGCAATCCCTTGCAACAGCCCTGAGCGCAGTAAGCTCATCAGCCAGGGTAAGGCCATGCCAACGAGCGAGCTCGCAGGTGCGATCGACAAGGCTTTGCATGAATTGTTCACCGAGCGAGGGAGCATCGTCAGTCTCAATGCAGTGAAATGGGGTCTTGAAATTGACCATTGCCCGTTCGGCATTGGCGGGGACATCTTCGAACCCGGACCAGACGGATTCTGTTGAGCGGATCAACACCCCCTCGCACACCGGTCCGGTGCCGCCAATAAAGATGCCTTGTTCCACGGCGCGGTGGCAGGCATCGGCCAGATCGCTGCTCCATAGCAGACCAAGACCGAAAAGCCGCAGCGTTATCCGTACACTCGAGGCATCCGCGGTCTCGCCACGCAATACCCACGGTGGCGTCAGGCCGTAATCGTATTGCTGTTGCTCCATGCTGTCGGAGCCCTTGATACCATTGAAAAAGACCTGAAAGCCGCAGGCTGGGCTCCACGGGCAAGGCAGACCGGCCAAGGCTTCACGGGAGGCTGTCTGCATCAGCTGGGATCCGATGGCCTGACGAACGGCGCCGGGAAAAGCCGGATGCTGGGCGAGCGGCCCGTCTCCTTCGCATTCCAGAATGATGTCGCGGATCGTGAGGTTCTGAATGAAGCTGTCAAAACTGCAGCCAATGGTGGCCTGTCGGGTCAGTTGCTGCAATTCGATGCCGCTGGGTGCGATGGCCGGTGCCGTCAGAACTGTCGGGAAGGGAGAGGGGGCGTCAAAGCCCTTTGAAGAAATCTTGTTCACGATGCTCACCTTGATAACATGGGGAACGAACGGATGGACCGCCAGTGCCGTTCTTCTATTGCTATAATTGGTGAGACGAGTGGCCGCTGTCGATTAAAACCGGAGGGTGAATTTTAATCTGCGTGCATTTTACTGGTGTGTTTGCGGATGGCGATAGGGCAGGCGGAAGGGTCGCCCGGTCGTCATTTCATGCCAGCAACGAATTCCCTCAACGAGATCAGGCTGCGCTCGGCATCGTCGATGGCCTGCATGATGGTCGCCGCTTCGCGATGATCGATGCGGCGATCTTTGAGAGCCTGATCAATGGCTTCCAGAACGTCAGAGGCCTCGAAGACGATACGGTGGGCGGCCTGAAAAATATGGTCCTCACTGTCGCCGCCCTCGGTCTCAAGCCGCTCTGCTGCAACAAACGGTGTTCCTTTCAGCAGATAGCCGACCAGTGAAGGGTCTGGGAAGAAGGCGATCAGCCGCCGGATTTCATCTGCGGAAAAGGGCGTGGTTCCCTGTAGCCGTTGGTAGAGCGACTGATAGCTCATGTCTGTGCCCTTGGCGACAGACGCAATATCATACCGCTTGCTTTCCGTGATGGCTTTGCGAACCAGAAATCCGAAGTGTTTTCCCCGGTCCTTGGTCTTCATCGGGCTCATGAAAGGTCTCCTGCCGTCAAGATTGCTGAGTCGAGACGGAACAACCTTACATTGGATGCAGTTGTGCAAAAAGACCCTGAGACAGCCAGAATCACATCAGAGACCGAAAAAAGGGGGAAATCCCTATTCTGCTGGAGAACACGGCACGAGAGTACCATCCGGCTCCAGAACAAGATGTTTGGAGTTTTTCGATTTCTCGACAATTTCCGCCAGCGTGTGTTCGTTGAGGCTCGAAACAAACTGCTTGATCGAGCGCGACATCACACGCGACATCTCGCAGCCGCCGAACATCGGGCAGTCTGGCTGCGGATCGTCATTGCAGCGCGGGCAGAGACATTCCACTACGCCGAAATCGGCTTCCATAGCCTTGGCAACATCGCCCATGTGGATGTCCTCGGCAGCCATACCCAGAACCAGCCCGCCACCTCGACCACGCGTTGTTTTCAGAAAGCCGTTGTTGGAAAGCTTGGCAATCAGCTTCATGCAATGCGTGCGCGACAGGCGCAAAGCGGAGGCAACGGTTTCCACCGTCAGGCTGCGCTCGTCATTCATGGCGACCAGCATTAAAATCCGATAGGCAAAATCGGTTCCTTTGGCCAATCTCATGTGTTACCTCACTTTGGTTGTCATGCATTCCTGAAGGCGCACCTCCTCTTTTTCTTTGAGCTGCGTCAATTATCGAGATGAAAGTCATGTTTTTACCGTTTCATCTTGCACGGAAGGCACAAAAGTGCGCTATTAGCCGCCAGGTTCGACACAATCGAGCCGATAGAAAGCAAGGGAGAAGTCAATTGACACAGGAACTCGAAAGCCGTGTTGTCGATCTGGAAATCCAGATCACGCATCAGGCCAACACAATCGATGACCTCTCGCAAATGGTGTCCCGACAGTGGGAAATGATTGATCGCCTGTCCAGGCAGGTCACGTTGCTGCAGGATACCCTGGTCGAGCTGGAGGAGAATATCGGCCCTCCCGGCAATGAGAAGCCTCCCCATTACTGAGCGGCGGCTGCCTCTCGGCTCGTCTCGTTCCCACGTGGAGGGAAGAGCACTTGAGATAGCTCGGTCGCGTGTCATCAGGACAAAAAAAGAGGTCAACCGTCAGGCTGACCTCTTTTTGTTTTATGATCTCCGGAGTGGACCTCGAACGTGGCCCTGCTGTCAGCCAAGCTGGCTTGAAGCCTCGCGGACGCTGCGCGTAGAGGCATTCATGTGGGAGGTTGCCTGCGAAATGGCTCCAACATTCTCGGTGATTGTGGCCACGCCCACGGATGCTGTCTGCATGTTGCCCGATATATCACGGGTCACAGCGGATTGTTCCTCGATCGCAGCGGCGATGCTGCTGGAGATGTCGCTGACCTGCTGGATGACATCCTTGATGGCGTTGATGGCGCTCACGGCCCCGGCAGTGGAATGCTGCACGGAGTTGATCCGGGCGCTGATATTCTCGGTTGCTTTGGTCGTCTGCGAAGCCAATTCCTTGACCTCGGCAGCCACAACAGCAAATCCTCGTCCGGCTTCTCCGGCACGGGCCGCCTCAATGGTCGCATTGAGGGCCAGAAGGTTCGTCTGGGCGGCGATGCTGTCGATCAGCTCGATCACGTCACCGATACTCTGGGCATCGTCCGAAAGCCCGCTCATGATGGTCGCTGACTGGTTTGCTTCTTCCACGGCCTGATGGGAAACAGAGGTCGCCTGCGAAACCTGACGGCTGATCTCCTCGATGGAAGCCACCAGTTCCTCGGCTGCCGCTGCGACGGTCTGAACACTGGACGAAGCCTGAAGCGCAGCACCGGCTGCGCTGGCTGCCTGCTCGTTTGTGTCAGACACTGTCTGGGCCATGTCGTTCAGATCTGTGTCAATCTGCTTCTGGATCGCCGCGCGACGTTGACGTTCCTTGACCTTTGCGGTGATGTCGGTTGCAAACTTCACCACGCTGACCGGACGGCCTTGTGGATCGAACACAGGGTTGTAGCTGGCTTGAATCCAGATCTGGTCGCCGTTCTTGGCAAGGCGCATGAATTCGCCGGTCTGGAACCTGCCTTCACGCAGATTGCTCCAGAAGTGCTTGTAGTCGGTGCTGGACGCATAGCCTTGTTCAACAAACATCCGATGATGCTTGCCCTGGATTTCGCCGAGCTTGTAACCGAGCACGTTGCAGAAATTCTCGTTGGCCGTGATGACCGTACCATCCAGATTGAATTCGATGATAGCCTGCGAGCGGTTGATGGCTTCGATCTGCCCCTGATTGGAGATCGCCTTCTTCTTTCTCTCGGTGATGTCAGAGGCGATCTTGATGACCTTGACCGGCTTGCCATTGCGGCTTTTCACGACGCAATAGGAAGCCTCGATCCAGATCTCGTTGCCGGTCTTGCCAAAGCGCAGGAATTCGCCCGACTGGTTCTTGCCCTTGCGGAGATCTTCCCAGAATGTCTTGTAGTCAGATGAACTCCTGTAAGTCTGATCGACAAACATGCTGTGATGCTTGCCCTTGATCTCGTCGAGATTGTAGCCCAGAGCTTTGCAGAAATTCTCGTTGGCAGTCAGAATGGTACCATCAAGGTTAAACTCGATGATTGCCCATGCACTCCCGATTGCGTCCAGTTTTGCTTTGTTATCATTATTGCTGGTTATAGAGATCACGATGCTTCCCTCGCACAAAGATCCGAATTTTTTCGAAGTATGCCGATCTATTGGTAAAGGTAGGTTTAAAGATTTAAATCAGTTCTAAAACAAAATGAGGGAATTTACTTATATAGTTTGAGAAGAATAAATACGTTATTCGAATTGTCATGTATCTTGATAGAATTCGGTAACGCTAAAATGGTTGCATTTTGCAATCAAAAGAAGGTTTGGGTGCAGAGGGCAATGTTTCTACTCTTGATGAAAATAGCAGGGGGAGATTGGTTCTGATTTGTTCTTCTTTATTCAAGATTGTCGGGCGTGAATATTTTCGATCTTCGCCCTGTGGTTGTTGTGGATAAGGTTGATCAAAATGCTATCAAACGCCAAGGTTGATCCCGGCGGTTACGGTGACCGAGCCAGGAAGACATCAGGTATCCGCAATAAGGGCGTCGTTGAGAGATCCTGAAAACCGTGGAGTGGTCTTGAGGAGTGATCGCGCTTGTAACCCGAGATTGACGAGGCGTCAGAGCAGGCGCTTGATCCAGTCCTGTGCCAACACGGGCCAGCTGGCGTGGGTGCCATCCAGATTGCGCAACGCAAATCCATGCGGTGCCGTCCCAAAGATATGGGCATCGACTGTCAGATTGTTGCGGCTGGCTGCTTGCAACAGATTGAGTGCATGTTGAACCGGTACGGAGCGGTCCTGCAGGGCATAGGCAAGAAACAGCGGGCAGTGCGGCAGGCCGTGGGGATGCCCCTCCAGGCCGATCGCCCAGGCATCATAAAAGTCCTGCTTCTGGACGGGAGGATAGTCAGCCTTGCCCTCCGGATACTTGTGCTGGCGATGATTGGCATTGATCGGGGCATAGGCGATGATCGCGCCGCGAACATCAAGGCCGCTGGGTTGGCATGCCATGAGACCGGCCATGTGTCCGCCAGACGACAGGCCGACATGGAAGAGCGGCTGTGTGGGGCTTTGCCGTTCCACCAGCCTGAGGGCCGCCGTTCCATCAGTCAGAGCGATACTCTTATTATAGACGCCCCCTGTACCACTTTCGCCGCCGGGGAAACGGTGCACCAATACATGAGCGTCAATGCCCATGCTGTTGAGCCACAGTGCCACCTCCAGCCCTTCCTTGTCATACATCAGCTTGGTGTAGCCGCCACCGGCATAGACCAGCGCCTGCGCACATGGCTTTACAACGCGAAAACTGTGCAATTCGGGCGTATGGACGGCCTGCATTTGCCGGTCCGGCCAATGCCCTGACAGCACGTTGGGAGCGTTGATACGCCCATCGAGGCGCTCAATCTCTGCCTCCGGAGGCTGTGCGGGCAGGGATAGCGGAGAGAACAGGGATGCGAACAAGGATTGTGACATGGCCATATGACTGAACGGTCCAGATAGCGAAAACGCTCCGGGACCCGGTGAAGGAAATGCTCATATCCAATCTAATCCCATAACCACCTGAGAGCAAACGGGAATTACTGCAGTAATTGAAGAGGTTAACGGGGGGGGTGGTCAGTTGACGTCGATGAATGGACTTTTTCGAATGCCCCAGCGCAGCAGAGCTTCCAGTCTGTTCATGCTTTGCCGATGGCATTCTGAAAAGGATTAATGGCGGCACCTTGAAAGCCGGTGGATGAACTGCCGCGGCACAATGGATGGGCAGTGTTCATCAAAGTCACATCAGGCACATATACCTGCCAATGAGCCGTGCTGATCTGGTTGATTGAGTATGGTTGCTATGACTGGACTTGAGCATTGTCAAATTTTCGTAGGTAAAATTTCGACACAGTAAGTCTTGAGCAATGAGTGGCTTACTTCTTTATTATTAATCTATACTTTGGAATTCATTTAAAAGTTTAATTATAGTCT
Source organism: uncultured Cohaesibacter sp. (assembly GCF_963666525.1). NCBI lineage: Bacteria > Pseudomonadati > Pseudomonadota > Alphaproteobacteria > Hyphomicrobiales > Cohaesibacteraceae > Cohaesibacter > uncultured Cohaesibacter sp. The sequence goes on from NZ_OY762905.1 coordinate 3,820,880, forward strand.
TTGCAATTTGTAGTTTAAACTATAAATTTTTGGCGAGAAATACGTATGAAATGTAATAATGCAATGTATTGTTAAGTAGTTTTCCTCAGAATTTAATGAAAATTATAACGAGGAAAAATCAATGAAGCAGCTCTTAATCGCTCTTGGCGCGCTTGCGCTGTCCGTGAGCGCTCAGGCGCAGACCTCAGTAGCACCGAGACTAGATCAGAAAAACATTCAGGCTCTGACAAAGCAGATCGACACCTGGCTGAATACCGAGATCGTTGCCGTTAGCGTCAATGCTCATAATGCCCAATACGGCAACATGAATGAATCCCAGATCACAGCGCTCGACAATCAGTGGCGCAAGGAAACGGAAGCCGACGACAAACCTCTGATCGCGGCGACCCTTTCAGGCCCGTTGTCTGTCTATCTGTCCCGCATGCAGGGGCAGTCGGTGGGGTTGTTCGTTGAAATCTTCGTCATGGACAACAAGGGTCTCAATGTCGGCCAATCTTCGATCACTTCCGACTTCTGGCAGGGAGACGAAGCCAAGTATCAGAAGACCTATCTGGTCGGACCGGACGCGGTTTTTGTCGACGAACCGGAATGGGACGACACATTCAAGATCTGGCGCGTTCAGCTCAACAAGAGCCTGACCGAGCCCAAAACCGGCAAACTCATCGGAGCTGCAACCATCGAAGTCAATTTGACTGAGTGGGCACGCCGTATGGCCGAAACAAATTAGGAGGCTCGCCCAATGTTGAACAATGTCTCTCTGACTTTCAAAAGCCTTTTGTTCTTCGGCCTCCTTGCCATGGTCGGGATCGCCGTTGGCATGGTGAGCTATTTCAAGTCCGGTGCAGCCATTAGTGCCGTTGCCCAGCGTCAGGTCGTCGAAAAGCAGGTGTCGGCCATGGAAGGGCTCAAGCTCGATATCCAGAATCAGGCCATCGCCTTGAAGTCGTTCCTGTTGACGGGAGATCTCAGCTGGTCCGACACCGTGAAGTCCGACTTCAATGAACTGTCCGGCCACTTTGATGAAAATGCCACCCAGCAGGGCATTGCCGAGGTGAAGGCTGAATGGATGGACTGGTACAACCGGTTTGCCGGGGCACAGTTGCAGATGATGCGTAACCCGATGACCGTGGAACTGGCTCGCGCCATTGAAGTTTCCGGCGAAAGCAACCAGAAGCTCAAGGATGTGCTTGCACGCATTGATGCCGAGATTGTGAATCGTCAGACCAGAATGGATGAACTGACGGCTGAGCAGAATGCCGAGCTCAACAGCGTGACAAGTGCCGCACTCATCGGTCTTGTTGCCATGCTTGTTGCAACGCTGGGTCTTGCTGTGCTCAACAACATGATCATTTCTCGCCCGCTCAAGAAGATGGTGAATGTTACCGGGTCGCTTGCCGAAGGCAATCTGGACGTTGACATCAGCAACAATCGCGGCGACGAAATCGGCAAGATGTATCAGGCTCTGGCGGTGTTCCAGGCCAACTTGCGCCGCTCGAAGGAACTTGAACTGGAAGCAGACGAGAATCGCAAGCAGGCGGAACAGGATCGCAAGAGCGAAATGCGCCGTCTCGCCGACGAGTTCGACAAGGTGGTCGGTTCCATCGTGACCCGGCAGGCAGATCTCTGTGCTCAGATGGAACAGAACTCCGCTCATCTGGCATCAAAGGCTGGTGAGACGGTTGAGCGCTCGGTCGCTGTTTCCGCCTCAACCCAGCAGGCCAATGCCAATGTGCAGGCCGTAGCAAGTGCGACCGAGGAACTGTCGGCTTCTATCCGCGAAATCTCTGGTCAGGTCACCAGTGCCGCCCGACTGGCAACCGAAGCCAACCATGAAGTCGAGCTGACCAGCCAGTCCGTTGCTGATCTGCAGCGCGTTCTGCAGGAGGTTGGATCGGTTACCCGCCTCATCAACGATATCGCGGAACAGACCAACCTTCTGGCTCTCAACGCCACCATCGAGGCTGCGCGCGCCGGGGAAGCCGGCAAGGGCTTTGCTGTTGTGGCTGCGGAAGTCAAGGATCTGGCCAACCAGACCGCCAAGGCAACCGAGGAAATCGATCGTCAGCTGACCAACATGGAAAATGCTGCCAACAGTTCCATCAGCGCGACCGAAACGGTGGCCAACAAGGTTCTGGAAATCACCGAACAGACCACGGCCATGGCAGCGGCCACGGATCAGCAGTCTGCCGCGACTTCCGAGATCGCCCAGAATGTCAATGAAGCGGCAACCGGCACCAATCATGTCAGCAAGGACATCGAAACCGTGTCCGGCATTGCACAGGAAACCGGTGACCTTGCCGCCTCTGTTCAGGCCATGATCGCAGACATGAACAACCAGACCCGCGAGCTGCAGGAAAAGGCCAACGCCTTCATCAACCACGTGCTCGCAGCCTGATGTCAGTTCAAGCTGATGAATGAAAACAAAAGGCCGGTCCCTGTGACCGGCCTTTTGCTATTGGCTGTAAGCTGCGTTTGTTTGCTGGTTGTCGGGGAGCCTAGCCCAGAAGGCCCGGCAGCAGGGTTTTCAAGCCCGAGATGATCATCTCCACAGCGATAGCCAGCAGGATCATGCCCATCAGCCGCATCGTGATGATGCGCATGGTCTGGGTCATGAAGGCGCTGAAGAGGGACGCGGAATAGAACACCACCAGCAACAGGACGAGGATCACGGCGAGCACGGCAGCAATCGTTCCAAGCCCGGCAAGCCCCGAAGCCTTGCCGGAATAGATGATCAGGGTGGCGATGGTGCCCGGTCCGACAATCATCGGGAAGGTGAGCGGATAAAAGGCAAGGGCGCTGAGGACCTTGGGATTTCCCCTTTCCTGATCCGAGCCATGGTGTGAGGCCGCATCGTCCCCTGAGCATGGACCATGCGATGTGAGCCAGAACGGCGCCACCAGCGATGCGGAAGTCATCAACGGATATTCCGAAAAAGCTGATGATCGCCTGTCCGCCAAACAGGATCACGAGACACATGACCGAGGAGAACAGCACCACCTTGATTGCCAACAGCTTGCGTTCGGCAACCCCGAAACCGTCCGTGAGAGACAGGAAGATCGGCAAATTGACAAAGGGGTTCATGATGGCGAAAAACACGCCGAACATCTTGACGATGGTAAAGGAGGTCATGGCTGGCTCTGTTTGTGGTCTGGCGCACGGGGACGGCGCGAACAGAACTGCAAGCTAACGGCCGCTGCGATTGGTAGAGGCCTGTTCTTATGGACTGCAATCACGGCACAACCGTGACCCTGTCCGGCATCCTGCCATCTATGCGGCAGGTTGGGGCACCAAAAAGGCCGACCTGCGGATCGGCCTTCATGGCGGGTGCAATACTGGATATCAGGGCTTGGGCTGATCGGGCAGGAGCAGCTTGAGAAGGGTCTTCGCGCCGGGCTGTTTCTTCTTCTCGGGCTTTGCTGGCTCCACTTTCTTCTTCTGTGTCGCGGGGGCGGCCTTTGTCTTTTTCTGTTCCGGCTGCTTGGCGGCCGTCGGTGCTTTCTGAGGTGTGGTAGCGGGCTTTTGTACCTTCTTGCCTGGAGCGCAGGCTTGGCTGTTCTTTGCTGACGGCTGCGAGCAGTCAGGGGTCTTTTGCGCTGCGATGGCGAGAGGCGAGGCCAGCAGGAAGGAGGCAATCAATATGGTTGAAAACAGACGCATGGGATATCCTTGAAAAGAGGGGAGGGTAAGCGAGCCGCTGAGGACAGCGAAGCTCTCCGACCCTTTTCCCCAAAATCGGCCAAAGCAAGAAATGTCACGCGCTTATCATCGGAAAAAGCCAAATTTGGATGTCTGGAAACGTTTGGCACCTGCCCAGAAACAAACAAGGGCCTTTTCCAATCCCGGGACCATGAAAATGTCTGGATGGACATGTGTCTTTCTTCCCTGAGAATGAGGCAGGCTACCATCCGCTGACCACGCGCATAAACGTTACAGGCAAGGGCGTGGGGCCAAAGAAAAAGGCCGGTCTGTTGACCGGCCTTTCTCAAGAACCAGGCAGAGAGCCTGGAACGTCATGACACCATCATGCCGCCCCGGTGCGCTGCGCGCACAAACCGCTTCAGGCATGGGCGTGGGCCAAAGAAAAAGGCCGGTTTGTTGACCGGCCTTTCTCAAGAACCAAGCAGAGAGCCTGGAACGTCATGATTACATCATGCCGCCCCGGTGCGCTGCGCGCACAAACCGATTCAGGCATGGGCGTGGGCCAAAGAAAAAGGCCGGTCTGTTGACCGGCCTTTCTCAAGAACCAAGCAGAGAGCCTGGAACGTCATGATTACATCATGCCGCCCATGCCACCCATGCCGCCCATGCCGCCCATGTCAGGCATGCCATGGCCACCTTCCTTAGCCGGTGCGTCAGCAACCATGGCTTCGGTGGTGATCATCAGGCCAGCGATGGAAGCTGCGTCCTGCAGAGCAGTACGAACAACCTTGGTCGGGTCGATGATGCCGGCTTCCAGCATGTTGACATATTTTTCGGTCTGAGCGTCGAAGCCGAGGGTTTCGTCGCCTTCCAGAACCTTGTTGACAACGATGGAGCCTTCAACGCCAGCGTTTTCAGCGATCTGACGGATCGGAGCCTGCAGAGCGCGCAGAACGATCTTGATGCCAGCTTCGATGTCTGGGTTGTCGGAAACGATCTTTTCAACGGTCTTGGAAGCGCGCAGCAGAGCGGTGCCACCACCAGGAACAATACCGGCTTCAACAGCAGCGCGGGTAGCGTTCAGAGCGTCATCAACGCGATCTTTGCGTTCTTTCACTTCAACTTCAGTTGCACCGCCAACGCGGATAACGGCAACACCGCCAGCCAGTTTGGCAAGACGTTCCTGCAGCTTTTCACGGTCATAATCGGAAGAGGTTTCTTCGATCTGAGCCTTGATCTGAGCAACGCGAGCTTCGATGCCTTCTTTGGCGCCGGCACCGTCAACGATGGTGGTGTTCTCTTTGGTGATGGCTACCTTCTTGGCGGTACCCAGCATGTCGAGGGTAACGGTTTCAAGCTTGATGCCAACGTCTTCGGAGATCACGGTGCCACCGGTCAGGATAGCGATGTCTTCAAGCATTGCCTTGCGGCGGTCGCCGAAGCCAGGAGCCTTGACAGCAGCAATCTTCAGGCCGCCACGCAGCTTGTTGACAACGAGGGTTGCCAGTGCTTCGCCTTCGATGTCTTCAGCGATGATGAGCAGAGGACGGGAAGACTGAACAACTGCTTCCAGGATCGGCAGCATGGACTGCAGGTTGGAGAGTTTCTTCTCGTGCAGCAGGATGAACGGATCTTCCAGATCTGCAACCATCTTCTCGGTGTTGGTTACGAAGTAAGGAGACAGGTAACCACGGTCGAACTGCATGCCTTCAACGACTTCCAGTTCGGTTTCAGCGGTTTTGGCTTCCTCAACGGTGATGACGCCTTCGTTGCCAACCTTCTGCATGGCTTCAGCAATCATCTTGCCGATTTCAGATTCGCCGTTTGCAGAGATGGTGCCAACCTGGGCAACTTCTTCGGAGGAGTTGATGGTTTTGGAAGCTGCGATAAGAGCCTTGTGAGCTTCAGCAACAGCCAGATCGATACCACGCTTCAGGTCCATCGGATTCATGCCGGCAGCAACAGATTTTGCGCCTTCGCGAACAATGGCCTGAGCCAGAACGGTAGCAGTGGTGGTACCGTCACCAGCGATGTCGTTGGTTTTGGAAGCAACTTCGCGCACCATCTGTGCGCCCATGTTTTCGAACTTGTCTTCGAGTTCGATTTCCTTGGCAACGGAAACACCGTCTTTGGTGATGCGCGGAGCGCCAAAGGATTTTTCGATGACAACGTTACGGCCTTTCGGGCCGAGGGTGGTCTTGACAGCGTTTGCGAGGATATCTACGCCACGCAGCATTTTTTCGCGTGCTTCAGCACCGAACTTGACTTCTTTTGCAGCCATTTTAGCTTTTCCTGAAATCTGTAAAACTTGTAATAAGAGGCGGTACGACTAAGGATTCCGGCTATTAGCCCAGAATGCCAAGGATGTCGGACTCTTTCATGATCAGCAGGTCTTCACCGTCAATCTTGACTTCGGTGCCGGACCATTTGCCAAACAGAACGCGGTCGCCTGCCTTGCACTCGCAAGGAACGAGCGTGCCGTCATTGTTGCGAGCGCCGGTGCCCACAGCAACAACTTCGCCTTCGGATGGCTTTTCTTTGGCGGTGTCTGGGATGATGATACCACCAGCGGTTTTCTCTTCGGATTCAACGCGGCGAACAACGACGCGGTCATTCAGAGGACGGAACTTCATTGTCTGAACTTTCCCTAAAGCTGTTATGCAGCTCCCCGGACCCATTTTCGGGCATTGCATGCCCCTAAAATGCTAGCGGCATCCGAGCAGTCTGCTCCTCGTTTAACAAGTGTGTTAGCACTCTCGCTTGGGGAGTGCTAACAGCGTCCTTCATTTAGGAGCCTCGGGTTCAGAAGTCAATAAATGGGGTGAAAAAAAATCGATGTTCATTTGAAAAATGGGAGCCATCCGATCGATGGGCGCCATTCAATGGACGTACCTTCTTGCTCGGACTTTCGGGGCGTAATAACGCACGGAGCCAGTCGTGGACATCGGAAGATCCCGGTTGCTCATTACGAAAAGTATTCAATTTTTGAAATATTCGAAGATTTCAAGAACATGTCATGATGGTTTCAATTGAATGTTCATTTGAAACTTTTATTTATTTATGAAATTGGATGGGTATGAGTATATTGGCGGGAACTGGCCTGATTTAAAAATATAGTTCTTTAGGTTTAGTGATTTTTAACATGGATATACCATCTTGATGCCAAATGGTCGAGTGCTGCCTAGGGTCTCTTGTGTCTCTGTTATATAAGTGTGTTGAGTTGGTGATGGTATGTTGAATCAATTTTTTGCCTTTTTGACTATCCGGCAGAGGATTGCCGCGCTCGTCGTCCTGATGCTTTTGGGATTTCTGGGAATGCTGCTGGTCAACAGCCAGACGACCAGCATGCTCAATCAGGCCCGCTCTATGGAACAGGCTTCGCAGGAGCGGGCGCGCCTGTTTCAGGCCTTGCAGACCGTCAGCCTGAAGGCTGCCAAGCTGTCCGAGGAATTTCTGTTGGAACGGGACATCGCCAAGGCCGATGTGACCGCCGGGCTGTTCGCTGCCGCTTTGGCCCAGCCAGTCGACGAGACGGTGCTTGGCCAATTTGGTCCGGCCTATCATGCCAGCCTTGACCAGCTTGCGAATGCAGCCCGGTCTTTTGATGAAATCAGAACCCGGCGCGTCGGTGTCGGGCTGGGCGAGGAGGATGGTCAGCGCGGCAAGCTCAACGCCGCTGTCCGGCGGGCTCACGAGAAGCTGGTCTTTTTCACCGAGAAATATGGTCTTGGCCCATCATCCGGGACTGTCGAAGCGAAAATGCTACAACTGAGAAATTACGAGAAGGACTATATGCTCTTTGGTGATCCGGAGATCATCACCAAATTCGAGACCACATATGATCAACTGATTGCTTCGATGAAGCCGGCGGGCTTCAAGGTTGTCGCCCGCATGGAGATGAAGGGATTTCTGAAGGTCTATCGGGAGGACTTTACTGACTGGGTGTCCGGCAAGGAAGCGCTCGACGAGACGGTGCTGTCCTTTCGTCAGGCAATCGGCAAACTGGTTGCCAATGTGGAGGAACAGTCTCAAGCGGTGCTTGCCCAAGGGGCTGCACAAATGACGAATGCCTTGCAGCAGAAACGGGACGCGGAAAAGACCTTCTACGGCATTACCATTGCCATAGCTGTTCTGACCATCCTTCTGTCCGTGATGATCGCCCGCTCCATCACCGGGCCGCTATCCCGTCTGGCCAATGTCATGGATCGTATTCGGGTCAACGACCTGACCGTCGAGTTGCCGCAGATCCGTTCACGCGATGCACTGGGCCGCCTGTCGGACGCAGCCCGTAATTTTCTGGACAGTGTCATTCAGGGGGCTCGTCTCAAGGACAATGCCAGACTTGACCATCAGAAGGAACTGGATCGGCAGGCAGCTCTAGAATACATGCTGACGCGCTTCCGGCAGGAAACCGAACAGGCCGTGGTGCGGGTGTCGTCGCAGGCGCGTGAGGTCATCCGGCGCACGGCAACGCTCAATGAAATTTCGCACAGTGCCAAGGTGTCTTCAGATATGGCCAGCGCCTCGGCCGCTTCCAGCGTCGGCTATGCCAAGGCCGTGAGTGGCAGAGGGCAGGATCTGCAGACCGCAGCCAACGACATAACCGAGCAGACCGAAAAGGCCCGCCGTGTGGTGGGAGAGGCCGAGCATGTGTCGCGATCGGCTGAAGGCACCATGGAAAGGCTCAATCAGGCCACCACCCAGATTGGCGATATCGTCGAGATGATCGACAAGATCGCTGCCCAGACCAATCTGCTCGCTCTCAATGCCACCATCGAAGCGGCGCGTGCCGGCGAGGCGGGCAAGGGCTTTGCCGTCGTGGCTCAGGAGGTCAAGGAGCTGTCATCCCAGACAGCCAGAGCGACCTCCACCATTTCCTCCCAGATTGCAGACCTGCAGCAGGCCGCCTCAGAAACCGGTACCCTGATCCTGACCATCTCGGACATGATTGCCAGTGTCAATGAAGTGACCAGCACCATCGCTGTGGCAGTTGATGTTCAGAAGGGCGCAACCGCCCAAATGGACGGGGATATCACGCGCGCACTTGAAGAAAGCCTTGGGGCCAGCAACCGGGTGGCCGATGTTGTCGAAACCATCGCCCGGTCCAATAAGGAAGCCGAGGCCTTCAGTCTCGTTTCCACACAGCTTGAAGAGGTGATTAGGGACATGGAACAGTCTGTCCACGCTTTCCTTGACGCTGTGGAGCAGGATCTTGACGCCCGGCGAGCAGAGACGCAGGCAGAGCAGGAGGCGGCCTAGTCCTTCTGCGTGTGCAGGTGATCGCGAACCAGATGGGCGAGCACTGCGCTGAGGCGCTCGTCCAGACTGCCCCTGACCGTGATATAGTCGCAGCCCATGGCCTGCAATTCGGCTTCAAAGCGTTTGAGAAACAGCGGCCGCTGATCCGGTGCATCTCGCTGGCCGTCATCCACCCAAGGCCAATCCACATCACACAGAATATAGAGGCGGGGCGAAAAGGGCGCTGCCGCAAGGCGTCGCTTATGCCGTTCGGCCCATTTCTCCCATAGGGCCCAGGTGGGGCAGTTCATGTCATGGGGGTAATAATGAGTGGTGTAAACCAGGGAGGATAGCAGGTCCGTATCGCAGATCAGGATCTTGTTCTGAGCCTCGGCCTCTTCGGCACCGCGCTCCTCATTCACCCACTGGCCCTGCGCAATGGGAATGGCGTCTTCCAGCGTCAGGCTCCCCTGCGCTTCGAAGTAGTCGCGCAAATATTCCGGCACCAGTATGCCATCGAGATAATCCGAGAGGGAACGGGCGAGGGCTGACTTGCCCGTGCTTTCCGGGCCGGTCAGGATGAGACGGGGTAGACGGGAAAAGGGCATGATCAGGCCGTATCTGTGCGAGGACAACGATAGTGTTTTTGTCTCAAAGCGCACAGAAATTGTCAATCCCGAACGGGCCTGACAGGTGGATCGGTCCAAATGGCCAGGGCGGAAGGCGACAGGGACTTCAATGCCGGAAGTGATGGGGGCATGGAGCCCTCACCGGCAAAGTAATGGGGCGGAACAAACAGGTCCGCGATTGGCCTCAAGCAGGGTCGGGCTGGTTGGCAACCGGGGCAACCTTTACCGCCGGAACCATGCCTTCTACATCCTGCGCGATGGACTCAAGGTTATTGGCCATGGCCTGGGCTTCCTCTTCAGATGCCGTCCATGAGCGTTCCGGGGTCGTCCAGTCGCTGGTTGTCGAACGCCGCTCCCACCAAAGCATGGCAAGGCCGAGCGAAACACCGACGCCGATAGCGACGGTCAGATCCACAAGCACCGTCAGCACCAGAGTGATGACCAGCAGGATTACGTCACCGCGTGGACCGGCTGCATAGCTCTTCCACTTGTGCGGTTCGCTCATGTTCCATGCTGTTATCATCAGCAGGGCGGCAAGAGCAGGCATTGCCAGATGACCGGCAAGCGGAGCTGCAACCAGCATGACCAGCAGCACGACAATAGCGTGGACGATACCGGCGACCGGGGTCTGGCCACCGGCCTTGATGTTGGTCGCCGTGCGGGCAATGGCGCCTGTGGCAGGTAGCCCCATGAACAGCGAAGAGGCGATGTTGGCAAACCCCTGTGCGGTCAGTTCCGCATTGGGGCGATGGTGGCCGTCGATCATGCGGTCGGCAACCATGGCTGAGAGCAGGGATTCAACCCCGGCCAGAAAGGCGATGATCAATGCCGAAGGGAACAGCTCGATGACACGGGCCCAGCTCAACGCGGGCAGACTAGGGATCGGAAGGCTCTGCGGCAGAGCCCCGAAGCGTGAAAACAGCGTGTCCACCTGAAGGTTCATGCCAACGATCAGCAGCGACCCTAGGGCGACGGCGACGATCAGACCCGGAAAGCGGGGGAAGGCACGGCGCAGGCCGACAATCAGCAGCAGCGTGACAGCGGCAACGCCAAAGGCAGCCATATTGAAACTGTCGCGGGCGTGCCACAGGGCAGCGACTTTCTCAAGAAAGTCCGCCGGGACAGACGCCATCTGCAACCCCATGAAATCCTTGAGCTGGCTGGACGCGATGATGATGCCAATGCCGATGGTGAAGCCATTGACCACCGCTTCGGGAATGAAGGCAATCAGTCGCCCGACGCGGAAATAGCCCGCCAGCACCAGTATGATGCCTGCCATGAAGGTGGCCATTACCAGCCCATCGTAGCCGTGGGTCGCAATCACGTTGAAGACCACCACGATGAAGGCACCGGTTGGTCCGCCGATCTGAACCCGGCTACCTCCGAGCAGGGAGATGAAGAGGCCGCCGATGATTGCCGTTATCAAACCCTTTGCCGGATCCGCGCCAGACGCGATTGCAATCGCAAGGCTGAGTGGCATCGCCACCATGGCGACTGTGATCCCCGCAAAGCAGTCGGCGAAGAACTGGTCACGGTTATAGGTTTTGATGGTCGTTAGAATCTTTGGCTGGCGCATGGTATTGGTGGCACTATGAACTGGTTACCGGACTTTGCGTCCGTTGCGGGGGAAGATATTTGACTATTGTCTAATGCCTCTGAAGACAAGTCAGATTAGATCACAGCTTCTATGCGCAAACAGTCTGGCTTGTTCCTGACGCTTTCTGCAACTGTATATGTGCACATGAGATGAATCAATAAAAATAGCAGAAATCAGCGAAAAGTAGCGTCCCGGGGAGCTGTGTTCCGGCAATAGCCCGACTGGGCCATGCGCCACGCGTATAGCTGGAAAATCGTGCCGGATTCAAAATGGGGAGAGAGGTGGCGGGCGCAGATGGCCCGCTTGAGCCCTGAGGGTACCGTCAGCTGAGCTGACGGTCGTGTTCGTATTCCAGGTCCATGCCCTGATCATTGAGCGTGATTTCCTTGCGGAAATGCACGCGCATCAGCTGATCCCGTCCATGGGACGGCATAACCCTATGGGTTTCTGCAAAGCCGCGACGATTGTAATAGGCAACGAGTTCGTCCATTGCTTCGGGCGTATGCAGGCGCAGATGCTGAAGCTCTCGGGACTCGGTCAGCATTTCCAGCTCAGTCAGCATGCGCTTGCCCAGCCCTTCATGCTGATGTTCTCTCTGAACGGCGAGGTAATCGACGTAAAGGCCGTTTTTCTCTTCATGCAGGGCCGCTGCTGCCAGAACTTCACCGTCGGCTTCGAGAACATAAAGGTTCCCGGCCTTCTGGAAGTCGGACATGTTGGAGAAGGCGTCAGCCGACTGGCCGATTCCCATGCGGTCTCCGATATAGGCCATGGATTTGATGAAGAGCGTGCGGATATGGGGGAGCTGGCTCGGTTTGGCCAGCGAGAATGACAGTGTCATCTTATTTTCCTGTTCTTGCTCCGGCGGGTCGACCCTTTCAGATGCGCAGGCTTGGTGCGTGCGGTGTCCGAAACGGGAGCCGGTATTATTTGTGTCGTTTGTTCACTCAAAGCTTATGCAGTGAATATGGTGACAAGATGATGACAAATCCAGTCGGACGACTTTTACAGGCAGCCTTATAAGACGAAAGACGTAAGAAGCGGTGCATGCCCCCGCGATTTCCATTTCGCTTCCGGTGCTTTCAAGGGGAGCGGACATTCCTGTCCAGCTCGGTCGTGGCGTCAGTTTGGGGAGTGGCAGCGCAGGGGGAGGGCGTTCAGAGAGCGAGGGCGGGCTTTTTGTGCCCGCCCGAAGCGCGGGGGGGCTTTCTATTTGCGCGGCAGGGTGATGGTGGCAGCAAGCCCGCCCGATGGCCTGTTCACAAGGGTCACGTCACCGCCATGGCTGCGAATGATCGTTCGCGTGATCGAAAGGCCAAGCCCGACACCGCCAGTTTCCAGATTGCGCGATCCTTCCACCCGGAAGAAGGGGGTGAACACTTCCTCGAGCTTTTCGGCCGGGATGCCCGGACCATTGTCGCAGATCCGGATCTCGATGTGGCGCGGGGTGGCGCTGAGGAACAGATCGGCATTGCCGGCATAGCGCAGGGCATTTTCCGTGAGGTTGGTCAGGGCACGCTTGAGGCTGACCTGCCGGCAGGCAAAGGTCAGGTTGTCCGGGCCATCGAATGTGACATTGCGTCCAAGTTCCTGATAGTCCTCCGCCATGGAAGACAGCAGCGCTGCCAGATTGACGTCCCGCGTCTCTTCCTTGCTGGCATCCTCGCGGGCGAAGGCCAGAACCGCATCGGTCATCGCCTGCATTTCCTCAAGGGTCGCCTGAAGCTTTTCTCGCATTTCATCGTCATCGATGAACTCGGTTCTGAGCCGCAGGGTCGTGATCGGCGTCCGAAGGTCATGACTGACGGCAGCCAGCATACGGGTCCGGTCCTGCACGAAGCGCAGCAGTCGCTCCTGCATGGCGTTGAAGGCGCTGATGGTGCCGCGGATCTCAGTTGGTCCCTCCTCCTTGAGCGGGGCGATCGCCTCGCCACGGCCAAGCTTGCGCGAGGCACTTTCCAGCTCCCGCAAGGGGGCGGTCAGTTTGCGCACGATCAGCACGACTACCAGAATGATCAGGACAGCAGACACGATAAGCGAAACCAGAAACGGTCGGCCCCATTTTGCAGGCGGCGTAGGCACTTCCGACTGCACGATCAGCCATCGGCCACTGTCCAGCGGAACGGCTATTTTCATGTCCTGCGTCCAAACCGGACTATGGTCTGCAAAGCGCCGCCACTGGCGTCGGTCATCTACCCGGTTATTGCGACGCCCCAGGTCGTCTTCATTCATGGACTGCCCATTGCGCATTCCGAGACCTTGGCCCATTCCCTGCCCCATCCCGGGGCCCATCCCCAAGCCCGGCCCCATTCCGTGACCTGCGCCCGTACCGAGACCTTGCCCCAAACCTTTGCCCTGACCGTTGCGCAAAGGACCATTGGGGGCCGGTGCAGGCTGCGGTGGAGCCATCATGTTGGGCATGTCATCTTCGGGGTCGGGTCTGGGTTGAGACAGCAGGAATGGATCATCCGGCAGCTTGCTGAAACGGACGGTATTGTCTGCAAGGCCAGCGCGCCGCTCCAGCCGGCTGGCAAGGCCAGCCTCGACACTGCCCTCTTCAGGCACGGACAGATCGGTTGAATCCTCCAGATCAAACCGGATGCCCTGTCCTTCTGCCGCCTTGAGGAAGCGGCCGTGCAATGTCATGTCGGTCTGGTTGAGCACACGCACCACCGAGGCGGTCCGATCGAGGATCTGGCCACGGGTCGCAGTCAAAGTGATGCTTTTGCGTTCGAAGGCAAACATGATGATCGAGATGATCTGCGCAGCCACCAACGCAAGCATCAGGGCGGCGATCAACTGTCCGGCAAGTGAACGGGGCCATAGCGTGAAACTGCGCCTGCGCGGGGCATTGGCATTCTGCGTGGCGTCCTGAGACACGGATCGGGTCAAATATCGTTCTCCTCATCGATGTCATCAAAGGTCGCGTCCTCGACCTTGCCGGTCACCTTGGCCGTGAAGACATAGCCACCTCCACGCACGGTCTTGATCATGCGGGGATTTTTCGGATCCTCCTCGATCTTCTTGCGCAGGCGGGAGACCTGATTGTCGATGGAGCGGTCAAAGATCTGGGCCGTTCGGCCTGAAGTCAGATCCAGCAACTGGTCGCGCGACAACACCATCGTCGGGCGTTTGAGGAAGGTGACCAGCAGCCGATAGTCGGCGGCACTCAACGGCACGGTAACGCCATCGGGGCTGACCAGCTCGCGCTGATGCACATAGAGGGTCCAGTCGTCAAAGGTCAGCACTTCGGGCTCGTTCGGCTTTTCCGCCTCGCGTGGCATCGACTGACTGCGCCGCAGTACCGACTTGATGCGGGCCAGAAGTTCGCGCGGATTGAAGGGCTTGGTCAGATAGTCATCTGCACCGATCTCCAGGCCGATGATGCGGTCGGTTTCTTCGCCGAGCGCCGTCAGCAGGATAACCGGGATATTCTCGTTCTCGCGCACGTAGCGGCACAGGGTAAGGCCATCCTCGCCGGGCATCATGACATCCAGCACGATCAGGTCGATCGCAGCCGTCTTCAGCATCTGGCGCATCTTCACGCCGCCGTCCGCATCGCTCACCCGGAAGCCATTCTTCGAGAGATACTTCGATAACAGCTCGCGAATGTCACGATGATCATCCACCACCAGAATATGTGCAGATTGTTCCATGGCTGAAATCTCCGTTGCCTTTTTGCTCCCCGATGCGCATTGCGGGGGCCTCTGCCCGGTTGGGGCTTCTCTCCTTCGACATATCGTCGTGCCGCCATCCTATATCAATTATCAGATAACAGGAAACATGTTGCTGTCCAGAAAAATATACGTGTTTTTTCAAGCACTAACGAAGGAAATTGTAACCGACTGTATCAATCTGCGAACCAGTTACACAGAGAGACAATCGGACAGAATTCGACGATGGACCTGCGCCGGATTCGGCCTATCTTCATGTCATCGGCAGGCGATGAACCAGAGCATGGGACGCCGACCCGAAGAGCAACCGGCCCTGCGAAGTCTACAGGGCTTCATGGATACTGTAGAACGAACAAGGCTCGATGGCCAATGAGGAATTGGCCTCTGAGACAAGAGGAAAAACAAATGAAAAACCTGACGAAAATCGCACTGACCGTAGCACTGATCAGCGGCGCTTCCGCCATGGCAATGGGCGTTAATTCTGCATCCGCAAAGGGCTGGGGCAACGGTCCGGCAATGGGTGCCGGAATGGGGCCTGCTCAGGGGCAGCGCATGGATGGTCCTCGTGGCTTCCTTGATCTGAAGGCCCTCGATACCGACAACGACGGCACCCTGACCAAGGAAGAGCTGACAGCTGGTCTGGGCAAGAAAATTACCGACAACGATACCAACAGCGACAATGCCGTATCCCTTGAGGAGTTCAAGACCGAGTGGATGGCCATGACCAAGGATCGGATGGTTCGCGCCTTCCAGCGTTTCGACCGTGATGGCGATGGCAAGGTAACCCTTGAAGAATTCAGCGCTCCGGCGAAAGCCCAGTTTGACCGCCTTGATGCCAACAATGACGGCAAGATCGACAACACCGACCGCCAGGCACGTCAGGGACAGGGCCCTCGGGGCAATTTCGATCAGCGTGATGGCCGTTGGGGTGGAGGTCCACGGGGTGGCCAGTTCCAGCAGGGCCAGTTCCAGCAGGGCCAATTCGGACCTCAGGGTGGACCGATGGGTGGCCCCGGCATGATGGGTGGCAAGATGCGTGGGCCACATGGTGGTCAGTTCCAGATGGGCCAGTATCCTCAGGGCCAGTTCTCGCAGGGTCAGATGGGGCCACAGTTCGGTGGCCAATTCGGACCTCAGGGTGGACCGATGGGTGGTCCCGGCATGATGGGTGGCAAGATGCGCGGGCCGCATGGTGGCCAGTTCCAGATGGGCCAGTACCCTCAGGGCCAGTATCCTCAGGGTCAGCTCCCTCAGGGCAATTTCGGTCAGCCGATGCCCGGTCAGGGTATGGGACAGGGTATGGGCCAGGGCCAGATGGGGCCGGTTCAGCCAGCTCCTGCACCACAGTTGGCGCCTTCCGCCAACACCCCGGCACCAGTTGCCCCTCAGGCACCTGACGCAGCTTCCTTCGAAGCCCCGGTCCTTCCGCCAATCGCCATGGTGGAATAGCACCGGCCGCCAAACCGGCAGATGCATGGCCAGCAGCGCGTCTGCGGCCCAAAAACGATGCGGGTCCAAAACCAGCTGGGAAGGCCCGCCACAAGCGCTCGATAGAAGCGCCAGATAAAACAGATGTAGCGCGTAGCCCCGGTGTCAGTTTTTGGCAGCGGGGTTTTTGTTTTGAGGCTTTTTCCGCCGTTGAGCAGACATTGCGACAAGGGTGCGGGGGATAACCGGAGATGAATTGTAACCGTCTGTATCAGAGCAAAATGCTGACACAGAGGGTGACAAAACTCTCCGGAAACTCCCGAAAAATGTACTATTCTTGGATCATGATAAAACCATCGACCGAGCTGGCAAAGTGCCGGTCATCCGGTTGCAGGTCGGGCAGGACGAAGAGATTTGATCCGCCAGGGGACCTGGAAATGGAAAATGGAAGCCAATGAGGAATTGGCTGCCGCTTGCTAGAGGAACAAAGAGATGAAAACCGCTTCGAAAATTGCACTTGCAATCGCATTGGTCGCTGGCGTATCGGCAGCGTCCATTACTCTGAACTCGGCTTCTGCCGGCGGCTGGGGCTATGGTGGCTATGGCTGGAACAATCAGCAGGACGGTACCTGGATGGGCCGTCGCGGTGGCGGCATGCGTGGCGGCATGATGGGTGGCGGCATGCGCGGTGGCATGATGGGCCCCGGTGGCTACGGCTACAACCGTGCAGCAGGGCCGGCCTTCGGTGGCGCCATGATGCTGCAGCAGTTTGATGCCAACAAGGACGGCGTCTTGACCAAGGAAGAAGTCGACACAGGCTTCGCTGCGAAAGTCACCGAAAATGACAAGGACGGTGATAACGCCATCTCTCTTGAGGAGTTCAAGAATGAATGGCTGAAGATGACCCAGAACCGAATGGTTCGCGGCTTCCAGCGTCTGGACAGCGACGCCAGTGGCAAGATCACGCCGGAAGAGCTCAAGAGCCATGCCGATGCCATGTTTGCCTTCATGGACAGCAATGGCGACGGCAAGCTTGATCAGAATGATGGCCCGCGCCGCGGCATGGGATATGGTCCAGGCTTCGGTCCGCGCTTCATGAATGGTCCAGTGCCAGCTCCGACGCAGCCAGTTCCGGCACCATCAGAGGGGTCTGCTCAGTAATGGCGCACCTGACCTGCGCGGATTGAGACAGGAAACCGTCAGTTCATGCTGAACAAAAGACCCGCAGCCTCTTTCGAGGCTGCGGGTCTTTTCATGTCTTGTGAAACTCGATCGGAGTGACGCTACTCTTCGTTCTGCGCTTCGAGGCGATAGCCGAATTCCCAGCTGTTGGACACATCGCCCAAAAAGCGCACAACTGGCACCTTGGTGAAGCCGATCTTCTCATAGAAGGCATGTCCTTCGAGAAAACGGGTGTCGCTCCAGAGGCGAATGGCATTGCCCTCGCGGCTATCCACCAGATCCGTGGCCAGATTGAACATCGACCAGGCCAGTCCCTCTCCACGGGCCTTGCGGGCCACATAGACCGTGTGCAGCTCGAACAGGCCCGGTGTCAGCGATTCCGACACGGCAAGGCAACCGACGATTTCGCCGTCCTGTTCTGCCACCCACATTTCGCCCCCGATGGCAGCGTAGTAGCTGGCAGGGTGTGCGAGTTCGGGATACTCGTCAGAAACAAAATGGCAATTCTCATAATCGGCGAAGATATCTGTGATCAGTTTGCTGATTGCCGGGCCATCTGTGTCAGCGGCGGGACGAATGAGGGCGTAGCTCATGGGCATCTTCTTTCGGTCATGACTGAGCATGAGCGCCGACCATGGGTTCGCGCTCGGTATTCTGGAGTAACGGAAAGGCCGCCCGATCAGCGATAAATGGCGATTCCGATACCATTGCGGCGCGCCTGATCGACGATTTCTGCAAGCGCAGGATCCTGCACATCGGGACCGGCCCGAAGCACACGGGAAACGGTGATGAAATTATATCCCGCCTTGATCAGTACCTGCTTGGCGGTTTCCCGCGCAAAGCCGGCGTGTTCACTGTCGATGGCGACAATGAAGTTGCGGCGCTGCGGTTGCGTTTGCGGTGGCTTGGGGGCTTCGCTGGCCCTACCCTGAACACAGAAAATCATGCACTTGTCTCTCTCGTACCCGATAGTCCCGACTCTTAAAGGCGTTGGGCTCATCTGTCGAGATGTTATCGCTCATTATGAAACAGAAGACGGGGATGACACCGTATGAGGGTCAATCAATGGGCAAATCTGTCTGAAATCGAACAGAAATACCCGGCAATAGCACATCATCGGTCTGCGCGGGCGGCGGAAGATGGCAATCGGCAAGGGGACGCTGCCGGGGGCAGGTCGTGAATCACCTAGTCATGGATCGTCCGCCTGCTGATGCGATCGGCAATTCCTGTCATCCGGCGGCGGGAGAGGGCTTCAGGCGGGTTCCTTCTGGGCCCAGCTCATGCGTTTGCGATAGATTGTCGAGGGGCTGATTTCCAGCGCAGCTGCTGCGCGGGAGATGTTGCCATCGAAATGGCTGAGGGCACCTTCGATAATCTGCTTTTCCTGTTGCCAGAAAGGCTGGATCGCATCGGACATCGCAGCACCCATCTGGCGCAGATCTCGGATGGCGCGGTTGAGGTCCCGCTCGAAGCTTTCGTCCGAATGCAACAGGTCCGGCAGATGATCCGGCTCGACCACCGTGCCGTCATACATCACGGTCAGGCGGCGAATGGCGTTCTGCAGCTGGCGCACGTTGCCCGGCCAGCGATAGGCTTCCAGCATGTGCTCGGCTTCAGTGCTGAAAATGCGGAAACTCTTGCCTTCCTCATGCGCATATTGGTTGAGGAAGCTCTTGGCCAGCGGCACGATGTCGCCAGAGCGGTCGCGCAGCGGCGGCAGATGGATCGGCAGTACATGCATGCGATAGAACAGGTCTTCACGGAACCGGCCGGCCCGCACTTCCTCAAGCGGATCGCGGTTGGTTGCGGCGATGAAGCGGATGTTGAGGGAAATTTCCTGACTGCCACCAACACGGCGCAGGCTGCCGGTCTGGATGAGGCGAAGCAGCTTGGCCTGAAGATCGAGCGGCATTTCGCCAATCTCGTCAAGGAACAGCGTACCGCCGTCGGCCAATTCTGCCGCCCCCTTGCGGTCATCATTGGCGCCGGTGAACGCGCCACGCATATGGCCGAAAACTTCCGATTCCATCAGATCCGCAGGAATGGCACTGCAGTTGATGGCAATGAACGGGCCGGAACTGCGAGACGAACGGGCATGCAATGCCTGGGCGCAGACTTCCTTGCCAGTGCCCGACTCTCCGGTGATGAACACGGGAGCCTTTGATCCGGCGATCCGCATGATCTGGTCATAGACCCCGTGCATGGCCGGGGACTTGCCGATGAAGCCCTCGAAATCGCGCATGACCTCGAAATCGGATGACTGGTCCGGCGCACGGGACGCGCCCATGCCATTGACTGTCGAGGAGGCCGTCGGGCGGGACGAGAGAATTATGTCGCTGCGCGGGGCCGGGCGGTGATGGGCGATCATTTCACTCATCCGGCTGCTCAGCGCTTCGGCCGATACCGGCCGGGCGATGAAATCATGGGCACCAGCCTGCATCGAGGCAACAGCGCGCGACACCGAGCCATTTTCGCTCAGAGCCAGAAGCAGCATGTTTGGGTGGCGGCTGGCAAGACGGGAGAGGACCTTTAGTTCTTCCTCATCTTCAAACGTGATGAGGGCGCAAGCCGGTTCCATGAGGAAACTGGCCGGGGCTTTGTCGTCAAACATCTGAATGTCGCATGGCTGCTTGAGCTTGTCTTCAAGCAGTCCCGTCAATTGATCATTGATCATGCGGCGAAATGCTGGATCAGAACTAACGACTGCGATGCGGACGGAATTGAGATCCGCAGGTCCTGATGACATGATTTGAACACCCCTATTGAATTGTCTTCTGCAACCATGTTGCGCAAACAGAGTAAACAAAGTCTTTTCATTTGGACACGGAAGGGGATTTAACGGGCCTTTTTGCTGCATTCTGCAAAAAAAAGGCAAAATTATGGTGTGCAAACCCTTGCCAAATCGCGGGAGAGTGCCCGATCGGCCTGTTTTTAAACAGGTCCGGATAAAAAATCCTGAAGTTTCCCGCGTGAGTGGCGGCAAAATCGGGGCTACGGGGCAAGAAAGGGCTGCAATGATGTGGGCATGCCGGTGATATGATTGGGCTATGCCCATGTTATGACTGGGCCACAACCCCTGAAGGGATGGAATGGCCGGGCATTTCGGAAAGGTCCAGCCGTTCTTGAGTGGGACCGCATGGGCGGACGTTCAGGAGCAGACGTTCAGGAGCATCCCTTCGCTTGTGAAGCGTCTGGTTGTCTGTGAGGCTGTTACGCCAGGGCGGCCGGGAAACCGGCTTCTTCGATGGCCGAGCGAATTGCTTCAGGATCGGCACCGGACTCCACGGTGACGGCGCCTGTTTCGAGGCTGGCATCGACTTCGGCAGAGGCGTCAACACTCTTGACGGCTTCGGTGACAGATTTGACGCAGCCGCCGCAGGACATTTCCTGTACGTTCAGTTTGATCATGACAAGGGTCTCTGTTGTTTGATCTGTTAAAGTTGAATAGGAAAAATATATTAATTGCCTGAGCAGCATGCAATGGCCTTGCCAACACAAATGGCATGCAAGAAACCAGAGAGGCGGACGGATGAGCGAAAAGACGGTAGCGATTGCCTTCGGCGGCGGTGGCGCGCGTGGCATTTCCCATATCTGGGTCATGGAAGCTCTCGATGAACTCGGGGTGAAGCCGGTGGCCCTGTCCGGCACATCCATCGGTGCCCTAGCCTCGATCTGCTATGCCTCGGGCATGAGCGGCAAGGATCTGCATGACTATATGCTGGCGCTGTTCAGCAACACCGGTGAAGTGCTTTCCCGGTTCTGGAAACACAGGCCCCGAAGTCTCTCGCAGATGTTCACCTTGCAGAATCCGATGGCCAGTTGGGCCCAGCTCGATCCTCACTGGATTGTCGAAACCTTCCTGCCGCATGAAATCAAGGCGGATTTCAGTGGGCTGGAGATTCCTGTCAGTCTCAGTGCGACGGACTATTTCTCCGGTGAGGAAGTCATTTTCGACAAGGGTGCCGTTGGCCCGGCGCTGGCCGCGTCCATCGCCATCCCCGCCCTGTTCCGCCCCATCGAGATCGACAGTCGGCTGTTAATCGATGGCGGCTGCGTCAACCCCATGCCAGTGGATCATGTGCGCAAGAAGGCCGATATCGTCATCGCTATTGATGTTGTCGGCCTTCCGCAAAGGCCTGCGGACAACAGGATAGGGTCGTTTGAGATGGGCTTTGGCGCAACGCAGGTGTTGATGCAGACGATCCAGCGCGAAAAGATGCGTCACGACAAGCCCGATCTGTTGGTGCGCCCGCGCGTCGACGAATTCCGACCGCTCGACTTTCTCAAGACAGCCGACATTCTGGCTGCAAGCAAACGTACCAAGGACGAGGTAAAGACCAGTCTGGGGCGCTTGCTGGATCGTTGATGACACCTATCGTCTCTTCCGGCACTCTGGCCGCCTTTCCGGGTTTTCTGGGGATTTTCCTTGTCAAAGGCGGGGTCTTCACCCTATGTTGAGTTTATTAGGTGATAGTACCTATGTTTTACTACTGGTAATCTGAACCCTGTCCTGACTGAGGCTTCATATGCCCTTGACACCGCTGCTGCCGACCCTTTGCGTCGGGGCTTTTCTGGCTGTGCTTATTCCGTTGGAAGCGATGACTGCCGTCGCCCCCGGCGACGAGCGCACCAAGGCGGCTGAAAAGAACAACGTAAAGATCCGCAGTCTTGATCAGGAGGATGTAAGGGCTCTCAAGCAGGGAAGCGGCGCGAATTTTGCCGATGCTGCTGAACTGAACGGCGTTCCGGGACCGGCCAGTCTTCTGGAGCTGAAGGACAGGATTCCGCTCGATGCGGAGCAGGTCAAGGAGTTGCAGGCCCTTGATCAGCGCACAACCGAAGAGGCGCAAAAGGAGGGGCGGAGCTATCTGGCGCAGGAAGCCAAGCTCGAGGAAGAGTTCCGCTCTGGCAACATCAATGATGGCCTGCTGCAGACCGCGCTTGGATATATCGAGGAATCCCGACGAAAACTCAGATATATTCATCTGTCCGCCCACTTGCAGACATTGAACATTTTGAGGCCGGAGCAGATAGACCGCTATCAAGAGCTGCACTCGCGGATGCAGAGTGCGGCAGGCCCTTGTTCTTCGTTGCCCGGGCAGAGCGCCGGCGCGATGCCTGCAACGCTTACGCGACTGACAGTGCTGCCGCAAAAGGTGGCCTACACCATCGACACCGCCGCCGTGGCGCCTTTGCAAATGGCCTGCAACTGATCTTTTCCTGAGAGACTGGCTGAACAACCCGCATCGGTGTGCCGACGCGGATGGAAATCCGTACCACAGGTTTGGGCCGAAGCGCAAAGAGGGCCGTGCGGCCCTCCATTGAAACGTGTTTCCCGGTTTTGGGTGGTCGTCTTGCCTAGTTGCGGGCGATGATCTCTCGCCCTTCAAAGCGCGGCATGGAACCGCCCATACCAACCTTGCGGCGGGCCAGGAAACGGGGGCGACGGATCGCGAACTGTGCATGGGGGCGGCGTGCCATCTGTGGTCCCTTGACGAGATCCGACAGGGGGCCATCCTGATCCGAGGCAATTTCATAGTCGCCTGCGCCGAGCGGCTTGTGCAGCATGGCCAGATTGTAGCGCTTGGACCAGCTCTGCCAATCGACGGCCGCATCCTCAAGATCCGTGCTGACCATTAACGGCAGGGTCAGGTTGGGGTCTTCATGAACCAGTTCAAGGATGCAGATCAGCGGATTGCCTTCGCGCTTGCCGACGATGAAGCGGGCGCCGATGCCCTTGTAATAGGACAGCGGAACGCGGACGATGAGCGGCAGCCCGCAGCTGAGGTTGCATTCCACCAGAACCTGATTGGCCTTGATCTGGGCGATGCCGGGCACATGGGCTCCAAACAGGGCTGTTTCGCTGAAACCGCTCAATTTGGCCGCCTTGGCGCGGATCTCACCGGATTGGAAGTATTTGGCCAGATTGTGGGGGTCGATGCGTGCGGCCCCTACAGCCTGGTAGGAAATGGCTTCCGTGTATTTCTGATTTTCTTGACGCCTCACGTGCCTTCTCCTTCGAGCCCCATTCAGGGTGCTTCTTTTGAATAGGCTCAGGCTACCAGAGAGGCTTCATTATTTGCTTAATCAGGAGGGTTAAAAAAGCGTGATATTATATAGGGTTAGTGAAATATTACCGGGGGTGGATCTTCACCTTTTGGCAACCAGTTTCCCCCAGATTGTGGCGAAGGCTCGTATGCCTTTTTACTTGCTCAAGCCGCTGCAAGTCCCTAAGACATAGAGAAAGCGATATTTTTGCGCTCCACCAGCTCAAGCAGAAGACAATAGTTCATGTCAGACCTTCTCGATCAATCCGTCATAGAGGAAAGAGCCCACCACCTGGTCAAGGCGGCCATGAAGGCCGGAGCCGATTCCGCCGACGCCGTTGCCGCCCGGGCTATTTCCAGCTCCGTTGGCCTGCGCGATGGCGCTCTTGAAGAAAATGAACATTCCGAAAATGACTCCATGGCGCTTCGGGTGTTCATCGATGGGTGCAAGGCATCGATTTCGACCAATACCACCGATGATATGGATATCCTGACCAAGCTGGCGGAACGAGCGGTGGCCATGGCGCACATGTCGCCTCCGGATCCCTTTGCCCGCCTTGCTGCGCGCAGCGATCTGATGGAACCATCTCTGGTCGAGGCGCGCATCAAGGCTCTGGACCCTGCCGACTTCAATATTCCCACCTCGGAAGATCTGACCCGCATGGTGGAAGAGGCTGAAGAAGCGGCCATGGCCGTCCAAGGGGTGACCAAATCGGGTGGCGCTGCCGCCGGACATTTCCTCGGCGGGGCTGTGCTGGCGACTTCGCACGGGTTCGTTGGCTCCTATATGTCTTCGCGCATTTCCTTTTCCGTGACAGCCATTGCCGGTTCGGGAACCACGATGGAACGCGACTATTCCTTCTCGGCGGCGGTGCACCGGGATGACCTGCGAGAGCCGAGCCTTGTCGGACGTCGGGCAGGGGAGCGGGCCGTTGAACGGCTCAATCCTGCCAAGATCGAGACCGGCACCTATGACATCCTGTTCGAGCCGCGGGTCGCAACAACACTGGTTGGTCATTTCGCCTCCGCCATCAATGGGGCCGCCATCGCGCGCCACACCTCTTTCCTTAACGGCAAGCTTGGGCGTCGCATCTTCCCGGCGGGCATCTGCATCAATGACGACCCGACGCTGCGCCGTGGACTGGGCTCGCGGCCCTTCGATGGTGAAGGGGTTGATTGCCAGCCGCTGGCGCTGGTCGAAGACGGCTATCTCAACCAGTGGGTTCTGGATAGCGCAACTGCTGCCGAGCTGGGGCTGAAAACCAATGGTCGAGCCTCGCGCTCCGGCGCCAACCCCTATCCCTCGACCACCAACCTGCGACTGGAAGCGGGATCTCACACCAAGGAACAGCTGATTTCCGGCATCAAGGACGGGGTTTATATCACCGACCTGATCGGCCATGGGGTCAACGGCGTGACCGGCGACTATTCCCGCGGCGCTTCCGGTATTCGCATCAAGGACGGCAAGCTGGCTGAAGCCGTTTCCGAAATCACGATTGCCGGTAACCTGATCGACATGTTTGCACGGGTGATCACGGCTGATGACCTTTCCTTTGAGCATGCTGTCAACGCACCGTCCATTCTGATCGAGGGAATGACCGTTGCCGGACGATAAGACTTTTGAGCCTTCTGCTGGTTTCAAACATGCCTATAAGGAAGACAAGCTGCTGCTGGAAGCTGCCGCCTACCAGGCCGGCGAGCTGGCGTTGCGCTACTTCAACCGCGATCCTCAGGTCTGGACCAAGAAGAATGCCAGCCCGGTGACAGAAGCGGACCTGGCCGTCGACGCCTTTCTCAAGGAACGACTGCTGGACGCTCGTCCCGATTATGGCTGGCTGTCCGAGGAAAGCGAGGACAATCCCGACCGTCTCGGCAAGCAGCGCGTTTTCGTCATCGACCCAATCGATGGCACCCACGCCTTCATTGACGGGGGTACCGAGTGGACCATTTCTCTTGCTGTCGTGGAGAACAACCGCCCCGTTGCCGCGGTGCTCTATGCGCCGGTGCGTGGAGAAATGTATTGCGCTTCCCGCTTCGGTGGCACCGAGCTTAACAATGTGCCGGTCGTCTGTCCGCGGCTCGCCAGTCTCGAAGGCGCAAGGGTGGCCGGCCCGCGCCCTGCCATCGCACGGGGACCCTTGGCGCGCGCGGGCGTTCAGAACGCAGGCTACATCCGCTCACTCGCCTATCGCATCGTGATGGTCACCACCGGCGCGCTTGATCTGGCGCTGGCTCGCGGCTATTCCAATGACTGGGATCTGGCCGCCGCCGATCTCATTGTCGAGGAGGCCAATGGCGTGCTGCGGGACAAGAAGAACATGGTCCTCAAATACAACATGCCCAATGTCCACCATGACTGCCTGTTTGCCTCCTGCAAGGCGCTGAGCCGGCTTGTCGCCCCGATGATGCCGTCCCTGCAGTTCCCGCAGCGGCGCCAGGACTGAGCCTGAGCGCGCAACCTCTTCTCATCGGCTTTCTTCATCCGTGCGCTATCTGCTTGCGGCCCTGTCAGTGGCACGAGGGGCGTGTCTGCATTCCTGTCTTTCCTGCCCGGCAAAGCGCCGACTTTTCCCCCATGCTTGTGGATTGCTGAGGCCGCTGTTTTTCTTGCCTGCCGATATCGCCCCTCCTTTTCCGTCAGGGAGGTCTCGGCCCTTCCATTTGCAGAAAAATAGCACTATATGGAGAGCGCAAAGGACGGAGCTGGCTGACTTTTACGAGCAGGATATTCTCTTCGTCAGGTCAGATCAGATCGGAGAAAATGCAGACTGTGCGAGAGTTGAAGAAGGTTTTTCGCTCAAAATTTGTTTTGACGTTGGGTGGACGGCTCATCGCTCTCTGGCTGCGTCTGGTGCATGCCACCACGCGCATGGTCAACGATCCTGCCGAGGGCTATGCCCGCGTCGAAGGGCACTATCCCGCGATCGTCACCCTCTGGCACGGACAGCATTTCATGGTGCCGCTGGTGAAGCGCAAAAAGGACCCCTTCAAGGCTCTGGTTTCGCGCTCCGGCGATGGCCACCTGAACAGCGTTGCGGCTCAGGCTCTTGGGGTCGGCGTGGTGCGTGGCTCCGGCGGGCGCAATCGCTCCAAGACCCTGACTAAGGGCGGCATTTCAGCGCTCAAGAATCTCATTTCCTGCCTGCGCGAGGGCGTCGGTGTGGTCATGACAGCCAACGTGCCAAAGACCGGTGCTCGGGAATGCGGCCTGGGCGTGGTAACCCTGGCCAAGCTCAGCGGGCGGCCAATCATTCCGGCAGCCTATGCCTCATCCCGGCGCATTGACCTCGATACCTGGGACAAGGCGTCGATCAATCTGCCTTTCGGCCGGGCCGCCTTCATCATCGGTGACCCGATCTATGTGAACCGCGAGGCTGACGACGAAGAACTGGAGCTTATGCGCCAGCAGGTCGAAGCGGCCCTCAATGAGGCGACCCGCAAGGCATATGCCGCGCTGGAGCGCTGATCGGGTCAAGACCGCTTTCTGCGACAGATCGGGCTTATCCCCCTATTGTCCCCATGCAACTGCACTTGACGACATATCGCGTGTCGGGAAGATCCGGCTCTTGCAAATTTGCCAAAACACTTGCATGGTGAGGCAACTTTGGAAGTATTTGACAGGAGCGACCAAAATTACCTGCAAAAAGGTAGTTTCGGGGTCCTGTGCTGCGCACCTGCAAGAGAGAACAACAGGGGACCATTCCGGATGTCCGGGATGATTGTTGAATATGTCTCCGCTGCCATCTTTTGGACCATAAGTTTAGGCCATAGTGAGGAAAAACGGAACGGAAGGTTGATGGACTGGTCAGGACGATTCGCACTTTCCGCCTATCGCATGGCGGGATACGCAGCGAGCCCCTTGGCTCCTCTGCTAGTGGGATTGCGCGCGCGCAAGGGCAAGGAAGTGCCCGCCCGCCGCAAGGAGCGCTATGGAAGAACGACCCTTTCTCGTCCGTCCGGCCCCCTCATCTGGGTGCATGCCGCCTCGGTGGGTGAAACCAATGCTGTGTTGCCGCTGATCACGCAGATCACCGAAACCGGCACCCAGGTCCTGCTGACAACGGTCACCGTGACCTCTGCACAGATTGCCCAGAAGCATCTGCCGAAAGGGGCGACCCATCAGTTCGTGCCGTTCGACATTGCACCCTTCGTCAACCGCTTTCTCGATACCTGGCAGCCGGACATGGCGCTGTTTGTCGAGTCTGAAATCTGGCCTTATACCCTGTACGAGCTCAACAATCGCGACATTCCGATGATCGTCGTCAATGGCCGCATGTCCGAGCGGTCCTTCCGGCGCTGGTCCCGCTTCCCGTCGGTCTTCCGGCAGATGTTCGGCAATGTGCCGCTGTGTTTGGCGCAGACTGATGAGGACCGCGAGCGCTACGCCAATCTTGGTGTGACGCAGGTCGAGGTAACTGGCAATCTGAAGTTTGATGTTCCGCCGCCTCAGGCCGATGAGGAACAGCTCCAGCGCCTCCGGGCAGCCATCGGGGCTCGCCCGGTCTGGGTTGCCGCCAGCACCCATCCGGGAGAAGAACGCCTTCTGGCGCAGGCCCACAGCCGGATGGCCGTGCGCATTCCTCATCTGCTGACCATCATCGTGCCGCGCCATCCGGAGCGCAGCGAGGAGATCGTGCGGGAAATGATTGGCATCGTGCCGCGCGTGCAGCGTCGCTCCGAGGAACCGGATCTCTTCCCCAAGACCGACATCTACATCGCCGATACGATTGGCGAACTGGGGCTCTTCTATCGCCTGTCGCGCATCGCCTTTGTCGGTGGCTCGCTAGTCAATCACGGTGGACAGAATCCGATCGAGCCGGCGCGGCTGGGCTGCACCATCCTGCATGGTCCGAGCGTCAGCAACTTCGCCAACATCTATGATGCCCTCGATCAGACCGGTGGAGCCCAGTGCCTCAACAACGAGCGGGAGCTCATCCAGACCCTCGCAAGGCTCATTGCCTCGCCCGCGGAAATCGATCGCCGCATCGAACTGGCGCGCCGCGCCATGCGGCCCTTCTCCGGTGCTCTTGACAAGACGATGATGGCGCTCAACCCTTTCCTTGAACCCCTCAAGATCAACGCCGAGCTGAACCGGTTCAACAGCGACGATCCTTCGAGCTAGGGCACCCACGAGGAGAGACGGACATGAAGGCTCCCGGCTTTTGGACAGAGCGCTCGACGCTGGCCTGGCTGCTTTATCCGCTGGGCCTTCTTTACGGCAGCATCTCGCTTTCCCGTTTCAACAAGAAGCCGCGCTACAAGGCCCACATGCCGGTGATCTGCATTGGCAATCTGGTGCTGGGTGGCGCAGGCAAGACCCCGACCGCGCTGGCGCTTGGGCGAGCTGCCGTCGCGCTCAATCTTTCACCGGTCTTTCTGACGCGTGGTTTCAAGGGCAGTGAACCGGGGCCTCTTGTGGTCGATGCGAGCCGTCACACCATTGCCGAAGTGGGCGACGAAGCGCTGCTGCTGGCGCGGGTGGCTACGACCATCGTTTCGCGGGATCGTGTCGAAGGGGCCAGACTGGCCGAACAGATCTATGCCGAAAGAGACGGCGGCGTCATCATCATGGATGATGGCTTCCAGAACCCCTATCTGCACAAGGATTTCAATCTGGTCGTGGTTGATTCCCGCCAGAGTCTCGGCAATGGCTTCATCTTTCCTGCCGGTCCCCTGCGCGCTCCACTCAACCCGCAGGTGCGGCGCGCCGACCAGTTCCTGATTGTCGGGGAGGGCGGTCATGCGCCGCAGTTGCGCCAGCTGCTGGCCCGCCTTGGCAAGGCCAGCAATCATGCCTCTCTGCGTCCCGGAAAGTGCAATCTGCTGGGCGGGACACGGGTCTTTGCCTTCTGCGGCATCGGCCATCCGGACAAATTCTATCTGACGCTTGAAGAGCTGGAGCTTGAGATTGTCGACTATCAGGATTTCGATGATCACCACGCCTTCACGGAAGCCGAAGCCGAAGCGATTCTGGCCCGGGCCGAGGCTCAGGATCTCGACATCGTCACGACCTCAAAGGACCACGTCCGTCTTCAGAATCTGGGAGAGGCAGGGGCGCGGCTGGCCAGCAGGGCCCATGTCATTGAGGTCGAAATGAAGTTCGACGACATGAGCTTCCCGCGGCGGGTCATTGAGCAGGCCCAGCGCAAATTTTCGCGCCGCTGAGCTGCTGGTTACGGCATCAGAGCGGTGCCGGGTCTATGCTATCCTGCCCTTCATGCCTTTTGAGCAGCGGCCTTCTCGGCCTTGTAGGATGCTTCACAATCCACATAGGCTTCCTGCCTGTCCACCGACCAGTATTTCAGGTCATCAAGCGGGATCGGGCGACCGGTGACCGCACAGGTAACATAGGATCCGGAGTGAACGATCTGCAGATCGCCATCCATGTATCGCACCACGGCTTCCTTGCCGGAATTGGGCAGAGTGATCATCGTCCTTATTGTCCTTGTAGAAATTGTGCCTTGCCCTGTTCTAGCGCCCATTTCGGGCCATGGCCAGACTCGTCATGCCGGTTGTTCGCATTTTCTGCCGTCCCGTCAGGGAACGGGAAAGCAGTGCCCATCCTGCCGACGCAGTGCTACATGTTGCCCTTGGCAGAAGAGAAGGGTGACAGGGCCCGCCGATACCAGATCTCGGTCGGCTCGCCGGAGCCGCTCCCCGGTCCACCCTGCTTGCGGTTTATGACACGGAAGCAGCTCAGAATGGCCATAAAACCGAACAGCACAGCACCTACCGCCTGACCCAGAATGGCCCCTTCAGCGCCAGCCAGATAGGTCCCCAGCATCACGGTCGGCACGGTGCCCAGCGTCGAACGGCCCCAGTTGAAGGCGGTGGAATAGGCGGGGTAGCCCAGATTGTTGAATGCGGCGTTGGACACGAACAGGAAGCCCATGAAGATGCCGCTCGGGGCGATCCATGTGCAGAAGAAACGGACGAAATCTGCCGCCCCGCCTGTGGCGCCGAAGGCTCGGACAATCAGATCCTGCGCGAAAAACAGGATGAGCCAGACGACTGCCGAATAGCCAAGGATGAAATACATGCTGTCCCGCAGTGTCATGCGCACGCGATCATAGAGGCCGGCGCCGAGATTCTGCCCGAAGATCGGTCCGACCGAGCCGGAAAGGGCAAACAGTGCGGTCCACGCCAGAGGCTGGATACGCCCGACAATCGCCCAGCCTGCCACGGCATCATCGCCAAAGTCGGCAATAGCCATGGTGACATAGGCGTTACCAACCGGCGTGGCGATATTGGTGAGGATGGCAGGAATGGCAATCGGGAACAGCACCCGCCATTGCACCAGCAGATCGGCGAGCCCGGTAGGGCGGCTGATGAGCTGCTTGGTCTGCACTGTCCCCCGGATGCCGACAGCGATCATCACGAAGCGGGACAGGATGGAGGCGATGGCCGCCCCCTCGATGCCAAGCCCGAAACCGAAAATGAAGATCGGGTCGAGCACCGCCGAGGCAAAGCCGCCAGCCAGCGTGACATACATCGAGCCTTTGGCGTCGCCATTGGCGCGCATGATGCCAGCCAACATCATCGACAGGCCGAGGAATGGCATCGACGGGATGACAATGGACAGGAAGCTTGTTGCGATGGTGTGGGTGTTGTCGCGCGCGCCGATGAAGGTTAGCAGCTCGGGGATGAAACTGAAGATTACGCTCGCCATGACGATCATCATGAGGAAGACCGCGATCAGAGCACTTCCCGCCCGACGCTTGGCAAGATCATGTCGTTCCTCCCCCACTGCACGGGCAATGACCGCAGATCCACCGATCATCATGCCGATGCTGAGGGCATTGTTGAAGAACATGATGGTTGCTGAATAGCCGATGGCGGCGGCCAGCTCGGCCTGCCCAAGCAGCGAGATATAGAAAAGATTGGCCAGATCGACGGCGAATACCGCGATCATCCCCACGGCTCCGGTCGCCGTCATTGTCACTACATGGCGGAAAATCGAGCCGGTGACAAATTTTGCTCGTCGCTGTGTCACATCGCCTCCGGAAGGGCCTGTCGGGCAGGTAGGGGTGGCGGGTGCCGAAGTCGACTGCGTGATCTTTTCGGTCATGCAAAATCCTGTCATTTGGCAGCCGGCGAGGGCAGAGGCAAGGAAATCTGAGGGGGCATCCCGTCGGATGCACATCCGGACGTGAGACAACTAGATAGGCAATGTTGCGGCGAAATGAAAGGGGGCCTACGCAATTGACCTTTTCATGTCCGTATCACTGCGGTCGTTTCGGGCATTGATGATCCCAAAAACAGTCAACCCGGGCAAAACCCGGGTTGCTGCAAATCTGTTATTCGGTATGCGTTCTCGCGCACGGCGAGGCAAGCCTCAAGCGGTCTAGTCGTTGAGCGGATGATAGTTCGATTTTCCACCCTTGCCACCTTTGCTTCGGTAAGGCTTCTTGTCGCGGCGGAAGCCGTCGTCACCGCGGTCCCGACGGAATCCGTCGTCCCTGCTGCGGCCTTCTGGGCGCGCATCACGGCGACGCGAACGCGGGCCAGGACCATCGCCGGACCGTGGGCCCTTGCCCTGCGGCTTGCCACGACCACCCTGACCGCCACGGCCACCGCCCAGAAGCTGTTCCGGACGTTCACCGATCTTGGTGATCCGGAGGCTCTTTTCGCCGGTGCCTTCTGTCTCCATCACGTCCTGGAACCGGTCTGCAACATCGGGAGCCAGTTCGAATACGGTTTCACTCTCGAGAATGCGGATGAAGCCGACTTTCTTCTTGTTGAAGCCGCCAACCCGACAGATGAGCGGCAATAGCCAGCGTGGTTCGGCGCGATGCTTGCGACCGGCGTTGACACGGAACCAGACGCCATCTTCAAAGTCGTTGCGTTCGCGCTCACGCTCGCCCTTGCGGCCGTCGTCCTGATAGCTGAGTTCGATCAGTTCTTCCGGTGCAGGGTAGTTTGCCTGCTGGGTGCCAAGAAACGCATGAGCAATCTGCTCGGCGCCATAGGTGGCCAGAAGGTTCTGTGCCAGAGCCAGGTCGTCCCCTGCCGGGGCAGACTTCAGCAGCGGATGGTTGAAGATGCGGGCCTGGTCCTGCTTGAGAATGTCGTCGATGGAAGGAACGGCCTCCCACTGGACGCGAACATTGGCGAATTTCAGCAGACGGTGGACCAGATTGCGCTTGTTCTGCGGCACGATGATCGCGCAGTTGCCCTTGCGGCCAGCGCGGCCGGTACGACCCGAGCGGTGCAGCAGGGTTTCGGAGTTGTTGGGCAGATCCGCATGGATCACCAGATCAAGATTTGGCAGGTCGATGCCGCGGGCGGCAACGTCGGTTGCCACGCAGACCCGCGCCCGGCCGTCACGCATGGACTGCAGCGCAAGCGTACGTTCGCTCTGGCTCAGTTCGCCGGACAGGGCCACAACGGCAAAGCCGCGGTTGGACAGGCGCGATGACAGATGGCGCACCATCTCACGGGTCGAACAGAAGATCATCGCGCTCGGGGACTCGTGGAATCGCAGCACGTTGATGACGGCTTTTTCCTTGTCCTTCGGCGAGACAAGATGGGCATGATAGTCAATGTCGGCATGCTGTTGACGCTGCTCGGCGGTGGTGATCCGCAGGGCGTCGCGCTGATAGGTCTTGGCCAG
Organism: uncultured Cohaesibacter sp.; assembly: GCF_963666525.1. Taxonomy (NCBI): domain Bacteria; kingdom Pseudomonadati; phylum Pseudomonadota; class Alphaproteobacteria; order Hyphomicrobiales; family Cohaesibacteraceae; genus Cohaesibacter; species uncultured Cohaesibacter sp. The sequence goes on from NZ_OY762905.1 coordinate 3,853,927, forward strand.
TTCCTCGATCGGCTTGGGAACCGTGGCGGAAAACAGGAATGTCTGGCGCTCTTCAGAGGCGCTGGACAGAATGAATTCCAGATCTTCGCGGAAACCCAGATCGAGCATCTCGTCTGCTTCGTCCAGCACGGAAACCCGCAGCCAGCCAAGATCCAGAGACCCGCGTTCGATGTGGTCGCGCAGGCGGCCCGGCGTGCCGACCAGAATATGGCAGCCGCTGGACAGGTCGCGGCGCTCGCGACGGATATCCATACCGCCAACGCAGGACGCAATGTGTGCGCCGCAGTCGGCGTAGAGCCATTCGAGTTCAGCCTTGACCTGCATCGCCAGTTCGCGAGTCGGGGCAATGACCAGCGCCAGCGGTTCGGCAGCGCGCGGCAGCTTGCCGCCAGCGTCCAGCAGGCTTTCTGCCATGCCAAGGCCGAAGGCAACGGTCTTGCCCGAGCCCGTCTGGGCGGACACAAGCAGGTCGCGTCCCTTTACATCGGCTTCGATGACGGCTTGCTGTACGGATGTGAGGTGATCATAGCCGCGATTGGTCAATGCGGAGGCAAGCGCGGGATGCACGCTTTCAAAAGTAGTCATGTTAGGCTTTCCAGGAAATCCTTGCCAGCAGAGCTCTGGCCTTCGTCAATTGTTTCCCGCGTCTTGAAGCCTTTTCCCCTCGCAGCTTTCTTGCTCAGAGGCAAGCTGCACCATCGGCCATCCATGTCACGGGGTGAGGCCCCCTTGTAGAGGACGAATTTGCAAAATGCAATCGTTCCTTGGCACTCAATGATGCAATTGGGCAAAAAGATTGTCACCAATGATCGGGCGGGCGGGTTCGGCGGGCGCGATGGCTGCGTTTTGCCGGGGTTTGCGCGGACAGCGTCCTGACGTGGTGCCTAGACCCCCCGTTCCCTCTCAATGGCCATTTTTGTCCGCATATCGGCAATCTGTTGCTCAAGAGCATTGTGCCGGATGGGATCCTTTACCTGATCAAGCCGTTTGAGAAGGGTCTGAAGTTTCCGGTTGAGGGTAACAAAAGCAGGCTCCCCGCCCTGTTCCCTGACGACTCGGGCCAGCAGGTCATCTGACGAAAGATTTAAATCGGACAGGGGCTTGCCCGCGTTCGGCAAGTTGGAAAGGTCGCCGTTGTCGAGAGCTTCCTCAATACGCTGTTCGATCAAATGATCAAGAGGATGCTTTGCCATCGTAGGATTCGCCTTGGGAAACGCCAGAAATGAAAACGAAAAGGGAACGCAAATTAGCCGGACCATAGCAAGTGGTATGCTGTGCGACAAAAGGTCTCTATCGATTGGAACCAATCTAATGCTTTTGGGTAATAAGTTTCCCGCAAGTTTACCTTTCTATAACCGTAAACAGAAAACAATCGGAGAAAACCAGCAGACCTACAAAATGCACCGGAGCCAAATCATGTCCAAGATCTTTCATAGCATCTCGAGCCGACTCTACGCGCTCGTTGCTTTCTTTGTCCTATCCTTCATGCTCATGCTGGGCTACCAGCTTTTTACCCTCGACGGCAACCTCAACAGCTTCAAGCGCCACGAGATCCAGAGCGTCGTTGACGCAGCCTACAACGTGACCGACACCTTCTACAAGAAGGCCCAGAGTGGTGAGCTTTCCACGGAAGAGGCTCAGCTTCGAGCCAGAACCGCCTTGCGTGGCCTACGCTATCAGGAGAAGGATTATGTCTTCGTCTATGATGGTGCCGGTGTGAATGTTGTCCATCCTGCCAAGCCGGAACACGAGAACACCAACATGATGCAGTCTCGGGATGGCAACGGCAAGTATCATGTCAAGGAGTTCATCGAGAAGGCAACGCAGAATGGCAATGCCTACGTCGACTATGTCTATCAGGACCCGAGCGGGAAGTATTTTGACAAGCTCTCCTATGTGAAACACTTCAGGGCCTGGAACTGGATTCTCGGGTCCGGCGTGCTGCTCACCGATGTGCAGGACACGTTCTGGAAAGCGGCCCGCAACTCCGGAATGATCGCACTGGTGCTTGTGGTGGTCGCAGGCAGCTTCGGCTTCTTTCTCGCCCGCAACATTGCCAAGCCCATCTCAGCTCTCAATCAGGACATTCTCGCCATCGCCGACAACCAGCTGAAGGCCGAGATCTCCGGTCAGGATCGCAATGACGAAATCGGTGCCATGAGCCGCGCTGTGGAGAAATTCCGCATTGGCGCCATCGAGCGGCGCCGTCTGGCCGAACTGGAAAAGCAGAATGATGCCGAGCGTATCGAACGGGCCGAGCGGACGTCCGAACTGATCAGGCTCTTCCGGGAGAGCGTTGGCCGGAACCTTGATGTGGTTGCGACCCAGGTTGGTGAAATGGATCATGCCGCCAACAATCTCGAAGACATTGCTCGCCAGACAGAAGGCAGCTCCTCGCAGGCCTCTGCCTCCAGCCACGATGCTTCGGCCAACGTACGCTCGGTCGCCTCTGCGGCTGAAGAACTCACCGCTTCGATCAACGAAATCATGCAACAGGCGGTCCGCAGCAAGGAAGTGGTCGCCGTCGCAACCGAAGACACCAAGATCTCCAATGGCAAGGTCGCCGAACTGGACGAAGCCTCACGCAAGATCGGTGAAGTGGTCAGCCTCATTCAGGCCATCGCCGAGCAGACCAATCTTCTGGCGCTCAATGCCACTATCGAAGCAGCGCGGGCCGGTGAAGCCGGAAGGGGATTTGCCGTTGTTGCCGCCGAGGTCAAGGAGCTGGCAAACCAGACATCAAAGGCTACCGAGGAAATCAGCGGCTTGATCAATGCCATTCAGGTTTCCAGCGGAGAGACGGTCGAATCGATCGCCAAGATTGCCCGGGTCATGGAAGAAGTCGACGGATATACCTCCGCGATTGCCACGGCCGTCGAGCAGCAGGGTGCAGCCACGGGCGAAATCGCTTCCAATGTGCAGCAGGCAGCCAACAGCACCCATTCCGCCTCGCAGAACATGCAGTCGGTTTCCGAGAAAGCGGCACAGACCACCGAGTCCGCCCAGATGGTCAAGAATGCCACCAACGAGCTGAACACAAGCGCCGTTTCGCTGAAAAGGAACATCGAGCAATTCCTTGCCGATGTCTCTGCGGCCTGAGCTGAGCCAACCGGCTTTGAGCGCCTCGCCATCAGGGGCGTCTTGAAGACCTTGAACGAAAAAAGGAGGTTGGCAATCATGCCATCCTCCTTTTTCAATTGAGACTTTTCATCCCGGTTGCAAGTCGCAAAGACGGCAATCAGGTGCGCGTGCCGCCCACCGTGATGCCGTCTATCCGGAGGGTCGGCTGGCCAACGCCCACCGGCACGCCCTGACCCTGTTTGCCACAGGTGCCAACGCCGGTGTCCAGCTCCATGTCGTTGCCGATCATCGAGATGCGTTTCATCGCTTCGGGACCATTGCCGATCAGGGTTGCACCTTTGACCGGTGCACCGACCTTGCCGTCTTCGATGACATAGGCTTCGGTGCAGGAGAAAACGAACTTGCCTGAAGTGATATCGACCTGACCGCCGCCGAAGTTGACCGCATAGATGCCATTCTTGACGGATTTCAGAATTTCCTCAGGATCATGGTTCCCGGCTTCCATGATGGTGTTGGTCATGCGTGGCATCGGCAAATGGGCGTAGGATTGACGCCGGCCGTTGCCGGTGGAGCTTGTCCCCATCAGACGGGCGTTCTGTCTGTCCTGCATGTAGCCGACCAGAATGCCATCCTCGATCAGCGTGGTGCGTTGCGAAGGCGTGCCTTCGTCATCGATGTTGAGCGAACCGCGTTTGCCGCGAATGGTGCCATCGTCAACGACCGTCACCCCCTTGGCTGCGACCTGCTGGCCCATCAGTTCGGAAAAGGCCGAGCTCTTGCGCCGGTTGAAATCGCCTTCAAGGCCATGGCCGACCGCTTCATGCAGCAGTACACCCGGCCAACCGGGACCAAGCACCACATCAAGCTCGCCCGCCGGGGCGGCGATGGCTTCCAGATTGACCAGTGCCTGACGAATGGCTTCATCGGCGGCATTCTTCCAGCCGCCTTCCAGACCGTTGTCCTCAAGGAAAAATTCATAACTGTTGCGACCGCCAAACCCGTGGCTGCCCGCTTCCATGCGCTCACCTTCGCCCACGACCACGGACACGTTGAGCCGGACGAGCGGACGCACATCCTCGAACCACTGGCCGTTGGGCCGCAGGATGCCGACGCGGCGCCAGTTGCCCACCAGCGAGGCCGACACCTGCCGGACGCGCGGATCCTTGTCGCGTGCATAGGCGTCGATTTCTTCCAGCAGAGCGATTTTCATGCCGAGGGTCAGGTCGTCAACGGGGTTGAAACCGCGGTAGATCTGGTGGTTGGCTCGCGGTGGCGCCATGTCCCAGACGCCCTCATAGCCTTGTGCTACACCGCGAACGGAGTCGGCTGCGCGCCGGATCGCGGCCATGTTTAGCTCGCCGGAATGGGCGTAGCCTGCCATCTCGCCCGCAACGGCCCTCAGGCCAAAGCCCTGACCGGTATCAAACGCGGAGCTTTTCAGGCGTCCATTGTCAAACACCAGACTTTCCGACTGGGTCTGCTCGAAGAACAGTTCGCCATCGTCAGCCCCATGCACCGTATCGGCAAGAAGTTGCCTCAGCTCTTCCTTGTCCAGACCATAGCTATCGAGCAGATCATTGCCTTCGCCCTTGATGAGACTGGAAGCAGGCGAGAGCGCCTGAAAGGAGGCTGGCAATGAAGATGATAGAGAATGCATGGTGGACCCGCGAGATGATTGCAATTGTGTGACTATGTTCACTCTAGACATAAGACGCTTGCGGCCCAATATCCAGTTAAAGCATTAAACAATAAAAACGACTTCGCTTAAAGTCCTGTGAATCCCGAAAATTTCCGACCCTGCAATTTTGACCTTTGCGATTGCCTCAGAGGCGGTCAGAGGGAAGATCTGCCCGTATTTTTGTGTCTGCATTTTGAAGACTGTTGCGCATTGTAAAAATTAAACCTCGGGTTAACCATATTTTTCTAAAATCATTAACCATGATGATGGCCGCGGAGACACGAAAGGAGTGTAGCCATGATTAGTGGTGCATCGGGCTACATGCCGATTTTCCGGATCAGTAACCAGACGGCCGTTGACCTGATGGTCGACAAATACGATCTCGACAAGAGCGGCGACCTTGATGTCGATGAAGCGCAGAATGTGCCAATCCTGAGCCGCAAGAACTTCGAGTCCGCCGACAGCTTCGGCGATGGCAAGCTGACCAAGCCGGAGTTCATGTCCTATCTCAACCAGATGAAGCTGGAAGTCGTGCAGGGCAGCACGATCAATCCGCTGGCGCTGGTGTTGGGTGGCGAGGGAATTAACGAGGACACCTTTACCGAAATCGTCTCTCAGGCGGAAAATCAGGAAAGCAAACAGAATTTCATCAATTACATGCTGCACCTGACAGACGAGTATGAAGCCGCTCTGAAGCTGCAGAATGCCGGTGGAGAAGATGGCAACTCGGTTGACCTGTCCGCCTGATCGGCCCTGATGCCTGGCTGTCTGTCCGCTCTTTCATGAAAAAGGAAGCCCCCCATCTTACATCGATGGAGGGCTTTTGTTTGTCGGCCTTGCGGGCTTCTGCCGCGAGCGGATTGTAGCGGAGCGGGCTGCTTAGGCAGCCCGGGTTTCACCTGCGCCATTTTGCTGCCTGATCCCTTCAAGGAAGGCATCGACCTGCTCGGACAGATTGGCGATCTGGGTTTCCAGATCGCTTGCGTGCCGGGACATGTCGGCTGCTGCGCGATCATTTTCGTGAGCCAACCCGTTGAGGGCTTCGGCATTCTCGGTTACCTGATGACTGTTGCGCGCGGCATCGGAAATACTGCAACTGATTTCCTGCGAGGCTGCGCCCTGCTGTTCAACCGCTGAGGCGATGGTGCTGGAAATGCGGTTGAGTTCGCCGATCGTGCCGTCGACATGCTCGATGGCGACCACGGCCTCGGAAATCATCCTCTGGATCGTATTGATCTGGTCGGCGATCTCTTCGGTTGCCTTGCCGGTCTGGGATGCAAGATCCTTGACTTCTGCTGCCACAACCGCAAAGCCACGGCCTGCCTCGCCCGCTCTGGCGGCCTCGATGGTGGCATTGAGGGCCAGAAGGTTGGTTTGTTCGGCAATGTCCTTGATCAACCCGACAATCTGGCCGATAGCCTTGGAGGACTGGGACAGGGAGCCGATGACACCCGACGCCTTCTGGACTTCATCCACGGCGGTGCGCGAGAAGCGGTTGGTTTCGTCGATCTGGCAAGCAATCTCCGTGATCGAGGTGGTCATTTCCTCGGACGCTCCGGCGACGGTCTGCACATTGCTGCTGGAAGCGGACATGGCCTCGGAGATCGATTTGACACGATCACTATTCTCCCGCGACCGCTCGGCCAGTTGCTCGGTCTGCAGCCCGAAACCGGTGGCAGCATGGGCAACGGTCTTGATGATATGGCTGACGGCATTGTCGAACCGGTCGGCCATGTCCATCATCATGATGCGCTGCTGTTCCTCGCCCTTCTTCTTCTGGATCGCCTGTTCCTTTTCAAGCGCCAGCCGTTCTCTGGAGCCGTCCCGGAACACGATCAACGCTCGTCCCAGGTCCCCGATTTCATCGGTTCTGTGCGTGTTGGGAATATCAAGATCCAGATTGCCGTCAGCCAGCAGGCGGGTTGTTTGGACGGCCTTGCCGAGCGGACGGGTGATGGAGAAGGCGGTCAGGACGGAACTGATGACGATCACGAGGGCAATGATGCCTGCGAACAGATAGAGCCGCTGCATGTTGGTGGCATAGATCGCATTGATATCGTCAATATAGACCCCGGTGACCACCACCCAGCCCCATGGGGCAAACAGCGTGGCATAGGACATCTTCGGCGTGGCGTCTGTCTCGCCCGGTTTGGGCCAGACATAATTGAGACTACCAGCACCCTTTTCATTGGCGATCTTGATGAAGTTGCGCGTGGTGTAGACCCCGTTGATATCCTTGGTGCCGGAGGTGTCCTTGCCTACGACATCGGCATTGAACGGATGCATGAGGATGCGACTGTCCATGCCGAGAATGAAGAAATAGTCGTCCGCGTTGTAGCGCATCATGGAAATGGCATCCATGGCGCGTTGCTTGGCTTCCGCTTCCGTCAGGACACCTTTTTGTGCCTGTTGACTATAGCTTTCAGCTATAGCTACTGCGGATTGAACAAGGTGAGAGAGTTCCCGTTCCTTGTCTGCCATCAGATCGTCTTTTGTCATCATTCCCGATTGTATAGTCAAAGTGACGATACCTATAGCCGATAGCAATACTATCGAAAAAATCTTGAACTTTATCGAAGTTGCCCATTTGGGCAAAAAAGAGAGAGGATTGATTGACATGACTGGTCCCTGTCGAAAAGGTTTCTTCATATTTTACTTTATGGAAGACTAACCTACTTGCAATTTTGTGAAAATTCTGGCCCCCACAAGTTAAGAAAATGTAATGTCTTGTATTTTTGACGTAGGTTGAAAAATTTATTCCCAATATTACTTCTGGATATAGCGGTTTCTATATAGGTTATCTTTCGTATTTATAGTAAAAATAAATGGCAAATAAAAATCTGGTTATGGCTGGGGCTGGCGTTGACGTTGGCCATGCCCATCGCTCGCCTTATGGCAACGCTTGATTTGCCCGAGGAGACATGGTCACACTAAGGGAAAATCCGATTCTCCATGGGTAGCAACAAGACGGGTGACCCCAAAGTGAACGACAGCACCGCGCTCCAGGGCGCCTCCGGGACCGTAAATGCCCCGAAGGCCTCCGCTCTCCTGCTCTGGTATGACAGGCATCACCGGACCTTGCCCTGGCGAACGTCCCCGGCCGATGCGGCTGTTGGTGTCTTGCCCGATCCCTACCATGTCTGGCTCAGCGAGATCATGCTGCAGCAGACCACTGTCGGCGCTGTAAAAGACTATTTCACTGCCTTTCTGACGCGCTGGCCAACGGTTGACGCTCTGGCGGCTGCCGACGAGGAAGACATACTCAAGGCATGGGCCGGGCTCGGCTATTATTCCCGTGCCCGCAATCTGCACAAATGCGCCCGCACCATTGTTGCCAATCATGACGGGCATTTCCCCGACAATGCCATAGCCCTGAAAACACTGCCGGGCATAGGCGACTATACCGCTGCCGCCATTGCGGCCATCGCCTTTGACGAACCTGTGGCGGTCGTCGATGGCAACATCGAGAGGATCATCGCTCGCCTCTATCGGATTGATGAACCGTTGCCTGCCGCTAAGAAGCCGATCAAAGAGAGGATGGCGCAGCTGACCCCTGCGCAACGTCCGGGTGATTTCGCGCAGGCGATGATGGATCTGGGTGCCAGCTTGTGCAGCCCAAAGAGGCCTGCCTGCTCGCTCTGTCCTTACAGTGGTGCCTGTGAAGCCGAGATGGTGGGGGACATGGAGCGCTATCCCGTCAAGGCACCCAAGAAGGACAAGCCGGTCCGCCGCGGCGCCGCCTTTCTCATTCGCCGACCTGATGGCGCCCTGTGGCTCCAGAAGCGTCCGGACAGGGGGCTGCTTGCCTCTATGACGGCAGTGCCGACAACAGATTGGTTTGATAAGAAGGAAGGCGAGCAGTTCGATCCGGAAACAGCGCTTTCAGCCGCCCCGGCGGGGCTGCACTTTCACAAGAAATCGGGGCAGGTTACCCACACCTTCACCCACTTTCATCTTGAGCTCGATATCTATGAAACGACGTGTGAAGTGCAGGCACCGCTTGCTCAGGGCTGGTGGTCTCCACCGGACCAGATCAGGGGCGAGGCCTTGCCGACCGTCTTCCGCAAAGTGGTGGAGTTCACCCCATGACCCTGAAACCAATCAAGCATGCTCCCGGAGATGCCGCTCTTGGCGAGATTCTGGCGCTCATCCATAGGGCATTTGCCTATATGGATGGGCGCATCGACCCGCCGAGCTCCATGCATCGGTTGACCCTGGAAGACATTGCCCGCCAATGCGAAATTGGTGAAGTCTGGTCCATCGGCTCTCCAGTGAGGGCCTGCGTGTTTCTTACGGGCAAACCCGATTGTCTCTATCTGGGCAAGATGGCCGTGTCGACCGACGCTCGTGGTGATGGTCTGGGACGGGCGCTGGTGAGAATTGCCGAGCAGCGTGCCGAGTTCCTCGGTTATACTTCGCTGGAATTGCAAACCCGCATCGAACTCGTTGAAAACCATAAGATCTTTGCTGCTCTCGGTTTTGTCAAAACCCTTGAGACCGCACATCCGGGGTATGACCGACCGACATCCATCACGATGCGCAAGACCGTCAGGCAGGCGCATTAGCATCTAGGCTTGACTGTCTATGCCATCGGGCGCCTGCCAAGAGCATGCGAAGCATCACCCCAACCATGGAGAATCAAGGTGACGGACCGTTTCGCCAAAACTCCGGAGCCACCCTATTACGCGGTGATCTTTTCCAACCGGCTCAAGCAGCAGCACGATGGCTATGAAGCCATGGGGGATGCCATGGCCCGGTTGGCTCTGCAACAGCCCGGCTGCCTCGGAGCGGAAAGCACCCGCGACGGTGCGCTGTTCGGCATCACGGTTTCCTATTGGCAGGATGAGCAGAGCATGATCGACTGGAAGCGGCATGCCGAGCACCTGATGGCGCAGCGGCTCGGCATCGAGCAATGGTACGAGCATTACGAGTTGCGCGTGGCCCGCGTCGAGCGGGCCTACTCCGGACCAGAGGGGCGTCGGGAAGGGCTCTAGGGGGGGGGACGACTATCCTTAGACACAGATCACATTGGCCCGCACATTTTCGGTTGATCTCGCAACTGTATTCTTTGCATTTGAAAATATTTCTGACTAAAGTCAGGTAAAATCGCGAGGCTCGGATCACGAAGCGTCGCGAACAGGAAGAACAATGCAAGGAGTTGGGGTATGTTGTCAGATCCGATAGCGCGCACCCGCCGTTTTCATCGAGCTGTCACCACAGAAGCCGGGGTGCTGGACGCGTCTTTTCTGGGGCGGGGGCGTCCGCTGGGGCCGGCCCGGGTTCTCAATGCCATTGGTCGGGGCATTACCGACATCGGTGAAATCCGCGCCTATCTGCGGCTGGACTCCGGCCTCATGAGTCGTCTGTTGCGTGGGCTGGAGGACGAGGGGCTGGTGACCGTGGAAAGCAGCGAGGTGGACGCCCGTCGCCGTTCGGTCGCTCTGACGGAGGCTGGTGAGGCGGAGTTTGCCGCCTATGAAGCCCTGTCTGACAAGCAGGCCACCGACATCGTTGCCCGCCATCCGCATCCGGAGGTACTGTTGCAAGCCATGGATATCGTTGCTACTGCCCTTGGTTACGAGCGAACGACCATCGAGATCGTCTCGCCGCTTGATCCACGGGCGATCGTCTGTCTTGAAGCCTATTACGCCGAGCTGGCAAGGCGTCTCAAAAGTGGTTTCGACGTCAATCTGTCTGCCGATCCCGAAGCAAGGGACATGGAGCATCCGCGCGGAGCCTTCCTGCTGGCGATGCAGGACGGGATGCCCATCGGCTGCATCGGCCTCAAGGGAACGGACAAGGGATATGCGGAGCTGAAGCGGCTGTGGATTGCCCCCACGGCCCGTGGCATGGGCCTTGCCCAGCGCATGATGCGGGAAGCCGAAGCAAGGGCGCGGGATCTCGGCATCACCTGTCTGAGGCTTGATACCAACAGCGTCCTGAGCGACGCCGTGGCCATGTATCACAAGCTCGGCTGGAGCGAGATTGAACGTTTCAATGAAGATCCCTATCCGGATCTGTTCTTTGAAAAGTTGCTGTGAGTCTCACTGAGCCGGGGCTCCTTTGAAGGCAAATCAACTCAAAGCCTGCCACCCAAATAAAAAGACGGCCATCAGGCCGCCTTTAGTTGGGTGAAAATCACGAGGTCGCAAACTGGGTCAGAGCAAGCCTCCGTCGCCTGCTACGCAAAACTCAAGGCAGGCGACATTGGATCTTGATCAGGATTTCACCGAAAAACTGGAACTCAGAACATCTCCTTGGTTAAACCTTGAGGGCGGGCCAACCGGTCCGCCGGAAAAGGGCAGGGGCCATCAGGCCGCATCACGGATGATCTGGCGCAGGTCGTCGATCGGGCCGCGCGCGCCATCCTTGTCGAAATGCCAGTAGGTCCAGCCGTTGCAGGCGTCGAGCCCCTGCACCAAAGCGCCGACCTTGTGAATGGACCCGGTGTGCCCCCCGGAAACCAGCGAGCCGTCTGCCCGCACCGTGGCCGTGTAGCGACCGCCCTTGTCGGTCAGCTCGGTCCCAGGCAGCAACAGGCCTTCTTCCAGCAGGCGCCCGAACGGAATGCGTGGTTCGGCGCGTTTGCCCTGGCTGACCTTCAGCGAGCTCAGATCCACCGGTTCGACCGCATCGATGCGGGCCTGCGCAGCCTCGATATAGTCGCGGTCGCGCTCGATGCCGATGAAATGGCGGCCCAGTTTCTTGGCAACTGCTCCGGTGGTGCCGGTACCAAAGAACGGGTCAAGCACCACGTCGCCCGGATTGGTCGAGGACAGCAGCACGCGATAGAGCAGGCTCTCTGGCTTCTGGGTTGGATGCACCTTCTTGCCATCGTCACCCTTGAGGCGCTCGTGGCCCGTGCAGATCGGCAGGGTCCAGTCCGAGCGCATCTGCACATCATCATTGAAGGCCTTCAGCGCTTCATAGTTGAAAGTGTATTTGGAAGCCTTGTCGCGGCTTGCCCAGATCATGGTTTCATGGGCATTGGTAAAGCGCTTGCCGCGGAAGTTCGGCATCGGGTTGGTCTTCAGCCAGACCACATCATTGAGCAGCCAGAAGTTGATGTCCTGCATGATCGCGCCGACGCGGAAAATATTGTGATAGGAGCCGATGACCCAGATGGTGCCGTTCGGCTTCAGTACGCGCTTGCAGGCCAGAAGCCAGGCGCGGGTGAAGGCGTCATAGGCCTCGAAGCTTTCGAACTGGTCCCAGGCATCGGTAACCCCGTCCACTTCCGACTGGTCAGGGCGGGTCAGGCCGCCGCCCAGCTGCAGATTGTAGGGGGGATCCGCGAAAATCGCGTCGACGGAATGCTTGGGAAGTTTTTCCAACTGGGCAACGCAGTCGCCCTTCATGATGGTATCAAGCCGATCGGAGAGGGTGGCTTCTGTCGGGTCGATGCCTGACTGCAGGGATACATTCGAACGCATACGCATACTCTACTCAACTGAACTACATCTGGAAGGAAATGCACTCGAAGACCCTTCCGTCTGTCTCCATCCTGAGCCAACATGGTAAACCGGTGGTTAAGCGAATAGCGCAACTTGTCTTTTTTAAGCAATTTGATCCAGGACTTTAGGAAAGACCGAAAATTTATAGATAACAAAAGGTTAATGGGACGAGTTTGCGACGAGCTGAAAGCGCTGTCCGGCGTTTTTCCAGCCAGAGGCCGATGTGGAGGTTGTTGTGGAACCTCAACTTGAAAGAGAAGAGGCAAGGCAACCGGTGTCATTTCTTGTGGTCGTCTGGGGCCACCTTTACTGTCGCTTCGACACAAAAAGCCTGCAACTGCATGAAGTTAACCGTAAAATTGCCGCAATCTTTACTCTATCTCACTATTTTTGCGTAGATAATCTGGATTAACTTCGCAAATCAGCTTAATTTGACCGCACGAGTTCTATGCATCCTTGGGATGGAGCACAAGGCTCGCTGCGTCATTGGTTAATCAGTCGGGTAAACAGGATCGGCTGTTGGCATGAAGAAAACAGAAGACAGCAACGACAGGCAATCGGCACAGCGCTCTTTCGAGGCCGCCAATCGCCGCTATCAGAGAAAGAGTGCGGTACAGCTGCGTGACGTCATCGGGTCATCCCTGACCCCGCTGTGTCGCAAGCAGGGCTTTGCGTCTTCCGATATCCTGCGCTTCTGGGGCGAAATCGTCGGCCCGCAATTTGCCGAATGTACCGAGCCGGAACGCATCCGCTGGCCCCGCCGGGATGAATCCGAAGGCTTCAAGCCTGGAACTCTGGTGCTGCATTGCGAGGGTGCCCAGTCGGTTTTCCTGCAACATGAACAGGCCACCATCATCCAGCGGGTCAATGCCTATTTCGGCTATCCGGCCATCGACCGTATCCAGATTTTGCAACGCCCGGTTCACGCCAAACCGTCGCGGCGCCCCGATCCCTTGCGCCCTCTGACGGTGAGCGAGGCGGACGCCCTCGAGCATCAGATCGAAGGGGTGAAAGACGACAAGATGGCTGCCGCCCTGCGCCGTCTGGGCCATGCGGTTCTGGCTCGCAACTGACGATCCCCAGAAAACGTCCCGGTCTTCGGGGTGAAGGGTGCATGGCCCACTTAAGAACACCTTGTCAACGCACTGGGGCATGATTACGTTGCGCGATAACAAATCAGGAACGCGCCATGACCGATATCATGCCTCTAGACCGGCAACTCTGTTTTTCTCTCTACTCGGCCTCCCTTGCCATGACGCAGCTATACAAGCCGCTGCTGGAGCCGCTCGGGCTGACCTATCCACAATATCTCATCATGCTGATCCTGTGGGAGAAGGATGGGGTAAGCCTCAAGGATATAGGCAGTCGGCTCGGTCAGAAGTCCGGGGCGCTGACCCCGGTGCTCAAGCGGCTGGAGCAGGATGGCCTTGTCAAGCGCGTCCGCGATGAAAAAGACGAGCGTGCGCTCAACATCAGCCTGACGGAAAAAGGCGAAGCGTTGCGCAAGCCTGCCTCGAAGGTCGCTCCTTGCGTGGCGGAGGCCTGCGGCATGTCGATTCCGGAACTCATCGACTTGAAAGCCAAACTTGAAGAGCTGCGAAAAAATCTGCTCGACTCTCAAAAATAGTTTGCGCGATAACTAAATATGTGCTAGCGATGTCATCTCAAAAGAGCAACGATCTATTCGCATTCAAATAATTACTGCGATAACTAATTTCGCTATCAGAAACAAATCAGTAGAGGAGAGGACGAGCCCATGAAAATTCTTTACACCACGAGCGCTACGGTAACCGGCGGCCGCGAGGGATCGGCCAAATCGGACGACGGCCAGTTGCAGGTCACCCTTGTGGCCCCGAAGGAGTTGGGCGGTGCCGGTGGCGAGGGAACAAACCCCGAGCAGATGTTTGCAGCCGGCTATGCAGCCTGTTTCCTCAGCGCTCTGAAACTGGTTGCTTCGCAGGACAAGGTCAAACTGGTCGACCCCACCATCGTAGCAACCGTCGGTATCGGCCCCAACGACAATGGCGTCGGCTTCGCGCTGAAGGTTGATCTGGTCGCCGATCTCAAGGATCTGGATGCCGCAACTGCAAATGCCCTCTTGGAAAAGGCTCATCAGGTCTGCCCATATTCCAACGCCACCCGCAACAACATCGAAGTGACCGTCTCGGCAAAGTAGACGGATAACGATTCTCAGCGGAGGCTGGCTTGCGACGCCAGTGGAGCTCTTGATCAAGAATGCGTGAAATGGCGCTCCTGACCACAGGAAGCGCCATTTTTCATTAGAATTGCGCAAACGTCTTTGTTTTTCCCCTAGGTATTACCATGTAAGATGGAACCAACAATTCCTGCTGACTGAGACCTGCCCTCAAAACTCTATGTTTGGCCCCGACAAGCAGTGGGAAGACTGCGTCGGGCCGTCCATTCAAATCTGCGCCAAGGGCAGGCCTGTCGCAAGGGAAGGGAATGTGGAGGAAAAGCCCGATGCCGACATCAGAGCAATTCTGGGATGCCATCGCCAGCAACTATGCTGCCAGGCCGATCAAGAATGTCGATGCCTACGAAAAGACGATGGAGCGCACGCGGCTCTATCTCAAGCCCGATGACAAGGTACTGGAACTGGGGTGCGGTTCCGGATCCACGGCACTGTTGCTGTCACCCCACGTAGGGCACATCTGGGCCAGTGATATCTCGTCCCGCCTGATCGAGATCGGAAGACAGAAGGCAAAAGACCAGAACGTGACCAACGTGGAGTTTATTCACGGCGACATCCATGCTCCGGCCATTGAAGAGCACGCTCCCTTCAACGGCATCTGGGCCTTTAACTTCATTCATCTTCTGGAAGATATCCCTGCGTCGCTGGAGCGCATGCACAAGCTGCTCAAGCCTGGTGGCGTGCTGATTTCCAAGACCGCTTGCCTTTCCGGCAGGCACGGGTTGCTGCGCATCCCGATCACCGTCATGCAATGGTTTGGCAAGGCGCCTCACGTCAGCTACATTTCGGCCGAGAAACTGGAGCTGCTGATGCAGGCTCAGGGCTTTGAGATCCTCGAATCCTGCACCTTCCCGAAAGCATCGGAGGTGCGCTTCATCGTCGCTCGCAAGCTCTGACCGCAAGCCTGCAAAAGGCTTGAAAACACGCGGTAATTTTTGAAGAATCGAAAATTACAATTTTGTAACGAATGGCATTTCGTCGCAGCTTGCCCTCTCATCGCCAAAATGTGATTGGATAGGGTAAGACAAGTAACAGGACTGCCGGGGCTTTCTCGCTAAAATGCTGGCAACTGTCCCCAACGATCCAAATCGCAACTCTTAAGGACCTACACCATGGCTTTGAACCGTAGAGACTTCCTGATCACCGGCGCAAAAGCAACAGCTGGCTTCGTTGCCCTGGCGGCTCTTCCCCTTGCAATGGCTGCGCCTGCAGCCGCTGAATCCTATCCGCTTGAAGAAATGCTCAAGAGAAATGTTGATCTCGAAGAGATTTCTCTGGGTGAGGAAGGGGCTCCGATCACCGTGATCGAGTATTTCTCGATGACCTGCAGCCACTGTGCGCATTTTCATGGCACCACCTTCAAGTATTTGAAGGAAAAATACATCGACACCGGCAAGATGCGCTTCATCCTCAGGGAGTTCCCGCTTGATCCACTGGCCACCGCCGGTGCCATGCTGGCGCGCCGCACCCCCGGTGGCAAGGCTCTGGCAATGATCGATCTGCTGCTTAGCCAGCAGCGTAACTGGGCCTTCACCGACGATCCGGTAGGCAATCTGCAGCGCCTGACCAAACTGGCCGGTTTTTCACAGGAAAGCTTTGAGAAAGCCGTTTCCGACGATAAATTGCTGGACGCCATTGAAGCAGTGCGGGAACGTGGTCAGAAGGAATTCGGAATCAACTCAACGCCAACTTTCTTCGTGAATGGCGAAAAGCATATTGGAGCCCTGTCGAATGAGGAATTCGACAAAGTACTGGAGCCATTGCTGTAAGAGCTTTTCCGTCGGCGGGACTGTCCCCGCCGACCGTTTCATGGCGCGCCCTGAACCTGCCCGCGCACTTGTTGCGAGGCGGACAGCGGGGCGCCTTTTTGTTTGTTCTGGCCGTGCCGGGGCTGATCGCCTTTCCACCCGCTCTTTTGTCCGCCCTGGCGGACGCAACGCCTTGGGCGCTGAGCGAGGGGCTGGCTGATGAAATTCACCAAACTGCGCATATTGGGGTTCAAGTCCTTTGTGGAACCCATGGATTTCGTCATCGAAGGTGGCCTGACCGGCATCGTCGGCCCAAATGGTTGTGGCAAGTCCAATCTGGTGGAATCCCTGCGCTGGGTGATGGGCGAAAACAGCTACAAGAACATGCGCGCTTCGGGCATGGATGACGTCATCTTCAACGGGTCCACCAACCGTCCCGCCCGTAACACCGCAGAAGTGACAGTCTATCTGGACAACAGCGACCGTACGGCTCCAGCCGGGTTCAATGACAGTGACGAACTGGAAATATCCCGCCGCATCGAGCGCGAGAGCGGATCCAACTACCGCATCAACGGTAAGGATGCCCGCGCCCGTGACATTCAGCTGCTGTTCGCCGATGCTTCGACCGGCGCGCGCTCTCCCTCATTGGTCGGTCAGGGGCGCATCGGCGAAATCATCAGCCAGAAGCCGACCCAGCGGCGCGGTCTTCTGGAGGAAGCCGCTGGCATTTCCGGTCTGCACAGCCGTCGCCATGAGGCTGAATTGCGGCTCAAGGCCGCCGAAACCAATCTGGAGCGCCTCGAGGATATCATGGCGCAGATCTCCACCCAGTTGGAAGGTTTGAAGCGTCAGGCCCGTCAGGCCAGTCGCTATCGCAATCTCTCCGCCGACATCCGCGCGACTGAAGCCACCCTTTACCATCTGCGTTGGCAGGAGCTGTTGGGCGAGGAGCAAAAGGCGCAGGAGATGCTGCGGATCGCCGATTTCAAGGTTGCCGAGGCGACGACGGCTCAGGCCGCGGCAGCGCGAGAGGAGGCTGTGGTCAACCACACTCTGCCAGCCCTGCGCGACGAAGCCGCCGCCAAGGCTGCCGGTCTGCAACGACTTACCCTTGCCGCTCGCGAACTCGACAATGAGGAAAAGCGGGTTGGGGAAAAGCTGGCCGATCTCGCCCGGCGTATTGAGCAACTGAAGGCCGACAAGCAGCGCGAAGAACAGATGCTGGCCGAGAATGCCGATCTGTTGAAGGCGCTTGATGAGGAAAGGGCCGAGCTGATGGCGGAGGACGAGGGGGCCTCTGCCGCCCAGCTTGCCGCCAATGACGCGCTCAAGAAGGCCGAATCCGAACTGGCGAAGGCTGAAGCTGTTGCCAGCGACTGGACTTCGCGTCTGGCTGAGGCCGAAGGGGCCGCGCGGCAATTGCAGCAGGCAACCGAGGCGGCACGCGGCCGTCTGGCGCGCCTCTCCAGCCAGAAGGCCCAGAGTGAACGCGATCTTGATCGGGTCATCGAACAACTCGACAGGGATGCCGGTCTCGACACCCTCCGCGACGAGGTGGACATCGCTTCCGAAGTGCTCGAAACGCTGGAGCTGGAGGCAGAAGAGGCCACAGGCGCTGTTGCCGAAGCCCGTGAGGCCGAGAGTGTCGCCCGTCGCGCCCGCGCCGATGCGGAAAGCGCTTTCAATAGGCTCGACACTGAAGCGCGCACACTGCAGAAGATTGTTGAAGGTGGGCAGGACAAGCGCTATCCGCCTCTGCTTGATAGCCTCAAGGTCGACGCCGGATTCGAGGTGGCGCTCGCCGCAGCCCTTGGTGACGATCTCGATGCGCCGCTTGATGCGGCCGCGCCGCGCCACTGGGGGGAGATCAGTGGCGATGATGACGGACTGTCGCTGCCCGGTGACCTGCCGCGCCTCGGCGCCCATGTTTCCGGCCCTCAGAGGCTCAGCCGTCGTCTCAACCAGATCGGCATCGTGGCTGCAGACCGTGGCACCGAATTGCAGAAGATCCTGAAACCGGGCCAGCGACTGGTCAGCCGGGAAGGCGATCTTTGGCGTTGGGATGGACTGGTCATGCGTGCAGGCGCGCCCACTGCCGCCGCCCAGCGGCTCGAACAGCGCAACAGGCTGGACGAGTTGGAAGGTCGGCTTGGTGAGGCCGAGGAGCAGCTTGAGAACGCCCGCTACGCCTTCGAGGAACAGCGCACGCTGGCAGCAGGCAAGGAACGGGACGAACAGACCGCTCGGAACCGTTGGCGCGATGCCCAGAAGCGCCTTTCCAGCCTGCGCGACACGCTGGCCCGGGCTGAACGCGACGCCAACCAGATCCTTGCCCGCAAGGCTACGCTGGAAGCGACGATTGGCCGGCTGGCAGAGGAGGAGGCGGAGGCAAGAACCGCGTTGACCGATGCGGAGCGGCAGCAGAAGGAATTGCCCGCTATCGATCATTTGCAGCGCGAGCGGGATAGCGCCAGACTGCTCCAGACCGAAAAGCGTACCCTTTTGACCGAAGTCCGCGCCGAGGCGGATGGGCTGGTTCGCGATGCCCTGATGCGTGCCAAGCGGCTTGCTGCCATTGAGCGCGAACGGGCGAGCTGGGTATCCCGCGCCGACAATGCCGATGTCCAGATCGCCACACTCGATGAACGTCTGGCGCAAACCGAAACTGAGCGGGACGACCTGCTGGACAGGCCGGACGATATTTCCATCAAGCGTCGGGCGCTGCTTTCGGAAATCGGCAAGGCCGAGGAAGCCCAGAGGGAAACCGGCGATAAGCTGGCGCTGGCCGAACGCACAGCCCTTGAAGCTGGCATTGCGGCCAAGGCTGCACTTGAGGCGCTTGGCAGCACGCGCGAAGAACGCAGTCGGGCCGACGAACGCATCAACGGCATCAGGGCCCGCAAGACCGAATTGACCCGCCAGATCGACGATGCCATGGAATGTGCGCCCGCCGCTACCTTTGGTCTTTCCGGCTTGCGCAAGGATGCTCCTCTGCCGTCGATGGCATCGGTGGAAAGCAAGCTGGACCGGCTGAAGGCAGAACGGGAGCGGCTCGGCGGTGTCAACCTGCGCGCCGACGAGGAAGCAACCGAGATTTCCGAACAGCTCACCACCATGGAGACCGAGCGGGACGACTTGATCGAGGCCATCAAGAAGCTGCGCACCGGCATTTTCAACCTCAACCGGGAAGCCCGCGCTCGTCTGTTGTCGTCCTTCGATGTGGTCAACAATCACTTCAAATCGCTGTTTGCCAAACTCTTTGGTGGCGGCGAGGCCGAATTGATCCTGACCGAAGCGGACGACCCGCTACAGGCAGGGCTGGATATCATTGCCCGCCCGCCTGGCAAGAAGCCGCAGACCATGACCCTCTTGTCCGGCGGCGAGCAGGCGCTGACGGCGATGGCGCTGATCTTTGCGGTGTTCCTCACCAACCCAGCCCCGATCTGCGTGCTCGATGAGGTCGACGCGCCGCTTGACGACGCCAACGTGGAGCGCTTCTGCGCCCTGCTGGAAGAAATGCGCGCCCTCACGGAAACTCGTTTTGTGACCATCACCCACAACCCGATCACCATGGCGCGGCAAGACCGGCTGTTCGGCGTGACCATGGCTGAGCGCGGTGTGTCGCAGCTGGTCTCGGTCAATCTGGAAGCCGCCGAGGAACTGGTGGCCGAGGACGAAAGCCGCGCGGCTATTGCCACGGTGCCTCCGGGGCATCCGCATCCCTGAGGACCACAGCAGTCCTTGCACGTTGGCGCAACCCGAACCGCATGCCGATACAACCGCCGCTCTTGCTTTTGGATAAGTCTTACTAAAGGGCGAGGCACGATGTGGGGAATGCGAATGTCGACTTTTCAGTCGGGGCAATTTGTGGCTAGTCTTCAGGGAACGGATTTCTGAAGGGGAAGGTCTCCGATGTCTGAACCAATTTCTGCTGAAGGCCTCAAGCTGACGCTTTATATCGCCAACAAGAATTACTCCTCCTGGTCGTTCAGGCCATGGATTGCGATGAAGACGAAGAATATCGCCTTCACAGAGCATTTGTTGCGATTTGACGAGGCCACCGGCCATGCGCATTTCATCGAATTTTCTCCGACCAAGAAGGTCCCCGCTCTGAAGATCGAGCAAGAGGGCAAGGCGCCTGTGGTCGTTTGCGAGAGCCTGGCGATCCTTGAAGTTGTGGCCGAACTCTTCCCCGAAGCGGGGCTCTGGCCAGAGGATCTGATTGACCGGGCCAAGGCGCGCGCCTTTGCTGCTGAAATGCACGGCGGCTTTTTCGGTCTCAGGGGCAGTTGTCCGATGAACATGCGCCGCGAGATCAAGCCGCTTGATCTGGACCCCTACAGCGCAGCTGCCGTGGTCAAGAATGTCGAGCGGATCGAACAGATCTGGCGCGAAAGCCTTGATGCATCCGGTGGTCCCTTCCTGTTTGGATCCTTCGGGGCGGTGGATGCGATGTTTGCACCGGTCATTAACCGCTTCGAGAAATACGCACTGACAGACAGTGAGGTGTTCCACGCCTATCGCTTCGCCATGAAAACACTGCCAGCCTGGAAGGAGTGGGAAGAGGCGGCATTGAAAGAGCCATGGGTCGTCGAAGAAGACGAGGCATAGGCCGGGTCTTCACACCAAACATTCCGTCGGTAGCCTGTGCGACTAGTCGAACAGGCGGTCGACTTCGTCCTGAGCTGTCGGATGGTCGATGGCCAGCATCCAGTCCGTTGCGCTTGCCGTATCGTTGATGAGGGCACTGACGCGGTCGATCAGAGGCCGGATTTCGGTGGAAGCCATGAACGCAAGGGCATCGAAACTGGCGCCCGATTGCTCCCCTTCCACCGAGACGATGCGTTCGACAAGCCCCATGATTTTGGTGTCGATATCATTGACCAGCGATTCCAGCTGATCGCGCACCTGCGGCTGGACTGAATCGTAAAGGGAAATGGCGAGCTGCTTTTCCTTGAAGGTCGATTGCTCGAAATAGTCCGGATAGCACATGGGGCGCCAGGAGACGATGTCTTCAGCGCATTCCGGCATCGAGGGCAACATCTCGATAAGCATCAGAACTTCATTGAAATGGTTGAGATAGTCCGTCGCCAACAACGTCACGGGATTGATGTTGGCTTCCAACAACAGCTCTGGCTCAGGGAGGACGGACATGTCTGACATTTTGGAACTCTCAACGAAGCTTCACGGACTACAGGCAACTTGCACGGAATTGAACGCGTTCGGTTCCAGATCGCGCCGATCATACCTGCAGTTCTTGGTCTATCTGATCCCGCATGAGAAGATATGACTCGTTGCTTTGCAGGTTGCTGGACAGTTTCGGCGCCATTCAGCCTCCCGAACCGATTTCCTACCCGGTCCACTTTTAACCATAGGGTGCTATAGTTTCCAAATACTTGACGTCTGGCTGCGACGGTGAAAAAGATGAAACAAGATAAAGATTTGGGAAACCGATTAGAATAGCTCGAATTGGATAGTCATGACCGGAAGACTACATATTGCTGCTGAACTTGTTGACTTTATTGCACTATTTGGCGAAGCCGGAGAACTGCCCGGAATGCATCCGATGCCGCCCAGACATAACGTCGCACCGACGGAACCTGTGCTGACCATCGTTGAGGAGTATGGCAAACGCGTCGCACGCCTGATGAAGTGGGCGTTTGTCCCTGACTGGGTGAAAGACCCTCGCGACTTTTCGCTGATAACCTCGGCACGCCGGGAAATCGTTGAAAAGAAGCCGTCGTTCAAGAATGCGATCCGCTATCGGCGATGCCTCGTTCCGGTGACTGGCTTCTATGAATGGCAACGTCACGCAAGCGGAGAGACGACCCCCTATTTCTTTCGCTCTGAGGGGCAGGGACTGTTCGCGCTGGCCGCAATCTGGGAGGCGTGGATGGGGCCTAATGGCGAGGAGTTTGACGGTCTTGCGATCTTGACGACACCGGCCCCTCGCGCCTTCAGGTCAGTCACGGATCGACTGCCTCTGATCATTGCAGCCAATGACTACGGTTGTTGGCTCAACACACGTTCCGGCCGCTTTGAGGACGCCCGCCCGCTGCTTTCATCTTCGGCGGACGGCCATCTGACCGCCTTTCCTGTCTCGGACAGGGTCAACCAGCGTCATAACGACGATCCGTCCCTGACAGAGCCGCGCGGCGGACAAGGGCAGACCTTGACTAACCTCCAGACCGTTGAGCCGGATGGAGGAAAAGCTGGCAGGCGAGGGAAAGCGGCGGTCGACAGAGAGAAAATGCAGGCAAAGCAGTCGGGACCAAGCGATCAGCTCGATCTGTTCTGAACAGGCCGTCTGTGGGCTCACATGATGAAAGCGGGGAAGGGCTGATTAGGTAGGCGGTTTAGCTCCACCTTGACCTGTTCTATGTTGTTAGGCTTGGCTTGCGGGCCTGCCAGGGGAGGTGATCTGTCTTTTCCGCTCAGCGCCGGAGCACTGGATGCCCAACCATCAAATACTCCAGAATCACAAAGGCCCCGAGAGAAATCTCTCGAGGCCCAAGAACTGTTTCCAGTCTAAGCTAGGCTTAGATTAGAAAGTACGTTTCAGGTACAGTTTGCCTGCTACGTCGTCCCAGTCGGTACCGAAGCCGGTGTCGAAGTCGGTCTTTTCGTAACCAACGCGAGCGCCAACTTCCAGGTTTTTAACCGGATAGTAGGTCAACTGAGCAGAAGTACCCCAGGTTTTGTAATTTTCGTCGGTGTAGTCGATGTAGCCACCATCAATACCGATTTTCAGGTTGTCAGCCAGAGCGTACTCGAGGCCAGCGTTGACACCCCACTTGCTGTACAGGTTGCCCATGGTGTCGTTATCGTAGCCGTTTTCGTAGCCACCAGCGATACCGAAGGACAGGCCTTCCATCAGGTTGAAGGAAGCTTCTGCACCGATGATGTAACCAAGATCTGCAGAGTAAGCATAGCTTGCATAGCGAGACTGATAGATAGCAGCAGCTACGTTAGCAGAACCCCAGCCCTGAGAAACAGCCAGACGTGCAGCGAGAGAAGGCATGGTGGTGCCAGCGCCGCCGGTGTTGGAGGTGTATTCTTCGAGAGCTACAGTAGCGGTTACGCCGTTGCCCAGAGAAGCTACATAACCGATGGTCTGCAGGTCGCCATGGCCGATGCCGAAGTCATCGTAGTACAGGCCAGCGTTGAAGTCGACGATAGAGTCGGTCAGACCAGCGTACAGGCCGCCGAGCTGCAGGTAAGCTTTATCGAAAGCTACGCCAGCACCTTTGGTAGCACCAGCACCGGTGTTGTCGTCGTATTCGATGTGAGCAGCAAGAGTACCGAATTCGGTTTCTTCTTTAGCGTCAAATGCAACAGTGGTTTCTACATAGTAGCCAATTTCGTCAACAGATTTGCCAACGCCAGTGCCAGTGCCATTGTAGTTTACGAATTTGTTCTGTACGCCGAATTCAACTTTACCGGAGATCTTCAGGCAGGTATCAGTACCTGGGATGAAGAAGTAACCAGCGCCGTATGCGTCACATACTTTAACGTAATCTACAGGTTCTGCTACTGGCAGGTCTGCTGCCTGAGCTGCACCGCCAGCTACGAGAGCAGCTGCGGAACCAAGGATAAGGCTCTTGATGTTCATGTTTCTGACCTTCATTGTCATAACAAAAAAATTTTTTGCAGTGACCAGTCCAGTCAGAACTGTAATTCACTGCTTGCGACAAGACTGACAATACTCGTTTCTCCGGCTGTATCAATCGTCTCTTGTTATCGGGGGGATTACTTTGCAGGGACTGTTGCACAAAAAACACAAATTAGCCCCTGAGTCGCGGATTTCTGCCAATTCGTTACTGAATTATTAATAGAAATCATGTGGGTTTACGGATCTGTCGACCTGGTTTATGCATGTTTCCAAGGAGAAATTATCCAGTCGGTACGGAATCGTCTTGCAGATTTTTGCGTTCTATCGAGTGCGATTCCTCCCGAACAGAGAGGAAGATGACAGCTCAAATATCATTTGCCCGTGAATCGGGTGATCCTGTCTGCGAAGATTCGGAGTAGCCTGAGACGGGGACAGGAATGTCTGTCACAAGACATCAGGCACTTGAAAACGGGGTGCATGCCAGCACCAACGAAAAAGGCCGCCCGATGGAACCATCGAAGGCGGCCTTTGTCTATGTGCTGTAAACTGGTATCAGGAACCCGTGTCGGAGCTCTTCTTGCCGAAAGGCCAGAGACGGGAGAAGAAACGCTTCTTGCCTGGCTTTTCTTCTTCCTGCTTCAGCTTGTCCATTTCGGCGGCCACTTCCGGCGGCACGTCGGTAAAGCGTTCCGGCGGCTGCGTCAGATAGTTGCGCTTGTTCTTTTCGCCGTCCTTCTGCCCGCGGATGAGAGCCAGACGTTCCTTGACCTGCCGATCATATTCAGCCAGTTCATAGGGACTGACGGGTCCCTTGGAGTAATCCGGCTCCTTGATCTGCTGGGCGAACTTGGCAGACGAGGTGTTGTTCTTGATGATGGAATCACGCTGTTCGGGAGGCAGGCGACGGATGGCGGCAAGCAACTGCTCGCGCTCGGCGTCGGTCATGTTCTCCATGCGCTCATTATAGATCTGGCGCAAGACGTCCGGATCCTGCGGCCAGTCTGCAGAGGCGTAGGACGGATTGTTTCTCTTGTCGTTCGGATTTGGAAGAGGAGCGTCCTGCGGCGGCAGAACCAGCCCGGCGCGCGCCTTGTAATCGATCGTGGTTTGCTTCTTGTCGTTTGGCAGGATCCCGAAGACGCCGGTCACGTCGTCAAGCAGTTCCTTCTCATGGGTTTCACCCGTGCCATAGGTGGTGCTGGACATGCTGGAACAGCCGGCAAGGATCATCCCCATGGTTCCGAGCACAGCAAGCGCGACCAGACCGGACGACCGAGCCGACCGGCTTTCGAGAGTTGGGGCACCGGATTGGAAAAAGTCCTTGTACCGTCTAACAGTCATGAAGATCTCGCCTTTTGATACTCGGGCAGCAACGTGCCAGCCCATACGCAAACAAACTTGATGCACATCGTTAAAAATGTGCTGATCAAATTTAGACATACTTCCGAACGGGCCACAAGATCAAGAGAAGGTTGTCATTGTAGAAAGACAAAAGCACCGGGCCTGGCGGAAAAAGCTCACTCGTCTGGACTAATCACTCATTTGCGGCATCTTTGCGGCTGGCCGAGCCGCTTTTTGCTGTAGATGACGATTTGCCGCCCCCGAACAGGCTTTCGATCACCAGCAAGGCCGCACCGACCACGATCCAGACGTCGGCGAGATTGAAGACATACCAGCTGAAGCTGCCGACATGAAAGTGGAACATGTCGACCACCGCCCCGTGCAGGATGCGGTCAAGCCCGTTGCCCAGCGCTCCACCCATTACCAGTCCCAGAGCAAAGGCTGTGAGCGGGTCGCGAGTCCGCCAGATCCAGAGTGCCAGCACAATCGCCGCAATCCCGGCCAGTCCGATCAGCAGGTAGCGGCCAAGATCGTCGTCCTGCTGCAGCCAGCCATAGGAAATGCCGCGGTTCCACACCAGCACCAGATCGAAGAAGGGGGCGAGTCGCACAGGTCCGTGCAGGCGCATGACACTGTCGATCTGATACCCGAACAGCAGCCACAGCTTGAACGCCTGATCGACCAGAAAGCCAGTGAGGGCAATGAGATAGGCCAGCGACCGTGACGACATGCACGCCTCCGAAAGCAAAAGGGAAAAGGCGGCTTCCGCGCCTGATCCGGGAACAGCGGAAAGCCGGGGACTGAACCCTGCCAGTCCCCGGCTTTACCATAAGCTCAAATGCGACCTTTACGCGGCATCGATTTCACGCATGGTAGCAGCATCGCGCAGGGACAGATCCGGATAGTCCGGATCGGAGCCAACCTCGGGCAGGATCTTCCAGCTGCGCTGGCATTTCGTGCCTTCCGCCAGAGCAGGAACAACAGCAACGCCTTTAACGTCTTCGATCACGAAGGCTCCGGCAGGAGCATCTCCGGCGATCAACTCGGCCTGCGAGGTGATGGAGATTTCAGCCAGATCAATGCCCTTCATGGCATCCATGATTGCTGTGTCAGCGACATAGACCTTCGGGGCGGCTTCCAGAGAGGAACCGATGCGCTTTTCCTTGCGCTCGATTTCCAGTGCGCCGGTGACAACGCGGCGCAGGGCTTTCACCTTCTCCCACTTGGCAGCAAGCGCATCATCCTTCCACTCGCCCGGAACTTCCGGGAACTGGCGGAAGTGGACCGAATCGCTTTCCGACGGATAGCGGCTCTGCCAGGTTTCTTCCATGGTGAACGGCAGGATCGGGGAGAGCCATGCGGTCAGATGGATGAACAGCTCGTGAATGACATAGAGCGAGGCCTTGCGACGCATCGAGCTTGGAGCGTCACAATAGAGCGCATCCTTGCGGACGTCGAAATAGAAGGCCGACAGCTCGATGCCCATGAAATAGTTGAGCTCGTGCATGATGCGTTTGAAATCGAAATTGTCATAGGCATCATTCACCAGTCGGTCGAGCTGATGGATACGGTGCAGCATCAGCCGTTCCAGCTCCGGCATGTCGGAGAGGTTCACTTCGGTGCCGTCATAATGAGCCAGCGAGCCGAGCATCCAGCGGACGGTGTTGCGCATCTTGCGATAGGCGTCGGCGATGGTCTTGAGGATTTCCGGTCCGATGCGCTGATCGTCCGAATAGTCCGCGCTGGCCACCCACATGCGCAGGATGTCCGCTCCATATTCCTTGATGATATCCTGCGGCGCGATGGTGTTGCCGATGGACTTGGACATCTTGCGGCCCTGTTCGTCCATGGTGAAGCCATGGGTCAGCACAGCATTGTATGGTGCACGGCCACGGGTGCCACAGCTTTCCAGCAGGGAGGAGTGGAACCAGCCGCGATGCTGGTCCGAGCCTTCCAGATAGAGGTCGGCTGGCCACTTGAGGTCTTCACGCTGCTCCAGGCAGAAGGCATGGGTCGAACCGGAATCGAACCACACGTCGAGAATGTCGGTGACCTGCTTCCAGTCTTCTGCATCATAATCTGCCCCGAGGAACCGTTCCTTGGCGCCATCGGCGAACCATGCATCGGCGCCTTCTTCAAGGAAGGCATCAAAGATGCGCTGGTTCACTTCGCTATCCTGAAGCACGACGGTCGGGTCGTCCTTCTTGATGAAGATGGTGATCGGCACGCCCCATGCGCGCTGACGGGAGATGACCCAGTCGGGACGGGTTTCGATCATCGAACGCAGGCGGGTCTGGCCGGACTTCGGCACGAACCGGGTTGCGTCGATGGCATCGAGCGCACGCTTGCGCAGGGTGTCGCCTTCTCCGTCGATGTTGCGATCCATGGCGATGAACCACTGCGGGGTGTTGCGGAAGATGAGCGGAGCCTTGGAGCGCCAGCTGTGCGGATAGCTGTGCTTGATCTTGCCGCGTGCCAGCAGTGAGCCAACCTCTACCAGCTTGTCGATGACGGCACCGTTGGTGCTGCCTTCGCCACCCTTGCGGTCAAGGATGTAAAGGCCCTGGAACAGCGGAACGTGCGGGAAGTAGGAGCCATCTTCCATGACGGTGTGCGGAATTTCCGGCGTGCCGCATTCCTCGAACCGGGTGCGGTTGGCGACGAACACTTCATAGTCGTCTGCGCCGTGACCCGGAGCCGTATGCACAAAGCCTGTACCGGCTTCCTCGGTGACATGCTCACCCGGCAGCATCGGCACATCGAAGTCATAATAGCCATCGGCACCGTCAAGGCCGGCGAACGGATGCGCGCATTCGGAAATCTGGGCCGGATCGACGTCGAACTTGCGTTCGTAGCCTTCAACGCGGGCTGCCTTGAAGACGCTTTCGGCCAGTGCGTCTGCCATGATCAGCTTGTCGCCGACCTTGCCCCAGTTGTCATCTGCCGCAGCGGTGATCTCGTAGAGACCATAGCTGATGGACGGATTGAAACAGATGGCGCGGTTGCCCGGGATGGTCCAAGGGGTTGTCGTCCAGATCACCACATCGGCATCAAGCAGATCATCCATCTTGTCTTCATCGACCGTGCCATGCAGGCCGGTGATCGGGAAGCGCACCCAGATGGTGAAGGAGGTATGGTCGTGATACTCGACCTCGGCTTCGGCCAGGGCGGTCTTCTCAACGATCGACCACATTACCGGCTTGGAGCCCTGGAAGAGCTGGCCGGACATGGCGAATTTCATCAACTCGTTGGCAATGCGGGCTTCGGCATCAAAGGTCATGGTGCGGTATGGGGTCTCGAAATCGCCGAGGACACCGAGACGCTTGAATTCCTCGGACTGGATGCCGATCCAGTGCTGGGCGAACTCGCGGCATTCCTGACGGAATTCCTTGACCGGAACAGCGTCCTTGTTCTTGCCCTTCTTGCGATATTTTTCCTCGATCTTCCATTCGATCGGCAAACCGTGGCAGTCCCAGCCTGGCACATAGTTGGAATCATAGCCGCGCATCTGGAAGGAGCGGGTGATGGTGTCCTTCAGGATCTTGTTGAGCGCGTGGCCGATATGCAGGTTGCCGTTGGCATAGGGAGGGCCATCATGCAGCACATATTTTTCGCGGCCTTCAGAGCGTTTGCGCAGCGCCTTGTAGAGATCCATGGATTCCCAGCGTTCAAGGATCTTGGGCTCGTTCTTGGGCAGGCCCGCACGCATGGGAAAATCGGTCTGGGGTAGGTAAAGCGTTTTGGAATAATCGCGTTCTTCAGTCATTGTCTATCACTTCCGTGCAGCTCGACCAGTTGTCTGTTGCTCGTTGCGAGCAAAGCCGCGGATAGGCCCTTGAAGCGGCTGTCCTGCGGCGAGGTATGGTTCGGTCAAGCTATTGAATTCGTGGGAAAAGGCATCAGGCAGCAGTAAGTGTACCCGGCCCCTTGTTGGTCCCGGTCCCTCGTGGGCGCTGCAGTTGCGCCAGTTACACGAAGGCCGGGCCAGTAATTCGACTGGCTATCTGGCCAATGTGGCCTGCGGCTGGGGGTGCATAGCACCGGAACTGGGCAAGTCTCATATCTGGTTTCATGCGCGGGGCATGTCTCGTAAGCATCGCGGTTGCCTTTTTCTCGCGCGCGACATTAATTCATGCCTTCCCTGAGCACAAGCCCCCCATGACCGTTGTTTTCTCGAAAAGTCGCGCTTTTGTCGCATGGGTGCCAAGCCGCGGTTCGGCTCCATCCGGGCCGGCGCTTAAGGTGCGTTCTGGCCTGCTCGACAATTCCTACAAATCCCCCGTTTTACCTGACATGCGATGCTTGCCCGTCGGCTTTTCGTGGTTTCAGGCATATGGGTCCCGGACGGGTCCGGACGCTGAATAGCACCAGAAGAGAAGCCGGAGAGAAAGCAACAGGGACAAAAGCAACATCATGTTCGACACCTCGGCCTCCAACCCATTTACCATCCGCAACCACAGCCTCTGCCACAATGGTGAGCCCGTGGCTTTTGCGCGTTCGCCCAACCAGTCGGCCACCTTTGCGCCGCGCGGCATCATCCTGCACGATACAGCGGGCCGCCTTGACAATGGCAGCGCTGTCCGCTGGTTCCTGAACGCGGATGCCAGAGCGTCGGCGCACCTGACCATTGAGCGCGACGGAGCTGTGACCCAACTGGTCGCCTTCAATCGCTGCGCCTGGCACGCTGGAAAGAGCAGCTACAAGGGCGAAAGCGGCGTCAACGCCTTTGCCTTCGGTATCGAGATGGTCAATCTGGGCAAATGCTCCAAGATGCGGGATGGCTCTTTGCAGCCATGGTTCAAGGGCGACTATCGCGATGGCTCCGACGGTCTGCATTTCGCCTTTGTGGCGACCCGCGCCCATGGCAAGGGCTGGTGGCTCGACTACACCCCGGCGCAGATCAGGACTCTTGCAGCCATCTGTCAGGTTTTGATCGCCCGCTATGATCTCTCTTTCATTGCCGGTCACTTTGAAATCGCGCCGGGCCGCAAGATCGACCCCAATCCGCTGTTTCCACTAGATAGCCTGCGGGCCTCGCTGCTGGGGGAACGGCAGGAGGATGCTCCCGCACCGACCCTGCTGACCGATGCCAACCTGCGCCGCTGGCCATCCTACGCCGACAATGTCATAAAGGTGGTCGGCAAGGGCCAGGCGGTGGATGTCATCCGCAGTGGCACCTTCAAGCCTCTCGGTCATCCCGAGGTCTGGCATCTGGTGGCCGCCGGCGACCAGCAGGGCTGGATCAATGGCACCCTGATCGATATGGATTGAAGGGCGTTCAGGCGGTCTCGCAAACCAAAAGAGGCCCCAAGGGGCCTCTCGATCCGTTCGTCCACACCGTGGTCGCTCCTGATGAGCCGGATGGCTCAATCCCAGAGACGTGTTTCCAGTTCGGACAGTGGCTCCGCATAACGCAGAATGGCGCGGGCCTGAACGCTGTCCGTATCCATCTGGTTGATCAGTGCGTCAAGGCCGTCGAATTTCATCTCTTCGCGCAGATAGCTGTAGAGAATGACCCGGACTTCCTCATCGTAGAGATTGTCCTCGAAATCGAAGATATGCACCTCGAAGACGCGCGGGCCGTTGTCGAACATCGGCCGACGGCCAAAGCTGGCCACGCCGTCATACAGGGACCCGTTCTTGCGCACGAACTTGACCGCATAGACACCTTCTCTGAGGCGGCTGTTGTCCGGCAGCGTCATGTTGGCCGTGGGATAGCCCAGCTTGCGGCCGTTCTTGGCACCATGAATCACCACGCCCGAGAAAAAATGGCGATAGCCGAGCAGGCGGTTGGCGGGAGCAACGGCGCCGTCTTCCAGCGCCTGCCGGATGCGTGTCGATGATACGGCGTCTCCAGAGCGGTCGGTCTTCATGTCGACGATGGTGACGCCGATGCCCAATGCCTCTCCCTTTTCCTTCAGATAGTCCGGGGTGCCCACCCGGTCCTTGCCGAAATGGAAGTCATAGCCGGCGATCACCTTCCTGGCGTTGAGCTTGGAGATCAGCATGTCAGTGATGAACAGGTCCGGCGACTGGCTGGCAAAATCCTCATCAAAGGACAGTGATACCATGCCGTCAAGGCCGAGAGCCTTGGCGACCAGCGCCTTTTCCTCGTGCGGGGTCAGGCGGAACACCGGACGATTGGGGCGGAACAGGGTACGGGGATGCGGCTCGAAGGTCAGCATGACTGCCTTGAGGCCTGCCGCGCGCGCTTCCGTGACGGCATCTTCCAGAACGGCCTGATGGCCCCGATGCATGCCGTCGAAATTGCCGATCGCGACAACGCTGCCCTTGAAGCTGTCCGGCAACGGCTGCTCAGGATGTCTGATATCGATAAAGGAAGCAGCAGGGGTCATCATCTTGGGGCAACTCCACTTGACCGGTCCGTGACCGGCAGGGTTGAAACTTAAAGCGCATGATGCACGGAACATGCTACTGAACGGGCGGGAAGGTGCCTAACCTCGCAACCAAGGTCAAGGGCCTCCATTAATATAGACCCACCCCGATCCACATCAAGAGCGTGTCAGCCACCACAATTCGGCATGCCTTTCCCGCTCCGCAAGACCCTCATGAACATTGGCTCACCGGTAGACGGGTGCGGGCAAGATCTGATGGTTGCCCCCTTGCCCGGCGGCTGCAGGAGCGGCGATCTGATTGGTGGTTGGCGCATCAAGGGCCGCCTCTGCAGCTTCCGGCGGGGCGGCAATGGTCGATGTCATCATGATCACCGGGTGCAGGGAGGTGGTGTAATAGACATAGCCGCTGGCCTTGACCGCATTGCCCGCCCGCAGCTCCGCCGAATAGCGGCAGGAGCCGCGCGAGGTGCATTTGGTCCGGTCGTTGCTGTTGATCGACAGGGTGAAGTCTGCGTGCTGAACACCCGGCGTGGGGATCACTTCGCTGGACTTGAGAACGCCGGATGCGTCCTGCAAACCGACCAGCAGCACATCGCCGCTTGTCGCCGAAAAGCCCCACTGCGCTTCGCCGCTGATCTCCTCGCCCGTGGACAGTGCTTCGCCCATTTCTTCGATGCCCATCGGCATGGTCTGGCAGCCAGCGAGCCCGGCCATGAGGACCAGTGTCCAAAGGAAAGATGGTTTTGCGCGCAACATGTCAGCCTCAGGATGTCGGCTCAGGGCGGGTAGGATACCCGCAAAAGAGCAATCTCAGAACAGCAATCAGTATGACCGGATACCCTTTGCAAGGCTGCCGCCTGACAAAAGTCGGCGGTAACACCCGCGATAAGGGCAAAATGCCTGTGGTCTTCGTTTTATAACGGCTCCCCGATCGAGGCCAGTTCTTTTTCCTCAGCTTTGGTCAAATCGCGGATGGCGGGTAAATTCCATGGAACGCCAGACGGGTTGCCTGAAAGCAAGAGATGTGGGCGCATCGCCAGCGCAAGGAAAAGTTACATGAGGCAATAATAGCACTATACATGGAGAGACAACACAGATAGGGTTTGTCTCCGATCATATGACTGCTCGGCGTTGAAGACTTATGGCGCACTGTCCAGGGCGATTGCTGTGGATGGAAAACTGCCCCCAGGGTCGCCGGCGAAGAACTGAATAATCTCGCAAACCCTGGTGATATCATGCAAGACCAGCAACCCGTGCTGGAAGGGCAGAGCCGTTTGACTGCCCAAACCGATAGCAACACTGGTGCCCCGATTTCCTGGCGCGGCGAGGCCGCCGCCACTTTGGCACTGGCCTGGCCGCTGGTGCTGGCCCAGTTGGCACAGTTTTCACTCCAGATCACCGATGTGGTCATGATGGGCTGGATTGGCCGCGATGCACTGGCCGCCGGCTCACTGGCGTCTGCTCTGATGCATCCCGCTGCGGTTTTCGGCATCGGTGCGCTTTCTGCCGTCAGTCCGATGGTAGCCCAGGCGATTGGTGCCAAGGATGAAACCTCGGTACGCCGCTCGGCCCGTCAGGGCATCTGGGTTGCCGTCGTCATATCGGTCCTGATCATGGCAATCCTTTATCAGAGCGAGCATATCTACCGCATCGGTGGCCAGATGCCTGACATTGCGGCCAAGGCTGCGGGCTATCTCAATTTTGCGGCACTGGGCGTCTTTCCTTCGCTCGGTTTCGTTGCCTTGCGCTCGCTGGTGACCGCACACGGCGAGACCCGTGTAATCCTGCTCTCCACTATTGCCAGCTTCTTTGTCAACTTTGCCGGCAACTATGTGCTGATGTTCGGCAAGTTCGGCTTCCCGGAACTGGGGCTGATCGGGGCTGGGATCTCCACCTCCGTGGTGCAGACCTTTGTCTTCATTCTGCTGGTGGCCTATGTGCTGCGCAAGAAGAGCTACAAGAAATACAATCTGCTGTTCCACTTCTGGAAGCCTGACTGGCCGCGCTTCTTTGAACTCTTCCGCGTCGGCATTCCAATCGGCTTGATGGTCATGGTGGAAGTTGGGCTGTTTGCCGCTGCCGTCTTCCTGATGGGCTGGATCAGCACCGATGCACTGGCCGCTCACACGGTTGCCATTCAGCTTGCCTCGCTCGCCTTCATGGTGCCTCTTGGACTCAGCCAGGCGATCACCGTGCGTACCGGCCTTGCCTATGGTGCGCGCTGCAAGGAAGGCGTGCGCCGCGCTGGCTGGGTCGCGGTGATGATTTCGGCGCTGTTCAATTCGCTTAGCTGTTTCAGTTTTCTGGTCTTTCCGCATTTCTTTGTCGGGCTGTATCTGGATCCGGCGATTGCAGCCAACGCTGTCCCATATGCACTGGCTGTGAGCTATCTCGCCTACGCGGGACTGTTCCAGCTTGTTGACGGGCTGCAATCGACGATGGCCGGTGCCCTGCGTGGCCTCAGCGACACCAAGGTGCCGATGTTCATCGCGGTCTTCGGCTATTGGGTCTGCGGTCTTCCCATCTCCTATTTCTGTGCCTTCAAACTTGGTTGGGAAGGTGAGGGAATCTGGGTCGGGCTGGCCGCCGGACTGGCCATCACGGCGATGGTCCTGACCTATCGCTTTGTCAATCGGGAGCGATTGGGGCTGGTCAATTTTGATAATCTGGTCATAGTGGATGGTCCGAACGCACCATCGACATAACGGGCATAGATAGCAAGCGGGGCAGGCGGGCCGCGCAGAGGGCTAGTGATCGGGGAAGAACCTGCAATGACCGAGACTGAAGGGAACGAGCGCCATATCGCCATTCTGCTTTATGAAGGGGTTGAAGTCCTTGACTTCAGCGGCCCCTTCGAGGTGCTCACAACCGCAAAGCGCGTGGCAGCAAAGCGTGGGGAGACCTTCCCGTATGTCCCTCTGCTGATTGCTGCGAGCCGGGAACCGGTGGTGGCACGCGCAGGCTATCGCGTGCTGCCTGATCATGACTATGACAGTTGCCCTGCGCTTGCCTGCCTGCTGGTGCCTGGTGGCGTGCATGAACCGCATCTGGACAATCAGCCGCTGATCGCGTGGGTGAAAAGACGGGCCGCAGAGGTCGAACTGCTGGCATCGGTCTGTACTGGTGCGTTCCTTCTGGCAGAAGCCGGTGTGGTGAGTGGCCGCCACATGACCACGCATTGGGAAGATATCACCGACTTCCGAACCCGCTACAAGGATGTCGGGATCATCGAGAATGTCCGCTGGGTCGAGGACGGCCCCCTGATCAGCTCTGCCGGAATTTCCGCAGGAATCGATATGGCGTTGCAGATGGTCGCAAGGCTCGGATCGGACGTTCTGGCAGAGCAGACCGCTCGCCAGATGGATTTCGACTGGAAACGGACCGGCGTCAAACTGTTCTGAGCAGAAAGGGCTGCCTATGGCATCCCCTCTGGTTGCCGTTGCAGATCAATCCTTCGGCTTCCTGACCGCCATGACCGTCGCTTCTCCTGACAGGACCACGAGCCCGTCAACCTCGGCGCAGCAATCAAGCGTGACGCGGCGCCCCTTGTCATCCTTTGCCTTGACGGTTGCCGAGACGGTGACCGCATCCCCCGGACGCACCGGAGCCTTGAATTGCAGGGTCTGGGAAACATAGATTGCTCCCGGCCCGGGCAGGCGCATGCCGAGAATGGCAGAAAACAGGCTGGCGGTGTAGAGCCCGTGGGCAATATTGCCACCAAACCGGCTGCTTTCCCCATAGGCCTTGTCGATATGGACCGGATTGTGATCACCCGTCAGATCGGCAAAAGCGGCGATATCGCTCTCTGTTACCTGATGGGTGAAGCTTTCTTTCTGGCCGATCTGCATGTCTTCATAATAGACGGTCTGTGCCTTGATGCCTTCCAGTGGTGCGGTCATGTTCTCTCTCCCTTGGCCTGTTTGGCCTCTCTCCGAGCGGACGATCTGTTGCCATCAGACAGGTTCTGCTGCCCTTTCCGAAGGGTCTAGAACCTGTTCAGGCCTTTTGCAATGCAGCAAAACTGAGCATGTGCAACAAGGTGCGGCGCGTCAACAGGGCATAGGTCTATTGAGCAAAAGTGGAAAGACCTCTTTCGGCTGGAAAGACGCGGTAAAGAAGGCGCCTTGAGGCGCAAGAACAGTCTGAGCTCAAGACGCCATGATTCACTTTTTGAAGACTGTGCATAAAAGGACGTCCCTGGTCAAAGAGCGCCTTGGTGGAGGAGTGCATGGGGGGGCGCGAAAGCTCCGCGAGGGCCTTTCCGACGGCTATTGTCCGATGGGACTACGGTCCTGCCCTTATCGCGGCAAGCCCTGCCAACGCTTGGCTTGCTGCGGATTGTTCTATGGAAAAACGCCCCGTCAGAGCTCGTTTGAAGAGGAATGGCACTGTGTTCAAAGCGGAAAACCTGAGATCCGCGACGACCACTTATGGTTAATCGAAATTTAGGTTAGTAAAGACTGAACAAATTGCTACAACTAAGTAAACATTGAAGCAAATTCCGATGATTTACTAACAAAAACGGGTGTTTGTTAGGGATTTGGTCTTTTTAGACTGAACGCCAGTTAACCGCTTTTTTAAACCCTTGAGATAGTCTGCAGTTCAGGTCAGGGATCACCGTGTTCCTGAGCAACATATAACCAACAATCTGAAAAGTCGAAAATTCCGCTGATCAAGGCGGCAATGCAGTGTGAGTTTGGAGTAAACAAATGGCCCTCGATCTTTCTATGCCAGTACTGGTCGTCGATGACTACAAGACCATGATCCGCATTATCAAGAACCTGCTCAAGCAGCTTGGTTTTGAAGACGTGGATGATGCAGCCGATGGCACCGAAGCTTTGGCAAAAATGCAGGATCGCCGTTATGGTCTGGTCATTTCCGACTGGAACATGGAGCCGATGACCGGCTACGAGCTGCTCAAGCAGGTGCGTGCAAGCGACAGCCTGTCCAAGACACCATTCATCATGGTGACTGCAGAATCCAAGACGGAAAACGTGATTGCAGCCAAGAAGGCCGGTGTGAACAACTACATCGTGAAGCCGTTCAACGCAGCAACCCTGAAAACCAAGATCGACGCCGTATTCGATAACTAGGTTGGGCAGTGCTTCTCTTCCACCTTTTAGGAGGGAAGCTCTTGCAAGACATCTTGATTGTTTGGTTGGGCCGAGTAGCCGGGCTGTGCAGCCCGGCGCACTCATCAGGCTAACCAGACCCCTCCGGCCTTTCCGGTGCGGGGAAATCAGGATTACCCCACAGCATCAGTGCAAGTGGGATGCCACAGGGATAGCCTGATGGCCAACGGTAGCGCCTATCGCTCAATCTCGCCAAAACGGGAAAGAACAAAGAGAACAGGCGCTTTTGGCGGTGAGCACGCAGAAATAATGGGAAACGAAAGCGCGCCCAAGTCATGGAAGAAACAGTAAATTGACTGAAGGGAACTTGAAATGGCAGCCGAAGCAGAACAGCTAAGTGCCGACAAAGTCGCGCAACTCGTCGCTTTTCTGGAGCAGAACAAGGGGGAAACCATATCCCTCAATGATATCATGGCTCTGGCCGAAGTGATGGCGGGAAGCCTTGATTCCTATCTGCAGGCGATGGATACCTCCCTGTATCAGGAGTTCACGGCCATTGCGAGCGAGATCTCTTCCATGAAAGACGAGATTGCCGCTCTTCGTCCTTCAGAAATGCGCCATGCCGCAATTCCCGATGCTGGCCGCGAGCTTGATGCCGTGGTCGAGGCTACGGAGAATGCAACGAATATCATCATGTCATCCGCCGAGGAAATCATGGGCGCAGACCCCAGCGACGTGGATGCCTATCTGGCTCTGGTCAATGACAAGGTGATCGAGATTTTTGAGGCCTGCTCGTTTCAGGATATTACCGGGCAGCGTATTTCCAAGGTTGTCAATGCGCTCAACGTGATCGACAGACGCGTTACGACATTCATCGAACGGATGAAGATGAGTGATATCGACGCCGGTTACTATGAAGAAACGCCCGAAGAACGCCGCAAGCGCGAACTGATACTGCATGGTCCGCAGCATGCCGGTGAAGGGGTGCAGCAGGATGAAGTCGACGCCATGCTGGCCGATCTGGACTTCAGCAACAAGAAGCTGAAGCAGGAAGAGGACAGCAGCCAGGACGATATCGACGCCTTGTTCGGATAGAGGCCTTCCCCTCGACAGGAAGGTTGTAAGATCGAAAGACTAGAAAAAGCCGGGTCATAAGCCCGGCTTTTCTCGTTCTGGCCAGAACGGTACACCCCTCACATGTTGGGGTATGTCGGTCCACCGCCGCCTTCGGGGACGGTCCCAAGATAGGCAAAGCGGTGCAGCCGCTTGAAAGCCTATCGAGAAGAGAACATGGACCGTCACATGTTGGGGTATGTCGGTCCACCGCCGCCTTCGGGGGCGGTCCCAAGATAGGCAAAGCGGTGCAGCCGCTTGAAAGCCTATCGAGAAGAGAACATGGACCGTCACATGTTGGGGTATGTCGGTCCACCGCCGCCTTCGGGGACGGTCCCAAGATAGGCAAAGCGGTGCAGCCGCTTGAAAGCCTATCGAGAAGAGAACATGGACCGTCACATGTTGGGGTATGTCGGTCCACCGCCGCCTTCGGGGACGGTCCATGTGATGTTGCCGTTCGGATCCTTGATGTCACCAGATAAGCCTCGCGAGGCAACTCGCGAGACTAGCTTATCGCAGAAAGGAACTGTGACATCCCTCACATGTTGGGGTACGTCGGCCCGCCACCACCTTCGGGGACGGTCCATGTGATGTTGCCGTTCGGATCCTTGATGTCACAGGTCTTGCAATGGACGCAGTTTGCCGCATTGATGACATAGGCAGGCGTCTCGCCGCTTTCATCCCATTCATAGACCGCAGCCGGACAGAAACGCTGGGATAGACCGGCGTAGACATCATGTTCGGAGCTTTTCTGCAGGGCGCTGTCAGCCACCACCAGATGGCAAGGCTGATCCTCTTCGTGGTTGGCACCGGAGAGATAGACCGAACTCAGGCGGTCGAAGGTGAGCTTGCCATCGGGCTTGGGATAGTCGATCGGCTTGCACTGGGCTGCGGGCAGGGTCGCCTTGGCGTCCGTCTTGCCATGCTTCAGTGTGCCGAAAAACGAGAAGCCGAACAGCTGGTTGGTCCACATGTCGAGCCCGCCGAGTCCGACACCCAGAACCAGGCCAAACTTGGCCCACAGCGGCTTGACGTTGCGCACCTTGAACAGATCCTTGCCGATCGGCCCCTTGCGCCAGCCTTCCTCAAAGACCACCAACTCGTCATTGGCCCGGCCTTCACCAAGCGCATTGACCACGGCATTGGCGGCGAAGATGCCCGAGTCCATTGCGTTGTGGATGCCCTTGATGCGTGGCACGTTGACAAAACCGGCCGCACAACCAACCAGAGCCCCGCCGGGGAAGGTGAGGCGCGGAACGGACTGATAGCCACCTTCTGCGATGCAGCGGGCGCCGTAGGAAATGCGCTTGCCACCTTCAAAAAGCGGTGCAACGGTCGGATGGGTCTTGAAGCGCTGGAATTCCTCGAATGGGGACAGGTACGGGTTCTTGTAGTTGAGATAGACCACAAGGCCCACGGCCACCTGATTGTCTTCCATGTGATAGAGGAACGAGCCGCCGCCCGTCGAGCTGTCAAGCGGCCAGCCGAAGGTGTGTTCGATGAGGCCTTCCTGATGCTTGGCCGGGTCCACTTCCCAGATTTCCTTGATGCCGATGCCGAATTTCGGCACGTCGCAATCCTTGTCGAGCGCGTATTTGGCGATCAGCTGTTTGGCCAGCGAGCCGCGCACACCTTCGCCGATAAGGGTGTATTTGCCCAGAAGCTCCATGCCGCGCATGTAGGTGTCCTTGGGCTGTCCGTCCTTTCCCACTCCCATGTCGCCAGTGGCCACGCCACGCAGGGCGCCATTGTCATCATAGAGCAGTTCGGCAGCAGCGAAACCGGGATAGATCTCCACGCCCAGCTCTTCGGCCTTTTCTGCCAGCCAGCGGCACAGATTGCCGAGGGAAATGATGTAATTGCCTTCATTGTGCATGAAGGGCGGCATGATGAAGCCGGGAAGACCGATGGCCCCTGCTGGTCCGAGCAGACGGAACTTGTCCTTCTTGACCGGCACCTTCACCGGGCAGCTGTCATCCTCTTTCCAGTCCGGAATGAGACGGCTGAGGGCAACCGGGTCGATCACCGCCCCCGAAAGGATGTGGGCACCCACTTCCGAGCCCTTTTCCAGAACTACCACCGAGATCTCTTCATTCTTCTCGGCCGCCTGTTGTTTGATCCGTATTGCGGCAGACAACCCGGCGGGCCCGGCGCCAACAATAACCACGTCGAATTCCATGCTTTCGCGTTCAGGAAGTTCGCTCACCTCTGTCATGTGCAGGTCCTTTTCATTATCCGGTCGACAGGCTTTCTATCGACACTTATTGCAGTTGGCCCTATAAGGATTACCATTAGCGGAAAAAGAAGCCCGAATCCAAGTGTTCAATATGCATAACGTGGTGACAACATCTCATGATCTAAAAGCCCTCCTCGACTGGTACGAGGCGATGGGTGCTGATTGTTTTGTTGATGCTGCACCGCAAGATCGTTTTGCCGAAAGTCAGCGTCAGATGCTGTTGCGCAAATCGGCACGATCTGCGCCGGTTTCTCCGCAAAACGGGACTTCTTCCTCGCAAAGTCCTGTCAACAGGAGTACGCCAGCGGCAGCGGGTAATCAATCCCATCCTTCGTTCAATGCTGCATCGCACAATGTTGCGCCCGCCCGGGCTGGCGCTGCGGCTGCCACGCAGGGTACGGTCGAGGATGCGCGCGCCCTTGCCGCCAATGCCGCAAGCCTTGAAGCACTGAGGGCCACCCTTGACGCCTATAACGGTTGCAGCCTGAAATTCTCCGCCAAGTCGCTGGTCTTCGGCGATGGCAACCCCAATGCTGACGTCATGTTCATCGGAGAGGCTCCGGGGCGGGACGAGGATCTGCAGGGGGTTCCATTCGTGGGCAGGGCAGGGCAGTTGCTCGACAAGATGATGGCGGCGATCCATCTCGATCGTTCCAGCAGCTACATCACCAACATTCTACCCTGGCGCCCACCGGGCAACCGCAAACCGAGCCTTGACGAACAGGCCCTGATGCAGTCCTTCATTCACCGCCATATCGAACTGGTCAATCCAAAGGTGCTGGTCTTTCTTGGCGGCACGTCGGCCCAGCAGTTGCTGAACAGCAAGGATGGCATCATGCGTCTGCGCGGACGCTGGCGCACCTATGCCATTGGCGGGCAGGATCGGCCACATCGCGAAATCCCGGCCATGTCCACCCTGCACCCGGCCTTTCTGTTGCGCACGCCTGCCCAGAAGCGGGCTGCCTGGCAGGATCTTCTTGAAGTGGCAGCAAAACTCAAAGAGCTGTCCTGATCATCCGATGTTCCATGAAAAAGGCCGCGACGGGGGTCCCGCGCAGCCTTGTTGTCGTGTTTGGATGAAACCGGCCGTCAGGCGGCGGCCACATCTTCCAGGAACTGGTTGACCAGCGACTGCAGCTCCCGTGTCTGGGACAGCATTTCGTGGGAAACGGTCAGAACCGACTGGGCCGAGTCAAGGTTGGCTCCGGCGGCCTCTGCAACACTGCCGATATTCTCGGTGATGTTGGCAGCGCCCGCGGCTGCACGCTGCACATTCTCGCTGATGTTTTCCGTTGCGCTGCCCTGTTCTTCCACGGCAGCAGCAATCATGTTGGAGGTTGAGCCAACCTCGGTCATGGTCTGGGTAATGGCGCGAATGGCTTCCACGGCATCATTGGTCTCGGCTTGAATGGCAGAAATCTGGCCCGAAATCTCTTCGGTTGCCTTGCTGGTCTGGTTGGCCAGTTCCTTCACCTCCGCAGCCACCACGGCGAACCCGCGACCAGCCTCACCGGCTCGGGCAGCCTCGATCGTGGCATTGAGAGCCAGCAGGTTGGTCTGTTCGGCGATATTCTGGATCATGGTCACGACCTCACCGACCTGCTGGGCAGCATTGGCAAGGCTGGAGATCTTCTGGTCAGCAGCGGTTGCCGTATTGACAGCCTTCTGGATGACAATGGATGAACTCTCCGTCTGGCGACCGATTTCGCTGATCGAGGCGGACAGTTCCTCGGCGGCGGCGGCGACAGCCTGGAAATGCTCCTGCGCTTCGTTGGAAGAGCGTTCCACCGCATCGGCCTGCGTTGAGGTCTGGGTCGAGTTGGCCGACAGGGTGCTGGCGATCTCCTCCATGCCCTTGGTCTTTTCGGCAACGGCGCTCATGGTCTGCTGTGCAAGGCCCCGGAACTGTTCGATCAGTTCTTCCATCCGGTGCTGGCGGCGCATTCTTTCTTCCTGCTCTTTCTCGGTCGTCGTCTTCAGACGTTCGCGTTCGATGGCATTCTGGCGGAAGACTTCCACGGCCTTGGCGATGTCGCCCATTTCGTTGCGGGCTTCCACATAGGGGATCTCGGACTGACGGTCACCCTCTGCCAGATTGTTCATGGAACTGATGATGGTTCGGATCGGCATGACAATGCTGCGTCCGAGCATCAGGGCAAACAGCACGGTGAGAACGATCGAACCGACCAGCGTTGCCGCAAAAATGTAGGTGACCTGCTGGTCGATCTGGTTCAGCTTTTCTTGCGCCTGATTGTTGCTGTCGCTTGCCAGTTCACGAATGGAAGCGAACTTGAACGACATCGTGTTGTAGAGCGAATTCATTTCCGATGACATCGAGAACAGCTCGTTCTTCATCGACTGGATCTTGTTGATCGTCTCCACATAGGTGTTGACGCCGTCGATGATGGCCTTGCGTGCATCCGGAGACAGCATCGCAGTGGCAACGGCATTGGACATTTCCTTCTGTTTGCCCTGCAGGTCCGAGAGGATATCGGCGGCAGCCGTCTTGAGGAAGTCCTTTTCCAGATGGCGCATTTCGAGAACGAGGATCATCAGTTGCTGATTGCGCGACTTGCGGATGATGTCGTCGACATCCGAGGCGATGCTGTTCAGATCACCCAGCAGGCCGCTATATTCGGACAGGCCGATCTCTGTTTTCTTGTCAACGATCTTGTGAAAGCTTTCCTTGTCGTCGGATAGTGCCTTGCGCAATTCGGACAGCGCTTCGGTCGTCTTGCCCTCGCTATCGAGCTGCTCGATCTTGTTAAGCAGGCTGTCTGCATCTTCATAAGCCAGATCGAAGCGGACAGCGAACTTGCGGTCGTTGATCGTCAGAAAATCCGAGGCATTGCTGCGCATGTTCAGAACAGCGAGGTTGACCTGCTGCACGATATCCTTGATCGACGAGGCCGTCTCGCCTTCCTTGATCGCAGCGGTTCGCATTTGTGAGCCGAGATAGTTGGTCGTTCCAAGAATGGCCACGCCGAGCAAACAGACAACGGTCAAAGCGGTGATGCGATGGGAAATTTTCAACGATTGCGAGAACGCAACCAGCCTGCGGGATTTGAAAAACATGAGAGCACCGAATAAGTGAGGAAATTCGAGAGGGCTGAATTCTGGTTGTATTTTGTCAGAAGGATCTAAAAAAATAATTTACAGAATAAATAGGAATATCAAGATGTGTTCCGTGATGTAGTAAAACCTGGAATAATATTGTTTTCAGTGCCGTAGTGGTGCTATTTGAGGTTGTTCTAAACTGTAAGGGCCCAATTTACCCCTCTCAGACATCCTCAGACACAAGATTTCGTTGCGAAAATTCAATCGGGGAGAAGACGTTTACCGGATCTTTTGAAGGAAGCACAAAAAACGGGCCCCGAAGGGCCCGATTAATGCAGTTTGTGTCGTGAGTTCTGAACTGTCTGGCTTTCTTCAAGCCACCCCCTTGCGGGGAAGAGCAGGCGGCGGGCCGCCGCCGGAATTCCTGAGCGCGCGATCAGCTCCAGCCGCCGCCGTAGGTTTTGTAGAAGATATGAAGTCCGATCTTGTCAGCCTTTTTCATCGTCTTGGCCCATTTGGGACGGACATAGGTCGCATGATAGTGGGTCGCTGAGCCGACGTCTTTGAGCCAGACTTCCTCGTTGATCACTTCATTGGCCAGCTTCACGGCCAGATCCCAGGCTTTTTTGGAGCGGACGCGATCCGGAATGCCGTCACAGGCGAAGGAGAACTGGCAGGCGTTGCGCATGTTCTGGTTTTGATAGACCACGCCGCAAATGGAATCCGGATAGGCCGGGTTCTTGACGCGGTTCATCACGACCTGGGCAACGGCGATCTGGCCGGTTTCCGGTTCGGAACGGCTTTCAAAATAGATGGCGTTGGCAAGGCAGGTCTTCTGCTTGCTTGTGTAGGAAGACTTCGGAAGCTTGTTCGTTACCCAGGCATGCTCGCCACGGGCATCGATCTTGGCCTTCTTGGGGCTGGAGAAATTGAACCAGCTTGCCCAGCGGGACTTCTTCTTTGTTGGTTCTTCCTCGTCGGTATCGGCGAGTTTGGCCAGCTTCAGCTCAGCGCGACGTGCCTGGCTGCGGGCGAGGGTCAACGGAACCGCCTTTTCCTGTGCCGCCTGCTGCGTGCTTTCGGTCTCTTCGGCCGCATGCGGCTCGGCATCGGCTACGATGGGAGAAATATCAAGCGGCTTACTGACCTTGGGTAATGGCTGGGCGACTTCAACAGATGCGGAAGAATATGGAACCCGAACACGGGGCAGGGCGTTGATCGGGGGCAGAGAGGCGAGTTGTGTTGCGCCATTGCCGGTTGCCTTGGTCGAGCCGTCGTCGCCGGTGCTGTTGTAATCGTCGATCGCGTCGATCACGGTCACCTGATTGTCTTCGCTGATCGCTCCCTTGCGCTGTTCAGTGAGGATGGCTTCGAACGGAGCCTCGGTGCTGTCGGAGGTCGGCGCATAGGCAAGAGCGGTCGAGCCGGTAACGGTCGGGTCAACCGCTTCGGTGGTCCCGGTGTCGGTGCCATTCTGCGCATACATCATGTCCGGGCCATCCGTAAAGCCATCGGACTTGAGGAAATGCTGT
The DNA here is from genome assembly GCF_963666525.1 of uncultured Cohaesibacter sp. Lineage (NCBI taxonomy): Bacteria > Pseudomonadati > Pseudomonadota > Alphaproteobacteria > Hyphomicrobiales > Cohaesibacteraceae > Cohaesibacter > uncultured Cohaesibacter sp. Next base: position 3,898,419 of record NZ_OY762905.1, read on the forward strand.
GCATCGGCCATGACCATGGTCAGGTCATCTGCAGGCTCAAAGGTCAGTTTCGGCAGGGCCTCGTTACTTTCCTCTGCCACAGGGCTTGCCATGTGCCAGACGGAACCCGACCAGTTCAGGGCGATGTCGCGACGACCGTGAGCAACCTTGAACGGCTCCCAGGTCCAGCTGCGGCGGCGATCACCCTTGCGGCCTGCATCGACCGTGAGAGTCGGTTCCAGATCAGACAATCTGGCAACATCGTAAGATTGCTGGGAGCGGATGTCCGGCGCTTTGTCCAAAGGCTCGGAAATCTGGATATAGGTACCCTTGCGAAACTGGTCAGACGGAGCGCTGTCACCTGTTCCCGCAGGAGCGAAAGAAGCGGTTTGGACGGGGAGTGGAGGCTCAGAAGATCCGGATGCGCTTGCCCGGGCCGGCTGCTGACTGGCTGCGCCTTGCCGTGGCATGAAGGCTTGTTCGTAAGTCTCCGCGGTCCAGCCCTGCTTTCGAAGATCGGCCAAGGAGACCGCAGCAGATCTGTCTTCGTCGAGAGATTGAGTGAAAGAAAGGACCAATGCGGTACCGATCATCAGACAGGTGGTCAGACCAAGGCTCTTTTGGCCAAGCAAGGATTTCGACATTCTGTCACCAACTACACAACGCAACTATTACACTCTATCGCATGCCCGCATTGATACTCGGGGGCTGCGCACGCACAGAAACCGGAAAACCGACCGATCCATAGAGGCAATAATGCACCATTAACCTTGAAAGAGCGTTAACGATGCAATTGTCGTTAAAAAACCATAAGCGAGCCCCTAACCGGCCAATGCGGCAAACCTTGGGCAGGAAAAATTTTCTCTAGTAAAAAATGACAATGCGTTGCATTTTGCGGCTCGAATATGTGGAGGAAAGTGGCAATTCGGGTTCCGAAAAGATTTCTGGCGATGGAATTTGTTCTGGTCGCCAATGCACATTTCCGGTTGTATTGATTCTGAACGGTCATTATTTGGCGGCAAATGATTCGGGCGCCAGGATAAAAAAATGCCCGGAACCCTGAAAAGGGTCCGGGCAAGTAATACCTAAAAGCCCGCTCTTCCGTTTGGTTCAAACCAGCAAAGAACTTCAAACGTAGGAGGCGATTGTCAGAACAGTCCCCGCAGAATGTCCGCACTACACCTAGAGCCAAATAAGGTGACGCTCCCCCGAGCATGCCTTTAGGCAATTCAAATCTAACTGGAAATGAATATTAAATCACCCCAAAATTATACCTTTTCGCGTTTTAAATTGCATAATTTACCAAATTTCCAATAGGGAAAAGTTATAAATAGAAAAATTTTCCCATAATACGAGGTCTAACATCCCAAAACGCAAGTGTTCGCCACGAATATTTTCCTCCATGCCGAACTGAATTGGCTCATACCAATAAATCCCGATACCGACGATGTATGGAAGCGTTTCAGGCAATTTTAACCATCGGCTTTTATTTGCAGCCGACCAGTTTCACAAGTCTCCCACTTTTTTGCAAGTCTTTGTGACAGATCTTCCGAGATCAACTTTTCGGCCATGAATGGACCGCCAGCCCGATTTATGAAATCCCGTGCGTTGATCTGTGCGAGACCGATCTCGCCGAACTTTCTGCGGATGCGATCCAGTAACCATATTGTTGCCTGATCCTGACGAATTGTCAGGAATTTCTCGCTTTCCAGCAAACTGCCGTAGTGCCGATCAATTTCTGCTATAAGTTGTTGTAACCCTGTATCATCGAAGGCTGATACCAGCAGCACGGGTACGGTCCAGTCCTTGTCCTTGCGCATGGTCAGCGACAGGGCTCCTTCGAGGTCGGCCTTGGCACGCGTGGCAAGCTTGCCGACATCCGCCTTGGTAACGACGATGACATCGGGCAGTTCCATTACGCCTGCCTTCATGAATTGCAGGCTGTCGCCCGAGCCCGGCTGGATGCAGAGAATCACGGTATCCGTGGCAAACGCGATATCGGCTTCGGACTGACCGATGCCGACGCTTTCCACCAGCACCCTGTCGAACAATGCCCGCATGAGCACTATGGCAGCAACTGCCTCATTCGAGAGCCCCCCCAGGCGATCTCGTGCAGCCATGGAGCGAACAAAAATGTCCTTGTCGCTCGGGTCCGTGTCAAGCCGCGTGCGGTCGCCCAGTAGAGCGCCCTGCGAAAAGCGGGAGGACGGGTCCACGGCCAGAACGCCCACCCGCTCACCATTGGCGCGCCAGTGACGGATGATGGCATTGGTCAAGGTTGACTTGCCAACGCCCGGTGGGCCGGTCAGCCCAACAACATGCGCCCTTGCATTGCACGCCGCTTCGTCCAGAAGACGGGCCACGGCAAGGCTGCCATCTTCTGCTTCCAGCGCGCTGAGTGCTCGCGCCAAAGCCTTCTTGCCTCCATCGCGGATGGCGTCGAGGGTGAGGGCAGAGGCGTTGCTGGCAACTGATGTTGTGGTCATGGATCCCGGTTTCGGCGTTTCAGACTTTGCCTTATCGCTTAACCAGATGACCCGGAGGAGGCCAGACAGACGTTAGACGTAGAACTCCTGATGGGGGTGACCCATGCAGACGCGGCGCAGCTTTCGGCGCTGCTGCTCGATGCTGCATCAATCAGGGCTCAGAACAGCGTTTGGCCAGCCTGCCAGATGAGCATGCCGCCCCAGAAAGTGAGCAGAGCTCCGGAGCCGAAATCAACCGCCTGCATGAACCGGTCCGAGACCAGCCCGCGCAGCAGCGACGTGATGCCGACCAGAATGAACCACCACAGGGCCGAGCCGCAGAAGACGCCGAGCACCAGCCAGTAGGCGGCACCGGGGCCGCTCTCTGCCCCTTTGGACAGGCCGGAAATCATGCCGATGAAGGCGATGATGGTCGCGGGGTTGGAAACTGTCAGCAGGAAGGTGGTACCGTAAGCCTTGAGTGGAGCGTGGGCAGGAGGAGCCGAAGCGGCATTGTGGCCCTGAGGCTGAAAGCCACGCAGGAATGTGCTGACGCCGAGATAGAGGATCAGCAACCCGCCGCCAAGTCGCATCCAGTCGCCGTGGCTGACTAGCAGGCCGGACACTGAAAGCCCCATTGCGGTGATGAGCCCGTACAGGCCGTCGGCAGTTGCCGCACCCATGCCGGTGGCGATGCCGATGAGCCGTCCGTCCCGCAAGGTGCGACGGATGCACAAGAGGCCGATCGGCCCGACAGGCGCCGCTATGGCAAGGCCAATTAGGGTTCCCTGTAGATAGACACTGGTCATGCTGCTGGTCCGGCTCGGAAAGGGTCCCCCACCGCGTTGGTCTCTGGTGCGAAGAGGGGTCAAGGCTGCTGTTTACACCGGATAGTTTATGGTAGAATTTGCTAAAAAGGCAATATTATATTGATATGTCAGATGAAATACATAATTTTTGCGGAATTGTAGAAAATTTCCGCATGTTTTATGGCTTGGCCTGTGCGCCATTGCCGCTGGGCCGAAATTTTTGCGGCTTGAGGCGGTGCCGACAAGGTCCGACCCCGCCCCGTTGCGTCTGTTACTTGATCATCTGATGCCGTCTGAGGGTCGCCTGAGCCGCAGCAAGCCGGGCAATCGGAACCCGGTAGGGCGAACAGGAGACATAGTCCAGGCCGACCCGCTCGCAGAATTCGATGGAGACGGGATCACCCCCATGCTCGCCGCAAATGCCCAGCTTGATGTCGGGGCGGGCAAAGCGTCCGCGCTCGGAAGCGATCTCGATCAGCTCGCCAACCCCCTCGATATCGATCGAGATGAAGGGATCCTGTTCCAGGACACCGGCCTTGATATAGTCGGCGATGAAGCGGGCCGCGTCGTCACGGCTGATGCCATAGGTTGTCTGGGTCAGGTCGTTGGTGCCGAAGGAGAAGAACTCCGCCGATTCCGCGATCTTGCGGGCCTGCAGGGCGGCGCGCGGCAGCTCGATCATCGTTCCGACCATATAGTCGATCTCGTGGCCCATCTCCTTCATCACAGCCTTGGCAGTGGAATCGATGCGTGCCTTGACGAACTCCAGTTCCTCGCGAATGGAAACCAGCGGCACCATGATTTCCGGCTGTACTGGTGCTCCGGTCTTCTCGCCAGCCGCTACGGCAGCCTCGAAAATGGCGCGGGCCTGCATTTCAACCACCTCGGGCTTGGAAATGGCGAGGCGACAGCCGCGGTGGCCGAGCATCGGGTTGAATTCGTGCATGGCGTGAATGCGGCTCTTGAGGCTTGCCTCATCCATTTTCAGCGCCCGGGCCATCGCCGCGATATCCTCGGGCTGGTTGGGCAGAAACTCATGCAGCGGTGGGTCGAGCAGGCGGATGGTGACCGGCAGACCGGCCATCGTCTCGAACAGCGCCTCGAAGTCGGCCCGCTGCAGCGGCAGCAGCTTGTCCATCGAGCGGCGTCGGTCTTCCTCGCTGGTGGCGATGATCATCGCACGGATGTCAAAGATGCGATCGTCCTGAAAGAACATGTGTTCGGTGCGGCAGAGGCCGATGCCCTCGGCGCCGAAGTCGCGCGCCGCCTTGGCGTCCTGTGGCGTATCGGCATTGCAGCGCACCTTCAGGCGGCGGATGTTGTCGACCCACTCCATCAGCGTGGCAAATTCCTCGCTCAGTTCCGGGTTCTGCATCTGCACGTCGCCATTGAGCACATCGCCCGAGCTGCCATCAATGGTGATCAGGTCGCCCTTGCGCAGGGTGACTGGTCCGGATGTGACGGATTCTTCCTGATAGTTGATCTGCAGCGCACCTGCGCCGGTCACACAGGGAATGCCCATGCCACGCGCAACAACTGCTGCGTGGCTGGTCATGCCGCCACGTGCTGTGACGATACCGCGGGCGACATGCATGCCATGCACATCTTCCGGGCTGGTTTCTATGCGCATCAGGATGACCTGACGGCCATGGCTGACGAATTCTTCTGCGTCCCGCGTGCTGAAAACCAGATGGCCTGATGCCGCCCCCGGCGAGGCCGCCATGCCCTTGGCAAAGACGATGCGCTTTTCACTGTCGGAAATGGTCGGGTGCAGCAACTGATCGAGCGACCGCGGATCGACCCTGGAGACAGCTTCGGCCTCGGTGATCAGTCCCTCCTTGGCCAGATCGACTGCAGCCCGCAAGGCAGCCTTTGGCGTGCGGGTTGCCGCACGGGCCTGCAGTAGCCACAGCTTGCCATTCTCGATGGTTATGCCGAGCTTCATCATGTCCTTGTAATGGGTTTCCAGCCGCTCGCAAATGGCGAGAAACTCGCTGAACAGCGTCGGCATCAACTCCTGCATGCTCTTGACGTCGGAGCCTTCCGAGTGGGTCAGCGGCAGCGGCTTGCACTCGCCGTCGATGATGTCCTCACCGTGGGCGTTGGGCAGGAAACACCCCTCCAGCTTCTTCTCGCCGGTTTCCTGACTGCGTGTAAAGGCAACCGCCACGGCGGACTGGTCATTGAGATTGCCGAACACCATGGCCTGCACGATGGCAGAGGTGCCCCAGTCTTCCGGAATGTCATGCAGATGGCGATAGGTGATGGCGCGGGCATTCATCCAGGAGGAGAAGACCGTGCTGATTGCGCCCCACAGCTGCTTGTCGAATTCCTGAGGGAAGTCTTCGTCAAGTTCATCCAGGATCATCGCCTTGAAGGCGTCGATGATCTCCATCCAGTTTTCGGCCGTGAGAGCGGAATCATAAAGGACCTCCCGTTCATCCTTGTAGTCCTCGATGATCTCCTCGAAGGCGATCTGGTCGATCCCCAGCACCACGTCACTGTACTTCTGGATGAAGCGACGATAGTTGTCATAGGCGAACCGGGCATCTCCGGTTTCGCGCGCCAGCGCTTCCACGGTCTGGTCGTTGAGTCCAAGATTGAGAATGGCTTCCATCATGCCCGGCATGGAGATGCGCGCGCCCGAGCGGATCGACAGCAGCAGTGGCTTGTCCGGATCGCCTGGGCGACGGCCGGTTTGCTCACAGATGCGCTCGATGGCAGCATCAACCTCGCCCCTAAGGCTGGCCGGATAGACATGACCCATGGCGAAGTAGCTGTTGCACAATTCCGTCGAGATGGTGAACCCCGGAGGCACCGGCAGTCCCATATTGGTCATTTCGGCAAGGTTGGCCCCCTTGCTGCCAAGCAGGTTGCGCATCTTGGCATTGCCATCCGCTTTGCCACCGCCGAAATTAAAGACCCAATGAGACGACAGAACCATTTTCTTTCCATTCCTTCTGTTTAGGAGTCCTTCTGTACCTGCCCTGTCGCTCAGATCAAGGTGAAACTGGAAAAGGGGCGATTTTTTCTGCCTGCTGTTGCAGGGGCCACCCTTGCCGGTTCCATCGTGTCTCAGGCGGCCTTGGCCCGTCCGACGAACGCTCCTTCCTCTATATATCCCCTCGGATTGGGCATTGCATTACAAATGCTGGCAACTTTTGTGTGCAGGCGCGATTTTTGCTGTTGCTGTCATGTCAGTGTCATGAGCCGTCGATATCCATCGACCTGTGGTCGGCCTTTTCAAGCAGGCTGACACTGTCTCATCGTGTCCTTTCCATCGCATCGTCCCTTGCGGGGCAGCGTCTCATTCCGGGGCATCAGCAGATCCCAAAGGTAGGTTTGCAATGAACACGGCTACCGAAACCTGGAAGTCCCAGTCACGGGCGCAGATCATCCTTTCCGCACTGGCCCAGGAGACACGGCTCGAGGTCTTTCGCCTGCTCTCGCAGGCGGGGCCAAAGGGACTGGGAGCTGGCGAAATCGCCCGGACATTAGACGTGCCGCACAACACCCTGTCGACCCATCTGTCCATTCTGCAGCGGGCGGGTCTCATCAACTCGGAGCGCAGCGGTCGCAACATCATCTATTTCGGGCTTGAGGACTGTCTCAACGACCTCATGGCCTTCCTTCAGGATGAATGCCCAACGGCTATGCCAGGGGAAATCGATGTCGACCGGCCCCGGTTTGACCTTGATGTCGAACATGCTGCGGCACGGCAGGTAAAAGAAGCGTGATCTAATCCGATAGGTTAGTATCAATCGCTTCAAAAGTGTGGTGTCTGCTGGGTTATACCCTTTTTTGAATCCTTCAATCGTATCCCCTGACGATTGCCTGATTGAACGCGCTGCGAGGAGCCCGCAATGCAGAATGTCCTTTTCCTTTGTACCGGCAATTCATCCCGATCCATCATGGCAGAAGCCATATTGGGCCGTGTCGGTCAGGGGCGGTTCAGGGCCTTTTCTGCCGGGAGCCTGACCGTAAGCCAACCGAACCCATGGGCCATCCAGTTGCTGGAAAAATTCGGCTACCAGATCTGCCGCCTGCGTTCCAAGAACTGGAGCGAATTCAATCACCCGGGCAGCCCGAAGATGGATCACATCATCACCGTCTGCGATCATACGGCAGGTGAAAATTGCCCGATCTGGCCGGGCAATCCGGCCATTGCCCACTGGGGTATCGCCGATCCGGCTGCCGAGGTGGGCGATGACAAGGACATGCAATTGGCTTTCCTGACCGCTTATGCCCAACTGTCCGATCGTATCGGACGGTTCGTATCCCTGCCGATCGAGAGCATGAGCAACGACGATCTGCGGGCTGCGATGCGGGAAATTGCCAGCTATTCGGGCAATACGGAAGACAGGGATTAAACGCCCGCTGATCGCGCACGACTGGCGGATCCCGACGGGTTTTCCAACCCGGCGCAGCGACCTTTCGCTTTTGCTCTCTACAGGTCTGTAACAAATGACTATTATACTGTCTTGACCAGACTTTACCGGTTTGACCCGGAAGACGGGCGGGCAAAGCGGATAGAGGGACAGGAAGGACCGATCCAGTGGCCGATAGCCAGACCAGACTAGCCAAGGCGCGCCTCAATCACTCGATGCGGGCGCCGATGATCCGCGAGATGCATGCGCGGCCCTTCCTCGAGCTTGATGCTCCGAGCCGCCTGGCCTTCATCGCCCTCAAGCCCGAAGAAGACGGCCTGCATACGGCGGAGCTGGCCCGGCAACAGCTGGTTGCTTTTCTGGAGGGCTTCGGTGCGCCACAGCCGGAAGAGGGCGCTGTCTATCACATCGCCAACCTCGACGGCATGGTTCTCAAGTGGGAAAACCATACTGAGTTTGCCACCTACACCCTCTATACCTACGCTCCACGCCCGGCAAATCTAGGGCCGGACAGTTTCGCCACGGACCTGCACGACCGCTTCACCATCGAGTGGTTGCAGGCTTTTCCCGGTCGGATCGTTTCGTCGGTCTCCGCCCGCATCGAACCCGTGCCAGATCTCAAGGGCATCGAGGAGCAGATGTCCGGTGTGGTCCGTGACTGGTTTGGTTCGCCATCCAGTTTTGCCGCCGCCTATGTCAGCGATGGTGATGCCGCCATTGCCGCCGACTTCGACCTCGACAACCGTGGACAGATTCGCCTTGCCGTCCTGGCCTGCCGCGATGTCGGTGCCAGTCGTCTGGGGCGGGTGATCCAACGGTTTCTTGAAGTCGAAACCTACCGGGCAATGTCGATGTTGACCCTCCCGGTGGCTCGAAAGGTTCTGGGCAGCATCCGTACATTGAACATCAAGCTCAGCGAGACAGTGGCAAGGATTGGTGACGAGCAGGAAAGTGACAAGGTGGTGCTTGATGAGCTGCTTGGCATATCCGCCGAGCTGTCGATGTTGTCCACCAGCAGCTCCTCGCGCTTCAATGCCGGCCGCGCCTACGAGGAACTGGTCATGCAGCGCATCGGCCTGTTGCGTGAGCAACGCATTCTCGAACGGCAGCTGTTCTCCGAATTCATGAAGCGGCGCTATCAGCCCAGCATGCGCACCTGTCGCTCGGCGCAGAGCCAGCTTGACGACCTGACCTTCCGTGCCGCCCATGCCTCGGAGCTGCTGGGCACGCGGGTACAGGTGACAACAACCGATCAGAACCGCCAGCTGCTGGCCCAGATGGACCGTCGCGCTGCGCTACAGATCCGGTTGCAGGAAACCGTCGAAGGGCTTTCGGTGGTGGCGATCTCCTATTATGCGGTCAGCCTGCTGAGCTATCTGCTGGCACCCGCTGCCAAGATCGCCCATATCGACAAGAGCCTGCTGTCCGCCGCACTCGTCGT